>JAIXUS010000042.1 GCA_027483445.1 Bacteroidota bacterium | reverse complement strand
CCTCGTGGTGAATATCATTCGAAAAATCGGGGTGATAAAACGGTGCGTTGTCGCGAAGTACCGCCGTGTCGGGCTTCATAAAAAACACAGGCTCCTCAGGAACCGGATTGTTCAGCTCTTTGGCATGTTCGGAATAATTGCGTCCAATGCAAATGAGCTTCATGGCCTGAATTTGTTGAGCAGTCCGCGCATCTTAATCCGTTCCAAAGCCCTTTTGGTCGACAGTGAAAAATCGCCATTCATCATCCAATCGTAATAGCTTGGCTCTCTCGAGAACACCTCTTCTACCCTGCGCCCTTTGTGCTTCCCAAAGTTGAATACCTCTTTCCCATCCTTGTCGTACACCATCCGTCCGGCAAAATCTACCCAGTCTTTGTTGGTGGTAAACTGCGAAAGGAGCTTCATGTCGTTCACCACCGGATAGCTCACATTGCCTTCCTTATCGGTAAATGCCACGCCGTCGTACTTGGCCAACTGCGCCTTTAACACATCGTAAGTGGCAATAACATCCGCTTCGGCACCATGAGCTCCGATGTGCTCACGATTGCAATAAAACTTCACAGCCGCCGAAAGTGTCCGCTGCTCCATTTGGTGGAAGATATTCTGCACATCAATCAAGGCGCGGTCTTCCATTGGGAACTCAATGCCAGCCCGGTAAAACTCTTCGATGAGCATGGGCACATCAAACTTGTTGGAGTTGTAGCCGGCCAAATCTGCATTGCCAATGAAATCGAGCAGGCCTTTGGCTACTGCCTTAAAGGTAGGTTCATCTTTTACATCCTCATCAGAAATGCCGTGCACTTTGGTCACTTCAGGCGGAATGGGAATGGTTGGGTTAATGCGGCGGGTACGCACTTCCTCTGTGCCATCAGGGTTTACCTTCAGCACACAAATTTCAACGATGCGGTCGGCTGCTACGTTGGTGCCTGTCGACTCAATGTCGAAAAACACAATCGGCTTTTGAAGATTCAGCTTCATCAGTACGAGCGGTTAGCGTCAAATCCCTCGAGGTAATCGGCCACGCGACGCAGGAAGCTTCCACCCAGCGAGCCATCCACCACACGGTGGTCGTACGAAAGGGAGAGGAACATCATGTGACGGATCGCAATCACATCGCCCTGCGGCGTTTCCAACACTGCCGGCTTCTTCTTGATTACACCCACTGCCATAATGGCCACCTGAGGCTGATTGATGATAGGTGTTCCCATCACGTTGCCAAAACCGCCCACGTTGGTAACGGTAAAGGTGCCGCCCGAAATTTCGTCGGGACTTAGTTTATTGGCCCTTGCACGGGCAGCCAAATCATTCACCGATTTGGTTAAGCCAACGAGGCTGAGCATGTCGGCATTTTTGATTACCGGCACAATCAAATTCCCGCTGGGCAAAGCCGTGGCCATACCCAGATTGATGTTTTTACGCTTGATGATTTGTGTACCGTTTACCGACACATTAATCATCGGAAAATCTTTAATGGCGCGGGCCACTGCTTCTAAAATAATGGGCGTAAAGGTGATTTTCTCCCCTTCGCGCTTCTCGAATTCCTTCTTTACCTTTTCGCGCCAAAGCACCATGTTTGTTACATCGGCTTCAACGAATGAGGTAACGTGCGGACTAACAGCCTTCGACATCACCATATGGTCGGCAATGAGCTTGCGCATGCGGTCCATCTCAATAATCTCGTCGCCACCGCTCACACTCACAGCCGGAGCACTCACGGCAGGGCGTGCAGCCGGGGCCGATTGTTGAGGCGCGGCAACCGGAGCCTGTGAAGGAGCCGAACTGCCTCGTTTAGGCAAGTAATCGAGCAAATCGTTTTTTGTCAGGCGCCCGTCTTTTCCGGTGCCTGGAATATTCTCCAGTTCGGCCATGCTGATATTCTCCTCGCGGGCAATATTACGTACCAAAGGCGAGTAGAACCTTCCACTTTCGGAGCGTGCGGCAGGTGTTTCAACTTCTGATGTGGCTGATGCACTTGCAGCAGGTGCTGACGCAGCGGCAGCAGGTTCGGTTTTGGCAGCAGAGGCAGCGGCGGGAGCAGCAGCTCCGGTTTGGATAATCGCGATAACCCCGTTAACCTGAATGGTTTGGCCCTCTTCAAAAAGAATTTTCTCGAGCACTCCGGCAACCGGCGATGGTATTTCAGAATCTACCTTATCGGTGGCAATCTCCAGCACCGGCTCATCCAATTCAATGGAGTCACCCGGTTTTTTCAGCCACTTAATAATTGTAGCCTCGGCCACACTTTCACCCATCTTGGGCATTACCAGCTCGAACTGCGCCATAAACTGAATTTTGCCGCAAATTTAGTCTTTTCGGCATGACCAACAAGGGCAAACCCACCAATTGCGGTGGTCTGTTTCGGCAAGGTGAGGCGGCAAGCGATGCAATGTGTTTTGGGGCACCTTAACGGGCTTTCCGCGCTACACGGTAGCTTGCTCCAATCCCGGGCGCGGCCCCTCGGCTGGCATTTAGCCCGTGCGGAAAGTGGATGATGCATATTCCAATTGCCGAAACGATTAAAAAAAACGTGCTAAACTGAGTGCAGGGTATTGGACATACTCAACACAAATCGATTCAGCCAAAATGCCCGGCAAACCCGAGGGGCGTAGCCCTGAAATCTTTGTACAGAGGTATCGTGCCCAAAAAAACCTAAGCCTCAGCATCAATTTAAGGGGGAGTTGGAATGCTAATAAAATGTCGGGGTACCGCCCTTTTTGCGTTCGCTTGAAAATGAAAGCGAAAAAAATATGTATGAGCGAATTACAAATTCGCTGATGTTCAAAGCGGAATTTCAAATTCCGCTCAACTGATCTTTTGGTATTTGGGAAACAAGATTTGCTTTTTACTGACCATACCAATTTGTTGTATATTATCAACAAATAAAGACATTTTGTTGCGAATAAACAACACTCTAACCAAGTATCATCTAACAGAAACAAACCCAGGGTTCAAATGCACCTCTGCGAAATCAGATGTCCTTGATAGCTGAGTTTAAAAGGAAATCATAGGCGATTACGAAGATTTCGGGGCACTGAATCTATCGGCGTTAACATTAAGTTCTATGATAAAAACTCATTCGACTCAAATCCAATAGATTCAGCCTCAATAATAGCCTACTAGAGACTCAGTACTCAAGACTTAATTCCCCTTTCACCGTGAAGCGCCCGCGATTGGAGCAAGCTACCGTGTAGCGCGGAAAGCGCGAAATTGGCGCCCAAAAAATGCAAAACCGTGAATTCCCACAGCTGAACCGTGGCTTGGTTTAACGGGAAAAACGACTCTGAATTAGGCTGTTTAGGGAAGGGCCGAAAACAAAAAAGACTGCCAAACGACAGTCTTTTAAGCTCCTCGAGCTGGGCTCGAACCAGCGACCCTCTGATTAACAGTCAGATGCTCTAACCGACTGAGCTATCGAGGAATTTTGAGGGCGCAATGTTAGAACAATTCCCCGTTTAACGCAAGCATAAAATGAAAACGGGACTGAAAAATATAAACGAAGGCTGATTTTCAGGAAGATAAAATGCTACAACTCCTGTAATTCGTACAGCTTTTGGTAGTGCCCATTGAGGGCCAGCAAATCGCTGTGTGTGCCTTGCTCCACAATTTCGCCTTGCTGAAGCACCACAATCCAATCGGCGTTGCGCACGGTCGACAGGCGATGGGCAATAATGAGCGTGGTGCGGTTTTCCATGAGTCGGTCGAGCGCATCCTGAACAGCTCGCTCGCTTTCGCTGTCGAGCGCTGAGGTGGCCTCATCGAGAATCAGAATCGGCGGGTTGTAATACAGCGCCCGAGCAATGGCAATGCGCTGCCGCTGACCTCCACTGAGGCGCGAACCGCGATCGCCCAAAATGGTGGAAAAGCCCTCAGGCATAGCCTCGATAAACTCCAGAGCATGCGCATTACGAGCCGCTTCAACAAGCCGCGCACGATCAGGCTGCGCTTCGCCCATGGTAATGTTGTGCTCCACACTATCGTTGAAAATAACAGGATCCTGATTGACCAAGCCGATTTGCCGGCGAAGGCCCGAAATGCTGAGACGGTCGATAGAAACACCGTCCCACAAAATTTGTCCTTCGGTAGGATTGTAAAACCGCAGCAGTAAGTCGGCCAGCGTTGATTTTCCCGAGCCGCTACGCCCTACCAAAGCCAGCTTCCGACCTTTTTCCAGGCTTAGGGTAATCTCTTTCAGCACCGGAGCCCCGGCCTGATAAGCAAAGCCCACGTGCTGAAAATCGATCCGCCCTGAAAATGCCGGAGCCTCAGTAGCATCAGGGGCATCCTTCACTTCAACAGGAGCATCGAGAATACTGAATACCCGCTCCGAAGACACAAGGCCTTTTTGCATGTTCGATACGGCAGCACTGATGTTTTTCGCCGGTTGTAAAATCTGGGAATACAAGGCCAGATAGGTGATAAACGTAGAGCCGGAAAGCGATCCATCGAGCACCAGTTTACCGCCATACATCACCACGACCACAACCACAACTACGCCCAGCAAATCAGACAATGGCGAAGCCAGCTCACGTTGATTGAATAGGGCCTTGCTGTTGGTGGTGAAATCGGTATTGATGCTCGAAAAGCGAGCCCTGAAGCGACCTGCGGCGCCAAATGACTGAATAATCCGGATGCCCGACAGGGTTTCGTCGGTGTGCTGGAGAATGCGGCCCAGGAGTTCCTGACTGAAATAGCCTTTCTTCTTGAGTTTCCGCGCCAGTGTTGAGATTAGCAAGCCTGAAACAGGAAAGAACAGAATGGTAAAAACGGTAAGGTCGGGCGAAAGGTAAAACAGGGTGATGAAATAGGCGATGATTACAAATGGATCGCGGAGCAGCACCTGGAAGGAAGAGATAACGGAAAACTCAATCTCCTGCACATCGTTGGTCATGGTCGACAGTAAATCGCCTTTGCGGTTGCGGTGAAACCAGCCAAGGGTCTGTTTACTGATACTCTCATACAAATGCTCGCGTAAACGTTTAAGCAGGTTGAGCTTAAGGCGCACCATAACACGGGTGGCGAGGTAGCGGAAAATGTTAGAGAACAGCGTGGCTCCGGCAATGACCATACATACCTGTGCAAGCGCCTGAAGCTTACCCTGCTCCAATGCCAGAGTGCCGATGTGATGGTTAAACCAGGCGCTGAAGTACGAAATGCTGAACGAATACTCGGGCAGTTTGGTGGCTGCGGCAATATCGGTCGTGTTAAACAGAAGGTTCAACAGCGGAATGAGCATGGTGAAATTCAGAATACCGAACACGATGGCCAGTACGGTATATACCAGGTATTCCGGCAAATAATGATACAGCGGCTGCACATAGCGGAGCAATCGGCGGAGATGGCGCATGGGTGGCGAAAATTACAAATAATACCGCCCGAAAATCCTTTACCTTTCGCGCCATGAATGAACTGGCGGGTTTCAGCATTCCGTTGTTTGTACTGCACGTGAAACGAGGCTATGAAGCCCGCGAACTGCACATGAAAGCCTTCTTAGCCCGGCATGGTTTGCAAGCCCGGTGGATTCTCGACCGCGATAAGCCTGAGCTGGATGAGGCATTTCTAAAACATTGGTTCAAGGGCGAAATGCAAGGGGTAAGTGCCGCAAGTTCATGCGCTGCCAAACACCTGCTGGCCTGGCAAGCCTTACTCGAAACCGATGCCCCCTGCGCACTGGTGCTGGAAGACGACATTGTGGCGGTGCACAACTTTCGGGCTGCTCTTATCGGCTTGATAGATGAAGCTAAAGAACGTGAGTTGTTGCTCAACAAGGCCATGGTACTGTCGCTGGAAAATTCCGGGCTAAAATTCGTACCCAAGCAGCAGCGAGTGGCCGGAATACGGATTTACGAACATACCGAAACCCGCTGCGCCGGAGCCTATCTTATCAGTCGGAAAGCCGCCGAACACTTTGTGCATCAGGCCGAAACGGAGGGCATTCACCTGCCGGTTGACTGGTGGATGAACACCCTGTTTCCCGAACCGGTAAAGGTGTACTGGTCGTTCCCCACTTTGGCCGAACAGGGCTCTCACAACGGCTTGTTCGACTCGTCGATCGACCAAAAAAAAGGAGGCTGGTTTCGCCGCATCAGCTGGCAGCTGCAGCGCTGGTTTAAGGAACGTTTCCGAAGCCGCTGAAAATTGTGGTACTTTTGCCACTCAGAATACGGAAATCATGGAATACACCGAATCGACCCGACAGAAAAAAGTAGCCCGCCTCATCCAAAAAGAACTGGCAGGGCTGTTTCAGCGCGAAAGTCGCAACCTGTTTGGCGGTGCGATGATTACCGTAACCGTGGTGCGGGTAAGTCCCGACTTAAGCTATGCACGGGTTTACCTGAGTTTATTCAAGGTAGAAAAGCCACAACAGCTGATTGATGAGATTAAGTTGATGAAAAAGGACATCCGCCGCAGGCTGGGTGAAATTGTTGGAAAGCAACTGAGAATTGTGCCCGACCTCGATTTTTTCATCGACGACTCATTGGATTACTTCGAAAAAATTGACCGTTTGCTGGGCAATGCCTAAAGTGAACTCCTTTCCGTTTTTTATTGCCCGGCGCTACCTGTTTTCGCGCAAAAGTACGCATGTTATCCAAATTATCTCAGCCATTTCGGTGCTGGGTGTGATGGTAGGTTCGGCTGCGCTTATTGTGCTGCTTTCGGCGTTTAACGGACTCGAAAGCTGGGTGATTGGCCTATACGACGCCTTTGATTCAGACATCAAAATCACGCATACTGACGACAAATTTTTCCGATTGAGTGATGATCAAATCAAACGCATCGCAGCCCTCGAGGAAACGGCCCTGCTGATGCCAGCCATTGAAGAAAACGCCCTGGCCACCTACGGCGATGCCAGTTTTATATGCGCGGTAAAAGGTGTTGGTCCGGCATTCGTTCGCATGAGCGGCATTGACAGTATGATTACCGACGGGAGTTTTTCGCTGGGCAACGACAGCTTTCCACAGGCTTTGGTAGGCGCCGGTGTGGCTTATTCACTTTCGCTGAATCTCCGCAACGCCTTCACCGGAATCGATTTGTATGTGCCTCGACCGGGGGCCGGCTACACGCTCAACCCAACCGAGGCTTTTCAGTCGGCGGTGATTCGCCCCTCGGGCATCTTTCAAATTCAGCCTGAAGTAGACACACGTTACATTATTGTTCCTTACGGCTTCGCCTCCAGACTTTTCAGTCGCGAGGGCATGTTCAGCGCCCTTGAAGTAAAACTCAGGAATTCGTTCAATGGCAAGATTTTCCAGGAACAGGCACAAGCCGTGTTGGGGCCGAAATTCAAGATTCAGAACCGTTTCCAGCAGCACGAGCTGTTATACAAAATCATCAATTCTGAGAAATGGGCGGTGTATCTCATTCTCACTTTTATCCTCGTCATTGCGGTGTTTAACATCATCGGCTCAATGACAATGCTTATTGTCGACAAGCGCTACGACATTCGAACCTTGGAAAGCTTGGGCGCCGACCAGCCTACCTTGCAGCGGATCTTCTTCCTCGAAGGCATGCTTATTTCCGTAATCGGCCTGCTGTTGGGCTGCATTGCCGGTTTTGTGCTCATTTACCTCCAAGACCGTGTGGGTTTGGTCATGATCAGCGAACTCGAGGCCTATCCGGTTCAATTCCGCTGGCCCGATCTCATCCTCATTGGCCTCACCGTGCTTGGTATTGGCGCTATGGCCGCCTGGTTTCCGGCCACCCGATTGCTGAAACGCTACAAGCTGGGGTTTAGGGAAAGTTGAGTAGAAAGGTGAAAGGGAAAAGGAGAAAGAGGCTTACGCGTGGGGCTAATGACTGTATTATAGATACCCGAAAACCAATACTTAAGTGTATTTTGGGCGCATGCCTCGCTGAGCATTTCGGGTAAATGAGGCTGTGTCGCCGGGCACCGCGTGTTTCGCTCATACTCCTCAAAACAGAGCCGCCATCGCGCTGCTTTCCGCTTGCGCTCACCTACACACGCTCTTCCCTTTCGCTCTCACTCCCACACCCGCTCTGTTTTCCGGGGTATCCGCTGCACCCGCTTGCGCGCAGCGCTTCGCGAGTTCAAAGGTAAAGGGTTGTCTGAACGAAATACGTTATACCCTCATTTTCAGAGCGATTCGCCCAAATTCTACAACAATCTCCCTCTCAAAACCAGGTACTCAGTACTCCAGACTCAATTCGTATTAATCAGCTGAAAGAGCTGGTCTAAATTGGGTGTGAGGATGATTTCGGTTCGGCGGTTTTTCTTGCGGGCTTCTGGCGTATTGGCTTTATCGACCGGCATAAACTCGCCCCGCCCGGCCGCAGTAAGGCGCTGCGGATCAATTTTAGAGTTCGTAGTAATGATGCGTACAATTGAAGTCGCGCGCATCACCGATAAATCCCAATTGTCTTTAATACTCGCACTTTTGATGGGAACATTGTCGGTATGCCCTTCGATAAGGATGGTTACATCTTGTTCTTTTTCGAGCACTTTGGCTAGTTTTTTCAGTGCATCCACTCCTTTGGGATCCACTACAGTACTTCCTGATTCGAACAGCAGGCGTTCTTCGAGCGAAACGTAAACCTTACCATTTTTCATGGAAACGGAAAGTCCGTTATCTTGA
This sequence comes from Bacteroidota bacterium, assembly GCA_027483445.1. Lineage (GTDB taxonomy): Bacteria > Bacteroidota > Bacteroidia > M30B66 > M30B66 > CAMCXT01. The sequence continues at coordinate 244,823 of JAIXUS010000042.1, read as the reverse complement.
AAACCCAGCAGGGCTTCCGACACTTTGTTGCGAAGTTGCCCCATGGCCGAGTCTTTGGCGGCGAGTACCTTTTCGAGTTCATTCACCCGGTCTTCCTTCACTTTTAGCGCTTCTTCGGCGGCCTTCATCTCCTGCTCGAGTCGCTGCACCTCTGCCTGCCGACGTTCAAGGTCGGCTTCGAGGGTTCTGAGTCGGTCTTCTTTTTTCTGAAGTTCTTCCTGGGTAAGTTGATATTGGCCCATCAAACGGCGGTTGTCTTCCTCTTTGCCCTGCATGAGCAAATTGTTTTTCTCCAATAGCTGATCGTAGGTTTTATTCAGACGCTCGTAAGCGTTGGTGATGCGGCGCAGTGAGGTTCCCAAACTGAGCGTGTCGCTACCCAATGTTTTTACTTGCCGATTGAGTTCATCAATTTTTACATTCAGTTCCTTTTCTTTAGCGGTAAAAGTCTCATAACGGGCTTTAAGTTCGGCCAATTCGGCATCGCATTTCTCACGGGCGGCTTTCATTTCCTCAAATTGCCGGCCCGGCACACATGCGCTTAAACCCACGAGCACCAGTGCAATCCATACTGTACTACGCATCATACAAAAACGTTATTTAGTGCAAACCTACGTTGAATCAGAGGTGGTTTATCTTTAACATTCATGCAACAATTAACAATCTCCGGTTGACATTCATCCCCCGAACGGGGCAAAAAACCGAGAAATTGCGGTGCAACTTGAGAAGACAGAATTCGTAAACTACAACAAGCGGTAAAAACCATGAAAACACTGAGTAAAAACTGGTTCACCGAACACCAGATTGATTTGGAGTACAAGCAATATGTGCTGCTGGCTTATTTGAGCGATGTTAACCGACGTTTTAACGAACGATGTTTGTATCCGGCGCTTTCTGAGCTCATTGATCATTATCGTAATCTCAAGGTTTTTAGAGACAATGCCGGTCAATTGTATCAATCGTTTCCCGGAGAGATTTCAGCCATCGACCTGGAGAACTTCAAGATTTCGTACCGTAAAGTGGTTAAGAATGATCAGATTATGGAGGAGATCTCACGCATCATTTCATTTTCGCTTCCGCGGATGGAAGAGCAACTCCGCCGTGGCCGTGATGTTTATGAGAGTCTCGAACACATGCTTGCTCTTGAGCCTGTTGGCATCAGGCCGGTGAATACAGAGTGGGGCTACCTCATGTTTTCGTTGCACAACCCCAGCGAAATCAGAGTTTTTGAATATACCATAAGTCTTTTTACCGACGAAGAAGTGCCTTACCGTATTATGCATACGAAGGAGATTAGCACCTATACCAAATCGTTGGTGAATACGCCTTCGAACATTAAGGTTGAGCTCATCCAAAAAAGGAAGGAAATGCCCAATCCGGCCACTTTTGTCATCCACAGCCAGGTGGAAATACCCTTCGAAGAAAGCCTGCTTCCCATTGGAAAAAGGTTACTGATCAGGGAAATCTCCCGACCAACGGTGAACTAATTCAAATACTTTTTGTTTATCTTCGGCCTCGCGAAGAGCAAACCATCACAAAGTATGATCAAAAATTTACTCGTTGCTGCCCTATTTTTGGGAGCTTTGGCGGCTGATGCCCAAACATTCCACCACTGTGGAACCCATTCTGTAAACGATGCCGTTTTGGAAAAACACCCTGAGTTGCTTCAGGAGCGACAAGCCCTGGAAGCATTCAGCACTGACTTTGAAACGCCTGAAAGCCAGCGCTCGGTGAATAAGGTAATCCCAATTGTGTTTCACATCATTCACAGTTACGGGCCTGAAAACATCAGTCGGGATCAAGTAGAAGATGCCCTTCGAATAATCAATGAGGATTTCCAATTGCAGAATGAAGATCAATCGGAGGTTGTTTCGAGCTTCTCAAGTATTGTGGCCAATTCTGAGGTTGAGTTTCGCCTGGCCCGAAAAGACCCCAATGGCAATTGTACCGATGGTATTACCCGGACAGTTTCTCCACTTACCTTCAATGGAAACGATAATGTAAAAGATTTGATTTCATGGCCGCGCAACAGATACCTGAACATTTGGGTGGTAGATAATGTGATTTTGGAGGATGGCACTCAGGTTGGCGGCTATGCCTATCGTCCGGGCAACTCACCGGGTGCTACTTACGATGGAATCATTGTTACCCATCGTCAGCTTGGCAGTATTGGCAGCTCCAATGGAGGCAATTTCGCCGCAAGAACACTCACACACGAAATTGGGCATTGGTTTAACCTCAACCACACATGGGGCCCTACTAACAATCCGGGTTTAAGTAGTAACTGTAATACAGACGACGGCGTTAACGACACGCCAAACACCATTGGTGTGGCTAATCAAAGCTGCAACCTGAGCCAGGTAACCTGCGGAACACTCGATAATGTGCAGAATTACATGGATTACGCGAATTGCGCCATCATGTTTACCAACGGACAAAAGGCCCGCATGCAGGCCGCTTTGAATTCCAGCGCCGGGCAACGCAATAATCTGTGGACAGCCGCAAACCTCACCGCCACTGGAGTAAATGGCAATTTTACGCCATGTGCACCTATTGCCGATTTCATTTCCAACACCACTTCAACTTGTGTAAATAACGCTGTTAGCTTCACCGACCTCAGTTTTAATGCAGAACTCGATGCCAGTTGGACGTGGAACTGGAGCTTTAATGGAGCTAATCCAGCGACATCGACCCAGCAAAATCCTACTATTCAGTACACCACACCAGGCGTTTATCCAGTAACGTTAACTGTAAGCAATGCATCGGGAACCAACAGTAAAACGAAGAGTGGGTTTATTTCAGTCAGACCCAACGATGCGAGCATCAACTCGCCTTATGTTGAAGGCTTCGAGACCACAGGATTTCCCAATATCAATCCCGAGTCGTTCAACAATTGGTCAATCATCGGTCAGCAAAGCGCTTTTGGCCGCACTACCAATGCAGCGGCAACTGGTAGCGCATCAGTACAATACATCAACGGCGCAGTAAGCGAAGGGAGCATAACTGAGCTTGTATCACCAAGCATCGATTGCAGCAATATTGCAAGTCCGGCCACGGTAACATTCAAAGTAGCGTATGCCCGAAGAAATGTGAACACCAACGACCGATTGCAAATGTTTATTTCTACCAATTGCGGCAGAACATGGACACCACGCTACACCAAAACCGGATCGACATTAGCCACAACCACAGGCTTTGTAAGCAGTACATTTATTCCAACAGCTGCGCAATGGCGCACCGAAACGGTAAACGTTACTCCGTTGATTGGGAATGGCTCGGCGCTGATTAAGTTCGTTGTAACCGACAGTTCGGGTGGAAATATTTATTTAGATGACATTAACATTGTAAGTGCACCGGTTGGCATTGAAGATTTAGTGTTTGATGATCAACTTACGCAGGTGTTTCCCAATCCGGGTTCTGATGACGCACAAATCGCGTATACACTCAACTCCGCAGCAGAAGTTCAACTTTCGATTTTTGATGTTACCGGAAAGCAGCTTGGGCTGATGTCGAAAGGCATCCAAGCGGCTGGCGACCATTCTGCATTTGTGCATGAATTACTCCGAGGGCAAGCACCGAAGCCCGGAGTATATTTCATTCGTCTCGAATCTCAAGGAACGCAGAAGACACTCCGCTGGATTTGCCACTAAATAATGGATGTTGACCAGAGATTTACAGAAGACCCTTCCAGTTTAAAGGAACTGGAAGGCCGCTGGAAGAAGCTGATCGCTCATCTCGAATCGCAATTCGGCGATGGGCTCGATCTTCAGGGCGTGCTTATGCTTGTAGGTGTTCAGGAATTGGGCAAAGGGTACAAAAAGTTCAATAAGGACCAAAAGCTTGAGGTGTTGCATATTGCCATCTGCACCTTATTAGAACCTTACGGATACTATCGCTTTGAGGGAACCGATGAAGAGGGTTACCCACACTGGACATTAGAAGAAAGCCTGCCGCCCTTAAAACCGGGACAGCAGGCCTTCCTGCTCAAACAATCGTTATTGGATTACTTTACTGAATATTACAATTACTGAAGGGTAATTGTTTTGGTAACGGTTTCACCGGGCTCTAATTTGATGAGATCGTTGGCCGAACCAAAGGAAATGTGACTTACTTCCACATCTAGAATCGCTGGATTTGCAAATGTAAATGTGGCTGTACCACTTCCGTCTGTAAGCTTGGTATTGGCTTCATTGGCCAAATAATCAGCAATTTCTCCATCGCCGGAGGTGAGTGCCTCGCGAGAAGTTAGGCGGACCTTTGCAGAAGTGGCCACGCCACCGCTGGCACGTACAACCTGAATCACAGCGGTACAGGTTTGATCTTCACTTTTGCAGGAAAAGGAGGTCAGTACAGAAAAAACTAAGGCCGACCAAACAAGCGTTTTCATGGTGTAGTGTGGGTACGTGAAAATGGTTAATTGTCAAAAGTAGAAAATTCTTCGATATCCAAAGACCATAACGAAAATGAGCGTAGAATGTTTCATCCGGATTCGGCCGCTTCGTTCTATCTTTGCCAACCTAGAATTATGCTTCACGACGACATTCAGGCCATCAGCGCAGCGCTTTCAGCGCTCCAAATATCCGGTGCAGAGGCTGCGGAACAATTTCGCCAGACCTATCTCAGTAAGAAAGGACAGATAACCCGTTTGTTCGAGCGGTTTCGGGAGGTAGCCCCCGAGCAGCGCAAAGAGATTGGCCAATTGCTCAACAACCTGAAGCAGCAAGCCGAAAGCCTTTGGAAGGAAGCCAAAGAAAAAGCGGAGGAAGAAGGAGGAGCCTCAAGTGGTTTTGATGCTTCGATGCCCGGGTATCCTTCATTCCCGGGGAACAGACATCCACTCTCACTGGTGGCCAACGAAATTCGGGAGGTATTCGCCCGATTGGGATTCACGGTAGCCGAAGGTCCTGAAATTGAAGACGATTGGCACAACTTCGGGGCCCTAAACTTCCCGGAAGATCACCCGGCGCGCGACATGCAGGACACCTTTTTCGTTCGTTCGGAGAAAGGCTTGGCCTTACGCACCCATACTTCTTCGGTACAAATCCGTATGATGGAAAAAGGCCATCCGCCCTTTCGGATGATTATGCCCGGTCGTGTGTACCGAAACGAGGCAATTTCGGCCCGGGCACATTGTTTCTTTCATCAGGTAGAAGCCTTGTACGTTGGCAAGAATGTGTCGTTTGCCGACCTTAAGCAGACCTTGTTGCATTTTGCACAGGAACTCTTCGGGGCAGACACAAAGATTCGTCTTCGTCCTTCATATTTTCCGTTTACGGAGCCTTCGGCCGAAATGGATATTTCATGCACTGTTTGCGGAGGCAAAGGCTGCGGAATTTGCAAGTATTCGGGCTGGGTGGAGATTTTAGGCTGCGGCATGGTGCATCCCAACGTGCTAAAAAACTGCAATATTGATCCTGAAGAATACTCTGGCTTTGCCTTGGGCATGGGTATAGAACGCATTGCCATCCTTAAATATCAGGTGAAGGATTTGCGGCTTTTCTCTCAAAACGACGTACGCTTCTTGAAGCAATTCAGCCTCGAGAAGTAGGCCAAAAGATCAGGAGAATTGAATCAACACCTGGTTCTTTTCAACTGCCACGCCGGGGTTTACGCGAATTTTACCAATTATGGCATCGCCTGGCGCTTTAATCATATTCTCCATTTTCATGGCTTCGAGCACCAGCAGATTGTCGCCTTTATGAACAGCCTGCCCCTCCTCTACTTCGATTCGCAATACCAAACCGGGCATGGGTGCTTTCACTTCGTTTAACTTCGCGCTTGCAGTGTGATCAATCCCCATCGACTTGAGCAGCAGTTGCATTTTATCGAGCGTCGAAACGATCACCTGCTTACCATTGACGCTCAAGGTATACGCGTGATTATCTGTATCGTGAGCATCTAAAACGATGGTGTAAGAGACCTCATTCAATAATACATGCCATGTGGATGGTCCCATTTGGAGTACGTCCCACTGAAAAGGTTTTCCGTTTAGTGTTCCTCCGGCATTACCATTTTGAAACTCAATTTCGAAGGATTTGGCTCCTTCGGCTCCCTGAATGATAGATTGCAGCATGGTGCGAAGGTAAGGGCAATTTTGATTTCCCGGAAAAACAGGAAACATTCCGGGTTTAGTGGCAAAAAGTAGCGCTAAACCAGTTCCTCTGCCTGCAGCGGCTGCTCGTTGTAGTTGCGAATTACCGAATACAGGGTGTCGCGCTCAACCGGAATTTTACCTGCACCCTGAATCAAGGCCACCAATTGGGCAGTGTTCAGCGAAGGGTTCTGCTCCTCAGAGCCGGCCATTGAGTAAATTTTGGTAGAATCATCGATGGTTCCATCAATATCGTTCACACCAAAGGAGAGTGAAAGTTGCGCAACCGAACGGCCAATCATCGGCCAATAAGCCTTGATATGCGGGAAATTGTCCATATAGATGCGCGCCACAGCGTAATTACGCAAGTCTTCAATAACGCTCACTTCCGGAATGTGGCTCATTTGGTTGTCTTTGTTTCGGAACTTGAGAGGAATAAAGGTGTTGAAGCCACCGGTTTCATCCTGTAGTGAGCGCAAACGCTCCAAGTGATCGATGCGATGGGCATACGACTCTACGTGGCCGTAAAGCATTGTGGCATTGGAAGGCATTCCGAGTTGATGGGCTGTTCGGTGCATTTCGAGCCATTGTGCAGAGGTGCATTTATCGCCGGCAATTTGTGCTCTGATTTCCTCATCAAAAATCTCAGCGCCACCACCGGGCAGAGAGTCCTGACCATGATCTTTGAGAATTTGAAGCCCTTCGGCGTATGAAACGCCGGCCTTGCGACACATGTATTCGAGCTCAACAGCGGTGAAGGCTTTCACATGAATATTGGGAAGGATTTCTTTTACCTTTTTAATCAGGTTGGCGAAATACATCAGTCCCATTTTGGGATGAACGCCGCCCACAATATGCACTTCAGTAACCGGTTTGCCCACGTAAGAACGGACAATCTCGAGAATTTGCTCTTCTGAAAGCTCCCAACCTTCGTTGCGGTGTTTGAGGAGGCGCGAATAAGAGCAGAATTTACAATCGAACACACAGATATTGGTGGGTTCGATGTGAAAATTGCGGTTGAAGTATGTGACTTTACCATGGCGCTGTTCGCGGATGGCATCAGCAAGCAGTCCTAGAAACCCAAGTTCGCCCTGAAGATAAAGGTATTCGCCTTCTTCGGGGCTGATGCGTTCGCCGGCAAGGGCTTTCTCGGCGATGTGAATCAGTTGCTTGTCGGCAACGCTTTTCAGGATTAACTCCATGGTAATGCGAATTGAATAGAACCGCAAAGGTAAACAAGGTCAGTGGCCGGAGGTTCGACGCATTGGGAAATGTTACCTTACTCTGATCTCTTCCACGAGAGAAAGACGATACTCTATGGAAAAACGGTTTTTGGGGGGTAGGTGACGAAACTCATCCAAACCACTTCATTTAGCCAAGTCGAATGTGTAAAATTTAGCGACAGCGGGTGTAGCGAATACCCCGCAAAACAGAGTGAGCGTGAGAGTGGTAGCGAGCGAAGAGCGTGTGTGTAGGTGAGCGTGAGCAGAAAAGCCGTGAGATGGCGGCTCTGTTTTGCGGAGTAGCAGCGAAACACGCGGTGCCCGGCGATGCAGCCTCAGTAAACCGTAATGCCGAGCGAGGCAGGCGCCCCAAAAAGCGAGGCCCCAATGCCTGTTGCGAACTTGATACCAGAATCTGGAGGGGCTGTGGCTTAGCGACTCACAGCAATGCGTCGGCTCTGTTGTTTATCGCGCCCCTGGAGAACGAGGAAATACAAGCCTTCGGCAAGATGCGTTACCGATATTGAACTGTCCGTTCCGCTGCCAAGGATGCGACCGTCGATAGAGATTAGCATCCAATGCTCACCCGGCTGTAATCCGCGAATTTGAAAAACGTCGGATGCGGGATTGGGGAAGACCATCCAATCGTCGGTTTTTGCGACATCCTCAACCGATACCGGAATGCATTGCACAGGCTGGATAGACAATGAAAGGCCTAATTCGAAAAAAGGCACTTCGTTAAACGGAAGCCAGGTATTGGTGCTTGTGCGCAGCCATGCGGTATTGACGTTCACTTCGTCGAATTGGTTACTGTATACTGCAATGGTATCTGTGCTTACCGGACTCACATTAAACCCACAGTAATAAACGCCTTCAACGAGTGGTGGCGTGGGGAAAAACACATCGGTAAACTGGAAGTTGGCCACATTGGCGGCAATCGATTGCAATGGAATGGTGGTGCTTGCCAACACCGTTCCGGGAGCGCCATTCGGTCCGCTATCGTCCCAAACATTAATGGCCAGCAGTTCATTGGCGCTTTGCGACTCTGAGGCTGCAAAATCGAATCGGATTCCATTGATAATTTGAGGTTCGGCGCTTTCGAAACGTTCGGCAAACGCGCGGTAGCCCTCGCTATTGGTGCCGGTAAGGTAGCCACTTGAATTGGGTACAATTTCGGAGGCGAAGTAAAAGACCAGACCATCGCCACCGGTAATATTGTTGAGCGTATCGCATTCGGAGGGCAAGGGCAACTGGCAGCCGGCCGATGAAAGCAAGCCGGGACGCAGCTGCTGGATGGCATTTTGCATTCGGCTTTTCTGCCCCTGGGTAAACATATACATGCAGGCGTCGTTGGTGTAATCCATGTAGTTCATGGTCATGTCGCCCTGATTGCTGCATGATGGCTGGGGGAAAGACGGACAACCGAAATTGGGGCCCTCCTGATTGGGCGTATCGCTTACCTGATCGGTTCCTGAGCAAGGGTCTGGAGCGCCATCATCGTCGCCCCAGATGTGGAGCAAATTTAACCAGTGACCCACTTCATGAGTTGCAGTGCGGCCTTTGTTGTAGGGAGCCTGTGCAGTTCCGATGGTTCCGAAATAACGGAAGCTCACAACTACTCCATCTACTTCGGGTACGACCGTTCCGGGCAATGTGGCGAAGCCGAGCAGGCCATTAGAAATGTCGCACACCCAAATATTGAGGTATTTGTCGGTTGGCCAGGCATCTTTACCTCCGGTTGAGCTACGCTTTACGCCATCGCCAATGCCAAAGGATGTAACGTTGGTTTGGGTGCGGGTAATGCCTGTTGTGGCCTGTCCGGATGGATCGCGGCTGGCCAAACAAAACTCAATTTCGCAATCGGCAGCCAACGACTGATAGATTGAGGGCGCCTGAGAAACATCGGTGTTCAGTTTTCGGTAATCCTGATTCAGCACATCAATTTGTGACTGAATTTGGGCATCGGAGATGTTTTCGTTGCTTGAATTGTAAACCACATGCACTACAACCGGAATGCGAATTACCGAACGGCCCGACTTTGTTTGCGCGTCATAAGGCCGTTGTTCCAGCTCTAAATTCATTTGCTCCAGTCGCTTGGCCAGGCCTGGGTCGGCCTGAAGACGATCGCGGAGATAGTCCATAGTTCCACAATTCCGCTGAGCCATAAGAGCCTGAAAACCAAATAGAAACAATAGTAGAAAACGGTTACGCATGGTGTTTTGTGTGATGTTCGGCATTGCTATACGAAATACAAATGTATTCGGTTCGCCATGTGCTTGGGTGGAATTTCAAGAAAAACTGAACATTCGTACAAAAGCCTTTTTACTTTCGCATCAAACATGGGCATGAGTTACAGAATTCTATTGGCTGAAGATGAGGAAAGCCTTCGCGACATGATAGCCTTAAACCTCGATTTGGAGGGCTATCAGGTGGTTACGGCGAAGGATGGCAAAACGGCCCTAAATCGGGCGTTAAACGAGCGTTTCGATTTACTGATTCTCGACGTGATGCTTCCTGAAATTGATGGCTTCGAGATTTGTGAGTCGGTGAGGCTCGAAAACCAGGAAGTCCCCATTATTTTCCTAACGGCCAAAAATGCCAGTGGAGATCGTGTTCAGGGGCTAAAGCTAGGCGCCGATGACTACCTGGCGAAGCCCTTTAACTTAGAAGAACTCTTGCTTCGCGTGCAATCGTTGATAAAACGAGGAATCGACCGTAAAAAGGCCAGTCCGGAGCCGGAAGCCCAGCACTACAGCTTTGGGGGAAACACCGTTTTTTTCAATCAGTTCAGGGTAAGCACTCATCAGGGCGAGCATATCACTTTAACCAAAAAAGAAATCCAGTTGCTAAAGCTGCTGATTGAGCGCAAAGGCGAAGTAGTTTCCCGAAAGCTTATTCTGGAAAAGGTGTGGGGGTACGATATATTTCCATCCACAAGAACCATCGACAACTTCATTCTCAATTTCAGGAAATACTTTGAGCCCAATCCCAAAGAGCCCCGCTACTTTCAGTCGGTTCGGAGCGTTGGCTACCTGTTCGAAAATCCTGATGAGGAAACGACAAATCGCTGAATGAGCGCTGTATCGGTGGTCGATACGCTCAAGAAATAGAGCCCTTGCCCAAGGTTAAGCCCATCTAAAGTCAACAATGCAGCTGCATGCTTGATGTTTTCGGAGAAGGCCATCCTACCCGATAAATCAAGGATACGCAGTTGGACCGTTTTCCCTTCCATACTCTGAGGAAGTTGAACGTTCAGACTTCCGGCCTGCCAGGGTTGTGGCCAAATGCGCAGCCCTGCTGTTAAGGGAGCATGCGTTGTGGAGGCATTGGTGAAAAAAAGGCTGTTCGAGCTCAACGCGCAATTGGTACCATTGGTAGCGACGGTAACTGAGTAATTTCCCGGAACCAGGGGTGTTAACGCACTAAGGTTGTCTGTGCCCTGAAGGGTATCTCCATCGAGCATCCAAACCCAATTGTAGCCGGCGCCCGGATTAAAAATGAACTGCTCAGCAATCGGGTTAAAAAAGATAGAAGGCGGCTCAGGGAAATCGAGGAAGCTCAATTGGAGCGTGTCGGAAAATGCAGCGCATCCACTTTCGTTGCGGATTTCGGCAGAGCGAATGCCGGAGGTGAAAACCCAAAGGCTGTCGTTGTTTTCGCCATTGATAAGACCAGTTTCGTCGTACCACTGGTAAAAGGCCGATTCAGGAAGGCTCAATACAATAGAGTCGCCTTCGCACACCGATAAAGCCGAGGCCGACAACTCAGGTGAGGTCGGCGAAGGGTGAACAATCACCGTGTCGGTATGGGTAAACGACAGGCTTACCACGGTATTAACTGTCACATTTCCGAAGCCGTTGCTGGTGGTAAATGGGTAAGTTCCGGGGCCGTCAATTTGAACGACAGCTGTACCGAGGTCGTCATTTTGAGACAAGCCCGTATCTTCATCATAAAACTGAATACTAAAGGCTGTTCCTGAGACTGTGACATTTGCAGTATTGTGGTTATAGTTTGTAGAATTACTGGTTGTTGGACCTGTGGTAGTGGCTCCTCCAACTGTGAGGTTGTAAAACACATCTGGACTGCCAATACAGCCAAAAATGTTGGGTTCTTCGATATCTCCACACCAATTATTCCCAGTAACAGTAAAGCTTACAGCGTTCACCACATAATCGAGCAGTTGGGTTTGAAGCTGTACAGTATACGTATCGGGTTGAAGATAAAATTGTGTTTCTGGCAATGCGGAGGTGGAAGTAGTTCCATTTCCAAAATCCCAACTGTAGGTAACTGGTTGAGCAGATGAAGTAATAAGTGCCTGAAATTCGACCTGTAGCGAATCGCAGCCCTGGGCGGGACTAAAGCTAAAGCCCGAATTTCCGGAAGTGCCCGGTGTAACGGAAATCGGAAGGGAAAACGACTGGGCAACGGTGGTGCTAATGGGCGCGCTCACATTGGCCGTAATGTTCACCGAAACGGTATAGGAGCCAATGGCGGTAGGTGTTCCGCAAATGCGCACGCATCCACGCTGTGTGGCAGGGTCGGCGGTAATTTCGAAAATATTGTCGGCGTCGTTTGTAGTGGCGTCTAATCCGGGCGGCAAGCCGCTGATGGCATTAATGACAATCGACGAGAGGGTTACGTTAAATCCGCTTCCGGGGTCATTAAATTGCTGGGGCATGAAGAAGGTGACGTCCATTTCGTAATACTGTCCGCTGATGGCATCAGGCAAGGTGCTTGGACAGAGGGTGGGCGCTATGGGCGTAACGGTGCAGGCATCGTTCACCAAACAGCCTGAGCATTGGGCTTTTGCGGCGTAGGTGTAAATCCCAAGAAAAAAGAAGAGAAGGTAGAAGTGCTTCATGCATCAAGTTTATGAAATTTGTGGCAAAATGTCATCCCGGAAATCGACTTTCAATTTGCATCCGGCAGAGGCTGGCGAGGCTGGAGTAGACGAGGCCGGCAGAGGTTGTTTGGCCGGTCCTGTTGTTGCTGCTGCGGTTATGCTTCCACCCGACTTTCATCATCCTTTACTGAACGACAGTAAGAAAATGTCGGCGGCCCACCGCGGTGAACTTAGGGTTGTTATTCTGGAGAAGGCACTCGCCTATGGAATCGGCATGGCTAGTGCCGAAGAGATCGACCAAATCAATATTCTTCAGGCTACTTATCTGGCCATGCACAGGGCCATCCAACAGCTTAAACTAAGTGTAGATGTATTGCTGATTGATGGAAATCGATTTAAGCCCTTTCCGGGAATTCCATACCGAACGGTAATTGGCGGTGATGGCCTTCATCTTTCAATTGCTGCGGCTTCGGTATTGGCGAAAACAGAGCGTGACCTGATCATGGAAAACCTCCATGAACAATTCCCGCATTACGCTTGGAATAAAAACAAAGGCTACGGAACGGCTGCCCACTGCAAGGCTATAGAGGCTTATGGCTATGTGGCAGAACACCGGAAAAGCTTCAAGCTCAAATCGCAGCAGCTTAGTCTGTTTTAGAATTAGCGCACCCGACGATCGCAGTACATTGATTTGCCTTCTTCAAAACCCTGCTCCACCTTCACTGGGGCTCTTAGCACTGTGTAAACCATCCAGAAGACCAACAGTGGTGAAAGGCTAAAGATGAGAACGGCCAGAGAAACGAGGTTAAATCGGATGCCGGTTACGTAAATAAATAAGATTGCGGTTACGATACCGATAGAAATGTAGGCTTTTTTCATGTCGCCGGATTTTCTATCGAACAGCGCAGCTTGAAAATAGTTCGGTAAAACAAAAAAGCCTCACCGGTGAGAGTGAAGCTTCTTTTATATTGTGAAAACTGAGGCTTAGGCTAGCGCATTCACATGGCGTGTAAGCTTACCAATCAGGTTGCCCGCCTTGTTTTTATGAATGACGTTGTTCTTGGCTAACTTATCCAACATGGAAGATACCTCTTTCAGTAAAGTTGCAGCCACCTTCTTGTCGGAGGTATTGCGCAAACGCTTCACCGCGTTACGAGTAGTTTTGTGTTGGTAACGGTTGCGAAGACGCTTGGTTTCGGTTGAGCGAATTCTTTTGATCGACGATTGATGATTTGCCATCGTATATAAGTTGTAGCCCGTAGGGGAATCGAACCCCTGTTCCAAGAATGAAAATCTTGTGTCCTAACCCCTAGACGAACGGGCCATTTAGGTTTTGGGACTGCAAATGTAGTTCAATTACGTTTCCACGCAAGAGCAGACAATGCAAAACTATGCACATTGCTTTAAAATATTCTGATTATCAACGATATAAATTTGCAATGCGTGTCAAAAAGCCATGATACACTCACGCAACGGCTTCAAAAATGCGTACATTTGCCGGCTTTTGAATAAGAATGAATCCTTCGGGTAAAGTTGCATTTTACACCTTGGGCTGCAAGCTCAATTTTTCGGAAACGTCGACCATCGCACGGTCGTTTCGGGAAATGGGCTACACCCGTGTTGAGTTTGAAGACCAACCTGATGTGTTTGTAATCAATACTTGCTCGGTTACCGAAAACGCCGATAAAAAATGTAAGGCTTTGGTGAGCAAGGCCTTGAAAATTTCGCCAGAAGCATTTATCGCCATCATTGGGTGTTATGCCCAACTGAAGCCAAACGAAATTGCCGCGATTCCGGGCGTAGACTTGGTTTTGGGCGCCTCAGAGAAATTCAATCTTCCACTATATATAAAGGAACTTCGAAAAAATCGTGAAGCAGAGGTGCATGCCTGTGAAATTGCTTCAGTCGACACCTTTATTGCTTCCCATTCCAAGGGCGATCGTACCCGAACCTTCTTTAAAGTGCAGGACGGATGCGATTACTCTTGCACCTTCTGCACAATTCCACTGGCCAGGGGAAAGAGCCGGAGCCAATCGGTGGAAGCGACCCTTGCCACAGCCCGAAAAATAGTTGCAGAAGACAAGCCGGCAGAAATTGTACTTACCGGAGTGAATACCGGCGATTTTGGCCGCCACAACGGGGAGTCGTTCCTGGCCTTGATTCAGGAACTCGACCGGATTGAAGGTGTTGCGCGTTTTCGCATTTCATCGATTGAGCCCAATTTGTTGAGTGACGCCATTATTGAATTCTGCGCCAACTCTAATAAGTTTGTTCCACATTTTCACATTCCATTGCAGTCGGGCTCTAATCGCATTTTGCGCTTGATGCGGCGACGTTATCAACGAGAATTGTACACCGAAAGAGTGGAGCATATTTTACAGCGAAACCCTGAAACCTGCATTGGGGTTGATGTAATTGTTGGATTTCCCGGCGAGCGGGAAGAGGATTTCATTGAGACCTACAATTATCTCAACGAACTACCGGTTTCGTACTTGCATGTTTTCACCTACTCTGAACGCGACAATACCCTGGCGGCGGAAATGCCCGACTCGGTTCCTTCCGACGTGAGAGCCCGGAGAAGTCAGATGTTACGCATTCTCTCAGAAAAGAAAAAACGCGCTTTTTACGAAAACCAACTTCAAAAAACTTTGCCTGTATTGTGGGAAGGTGAAAATGACCAAGGCTGGATGTATGGCTTTACCTCCAATTATGTAAAGGTCAAAACACCGTGGAACCCAGAATTGGTCAATACAATCACTCCGTTCCGACTGGAAGAAATAGCCGCCGATGGACTGGTTCAGGGTGAAATTCTTCAATACCAGCCTGCCTAAGGCTTAAGCCCATTCACATGTACCCAACCATCAGTTTTTTCCTTAAAGAAACGTTCGGCATCGATTTTCCTTTGCCCATTCAAACTTTCGGCTTTTTTGTTGCGCTTGCCTTCGGAGCTGCTGCATTTATTCTCAGCAAGGAATTGGCCCGCAAGCAAGCTTTGGGAATCTTCAAACCCACTGAACGGAAAATTACCATTGGTGCTCCGGCAAAGCCATCAGACTATCTGGTAAACCTTATTGGTGGATTTGTTCTGGGCTACAAACTAATCTACATCATTAGTAATTACAGTCTTTTTGCCGAAAATCCACAAGCCGTTTTGTTGTCGAGTTTGGGAAGCATTTGGGGCGGCTTGTTGGGTGCCGCCGGACTGGTATACTGGAAATACCGGGAGGTTAAGGCTGCACTGCTGCCACAACCGAAGATTGAAATCCAAACGATGAATGCAGCCGACCACATCGGCAACATCATCTTGTTAGGCGTGATTGGGGGCTTGTTAGGGGCCAAGGTGTTTCACAACCTCGAAAATCCGGCTGAATTCTTTGCTGATCCGGTTGGGGCATTATTGTCGTTCTCGGGATTAACATTTTATGGTGGCTTGATTGTCGCCGCGGTATTGATTATCCGTTATGGAATAAAGAACGGGTTAGCACCTCTGGCTCTGTGCGATGCAGCGGCTCCGGCACTGATGCTTTCGTACGGAATCGGTCGTATTGGCTGCCAGGTTTCGGGCGATGGCGACTGGGGGGTGGTTAACACAGCGCCTAAACCGGGCTGGATGTCGGCACTTCCTGATTGGATGTGGTCGTACAAATTCCCTCACAACGTGAACAACGAAGGTGTACCGATTCCGGGGTGCGAAGGCCGTTGGTGCCACGAGTTGCCCGAACCGGTTTTTCCTACTTCATTCTACGAGACCTTAATGGCCATCGCCTTGTTTGCCATTTTATGGTCGATTAGAAAACGCATCACTACGCCAGGCCTTTTGTTTAGCATTTATCTGATATTCAACGGCACTGAACGCTTTTTGATTGAGTCGATTCGGGTAAACTCGCTGTATCATATCGGAAGTTTAGCCATTACTCAGGCGCAGATTATTTCCACTCTTTTAATCATCGCGGGAATTGTTGGCGTGGCCTACACCCGTAAAATAGCTGCTCAAAGCCATGGAAAAACCGGTTGATCTACAGCACTTGTGTGAAGAAGTTTGCCGCATCAGCCGAGAAGTAGGCAAATTCATTCTGCTGGAGCAAAAACGCCTGAGCGATCAAAGCATCGAGTCGAAGGGGCTGAACGACTTTGTTACCTACGTCGATAAAGCCGCAGAAACTTTACTGGTGAGTGAGCTTCAGGCCTTGCTGCCCGGTTCAGGCTTTTTGACCGAAGAGAAAACGGTTGCTCAGCAAGAAGCCGATCTCGTATGGATTATCGACCCCATTGATGGAACTACGAATTTCATACATGGACTGCCGCTGTTCTCCATTTCCATAGCCCTTGCCTTTCGGGGCAAAACTATTCTCGGTGTGGTGCATGAGGTGAGCCGCGATGAGTGTTTTTCGGCAATCGAAGGAAGCAGGGCCATGCTTAATGGGAAAGTGATTCAGGTGTCGGAGCGCAGCAAGCTTAGCGACTCGTTGCTGGTAACGGGCTTCCCTTACAAAGACGAAGGCCGGCTTGACGCTTGGATGCAATTGTTCGTGACATTGTTGCGCAAATCGCACGGCGTGAGGCGCTTGGGGTCTGCCGCAATCGACCTTGCGTATGTTGCCTGTGGTCGTTTTGAGGCTTTCTATGAGTATGGGCTCAGTCCATGGGACGTAGCCGCAGGAGCGTTCATTGTTGAGCAGGCCGGCGGCTTGGTCACCGATTATTCGGGAGGAAGTAATTTCGTTTTTGGAAAAGAGTTATTGGCCGGCAATGGCCGGATGAACGAAGAGCTCAGAAGTGTGATTCTTGAGCATTTTGCCCGCTGATTTCGATGAAAGCAGCCGTGTTGATTAATCCGCTTTCGGGCGGAATCAATAAGAAAAGCTTGCCAGACAGGTTGAGCAAGGTGCTTCCCACTCAAACGCTGATTCACATGAGCCAATCGGCCGAAGATACCCGAAACTTTGCCGCTTACTGTCGCGATGCGCATTTTGACGTGCTGGTTGTGGCCGGAGGCGATGGCACCTTGAATGATGCGGGAACAGCCTTGTGCGGAAGCCAAACTGCCCTTGCAATTTACCCTCAAGGTTCGGGCAATGGTTTGGCCAGATTG
Organism: Bacteroidota bacterium; assembly: GCA_027483445.1. Lineage (GTDB taxonomy): Bacteria > Bacteroidota > Bacteroidia > M30B66 > M30B66 > CAMCXT01. Next base: position 227,574 of record JAIXUS010000042.1, on the reverse strand, counting down.
CTGGGTGCACGATCACAGCCTGAAGCCCTTGCTAAATCGCTGAGAAAAGCCCAAATAGAAAAAATAGATACCGGAAAAGTAAACGAGCGTACCTTTTTAAATGTAGCCGGCGTAGGCTTCGACGCCCATATTGCAGAACGCTTTGCCAACAATGCAATTCGGGGCTTTGCAGGATACGTGTCGGAAACGTTGTCGGCCTTTGGCCAATACAAACCCGAAACCTATCGGGTGAGTACCGGGGAACAAATACAAGATATTCAGGCATTTCTGCTGACAATTTGCAATGGAAGCCAGTATGGCAACAATGCGTGGATTAGTCCACAATCGAGTGTTACCGACGGGAAGCTGGAGTTGACGGCCATTGCTCCGATTGGCTGGACTCAGGCACCGGGACTCATTTACAAGCTATTTTCGAAACGCATAGGGCAACACAAAGCAGTGAAGCAGCTGAGCTCAGGACTTTTTAAGGTTTATCGGGAACATGAGGGGCCGGTAAACATCGACGGTGAATTTGAACTGATGGGTAAGGAATTGGATTTCCAGGTGATTCCGCGCAGTTTACGCGTCCTGATGCCGGCCTAAAGCCTGGTAAACAACGTTGTACCTAAAGCTCTAGATGGAATGTAGAATGGTGCAGAGAAAAGCGCCAGCGGGTGCAGCGGATACCCCGAAAAACAGAGTGATAGTGGGATTGAGAGCGATCGCGACTCTGTTTTGCGGAGTAGCAGCGAAACACGCGGTGCCCGGAGAGGCTGCCTAAGCGTAACGTAAGGCTGAGCGAGGCAGGCGCTCTGGAAAAACAAAGCAAAAGGCGCTTTTAATTTTTTGATTATCTGCACCTTATGCCATAAAGACGGGAATAATTTCGGGCATATTAAACGACTGCATTTTTAGATGGTCAGCCCTGCTACTAACGCTAAACCAACACCGATGAACCTGCGACTGAAGAACAACATTGCTGTGAGTGATTCCGGCTTTGTGTTCAATCCATCTACCGGCGATTCCTTTTCGATTAATCCGGTGGGCATCGACATTATTCAATTGCTCAGGGCTTCGAAGTCTGAACATGACATAATCGAAGACCTTTCGGAGCGCTACGACGCCGATACTCAAACGATTGAAAAAGACCTTTACGATTTTTTCACGCTGCTTCTACAGCATCAGCTTGCCGAAAAAGCATGAAAAATGAGTTGGTTATTGCCGTTTCCGGGCTTAACAACACCGACAACCCCGGGCCCGGCATTCCGGTAATCCGCGCATTGCGCGACTGGAAAGGGAAAAAAGTTCGCATCATTGGGCTTTCATACGATCATCTTGAGCCCGGTTTGTATTTGCCCAACTGGGTCGATAAAAGTTATCAGGTGCCATATCCATCGGCAGGTTCTGATAACTTGATGTTGCGTTTAAAGTACATCCACAGTGTTGAGGGGCTTGATTTCATATTTCCCAATTTCGACGCGGAGTTGTTTACGTATATGAAAATGGCGCCGGAGCTGCAGAGTATGGGCATCCACACCTTTTTACCCGGCCTCGATCAGTTTGAAGAAAGGCATAAATACCGCTTACCGGAATTTGGGGAAAAGTATCAATTGGCCGTACCTAAGTCGTTGAGCGTGAACTCCCTTTCGGAGGTTCCGGCAGCGCTGAGTCAATTTGAATTTCCGGTTGTAGTCAAGGGCAAATTTTACGAGGCCTACATTGCTTACTCGATGGATCAGGTGCACAATTATTTTCACAGGATTCAGGCTAAATGGGGCTTACCGGTCATTTTCCAACAGTTTATTCAAGGCAGCGAATACAACGTGGTGGCTCTGGGTGATGGCCGTGGAAACACCATTGGAGCCGTGCCGATGCGCAAACAATACATTACCGATAAAGGAAAGGCCTGGGCTGGAATTACGCTCGATGAGCCGGCTCTGATTGAAATGACGCGGAAGCTGATTGCGGCAAACCAATGGAGAGGAGGAATGGAGCTGGAATTAATCAAAGACCGCAATGGGCAATTGTACATTGTAGAAATCAACCCGAGGTTTCCGGCTTGGGTTTATCTTGCCGTAGCCGCTGGTCAGAACATGCCGGCTGCAGCGGTAAAGCTGGCTTTTGGGGAGGAGGTTCCTCCCTTTGAGCACTATGAGGTGGGAAAGATGTTTGTTCGTTACTCCTGGGACAACATCGTGAACCTGAGCGATTTTGAAAAGATATCAACCCTAGGAGAACTCTAACAAACCATGGAAAAGAAAAGATACGAACGCCCGGTGATTGCCTCACTCAATGCGGGCATCACCAATAAATTCGGTACCCGAAACCTGAATGAGCCCATTTCACATATCGATGGGGCGTCAATCAAGGAAATTACCGAGCAGTACGGTTCGCCGGTGTTTATTCTCTCGGAACGAAAAATTCGGCAACTGTACCGCGACGCTTACAGGGCTTTCAGTACAAGGTATCCAAAGGTTCAGTTTGCCTGGTCGTATAAGACAAACTACCTCAATGCGGTGTGTAATGTATTTCACCAGGAAGGTTCGTGGGCTGAGGTAGTGTCGATTTTCGAGTACGAAAAAGCTTTAGCCAACGGCGTTGAAGGACGTCACATTCTGTTTAATGGACCGGAGAAAACCGAATCGGATCTTCGCAAAGCTATCGAGCATGAGTCGCTAATACACATCGACCATTTTGATGAACTTTATCTGTTGCTGGAAATCAGCGAAAGTCTCAAAAAAAGGCCAAGAGTGGCCATTCGGGTGAACATGGACACCGGTATTTACCCCATGTGGGACCGATTTGGATTTAACTACGAAAGTGGTCAAGCCTGGGATGCCATCAACAAAATTATTCTCACCAATAAGCTCGACCTTGTTGGGCTGCATTGCCACATTGGCACCTTTATGCTTTCGGCCAATGCTTACGCAGTTGCGGCTTCTAAACTTGCCGACCTGGCTTTAGGCATTAAGTTGCATCACAAGCAAAACATCGAATATTTGGATTTAGGCGGAGGCTTTGCCTCAAAAAACACCTTAAAAGGCTCGTTTTTACCGGGGGCCGACACCATTCCGAGTTTTGATGACTATGCAGAGGCCATTTGTGGCACCCTGCTCAACGCCGGTTTTACCCGCGAGAATTTACCCATGCTGATTTTGGAAACCGGACGCGCTCTGGTCGATGAAGCCGGTTTTCTAGCCTCCTCAGTGGTAGCCAACAAGCGATTGAGCGATGGTCGAAAAGCCCTTGTACTTGATGCCGGAGTGAACATCCTGTTTACCTCCTTTTGGTATGAGCATAAAATGACGCCCGTAGAACCGGCCAGCCACCATACCGAAGCCTCGGTGGTGTACGGTCCACTGTGCATGAACATCGACGTTGTGCGCGAAAGTGTAACTTTACCGCCATTGCGAAAAAACGATCTCGTGCTCATTCATACCGTTGGTGCTTACAACATGACACAGTGGATGCAATTTATTGCCATGCGGCCGGCGGTTGTGATGATTGATCCAGAAGGCAAAACCCATCTTTTGCGCAGGGCTGAAAAAACCGACGACCTCAACGCCATGGAATCTATGCCCGAACACTTACAATCATTTAGTTTGGCGTAATTGATGCACAAAAAATGGAGTTTGAAGTCAGTAGCCTCTTTCGCCGAAGGGGTACTGAACTCCTATGCCCAGGTTTTCTTTTCGCAGCGAAAGTCGTTGGCAGTGCTTCTGCTGCTGCTCACGTTTATCGATTACCAAGCCGGAATTAGCGGCTTGTTTGCGGTTGTGATAACCCAACTTACGGCGCGTGTGTTGGGCTTGGATGGCTCCAGCATTCAATCGGGCCTTTACAGCTTCAACAGCCTTTCGGTAGGTCTTTGCCTTGGCGTATATTTTAACCTGAGTTTACCCTTTCTCGCTTTAGTGGCAGTGGCTTCGCTGCTAAGTCTCTTACTAACCGTTTGGATTGGTGGTGCGTTTTACTCCAAAGGCTTGCCTTACTTAAGTTTCCCCTTCATTATCACCATTTGGCTAAGCCTGATGGCCTCACGTTCCTACGAAGCCTTAATGCTTAGTGAACGTGGCATTTACATCTACAACGAGCTGTATATGTTGGGTGGACAGGGCCTTGTGGATGCATACATGAAGCTCGAAAATTCTGTGTTCCCGCTGCATCTCGATGTGTATCTCCGATCGTTGGGCGCCTTGTTTTTCCAATATAATCTCATTGCTGGATTTATTGCCGCAATCGCCTTGCTGATTTACTCACGGATTGCCTTTACTTTTTCACTTACCGGATTCTACACCGGTTTTTTGTTTTATCATTTTCTGGGAGGCAACATTACCGAACTCACTTACTCCTTCATCGGGTTTAATTTCATCCTTACAGCCATTGCCCTTGGCGGATTTTTTCTCATTCCTTCCGCCTGGTCGTTTTTGCTGGTTATGATTGTTTCGCCACTTATTGCCCTTTTGAATTCGGCCCTGTCGGGCTTACTGTGGGCCTGGCAGTTGCCTCTGTACTCCATGCCTTTCAACCTGGTGGTTGTGGGCTTGCTGTATCTTTTGCGGATGCGCAGTAGGGTTCGCTACTTGTATCTCACTCCGATTCAACACTATTCTCCTGAAATTAACCTATACAGCTTCAACACAGGCGCAGCGCGCTTTAAGGGCTCGCCGGGAATTGCATTTCAGCTGCCTTTTTATGGGCGTTGGACCGTTACGCAAGGGTACAATGGAAAGCATACCCACCGAGAAGCCTGGAAGCATGCGCTCGACTTTATGCTTTGCGATGAACAGGGCGAAACGTATGAAGGTGGAGGCTTCGAGCTTAAAAATTACTTCGGATGGCAAAAGCCCGTTTTGGCCCCGGCAGACGGCCTGGTAGTGGACCTACACACTACCATAGACGAAAACCCGCCCGGCAAGGTTAACTTGGAAAACAACTGGGGGAACTCCGTGGTCATCAAACACGGAGAGCAGCTCTATTCACAGATATCGCACCTGCTTACGGGGTCGTTTCGGGTTCACCTTGGGCAGTATGTTAAGAAGGGAGAAATCCTTGCATTGCTAGGAAATTCCGGGCGATCGCCCTTGCCACATATCCACTTTCAAATTCAATCCACGCCATACGTTGGTTCAGCCACGGTGCCTTATCCTTTTGGCTATTACCTAAAATATGCCGAGGGCCGGCAAAGCCTGATGAGTTTTTCGACGCCGGCAGAAGGCGATCAGATTCAAAATGTAGAGGTAACGCCTTTGCTGCGCGATGCTTACTCGTTTATTCCCGGACAAATTCTCCAGTTTAAGGTTACAGAGGCCCGCAAAACCTACATTGTTCGTTGGGAGGTACGCGTGAGTGCTTACAATCAGGTTTACCTGTATTGCTTTAAAACACGGTCGGTTGCTTACCTTCACAACAATGGCACGATGTTCTACTTCTTGAGCTTTCACGGCGACAAGAAAAGTCTACTCTACCATTTCTACCTTTCGTCGTACCAGGTTTTACTTGGCTTTTACCCTGAAATTTTCCTCCGCGACACTTTGCCTGTTCATACCGTAAACAGTGGAATTGTAAGGGTTGTGCAAGACTTCCTTGCTCCTTTTGTGCGGTTTCTCAAAGTGGATTTCCAGCTTGAGTACACCCATATCGATAGCCTGTTTATTCCCCGAACACTTGGGCTGCGGTCGGAGGTTCGCACCAGTTCGGCCGGAATTGGTCAGCAACGTTACCACTTCGACATTCACATTGCGAAAAATCAAATTGATCAGCTACATATTAAATTCGGGAATCGCCGAATCGTGGCCGAGCGACAAAACGAATACGAACCAACAGAACTCTAAAACCAACCTTATGCGCTACACGCTTTTACTCACATTTTGGCTCTTTGTCGGTCTTTTGCAAGCCAACGATGAAAAAGTACTCCTCGCCTTCAAGCAAAGTTATTCGCTCGAAGCTAAATCAGAATTCACCAAGGCCATTGCGGTTTTGAAAGAGGTTTACGATGAAAACTCTTACGAAATCAATCTTCGATTAGGCTGGTTGTGCTACTCGGCAGGGCAGTTTGCCCAAAGCATGAGTTATTACCAGAATGCCATCAATCTAAAGCCTTATTCGGTGGAGGCCAAGCTGGGGTATGTTTTACCTGCTTCAGCTGCCGGAAACTGGGATCAGGTTGTGGTTCAATACAAGAAAATACTCGAGTACGACGCCCAAAACTCGCTGGTGAATTTCAGGTTGGGCATGATTTATTATGGCCGAAAAGATTACCAGACTGCCCAAAAATACTTCGAACGGGTGGTGAATCTTTACCCTTTCGATTACGACGGCAATGCAATGCTGGGCTGGAGCTATCTGCAAATGGGGAAAATGCGTGAAGCCCGCGTTATCTTTGGTAAAGCACTGATGATTCGCCCCGACGACGCCTCGGTGTTGGAAGGCCTTTCGTTGATAAAGTAAACATTAATTGGGCGAATTGCCTACTTTTGAAACATGCGCGTCTTCAAAAAACTGTTGCTTGTTTTGATGGCATTCGTGGCTACAGTGCTCGTAATTGGCTGGTTTTTACCCGAAACCTCAACGCTGGAAGTGAGCACAGAGGTTAACCAGGGATTGGTTGAAACCCGGGCCGAATTCAGCGATTCAGGCATGTGGACCATGATGAAACGCTACCGGATTGGAGATTCCAGCATGCGCGATGGTCAATTGGGGTTTTTCATTCCCACTGCTGATAGCTTACAGGTATACCGCGGAATGCTTGTAACCAAAGTGCCCGCAGAATTGCGGTCAACCGAAGAGTTTCGTTTTGATACCTCGGCAAGCGGTTCGAAAATCACCTGGACCTCGAAATCAACACTCACCTACCCTTTAGGAAGGTACTGGGGGCTATTTATGCCCGATTCTCGCCGAAACACCATGAAAAATCAGCTCGATTCAATGCGGGTATTCATGGAAAGTGCACTCAACGAGCCACCTCAGCCTGTTGATTTTAGTGCAACTACACAACCTGATTAGGAGAAGGCAACAATTTGGGCCGATGGCTGTTTATATTGGGATGACCAACTTCACAACAAGAGGGCTTTCGGTATTTTTAATTTTGCTCATGCCCGCATGGCTTTCGGCCTGTGGAAGCAAGTCGGCAAACTCTGAACCCTCAACAACCAACGAAAACATGAATATTACTGCAGGTAAAACCGATACAGCCATTTTGGGAGCGGGCTGTTTTTGGTGTGTCGAAGCTATTTTCCAGGAACTTAAAGGTGTCTTGAAAGTGGAGTCGGGCTACACCGGTGGAAATACTTTAAACCCAACTTATAAAGAGGTATGCACCGGTATGACCGGTCATGCCGAAGTGGCGCGTATCACCTACAATCCCGACATTGTTAGTTTTGAAGAGGTGTTAGAGGTATTTTGGCAAACACACGACCCAACAACCCTCAACCGTCAGGGTGCCGATGTGGGTAGCCAATACCGCTCATCCGTATTTTACCTCAACGATGAGCAGAAAAGGCTGGCCGAGGGTTACAAACAAAAACTCGATGTTTCCGGAGCCTTCGATAAGCCTATTGTTACCGAAATAAGCGCCTTCGACGGGAAATTCTATGTGGCCGAAGATTACCACCAAAACTATTACCGCGAAAATCCCGATCAGGGTTATTGTCGGATGGTTATTCGTCCAAAATTGGAGAAATTCAGGAAGGTGTTCAGCGAAAAACTGCAGCCTTAAGGAGCCGCACACTATTGCCGATCAAATCAAGTCGCGCATCAAAATGGCGTTGTTAAATGATTGCCCACGCACCTCTTTTTGATATTCTTCAATAAGCTCAAAACCAAGCCTTAACAATAAAGGTTTTAGGAAAACACTGGCATCGGCCCTTAAATGGGCATAAGCCTCCTCGGTGGCATGGTCAACAATGTGTTGAATCAATCTCGTTCCAACTCCTTTTCGCTGAAAGTCAGGATGAACATACAGCATCGATAAATCTCCACGTTGGTTCATCGAGGCGAAGCCGCACAACTGCTCTAATTCATAAGCGACGGCAACGTACTCACGACGCATTAAATCGTCCCAAAAGCTCAAACCTGCTCCTGCCGATACCCAGGCAGCACGTTGCCCCGGGGTGTATGCACTTGCTGTCCCTTCTATGGCAAGCACGAAAACCGAACGGAGGGCTTGTAGTTCGCTTGCTTCTGCTTTCTTTACAATCACGGCAGCCAAGGTATTTCTGCCCGCAGGATTGCACAAAACAGAAATCGGGTATTTCTAACTTGACGCGACTGGCGTGTACTGTCGATTGGCGGGCAAACCGAATCATGAATTTAAAATTAATGCATTCCAAAGTGCAAAATCAAAACAAAGGGATTATAAATCTTCAAACGATTAGAGTTTTGGACAAGCCCACTCATTGGTTGTCTCGGTTTCTCAGTAAGAAAAGCCCTAAAAATGTCAAAACACCATTGATCAACAGCAATTCAAAACCAATTTGGTAACCTCCCAAAAGGGCTGAAGAATAGTGGCTGAGTAAAAAGCTCATCAAGGGAGAACATAAAGCAACGAGTACAAGAAGTGTTGGTTTGACTTGCCATTTGGTGAATATCCCAAAAGCAAACAAGCCCAGTAAAGGGCCATAGGTATATCCTGCCGCGGTAAACACTCCATCGATTACTGCTTTATTATTGATCGCGTAAAATAGAAGTATTACTCCCAACAGAGTCATCGAAAAGCCTGCATGGATAAATCCGCGCATCCGTGCCGACTGCTTTTCGCTTAAACCAGCCTTTCGGTCGTAGCCCAAAATGTCGATGTAGAATGATGTGGTTAATGTGGTGAGCACCGAATCGGCCGATGAGAATGTGGCCGCCGTAATTCCCAGCAGGAAGAAAACCGCTGCGAAGGTGCCCAAGTGTGAAAAAGTGAGCATCGGCAGAAAACTATCGGTTGAGTCAGGAACAGCAATCCCGCGCTCAGCGGCAAACAAATACATCAAAGCGCCCAGCGAAACAAAAATCACATTCACCAAAACCACAATCACACTAAACCACAAAACATTTTTCTGGGCTTCGGGTAGCGTTCTGCAACTCAGATTCTTTTGCATCATGTTTTGGTCTAAGCCCGTCATAACAATGGCCAAAAAAGCCCCTGAAACAAGCTGTTTCCAGAAATAAAGTTTCGATTTGGGATCCCAATTAAATACCGTCGAGTAAGGGCTGTTGGCAATTTGTGTAACCGCCTCCGTGAACGACCAATCCAATTGGCGGGTAATCGACCAGGCCGTTAGAACAACACCCAGAATTAAAAACAGCGACTGAAAGGTGTCTGTCCAAATGAGTGAACGAATTCCCCCACGAAGGGTGTAAAGTAAAATAAGCACAATGATTCCGCTTACCGAAACCACGAAAGGAACCCCTAATTGGTCGAAGAGAAATACCTGCAGCACTTTGGCCGAAATAAACAGGCGAAAGGCCGCTCCAATAGTGCGCGATAAAAGAAAAAACACCGATCCGGTTTTCTGTGCTGCCAGTCCGAAACGCCCGCCCAAATAGGTGTAGATAGACGTTAAATTCAGCCTGTAATACAAAGGCAGTAACACGTAGGCAATCACCCAATAACCCAACAAATAGCCCAGTACAATTTGCAAATAGGCAAACTGTTCAACGCCAACCTTTCCGGGTACTGAAACAAAGGTCACACCCGACAAGGAATCGCCAATCATTCCAAAAGCAACAAGGTACCAAGGCGATGATTTATTTCCCAAAAAATAGCCCTCAGCATCGGCATTGCGCCCCTTCCACCAGGAAATCCCCAAGAGCACTAAAAAATAAGCCGCAATGATGAGTAGCAGAAATGGGACACTCAAATTTGTCATCGCACAAACTTAAGCGCTGCTTTCATCATCACACCGGTATTGCACAAAAGGTTATCAGCCATCTATTGGGTATAAGTGCCCAAGCGGAATGGCGGAGTATTGATTTCCGAAATCGGTGGCAAACTCAACTAAAGCAGGACGGAAGTGTTACTTTTGCGCACATGCAGCCACTTCCTTCAAAACTGCTCGAAGAAGCCGTCGATGAGATGGCCTCGCTGCCCGGCGTGGGCAGAAAAACGGCGCTCAGACTCGTGCTGCATCTGCTGCGCCGCGAACCAGAGGCCGTAAGACAGTTTTCTGCTTCATTCGTAAAACTCAAGGAAGAAATACAGTACTGCTCAAGGTGCTTCAACCTTTCTGATACGGCTTTGTGCAACATTTGTAGCGACACCTCAAGAGATGCCTCGCTGCTTTGCGTTGTGGAAGACGTTCGCGACGTTATGGCCATTGAGAATACCGGCCAGTATCGAGGCTATTTCCATGTTTTGGGAGGCATTATTTCTCCCATGCAGGGCATCGGCCCGGCCGACATTGAAATTGAGAGCCTGGTGGAGCGCGTTTCGGGAGGACAAATCAACGAAGTCATCTTTGCCCTGAGCGCCACAATGGAAGGCGACACCACCAATTTTTACCTCTACAGGCGATTGCGCGATTTTGCCCTCAAAATGAGCACGCTCGCACGCGGGGTGGCTGTTGGCGATGAACTGGAATATGCCGACGAAATAACCCTTGGCCGCTCCATTTTGCACCGTACGCCCTTCGATTTAAATCCCAGCCGATGAGCACCCTTAGCCTCAAAAATTATCTTTCGCTTGTAAAATTCAGCCACACCGTTTTTGCCCTGCCATTTGCAGTAATCGGCTTTTTTCTAGGCATCGAATTTATCGGCGATGCTCCCGACTGGAGCCTGTTCTTAAAAGTAGTCCTCTGTATGGTTTTTGCCCGCTCCGCGGCGATGGGCTTTAACCGCTACATTGATCGCGAATTCGACAAACGCAACCCAAGAACAGCCATTCGTGAAATTCCCTCAGGGCTCATCAGCCCAACGGCTGCAATAGGCTTTGTTATTCTGATGTGCATCGCCTTTATCTTCACCACCTGGTGGATTAACACCCTCTGCTTTGCACTTTCTCCTGTAGCCCTCGCCGTTGTGCTGGGCTACAGTATCACCAAACGTTTTACCTGGCTTTGTCACCTTATTTTAGGCCTCGGACTCTCATTGGCACCCATTGGAGCTTTCCTGGCGGTAACCGGAAGCTTTAATCTGATTCCGGTACTTTTCTCGCTTGCGGTTTTATTTTGGACTGCCGGTTTCGACATAATTTATGCACTTCAGGATGAGGAGTTTGACCGCAGTCAACAACTTTACAGCATTCCGGTAAGGCTTGGAAGGGCTAAATCGCTTCGCCTTTCGGAGGTGTTGCATGTGTTCACCGCCGCATTTCTGGCCCTGGCCGGCTTCCTGGCCTCATTTGGTCTGTTTTATTGGATAGGCTTCGCTGTGTTTACCTCATTGCTCATCTATCAGCATCGCCTGGTAAAACCCGACGATTTGAGTAAGGTAAACCTGGCCTTCTTCACCACCAACGGCGTGGCCAGCATTCTTTTTGCCAGCTTCTTCCTGCTCCATCACTTCCTGCAATAAAGGCTGAAAACAGGTTAATAATTCCCTTGCGGGGATGAAATCGCGTATGCACTCAATGTGTATCATTGAAATCTAGAACTTTTGGCAACACAGTGAAAATCGCGGTTATCGACATTGGTACCAATACCTTCAAACTCATGATTGTACGGGTACAGGAAGACGGTCAGTTTAGTGTTATTTTCAAAGAGAAAATTCCCGTGAAACTGGGCGAGGGCGGCATCAACAATGATGTCATCTCTCACACACCCTTTCAACGCGGACTCAAAGCATTGAAAACCCATAAAGCCACGATCGACAAGTTCGAGACTGACCAAATTTTCGCATTTGCCACGTCGGCCATCCGCAGCGCCAATAACGGAAAAGACTTTGTAAGAAAGGTAAAAGCCGAAACCGGAATTGAAATCGAAATCATCTCCGGCGACCGTGAGGCCGAACTCATTTACTACGGCGTGAGAAGGGCACTCGACATTGGGAAAGAGAAATGTCTGATTATGGATATCGGCGGTGGAAGCACAGAATTCATTATTGCCGACCGCGATCGCATGTATTGGCGTCACAGTTTCGACCTCGGCGCCGCCCGACTATTGGAAGAGATTAACCCCTCAGAACCCATTACAAAGGCCGAAATCAAAAAACTAAAAACCTACCTCAACGATAATCTTCAGCTGCTTTGGGGGGCTTGTGAAATTTATCCGGTCAAAACCCTCATCGGTTCTTCGGGCAGCTTCGACTCATTGGCAGAAATGATTTATTACCGCTTCCAAACGGAAGAAAATCCTTTGGTAAAGACAGAGTATCACTTCGATATGAAACATTTCGAGTCGATGTACAAACTGCTCATTAACTCAACCATCGAAAAACGGTTCCGTATGAAGGGGCTCGCCGCGATGCGTGTAGAGATGATTGTGGTGGCCACAATTATGATAAAGTACGTTTTTAAAGCGCTTAATCTGGAGAAAATGCGCCTGTCGACCTACAGCCTTAAGGAAGGCATTCTCTACGATTACCTTCAAAACTCATCCGCAAAAGACGCGTAGCATTTCCTAATTTTACCGCATGGCAAAAATCCTGATTGTTGACGACGAACGTGCGATACGCAGTACTTTAAAAGAAATTCTGGAGTACGAAAACCACCAGGTCGACGAGGCACTCGATGGAGCAGAGGGCTGGGAGAAAGTGCAAAACGGCGGCTACGATATCCTTTTGAGCGACATTAAAATGCCAAGGATGGATGGCACCGAACTCCTCGAAAAAGTATTAGGGGCTCGCCTCGAGTGCCAGGTAATTATGATTTCGGGCCACGGCACCATCGAAACCGCCGTGGAATGCATCAAAAAAGGGGCATTCGATTTTATCGCAAAGCCTCTCGATCTCAACCGCTTGATGATCACCTTGCGGAATGCCCTCGATAAATCAACCTTAATCGAAGAAACTAAAGTCCTGCGGAAAAAAGTAGCCAAAGGCTCCGAAATGGTGGGCGAATCTGGCGCCATTGTTCGGGTTAAGGAAATGATTGCCCGCGTAGCTCCAACCGATGCGCGTGTTTTGATTACCGGCCCTAACGGAACCGGAAAAGAACTGGTAGCCAGGCAATTGCATGAGTTAAGCAACCGCGCATCCGCACCGCTCATCGAAGTAAACTGCGCAGCCATCCCCTCGGAACTCATTGAAAGTGAACTCTTCGGACACGAAAAAGGCGCCTTCACCTCAGCCGTAAAACAACGGAAAGGGCAGTTCGAACTTGCCCATCAAGGCACTCTCTTTCTCGATGAAATTGGCGACATGAGTCTTTCCGCTCAGGCGAAAGTTTTACGGGCACTTCAAGAAAACAAAATCACCCGCGTTGGAGGCGAAAAGGAAATTCCGGTAGATGTGCGCATTCTTGCCGCTACCAATAAAAATCTCAAGGAAGAAATCGCCAAAGGCCACTTTCGCGAAGACCTTTACCACCGGCTAAGCGTTATTATCATTGAAGTTCCCGCATTAAACAATCGACTCGAAGACATTCCCCTACTCGCCGAGCATTTCCTTAAACTGATTTGCGACGAATACGGAATTCCCGTGAAGTCGATGCACCCCGAAGCCATCCACGAATTGCAAAAAATCGCCTGGACAGGGAACATCCGCGAATTCCGCAATGTGGTAGAACGCCTCATCATTTTATGCGACAAGGAAATTACCCCTGACGATGTTCGCACTTTTGCCCTTCCGGCACGACAAAATCACTAAATTAGACTGATGATACGCGACCTCGTTGTTTTGCTGTTTGTGTTTGTCATGGCCACGCCGGGAGTCGCCCAGCCTGCCAACTTGCGAGCCGGGGCAGAAGCCCTGAACAGTGGCGACAACAGAATGAAAGTCAACGACTTCAATGGCGCCGTACTCGATTACACCATCGCCATCAATGCCGATCCCGGTTTCGCCGAGGCCTTTTACAAACGCTCTGTTGCCCTTAAAAAACTTGGGCGCTTTTCGGAAGCCCTGGCCGATCAAAACGAGGCTTTGAGGCTAAATCCCGGTATTCTTAAACTTTACGACGAACGCGCAAAGCTCCGCATGCTTGTTGAGGATTACTCAGGGGCAATCTCCGATTTTAACCGCGCCATCGAATACAACCCCAAGGAGCAGAAAAACCTGAAACACCAAAAAGCCAACGCCCAGCTTGCCGCCGAAGATTACCTTGGAGCCGTTGAAGCCTATAGCGAAGTGCTCGGACAAAGTCCACGCGACACCCTCGCCTATGTTTTCAGGGCACTCGCCTACCTCAACCTGGAGGAGAAAACAAAAGCCCATCAAGACATTACCAAGGCGCTATTGCTCGATAACCGTAACTCTCTGGCCTACGAGGTACAAGGCATGATTTTCATGGAAGAAAAGCGTTACGAAGAAGCTGTTCGCTCTTATTCCACAGCCATTTCCATCAACCCCGAATTTGCACTGGCCTGGCACAACAGAGGCGTTGCCCGCAAGCTGCTCGGACAAAACGAAGAAGCTCAAAAAGACTTCAATCGGGCCATTGCGCTCGACCAAAATTTGAAGAACTCCTACCTCAGCAGGGCACTCATCAGAACGCGTTTAGGAGAAAATGAAGCTTCACTTGACGATCTCAACAAGGCAGTTGCACTCGATAACAATTACTGTCAGGCCCTACTCTACCGTGGCATGACCAAAAAAGTGCTCGGCGATTATCAGGGCGCGCTCGAAGATTTGAACAGAGCTATTCAGATAAATCCCGACAACGCCGAGCTCTACAACAACAGAGCAAATATCAGGATGCTCTTTGGCGATTATGCCCTGGCGGTGGATGACTATTCGGCCGCCATTCGGATTCGCGAATCGTATGATATTGCCTTTTTTAACCGGGCTATCGCCCTGATGATGACCCTTAAACGAAATCAAGCTTGCGAAGACTTAAGCACAAGTGCCAACTTGGGTTATGCGCCTGCTCAGGACGCCCTTAAAGATTTTTGTGATGACCGCCGTTAGAGTCTTTTTGTTTCTCCTGGCCCTGCTAAGTTCTACACTTGGCCATACCCAAACCTTACGTGTGCTTTGGATTGGGAACAGTTACACCGCCGGAAACAACCTCCCACAACTGGTTTACAACCTCGCCCTTTCAGGTGGCGATACCGTGATCTACGACTCAAACACACCTGGTGGAGCTACTTTTCAAAACCATACGGTGAATGCCACTACACTCCAAAAAATACAGGCCGGAGAGTGGGACTATGTAGTTTTACAAGCCCAAAGTCAGGAGCCTTCCTTCCCCGACAATCAGGTTCAAATTCAGACTTACCCTTTTGCACAACGGCTCGACAGTATGATTCAGGCCAATAGTGCCTGTGTGCGAACAGTTTTCTTCATGACCTGGGGGCGGAAATTCGGTGATCAGGTAAACTGCCCGAACTTTCCGCCATTGTGCACCTTCGAAGGCATGAACAACAGGCTTCGGCATGCTTACAAATTCATGGCCGACGACAATCAGGCCATCATGGCACCCGTTGGTGTGGCCTGGGAAAAAAGTTGGGAGACCAACAATGCCATCGACCTTTGGACTTCCGACAACAGCCACCCTTCGCTCGCCGGATCTTACCTTGCGGCCAATGTATTTTATGCAACGCTCTTCAGGAAAAACCCCGTAAACCTAAGCTACACCGCAGGTTTAGATCCAACGCAAGCCGCATTCCTTCGCCAAACGGCATGGTCTACCGTAAACGACAGCCTTAACACCTGGAACATTGGCACGTTCGAGCCTAAGGCCAGCTTTAGTTACACCGTTAACGGCTTGGAAGTGAATTTTCAGTCGACCTCACAAAACACCGAATTTGTTGAATGGCAGTTTGGTGACGGCGCAGAGAGCGACGAAAACACACCCAGCCACACCTACCCTGGCCCTGGAAGTTATCTTGTAAAATTAGTCGCTTCCGACTCCTGTTTTAGCGACACAACCACCGTTGAGCTCAATCTTGAAGTAACAGGCCAAACCAGCATCGAAAGAAATTGGAGAGTCTTCCCCAATCCGGCAAGCCGCGAAGTGATGATTCAGGCGGAAGAATTGGCCGGCTTTGGAATTAAGGTTTACGGCCCCGATGGTAAACTGGTGCGCGAAAAATACGAAGCCGGAAAACTCATCCGCCTCGACTTCTCCGATCTGGCACCGGGAATCTATCAGGTAGTGTGTATTTCCGGAAAAGACTCGAGAATCTTCCGCCTTATGAAGGAATAAACTCAACTTCCGGAAGGCTCTTCACATAAACTTTCCGCAGTGGGTTCCCAAAAGATTAGTTTCTCAGTTCAGCGCCCAATTGCTCGGTAAACGCCTTGAGGAGACGCTCCATGGTTTTCTCGATTTGCTTATCGGTAAGCGTTTGCTCATCATCTCCAAATACGAAAGAAACAGCGTATGACTTCTTCCCGGCTGGAAGCTTATCGCCTTCGTAAACATCAAACAAATTCACCTCCTTGAGCAACTTGCGTTCGGTTTGTCGGGCCAATCGCGATACCTCCGCGTAACTTACCTCCTTTGAAAGCAGCAAGGCTAAATCGCGGCGAACCGTTGGAAAGCGCGAAACTTCTGTATAGCTGACCTTCGCCTTGCGGTAAGCATTCCACAACGGTTGCCAATTGATTTCAGCGGCAAACACCGCACTCGGTATGTCGTAGTGTTTTCTGAGGCTTCCATGCACTTCGCCCAACACAACCAACGTTTTTCCGTTCAGCTCCCAGGCATAGGCTTCCTTAAAGGCCTGATGACTAATCAGCCTCCAGTCTAACCTTCCGTCATCTAAACCAAGCAATTGGAGCACATGAGAAACCCATCCCTTCAAGTGAAAAAAACCGACAGACTGAGGCGCCTGATGGATATTTTCAGGAACCGAATTCCCATAGATCACCATGGCCAGCTTTTCAGTTTCTAAAAAGGCACCGTCCTCCCCAAGGGCGTAGGTTTTACCCCACTCGAAAAATCGCAAGTCGTTTTGCTGACGGTTGCGGTTCCACGCAATGTTTTCGAGCAATGCAGGAAGCATGCTGGTTCGCATCACATCAAGCTCCGAACTCAGAGGATTGGCCAACGCTACCGGCTCTGCACCATTTCCAGCAACAGAAGCAATGGATGAGGAGCTTAACGAATTGTTCAGCACCTCAAAAAAGCCCTGGCTGCACAAATGATCACTTAACCGGTTTCGGAGCGCATGAACATCAGGCTTGGCCGCCGGAGAAATACTGTTGCGCACTTGCGTTGGGATTGCAATGCGGTTGTACCCGTAAATGCGTAAAATTTCCTCGGTGATATCTGCCGGTCCCTCCACATCCACTTTAAAGCCCGGAATTTCTATTTCTAGGCCTTCCGTTGACTCTCCACGAAGCACAAAGCCCAGCTTGGTCAATATTTTCCGGGCATCTTCCCTTGGAACAGGCTCTCCAATCAAACGGTCCATAAATGCCCATTTGTAGTGGCACAATCGACGATCGAGAGTCCCGAAAAGCTCATCGGTGTGTCCGCCCACAATTGTTCCTCCGCAAAGTTCAGTAATCAACGAAGCAGCCCGATACAAGGCATACAGCGTCGCCTCCGGATCAGTTCCGCGCTCAAAGCGGAAAGAGGAATCTGTTTTCAGGTTGTGGCGCTTTGATGATCGGCGCACCCAAACAGCATCAAAGGTTGCCGACTCGAGAAAAATCTCCGTTGTGTTGGAATTCACCCCAGAATTCAAGCCTCCGTAAATACCGGCCATGCACAAAGGGCCTTCGGCGTCACAAATCATCAAATCGCTCGATGCTAAGGTCAGCGTTTGTCCATCGAGAGTGGTAAAAGGGGTTCCATTTTCGCAGCTTCGTACGAAAATCTTTCCGCCTCGAATTTTCCCATGATCGAAAGCATGCAAAGGCTGGCCGGTTTCATGGAGCACGAAATTGGTCACATCAACCACCGCATTGATCGGGCGAAGACCTATGCTTAGCAAGAGATTCTTCATCCAATCCGGACTTTCACCCACCTTAACACCCGAAATCCGAATGCTCGAATAACGTTTCAGCGCCTCAGGCTGCTCAATTACAACAGGTGTATCATGTTTTTCCGCTATCGCGGGGATGACCACCGCTTCACGTAAAAGCTCCACCTCCGACCGGTCGTATAACACCGCTGCAAGGTCGCGTGCTGTGCCAAAATGTGAAGCCGCATCAATATGATTGGGTGTTAATCCAATTTCAAAAACTGTATCTGTTGTTAATCCTAACACCTCGGCGGCCGGCACTCCAACAGGCGTTGTTGCGGGTAACACCAGTATTCCTGCATGGCTTTCTCCGATCCCGAGTTCATCTTCGGCGCAAATCATGCCCTGCGAGCGCTCACCCCGAATTTTACTTTCCTTGATTTGGATTGGATCCTGGCCTGAAGGATACAAAGTCGTTCCAACCGTAGCCACCAGCACCTTTTGGCCGGCCGCCACATTGGGCGCACCGCATACTATGTCAAGCGGCTCAGCTAAGCCAACATCCACTTTGGTCAATCGCAAACGGTCGGCATTTGGATGCTGAATGCATTCCAGCACCAAGCCTGTAACCACTCCTTTTAAGCCTCCTTTTACCGATTCAAATGGAGCCCAGCTTTCAACCTCCAGTCCGCAATCGGTAAGGAGTTGAGCAGTTTGTTCGGGTTCAGGAATAGGACGAATATACCGGCTTAGCCAGGCGTACGAGATTTTCATGCGAGGGTGTTCTGAGGCCGCAAAGATAAGCGTAGCTCTCGGCTCAGTATCTCAGCCAACGAAACATTTCGCGCCAAGTTGGTCGCTTACCATACATCAAAATGCCTGTACGGTAAATCTTACCTGCGGCCCAAGTGGTTAGAACAAAGCCCAAAATGAGCATGGCAAACGAAAGCAGCAGCTCAGTGTAATGCACACCAAAAGGGAGCCGCACCATCATAATGATTGGAGACGTAAATGGTATGATTGAAAGCCATTTTGCCATGGTTCCATTGGGGTCGTTCAGCACTGCCTGAGCCATCACAAAAGCGAATATCAGTGGCGCTGAAACGGGTAACATAAACTGCTGGGTATCCGACTCACTGTCGACCGCACCGCCAATGGCCGCAAACAAGGCTCCATACAATAGATAGCCTCCAAGAAAATAGAAAAGAAAGGCAGGAATCATCAAGCCCCAGTTGATGCTGTTTACCCGGCCAATCACTTCCTGGGTTTCTTTAATTTGATCAATGTCATCCACGGAAGTGCCATCGGGACTTTGCTTTAAGATGGTCTCCACATTTTGAGCGCTGAATTTATCCTTCACCACAGTGGCCATGAAAATGCTGTAAATCGACCCGGTAAGCACCACCCACAACAAAAACTGGGTAAGACCAACCAGGGCAATCCCGATGATTTTACCCATCATGAGCTGGAAAGGCTTTACTGAGGAAATGATGACCTCCACAATGCGATTGGTTTTCTCCTCTATCACGCCGCGCATCACCTGTGCCCCGAACAAGAAAATAAAGAGATAGATAAGAATCCCTCCAAACATGCCCAGTATTGTATTCACTTCCACGTCAGATTTGCCCTTTCCATCGAGCGGAATAATTTCCAAAGGCACGTTAACCGTCTTTTTCACATTGTCGACTAAGTCCTGGTCAACGCCCTGCGACTGCAACTTGAGTCGTTCAACCTGTTTCTCAATTTGGGTACGAATAAAAAGTTTGGTGCTCAGCGAAACCTGTTCTACAGAATAAAGCTTGATTTGCCTTTGCAAATGATTCAAATCGTTGTCTTCAAAGCGAGGAATGTGCACCAATGCAAAGTAATCTGAGGCTTCGAGCTCTTTCTTAGCCTGCTCGATTGATTTACGGGTGTACACAAACTTGATGTTGTCGTTCGGAGTCAGTAAACCATCTACAAGGCCGGCTTCATCGAGTACTTGAACGGTTTTTACTGAAACATTCACAGAAGCCATCCAAACAGGAACAATCATGAGAGCTCCCATAATAAGCGGCCCGAGAATGGTCATGATGATAAATGACTTTTTACGCACGCGGGTGAGGTATTCGCGGCGAATGATTAATCCAATTTTACCCATGGTCTTGCGTGCTTTCTTGTTGAACAGTGCGAATGAATACATCGCTCATTGAGGGAATGAGCTCTTGAAAGGAGATGAGTTCACAAACCGGCAAAATGGCTTGGAACAGATTGTTGACCGTGTTTCCGCCGAGCAGCTTAAGCGTTACTGTGCAGTGATCGCCGTCTTGTTTTTTCTCCAAAAGCTCAGCGCCTGCCCATAACGCATTGGTAAAAGAAATCAGATTCCCAGTAAACTCAAGTCGATAGGTGAGCGTGCGGTATTGCTTCCGAATGTCAATGAGTTTGCCGTCGAGTATTTTCCGGCTTTTGTTGATAAGCGCGATGCTGTCGCAGAGCTCCTCTACCGTTTCCATTCGGTGGGTTGAAAAAATGACTGTTGCTCCCTTGCGGCGCAATTCAAGCACCTCATCGCGAATCAAATTGGCATTCACCGGGTCGAAACCGGTAAAGGGCTCATCCAGAATAAGGAGTTCAGGTTCATGAAGTACCGTTACGATAAACTGTACCTTTTGAGCCATTCCTTTGGATAGCTCTTCAATTTTCTTGTTCCACCAACCCTGTATTTCAAACTTCTCAAACCAGCTTCTTAGCTTCTTTTTCGCCTCTGCCTCGCTCAAGCCTTTAAGCCGGGCCAGATACATACACTGCTCGCCAACCTGCATCTTTCGATACAGCCCTCTTTCTTCCGGCAAATAGCCAATTCGATTCACATCTTCGGGGCGAAGAGGTTTCCCATCGAAAAACAGGGCTCCACTGTCGGGGGCGGTAATTTGATTGATAATTCGAATGAGTGAGGTTTTACCTGCTCCATTGGGGCCAAGCAAACCAAAGATGCTGCCGCGTTCAACGGCCAAACTAACATCTTGCAAGGCTGCATAGGCTCCATAGTTCTTAAAAACAGAGCGGGCTTCAAAAATCGGGGTTCCGTGCATGGTATGAAATAAAAACGTCTGTTCACTCCCAGTAGGTGTAAACAGACGTCAAAGATATTACGCCTTATTGAAAATATTCTTTCATCCTTTCGAAGAAGGACTTTTCCTTTTTACCGGGCTGGGGCTGAAAGTTTGCTGAATTTCTGAGTTTCTCAATGAGTGATTTTTCCTCCTGACTCAAATTTTGCGGAGTCCAAATGTTTACATCAACGAGCAAATCTCCGCGATGATAGGAGTTCACTTCCGGCAGTCCTTTTCCGCGCAAGCGATAAACCTTTCCAGACTGTGTTCCCGGATCGATCTTAAACTTTGCTTTACCCTCTAAGGTGGGAATTTCGACCGAGGTTCCCAAAACGGCATCGGCGAAGTTGATGTAACAATCGTAATACAGGTTGTTGCCATCACGCTTTAATTCAGGGTGCTCAAGTTCCTCAATGCTCACAAGCAAATCTCCCGGTATACCACCGCGTGGTGCTGCATTGCCTTTTCCGGCCACGTTCAGCTGCATGCCCTCGCCCACGCCAGCCGGAATGTTTATAGAAATCACTTCTTCTTCCCGAACAATGCCATCACCGGCGCAACTTTTACACTTATTGGTAATGGTGCGACCTTCGCCGTTGCAGGCCGGACAGGTTGAAGCCGTTTGCATTTGCCCCAAAATAGTATTGGTAATTCGGGTAACTCGCCCGGTACCTTTACACGTTGAACAGTTGGAGAAGGAACTTCCCTTTTCTGCTCCAGTGCCGCCACAAGGCCTGCAGGAAACAAATTTATTCACCTTTATTTTTTTCTCAACGCCGTTGGCAATCTCCTCGAGGCTGAGCTTGACTTTAATTCTGAGATTGGTGCCTTTGTTTACCCGGCGCCCCTGTTGCTGGCCTCCAAAGCCAAAGCCTCCAAATCCGCTGTTGCCGAAAATGTCGCCGAACTGACTAAAAATATCGTCCATACTCATTCCGCCGCCAAAGCCACCGCCGCCACCGCCCGCAGCACCACCCATGCCTTGATGGCCAAATCGGTCGTAACGTGCCTTTTTATCAGGGTTGCTGAGCACTTCATAAGCCTCAGCGGCTTCTTTGAAGCTCTCCTCTGCGGCTTTGTCGCCCGGGTTTTTATCAGGGTGATATTTAATGGCCAACTTACGATAGGCCTTCTTTATCTCTTGTTCGTCGGCGTTTCTGGAAACCCCAAGTACGTCGTAATAATCGCGTTTTGCCATGCTCTATCAATCAACTTCCCACTACAACTTTAGCGTAGCGGATTACTTTACCATTAAGGGAATATCCTTTTTCGACCTGATCGATGACCTTGCCTTTCAAACTTTCGTCGGGCGCCGGAATTTGGGTAATCGCTTCGTGAATTTCTGCATCGAATACCTGACCAGAAGCATCCATTTCTTCCAAACCACGGGCTACCAAAATGCCCTTCATTTTGGCATGCACCAGTTGAAGGCCTTCTCGGAGCGATTCTACTGTAGCCCCCGATAAGTCCATGGCCTTGGTGGCGCGGTCAAAATCATCTAAAACTGGCAAAAGGGCAGAAAAAATGTCAGCCGCTGCTGTTTTACTGAACTCAATGCGCTCTTTGGCTACACGTTTTTTGTAATTGTCGAAGTCGGAGTACAACCGCAAATACCGATCGTTGATGTCTTTGTATTTGCTTTCCCAACTATCGAGGGCTGCAGTTTCAGCCTGTACCTCAGAAGGATTGGGTTGTTCGTCGTTCATCACCGGACCGTCGGCAACGAGGTCTTCGCCGTTGATGCCATTTTCAGGATTTTCTATATCGATGGGGTTGGATTGCTTTTCTTCGGTACTCATAGCACGGAAAATACGTTTGATAGGATTCTTCATGAACGCGCGCGGCTAAGCAATCATCCTGCCACCAGGCATAATTACGACAGAATGACAGCTATTCGCCAAAAAAAAGAAAATGGCCGCTTTCTGAATGAAAACGGCCATTAACCTTAAATGCAAAAATTACTTTGCCAATTGTTTGTCGAGTTCAGCTTCCAGAGCTGCACCGCGTAGATTCTTGGCGAGGATTACACCTTCGCCGTCGATTAAGTAGTTCATTGGAATTGAGTTCACACCGTAAATGGCAGCGGCTTGTGAGCTCCATCCCATTAAATCGCTTACATGATTTTCCCAAACCAGACCATCTTTCTTGATGGCAGCCATCCAGGCTTCTTTCTTCATGTCGAGGGAAACATTGTAGATGGTAAAGCCTTTTCCTTTCGCAAATTTGGCATTCTGATACTTGTTAAATGCCTTTACCACATTGGGATTCTCCATGCGGCAAGGGCCACACCATGAAGCCCAAAAATCGAGGAGAACTACTTTACCGCGTAAAGATGAGAGTTTGATTTCTTTCCCATCGGGATTTTTAAAGGCAAGGTCGGGGGCGGTATTGCCGACATTCAAGCCAACTGGTGGTTTTTTAGGACCCTTATCGGTAATTCCGTTGAGGGTGGTGGTTGTCAAGGCGATCGCTACCAACGCGATGAGGCCAAACAAAATACGCTTCATGAATAAAATTTTGGAGTTCGCAATTTACAACAATTATGCCTCCGTTAGAAGCGTCGAATTTGGGCCCCGATAGACCTTAATCGCGTATCGATATTTTGATAGCCCCGGTCGATTTGTTCGATATTGTCTATCACCGAAATGCCATCCGCCGATAAGGCGGCAATAAGCAAAGAAACACCGGCCCGAATATCGGGAGATGTCATTTTGATTCCCCTGAGCTTGTATTTTCTGTTGATGCCAATAATGGTGGCTCGATGCGGATCGCATAGAATAATCTGCGCGCCCATGTCGATGAGTTTATCGACAAAGAACAAACGCGACTCGAACATTTTTTGATGAATCAGTACCGAACCGTTAGCCTGGGTGGCAACCACGAGCACAATGGAGAGCAAATCGGGCGTAAATCCCGGCCATGGAGAATCGGCAACGGTTAAAATTGACCCATCGATGTACTTGTTAATGGTGTAACTTTCCTGTTCGGGGATGACAATATCGTCGCCATCGCGATGAATTTCAATGCCCAACCGACGAAACACGTCGGGAATCATTCCCAAATGATCATACCCGGTGTCTTTGATGCGAATATGGCTTTGGGTCATTGCAGCAAGCCCGATAAATGAGCCAATTTCAATCATATCGGGCAGCATGCGGTGCACACAACCTCCTAGCTCGGCAACACCCTCAATGCTCAGTAAATTTGAACCAACGCCGCTAATTTTGGCGCCCATACTATTTAACATCTTGCACAATTGCTGGATGTACGGTTCGCAGGCAGCATTAAAAATGGTGGTCGTTCCTTTCGCCAACACCGCTGCCATAATGATATTGGCGGTGCCGGTTACCGATGCCTCATCGAGCAACATATAGGTTCCCCGGAGCTCCTTCGCTTCGACTTTATAAAAATTCTCTACTCCATCGAAGTCGAATGTGGCACCGAGGTTCTGAAAACCAATGAAATGCGTGTCGAGGCGTCGCCTCCCGATTTTGTCGCCCCCGGGCTTAGGAATATACCCCCGCCCGAAACGGGCCAGAAGCGGTCCCACAATCATAACCGAGCCCCGAAGCGCAGCGCCCCGAGTTTTGAATTCTTCTGAGATGAGGAAATCTACGTTAACGTCATCGGCCTGGAAGGCCCAGGAACCTTGGCCTAAATTCTCGACTTTTACACCGAGGGCGGCAAGGAGCTCGATAAGTTTGTTGACATCCACAATGTCGGGAACATTATGGATTACGCAGCGCTCGGCTGTTAAGAGGACGGCGCAAACAATTTGTAAAGCTTCATTTTTTGCGCCTTGAGGCACCAATTCTCCATGGAGACGCTTGCCTCCGATAATTTCAAAACGGTTCATGCGATTCAGTAGCTAGTGCCGCCGAATTTACGCTTGAACTTATTCTGTTTTCTGGAGTTCTTACCAAACTTCTTACCTTGTTGTTGTGAATAATTTGCCACCAGAACTTCGGTAGCTGCTCCAAGCTGCACTCCTTCTGGCATGCTCAAGGCACCACCAGACAACTTCCCGAGATCTTTCAAAATCGTCTCATCATGCACCGAATCGCGGTTCCAGGCGAGGTACGACTTTTTAAGATGGTGGGCGATTGCACTCACCATTGAATCTTTCAAAGGCCCCTCTTCCATGCCTTTGGCGGTGTCAATCATTCGCTCAACAACCTTTCCGTAATGACGGAACTGAATGTGATTGCTGGGGTAATTAAGCTTTTCCGGCTTAACATTTAGACTTTCCCGTGTTGGAATTGGATACGGAGAATCGACATCCAACTTAAAATCAGACATAATAAAAAGGTGATCCCACAACTTGTGGCGAAAATCACTCATATCGCGAAGTTGAGGATTGAGTTGCCCCATCACTGCAATGATCTGGCGAGCCATCTGATTTCGTTCTTCACGGTCTTCGATAGTGCAAGCATGATCGATCATACGCTGAACATGGCGGCCATATTCAGAGATAATCAGCCTTGGGCGCTGGGAATTGTATTCCATAAATGTTGCAGAAAAACCCATTAATGGCCTTTGTAGGCTTAGGGTTGAATAATCTTTAGTTTGGCAAACTTAAGTAATAATTGTTTCTGTCCGGCAGTATCGAATAAAACCGTAGCCTTTTTCTCACCGGAGCGGCCATCAACAAACACTACTTTTCCCTTACCAAATTTCTCATGAACCACCTCCATGCCGGCTGCTAAACCGCTTAGGTCATCGCTCACAAAAGCATTACTATTAACGGCCTGAGCGGCAGGCACCAACTTTGGTTGTGGTTTAAATCCGCCGGCCGTACCGTTTGATTTTGGCGCAAATGAGGCCTCCGGCTTCTCACGAGGTTTAAATGCTGAAGCAGCGCCCGAACGGGGCGTAAAGCCCCCAAAACTTAATCGATCCTCCTCAAAATTCATAAAGCCCCTAGACTCTGGAGCGATATCGGGTGGGAGTTGTAAAAGGCCGGGATCTATCTCTTGCAGGAATCGACTTGGCTCCGAAAAATCAATTTTACCCCAGCGGTAACGCGTGTTGGCGTAGGTTAAATACAAAAACTGCTCGGCCCGGGTAAGCGCTACGTAGAATAGTCGACGTTCCTCTTCCAACTCCTCTCTCGATTGAAGAGCCATCTGGGAAGGGAAGAGATTCTCTTCCATGCCCACTACAAACACGGCTTTAAACTCTAAGCCTTTGGCGGCATGGATGGTCATCATCGAAACCTTATCGGCGTCTTCTTTATCGTTTTCGTCGGCGTCTGTTAGCAAGGCAATATCTTGCATAAACACATCAAGTGTTCGTTCCTGAACCTCATCTTCGCTTTCAGTGGGGGTATCAACAAACTCTTGAATCCCGTTTAACAATTCCTTTACGTTATCGTGGCGCGAAATGCCTTCTGGTGTTTTGTCGTTGCCCAACTCTTTGAGCAATCCCGAAGAGCGGGCAATGTGCATGGCCAACTCATAGGCGTTTGAAGAAGTAAGGCCGTGGCGGAAACTCTTAATCATCATCACAAAATCAGAAACCTTTTGGGCTGTAGCGCCTGTTACTGGCCGGTATTGCTCAAGGTTGCTGATGACTTCCCACAACGAAACGTTGTTTTGATCGGCACACACCACAATTTTCTCCAGAGTGGTTTTGCCAATTCCGCGCATGGGGTAATTGATGACCCTTCGGAGCGCTTCCTCATCCAATGGATTGATGGCCAGCCGGAAATACGCCAGTAAATCTTTAATCTCCTTTCGTTTATAAAATGAAAGCCCACCGAAAATTCGATAGGGAATCCCGCGTTTTCTCAAGGCCTCTTCCATGGATCGGCTTTGAGCATTGGTGCGGTATAATATGGCGATGTCGCGATTGGCGAGCTGGCTTTGCATGCGCAAATCAAAAATCCGATTGGCCACTTGTTGGCCCTCCTCATTATCAGAACCGGCACGCATTAATCTTACTGGCTCGCCTTTCTGATTGTTTGTCCAAACAACCTTTTTCAGTTGATCGCGGTTGTTCCTAATTACTGAGTTGGCTGCTTCAACTATGGTTTGGGTAGAGCGATAGTTTTGCTCAAGTTTAAAAACCTTTAGCTCCGGATAGTCTTTTTCAAAGTTTAGGATATTTTGGATGTTCGCTCCGCGGAAGGCATAAATACTTTGCGCATCATCGCCTACCACACAAATATTTTGATACATCGCAGCCAGTTTCTTCACAATAAGATATTGCGAAAAATTGGTGTCCTGATACTCATCTACTAATATGTATCGGAACTTTTGCTGATACTTATAAAGTACTTCCGGAAACTGTTTGAGCAGAATATTGGTTTTGAAGAGGAGGTCATCAAAATCCATTGCAGAGGCTTTAAACAGTCTTTTGTCGTAGGTTTCGTAAATGAGTCCGAGTTTAGGTTTACCACTTTGACGATCTTCATCAAGGATTTCTGCGTGACTGTTGTATTCGCGGGCTGAAATCAAGTTGTTTTTCGCCGAAGATATTCGGCTGAGTACGAGGGAAGGTTTGTAGATTTTATCGTCGAGTTGGAGCTCAGTAAGAATGTTTTTAATGAGTCCTTTGGAGTCTTCTGTATCGTAGATGGTAAAGTTCGAAGGATAACCAATTTTTTCTGCTTCAGCCCTTAATATGCGGGCAAAGATTGAGTGGAAGGTGCCCATCCAGAGGTTGCGGGCTTCGGTGCCTTCAACCAGACCTGAAATGCGTTCCTTCATTTCGCGTGCAGCTTTATTGGTAAATGTGAGTGCAAGAATATTGAAGGCATCAACCCCTTTACTGAGAAGATTGGCAATCCTAAAGGTAAGAACGCGGGTTTTACCTGATCCGGCACCGGCAATGATCATAACCGGTCCTTCGGTGGTTTCGGCAGCCTGGCGCTGAACCGGATTAAGCCCGCTAAGGAAATCATTTTGCATCCGACAAAATTAAGGAAGCGATTGGGCTGTGGTTCGGGAATTTTTCAACCATGTACATTAAAGTTCAATCAATACCTCTACTTTTTGATTTATTAGAGCTCCGATTGAGGAAAACCGGCTGAGCTGTAAAGAAGCAAACCGCAAAGCAATTCTATGTAAACAAGGAACCAAGTATCGCATAAATGCTGTGAATGGCGACGTCGAAAGGCCATCCAACCTAAAAAAAAGAGATTTAAAGAAGGGTTGGGGATGGCACTGCGGAAACCAATTGGCAGATTTTTCACAAAATAACGGTCCATGATTCTTAAAATTTTTTCTCACTATCAGTTGGTTAATAAAAACTACTTCATATCTTTGCGCTCCCAAAATTGGGGCGATTACCGCATTTCAAGAAGATAAACAAAACATAATCAAGCAGTAAAGCATGCCTACCATTCAGCAGCTTGTACGTAAAGGCCGCACGCCGAACGCTTCAAAGAGTAAGAGTCCGGCTTTGGATTCTTGTCCACAGCGCCGCGGCGTGTGCACCCGTGTGTACACCACCACACCTAAGAAGCCAAACTCTGCGATGCGCAAAGTGGCTCGTGTTCGTTTGACCAACTCAAAGGAAGTGAACGCCTACATTCCTGGCGAGGGACACAACCTCCAAGAGCACTCTATCGTGTTGATTCGCGGTGGTCGTGTGAAGGATTTACCAGGTGTGCGTTACCACATTGTGCGTGGTGCGCTTGATACTTCTGGTGTTGAAGGACGTAACCAGCGCCGTTCTAAATACGGAACCAAGCGTCCAAAACCAGGACAACCAGCAGCAACGACCAAAAAGAAAAAATAATTCGTCGATTTCAGCATAGTCAGAATCCATGAGAAAATCCACACCCAAACGCATCCCACGTCTGCCGGATCCACGCTTCGGAGACCCGGTTGTAACCCGTTTCGTAAATAATATGATGTACGATGGCAAGAAAAGTATTGCCTTCGGAATTTTCTACGAAGCAATGGACATCATTACCAAGCGTACCGAAGAAAGCGGTCACGAAGTATGGAAGCGCGCACTGGAAAATGTGAGTCCAACCGTTGAGGTAAAAAGCCGTCGCGTAGGTGGTGCTACATTCCAGATTCCCACCGAAATCCGCCCTGACCGCAAAACAGCGCTGGGTATGAAGTGGCTGATTATGTTTGCCCGTAAGCGTAACGAGAAGTCGATGGCTGCTAAGCTGGCTTCAGAAATTATCGCAGCGAGCAAAAGCGAAGGTGCGGCTCACAAGAAGAAAGAAGATACTCACCGCATGGCTGAGGCGAACAAAGCATTCTCACATTTCCGCTTTTAATTCAAAGAATCAACCTCGTCATGAGTCACGATCTTAAATTCACAAGAAATATCGGTATTGCCGCTCACATTGATGCCGGTAAGACCACAACAACCGAGCGTATCCTTTACTACACCGGAGTAAATCACAAAATCGGTGAAGTACACGATGGAGCCGCTACCATGGACTGGATGGTTCAGGAGCAAGAGCGCGGAATTACCATCACCTCAGCGGCTACTACCTGCTTTTGGAACTACAACGGCAACAAATACAAACTCAATATCATCGATACTCCGGGCCACGTTGACTTTACAGTTGAAGTTAACCGCTCACTCCGTGTACTCGATGGTCTCGTGTTTTTGTTCTCTGCCGTGGATGGTGTGGAGCCACAGTCTGAAACAAACTGGCGTTTGGCCAATAATTACAACGTTACCCGTATTGGGTTCGTCAATAAAATGGACCGCCAAGGGGCCGACTTCCTCAACGTAGTGAAGCAGGTTCGCGAAGTATTGGGTGGTAATCCACTTCCTCTTCAACTACCTATTGGTGCTGAGGAAACCTTCAAAGGCGTTGTTGATTTGATCAACTGGCGTGGAATGGTGTGGAATGAGCACGACAAAGGGATGACCTATGAAGTGGTTGAAATTCCTGCCGACATGGTAGAAGAAGCCAAAGAATGGCGCGAAAAACTTCTCGAGGCTGTTGCCGAATTCGACGAGAACCTGATGGAGAAGTATTTCGAAGACCCTGAATCACTTACCGAACGAGAAATCCTCACTGCACTTCGTAAAGCATGTATCGCGAATAAGGTTGTGCCTATGGTTTGCGGTTCTTCATTCAAGAACAAAGGGGTTCAAACTATGCTCGACCTTGTAATGGAGCTTATGCCAAGCCCAATTGACAAGGAGAACATTATTGGTACCAATCCGGATACCGGTGCTGAAGTGGTACGTCGCCCTGATGCGAAAGATCCATTCACAGCCCTTGCCTTCAAAATTGCAACCGACCCATTTGTAGGTCGCCTTTGCTTTTTCCGTGCGTATTCTGGACGACTTGATGCAGGCTCGTATGTGTTAAACACACGCAGTGGCAACAAAGAGCGTATCAGCCGAATCTTCCAAATGCACGCCAACAAACAAAACGCTATCGAGTATATCGAAGCTGGTGATATTGGTGCAGCAGTAGGTTTCAAAGACATCAAAACCGGAGATACACTCTGCGACGAGAAGAATCCAATTGTATTAGAAGCTATGCAATTCCCAGAGCCAGTTATCGGTATTGCCATTGAGCCTAAAACACAGGCCGATGTTGATAAGCTGGGTATGGCACTTGGTAAATTGGCAGAAGAAGATCCAACTTTCCGTGTTCGCACCGACGAAGAAACAGGCCAGACGATTATTTCGGGAATGGGTGAGCTTCACCTTGAGATTATCATGGACCGTCTTAAGCGCGAGTTCAAAGTTGAGTGTAACCAGGGTGCACCTCAGGTAAACTACAAGGAGGCTATTACCGGTACAGTAAACCACCGCGAAGTGTATAAGAAGCAAACCGGTGGTCGCGGTAAGTTTGCCGACATCGTTATCACCATCGGACCTGCTGACGAAGGTAAAGAAGGCTTACAATTCGTAAACGAAGTAGTGGGTGGTAACATTCCACGTGAATATATTCCATCAGTGGAAAAAGGCTTCAAAGCGGCCATGACGAATGGTGTGCTTGCCGGATACACAATGGATAGCATGAAAGTCCGTCTTACTGACGGTTCTTACCACGCGGTTGACTCCGATTCACTTTCGTTTGAAATTTGTGCACGTACCGCATTCCGCGAAGCATTGCCAAAAGCAAACCCAATTCTTCTCGAGCCTATCATGAAGGTTGAGGTATTGACTCCAGAAGAATACATGGGAGACATTATCGGTGACTTGAATAAGCGTCGTGGTCAATTGGAAGGTATGGACAGCCGCGCAGGTGCTCAAGTTATCCGTGCCAAAGTTCCACTGAGTGAAATGTTTGGTTACGTTACTACCTTGCGTACCATTTCTTCAGGACGTGCCACCTCAACAATGGAACCATCGCACTATGCTGAAGCTCCGCGTAACGTAGCTGAAGAAGTGATCGCCAAAGCAAAAGGCAAAGCCGCAAAAGTTTAATCGTTCTTTATACACTCTATGAGTCAGAAAATCCGTATCAAGCTCAAGTCTTACGACTACAACCTTGTTGACAAGTCGGCTGAGAAAATCGTAAAAACAGTAAAAACTACTGGTGCTGTGGTTAGTGGTCCAATTCCGCTTCCTACAAACAAGAAGATCTACACTGTATTGCGCTCACCACACGTAAACAAGAAAGCTCGTGAGCAATTCCAACTTTGCTCCTACAAGCGTCTGTTGGATATTTACTCAACCACTTCAAAAACCGTTGATGCGCTCATGAAACTTGAGCTTCCAAGTGGTGTTGAAGTAGAAATTAAAGTGTGACGTAGTACGTTCACATCTTGAAGTCCAAGCATTGAATTTCCTTTTCAATAAAACAAAATGTCAGGTATCATTGGTAAAAAAATCGGAATGACCAGTCTTTACAGTGCCGCTGGGAAGAACATCCCATGCACGGTTATCGAAGCTGGTCCTTGCGTAGTAACGCAAGTAAAAACCGTCGACAAAGACGGTTATAGCGCTGTTCAACTGGCGTTTGACGAAAAGAAGGAGAAACACACCTCTGCAGCCATGAAAGGGCACTTCGGTAAGGCGAACACCACGCCGAAGCGCAAGATTGTAGAGTTCCGTCACTTCGAGGCTGAGAAGCAACTCGGAGAAACAATAACGGTAGAGTTGTTCTCTGAAGGCGAGTTCATTGACGTAATCGGCACCTCCAAAGGAAAAGGTTTCCAGGGTGTTGTGAAGCGTCATGGATTTAGCGGTGTGGGAATGCAGACCCACGGTCAGCACAATCGTTTACGTGCTCCGGGTTCATTGGGTGCCTCATCATTCCCTTCACGTGTATTCAAGGGAATGCGCATGGCCGGTCAAACCGGTGGCTCCCGCGTTAAAGTTCAGAACCTCGAAGTTCTGAAGGTTATTCCAGAACAGAATCTTATTGTTGTTCAGGGTGCTATTCCCGGACCAAAAGGTTCATACGTAATGCTTGAGAAATAAGATGGAATTAGCAGTCTACAACTCCAACGGTCAAGAGACCGGCCGTAAGGTAAAGCTAAGTAGCGATATCTTCGGTATAGAACCAAACGATCACGCCATTTACCTCGATGTGAAGCAAATTCTTGCTAACCGTCGTCAGGGAACCCATAAATCTAAAGAGCGTGCAGAGGTGGCTTATTCCACCAAAAAATTGAAGCGCCAAAAAGGAACCGGCGGTGCACGTGCAGGTTCAATCAAGTCGCCCGTATTTGTGGGTGGTGGTCGTGTTTTCGGTCCTAAGCCACGCGATTACAGCTTCCGTTTGAACAAAAAAGTTAAGCAATTGGCCCGTAAGTCAGCTTTGGCTTACAAAGCCAAAGAAAACGGAATCGTTTTGGTTGAAGGCTTCCAAATGGAAAAACCCAGCACACGCAGTTTCAATACAGTCCTGAACAACTTGAAGTTGAAAGGAAAGAAAACGCTGGTGATCGTTCCAGAATTGAACAACAATTTGTACCTCTCTTCACGCAACCTTGAAAACTCAAGAGTGGTGGTAGCCGGTGATATCAATACTTACGATATTCTGAAGGCGAACCAACTGGTAATCTTCGAAGGTTCTGTGCAGACTATTGAAAACCTCTTAACCCAGAACTAAGTCATGAACATCATCATCAAGCCCATCATTACAGAAAAGATGAGCGGCATCGCTGACAAGATGAATCGCTACGGTTTTGTGGTTCACGAGGATGCCAACAAGATCCAAATCAAAGACGCCATCAAAGAATTGTATGGTGTAACTGTAGAAAGCGTAAACACGCAGCGTTACATCGGAAAAGTGAAGATGCGCAATACAAAAAATGGTTTCAACATCGGCTTGAAAGGCCGCTGCAAGAAAGCTATTGTCACCCTGAAGGATGGTGATACCATCGACTTCTACAGCAACATTTAATAGCCATGGGACTGAAGAAATTTAATCCAATCACACCCGGTACCCGATTTAAGGTAGCCGATAACTTCGCCGATGTTACAGCATCGACTCCGGAGAAGTCACTTCTTGTAAAAGCCAAGAAATCCGGTGGTCGTAACAATAGCGGTAAGATGACCATGCGCTATATTGGTGGAGGTCACAAGCAGCGTTACCGTTTGATCGACTTTCGTCGTGACAAGCACGGTGTTCCTGCAACAGTAAAAACAATAGAGTACGATCCAAACCGTACAGGCCGTATTGCACTATTGCAATATGCTGATGGGGAAAAAAGATACATCCTTGCTCCTGATGGACTTGAGATTGGCCGCACTGTAGTTTCGGGAGAAAACGCACCTGTTGAAGCTGGGAACGCTTTGTTTCTGAAAGATATTCCACTCGGTACGATGATTCACCACATTGAAATGCGCCCCGGACAAGGAGCCTCAATGGTGAGAAGTGCCGGTGCTGCCGCTCAATTGCAAGCTCGCGATGGTAAGTATGCCATTATCCGCATGCCATCCGGAGAGATACGCATGATTTTGAATACGTGTTTGGCTGTTATTGGTACAGTTAGCAATCCTGACAATCGTCTGGTTCGCTCTGGTAAAGCTGGTCGCAGCCGTTGGTTAGGCCGCCGTCCACGCAACCGAGGTGTTTCAATGAACCCTGTAGATCACCCAATGGGTGGTGGTGAGGGTCGCGCTTCAGGTGGGCACCCACGCAGCCGCAAAGGCATCCCTGCAAAGGGCTACAAAACACGTGCTCCGAAGAATCGCAGCAGTCAATACATCATTGAGCGTCGTAAAAAATAATTGTTCAACACCCTGATAAACGTCAAATATGGCTCGTTCACTTAAAAAAGGACCTTTCATCGATTTCAAACTGGAGAAGAAAGTTCTCACGATGATTGATTCAGGCAAAAAATCGGTGATTAAAACTTGGGCTCGTCGCTCAATGATTTCGCCCGATTTCGTTGGACAAACGATTGCCGTTCACAATGGAAATAAATTCATCCCAGTATATGTTACCGAAAACATGGTGGGTCACAAGTTGGGCGAATTTGCTCCAACGCGTAACTTCCGCGGCCATGCTGGTAATCGTAAAGACAAAGGGAAGAAATAATTGTTAATCGTTCTTTATTCCTAAACATACAATGGGATCACGTAAAAAACTCATGGCTGAGGCAATGAAGCAGGAACGCAAGTCGACTGCTTTTGCAAAGCTGAATAACTGTCCAACCTCACCACGCAAAATGCGTCTGGTAGCCGATCTCGTACGCGGCGTAGAGGTTGATCGTGCGCTGTCAATTCTTCGTTACACCAACAAAGAAGCAGCAGGTCGTATCGAGAAACTCCTTCTGTCGGCAATTGCCAATTGGCAGGCCAAAAACAGCAATGCTCGACTTGAAGAGAGCAATGTTTTTATTCAGGAGATTAAGGTAGATGGCGGTCGCATGCTAAAGCGCCTCCGCCCTGCTCCACAAGGACGTGGATACAGAATTCGCAAACGCTCGAATCATGTTACCTTGGTACTCGGGACTAAAACTGCAGTCAACTAAACCTATCCAAAGAAAAATAATTCATGGGACAAAAAGCAAACCCTATTGGACTTCGCCTGGGAATCATCCGCGGATGGGATTCCAACTGGTATGGCGGGAAAAACTTCACCGACAAACTGGTTGAAGATCACAAGATCAGAAAATACCTCAGCGCTCGTTTAACGAAAGCTGGTGTATCGAAAATTGTTATTGAGCGCACTTTAAAGCTTGTTACAGTTACCATCAATACAGCCCGACCTGGTATTATCATCGGGAAAGGTGGTCAGGAAGTGGATAAGCTTAAGGAAGAACTTAAAAAGCTGACCAAGAAGGAAGTACAAATCAACATATTTGAGATAAAGCGCCCAGAACTAGACGCACGTCTTGTTGCAGAAGGTATTGCTCGTCAGCTTGAAGGACGTATTTCGTTCCGTCGTGCGATGAAGACTTCGATCGCTTCAACAATGAGAATGGGTGCGGAAGGCATCAAGGTAAAACTTGCCGGACGTTTAGGTGGGGCAGAAATGGCTCGTGTTGAAGGGTATAAAGAAGGAAGAACGCCACTCCATACCTTGCGTGCTGATATCGATTATGCAATGGCAGAAGCGCACACAACCTACGGCCGTATCGGTATCAAAGTATGGATTTGCAAAGGAGAGGTTTACGGAAAACGCGATTTAAGTCCAAATATCGGCTTAAGTAGTCAAAAAGCCGGGAATCAGTCTGAACGTCCAAATAACGATCGAGGCCCACGCAACAACCGTGATCGCCGTCGCGCGAAATAAACATCATTGTACACAAGGAAAGAGGGCCTCCGGTCCTCTTTTTTTTGTGCCTAGGTGATGGTTGACCCAGAAAATTAAGGAGTGCAGAAAAATGTAATCTTCACACGCACAAACCTTAAAAATTTTTAAACTCAGCTGTTGCAAATAAAAAACAACTTACTATCTTTGCCGTCCCCAAAATAGCAGGCCTAGGTTTTGTTTTAATGGGGGAAGTAAAACAAGAATCCGCAAAAACTGAAAATCGATGTTACAGCCTAAGCGTACTCGTTACAGGAAACAACATAAAATGAAGATGAAGGGCAACGCAACGCGTGGTCATGAACTGGCGTTCGGCTCTTTTGGAATCAAAGCCATGGAAGGGGTTTGGATGACAGCCCGCCAGATTGAAGCTGCACGTATTGCTGTAACTCGTTACATGAAGCGTGAAGGCCAGATTTGGATTCGTGTGTTCCCTGATAAGCCCATCACCAAAAAGCCCGCTGAAGTACGTATGGGTAAGGGTAAAGGTTCCCCTGAATATTGGGTAGCAGTTGTTAAGCCAGGTACCATCATTTTCGAAGCGGAAGGTGTTCCAATGGAAATTGCCAAGGAAGCGCTTCGCCTAGCAGCACAGAAATTACCAGTGACTACAAAATTCATTGTACGTCGCGATTACGTTGAAGCTACAGCCTGATTGCAGATATGAAAACGCAGGAAATTAAAGACCTTTCAACCGCTGAATTGCGGGAGAAAATTGCCGAGGAAACCCAGACATTTTCTCGAATGATGTTCAATCATACCGTATCATCTCTGGAAAGCCCAATTAGCATTCGTCACCAGCGCCGTGCGATTGCCCGTTTAAAAACTGCGCTTCGTCAGCGTG
The DNA here is from genome assembly GCA_027483445.1 of Bacteroidota bacterium. Taxonomy (GTDB): domain Bacteria; phylum Bacteroidota; class Bacteroidia; order M30B66; family M30B66; genus CAMCXT01. The sequence goes on along the minus strand of JAIXUS010000042.1, from coordinate 191,070 downwards.
AAATTCAGGAACAGGCGCAATAATCAGTAAGATGGAAACAATCGAAAGAAATCTCCGCAAAGAGCGTATTGGCCTCGTAAAGAGTACCAAAATGGATAAAACCATTGTGGTAACAGTAGAGCGTAAAGTGAAGCATCCTAAATACGGTAAGTTCGTAAAAAAGACTACAAGCTTTTTCGCTCACGACGAAAAGAACGAATGCGGTGCAGGCGATACCGTTAGAATCATGGAGACGCGCCCTCTTAGCAAAAACAAATGCTGGAGACTAGTCGAAATACTCGAAAAAGCCAAGTAATTCATTTCACCACGCAATAACCGAATTGAATCATGATACAGCAGGAATCCAGGCTAACCGTCGCCGATAATTCAGGAGCAAAAGAAGTACTTTGCATCCGTGTGTTAGGTGGTACCAAAAAACGGTATGCCTCGGTAGGCGATAAGATTGTAGTCACCGTAAAACACGCTTTACCCAGCGGAAACTCAAAAAAAGGATCCGTAACGAAAGCAGTGGTAGTACGCACCAAAAAAGAAATCCGTCGTCCTGATGGATCATACATCCGTTTCGACGACAACGCTGTGGTGTTGCTCAACAACAACGATGAATTACGTGGCACCCGTATTTTCGGTCCAGTTGCCCGCGAATTGCGTGAAAAGCAATTCATGAAGATTGTTTCACTGGCTCCGGAAGTACTCTAATATTCAGATAAGCGATGAAACTGCATATCAAAAAAGGTGATAAAGTGCTGGTAATTGCCGGCAATCACAAAGGCGAATCGGGAGAGGTAGCCGAAGTACTGATGAAATCACAACGCGCCATTGTTACCGGTGTGAACATGATTAGCCGTCACAGCAAACCCACCTCACAATCACCTCAAGGTGGTATTGTTAAGAAAGAAGGTTCTATCCACATTTCTAATCTCATGGTAGTTGACCCAAAAACTGGCAAAGCTGCAAGGACTGGTGTGAAAAAGGATGAAGCCGGAAACTCGGTTCGCTATTTCAAAACTAAATAAAGCGGAGGATAAGCGATGAACTACACACCTTCACTGAAGACAAAATACCGTGCTGAGATTGTGAACAATCTTCGCAAAGAATTCGAATACAAAAGTGCTATGCAGGTTCCACGCTTGGAAAAAATCTGCATTAACCAAGGTATCGGTTCGGCGGTTTCTGATAAAAAAATGATCGAATCGGCAATTACTGAGATGACCACTATTACAGGTCAAAAAGCAGTTGCCACTAAATCCCGCAAGGATATTTCAAACTTCAAACTCCGTAAAGGGGTTCCAATTGGAGTTCGTGTAACACTTCGTGGCGATAAGATGTATGAGTTTCTCGAGCGTCTTATCAATGTAGCCCTTCCTCGTATTCGCGATTTCCGTGGAATCAACGATAAAGGCTTCGACGGAAGAGGCAATTACACCTTAGGTGTAACGGAGCAAATTATCTTCCCGGAGATTAACATCGACAAAGTGTCGAAAATTATGGGTATGGACATCACTTTTGTGACCAATGCTCCAACCGATAAAGAAGCGTACGCTTTGCTCAAAGAATTTGGATTACCGTTTAAAAACCTTAAAAAGTAGATCGACCGATGGCTAAGGAAAGCATGAAGGCTCGCGAAGTAAAACGAGCCAAACTGGTAGCCCGCTACGCGGAAAAAAGAGAAGCGCTGAAAGCAGCCGGTGATTTCGCCGGACTTCAGAAACTTCCACGCAACTCCAGCAAAATTCGTCTTCGCAATCGTTGTAAACTCACCGGTCGTCCTCGCGGATATATCCGCCAGTTTGGCTTATCGAGAATTACTTTCCGCGAAATGGCAACAGACGGAAAAATCCCGGGAATCACAAAATCCAGCTGGTAATCCACATCACTAATCTGAAATTAACAGTACAATGACTGATCCGATAGCAGACTACCTCACCCGACTGCGGAACGCTATTCACGCTAATCACCGTGTGGTAGAAATTTCTTCTTCAAAGCTGAAGCGGAACATCACAAAGATTCTCTTCGATAAGGGCTATATCTTAAGCTACAAATTCGAAGATCCATCTGAGACCAATCCACAAGGAAGCATTAAAATTGCCCTAAAGTACCACCCGGTTACAAAAATCTCGGCAATCAGAGAGCTCACTCGTGTTTCAAAACCAGGTCTTCGTCGTTACGCTCATGTAAATAACATTCCACGTGTTATCAACGGGCTCGGAATCGCCATTATTTCTACCTCTAAAGGTGTAATGACCGACAAAGAAGCACGCAATGAAAACGTGGGCGGTGAAGTACTCTGTTATATCAGCTAATCCTAAAAAGCAAAAGAATCATGTCACGGATTGGAAAAATGCCGATTACTTTACCGAAAGGTGTTACAGTATCTGTTAATGCAGATAATGTGGTACAGGTAAAAGGACCACTCGGCGAGTTAAATCAGCAGGTTGACTCCTGCATCAAAATTGGAATCGAAGAAGGTTCTGTTACTCTTCAGCGTGAATCTGACGCAAAAGATCACCGCGCAAAACATGGTCTTTACCGTGCCCTGTTGAATAACATGGTAACTGGTGTATCAACCGGCTTTACCACAGAACAAGAACTAGTGGGTGTTGGTTATCGTGCCTCAAACACCGGACAACAGCTCGAACTTTCTTTGGGTTACTCTCACAATATCATTTTTGAAATTCCTGCTGAAATTAAGTTGGAAACAAAAACTGAGCGTGGTAAAAACCCAATCATAATTATGAAATCTACCGACAAGCAACTACTCGGAATGGTTGCTGCGAAGATTCGCTCAATGCGTAAGCCTGAACCATACAAAGGAAAAGGTATAAAATTCGCCAATGAGGTACTTCGTCGCAAAGCGGGTAAATCAGCCGGTAAGAAATAATCTGTTCTCAGCACTATGGCTATCACCAAAGAATACAGAAGAAGTCGGATTAAGAAAAGAATCCGCAAAGTGGTTACCGGAGATGCTTCTGCTCCGCGCATGAGTGTATTCCGCTCCAATGCAGAGATCTATGTTCAGATCATCGACGATACTAAAGGGCACACGCTGGCCGCAGCATCTTCCGCAGAAGGCGAAATTGCTAAGGCTAAAGTGACCAAAATTGAAAAAGCAGCAATGGTGGGTAAAGCCATCGCTCTAAAGGCTAAAGAAGCCGGAGTGGAGAGTGTTCGCTTCGATCGAAACGGATACTTGTACCACGGCAGAGTAAAATCGCTCGCTGAAGGAGCCCGTGAGGGTGGATTAAAATTCTAAACGACCATGGCAAACGCAAATATTAAACGAGTACGTTCAAGTGATATTGAACTGAAAGACAAGTTGGTTGCAGTAAACCGCGTAACCAAAGTAACTAAAGGTGGACGTACCTTTTCCTTCTCCGCTATTGTGGTGGTTGGAAATGAAAAAGGTATTGTTGGACATGGTCTTGGTAAAGCCAAAGAAGTTACAGATGCCATTAGCAAGGGAATCGATGACGCCAAGAAAACGTTGATTAAAGTACCAGTAATCAATGGTACAGTTCCACACGAGCAGTATGGTAAATTCGGTGGAGCATTAGTGTTCTTGAAGCCTGCTTCTCATGGTACTGGTGTAATTGCTGGTGGTGCGATGCGCGCTGTTCTTGAAAGCGTTGGAGTTACTGACGTATTGGCAAAATCAAAAGGGTCCTCTAACCCACACAATGTGGTTAAGGCTACAATCGATGCCCTCAGTCAAATGCGCGATCCGGCTACGGTTGCTCAACAGCGTGGTATCACCATGGAAAAAGTGTTTAACGGATAAGATCATCAGTGATGGCAAAGATTCGCATTCAGCAAATAAAAAGCGGCATTGACCGCCCGGCCGACCAAAAGCGCACGCTTAAGGCACTGGGAATTACTAAAATGAACGTTCCTGTAGAACATGAACTAACTCCTCAGATTGAAGGAATGGTAAAAAAGGTGAGTCACCTGGTTACCGTTACGTCAATCTGATAAACAAGACAACAGCGATGAATCTGAGTAATCTAACCCCAGCTAAGGGTTCTATCAAGCAGGAAAAAAGAATTGGTCGTGGACAAGGCTCTGGTCGCGGTGGTACATCTACACGCGGTCACAAGGGTGCCAAGTCACGCTCAGGATACTCTTCTAAGGCCGGTTTTGAAGGTGGTCAAATGCCTCTTCAACGTCGTTTGCCTAAGTTCGGTTTTAAAAATATCAATCGCGTAGAGTATCGTGGTATCAACTTGGATACACTTCAGAGTTTGGCCACAAAATTAAGTGCGAACGAGATTACCTTTGAAACACTGCAGGCGAATGGATTAGCCGGCAAAAACGACCTGATCAAAATTTTGGGTCGAGGTGAACTCACCAGCAAACTTGATGTGAAAGTGCATGCATTCACAGCATCCGCAAAAGCGGCTATCGAATCTAAAGGAGGAACTGCTACAATCCTTGCCTGATGAAGAAATTGATCGATACTATTAAGAACATCTACAAGATCGAAGAACTCCGTAACAAGATCGGAAACACATTGTTGTTTTTACTTGTGTATCGTTTGGGGTCGTTTGTAGTTATCCCAGGAGTAAATCCTGCAGCACTTGATGCGCTTAAGCAGCAAACTTCTGATGGAATTCTCGGTCTTTTAAATATGTTTTCCGGAGGCGCATTTTCCAACGCTTCAATATTTGCGTTGGGAATCATGCCTTACATCTCGGCATCGATCGTAGTACAACTTCTTACCATTGCAGTTCCTTACTTCCAAAAAATGCAGAAGGAAGGAGAAAGTGGTCGTAAGAAGATGAATCAAATTACACGCTACTTAACCGTGGCAATTACCGCATTGCAGGCACCAAGTTATTTGGCCAACCTCAATAACCAAATTGGTACAAATGCCATTTCAGGAGGTTCCACCTTCTTCTGGGTATCGTCTACACTTATCTTGATCGCAGGCACAATGTTCATTATGTGGTTGGGAGAAAGAATTACAGATCGTGGTATCGGAAATGGTATTTCTTTGATAATCATGGTGGGTATCATTGCAGAATTACCAGGGGCACTTGTAGGTGAATTCGGGTCACGGATTGCTCAACAAGGCGGTGGCACAGTGATGTTCTTGATTGAATTGATTTTACTTCTGCTTGTAGTTATTCTCTCTATTCTGCTCGTGCAGGGTGTTCGGAGGGTTCCCGTTCAAGTGGCCAAAAGAATTCAAGGCAACACCCAAATTGGTGGCACTCGTCAGTATATTCCGCTGCGGGTGAATGCTGCGGGTGTAATGCCAATCATTTTTGCTCAGGCAATAATGTTTATACCTATTACCCTTGCTGGCTTTTCAGGGGCAGATTCACTTCAAGGATTCGTCGCAACGTTTTCCAACTTTACAGGGTTTTGGTACAATTTTACATTCGCTGTAATGATTATAGTTTTCACCTATTTCTATACAGCCATTGCAGTAAATCCTAAAAACATGGCTGAGGAAATGAAGCGCTCTGGTGGATTTGTCCCAGGTGTGAAACCAGGTCTCCCAACAGCCGAGTTCATAGACACGATCATGTCGAGAATTACTTTACCTGGTGCAGTGTTTCTCGCCTTTGTCGCCATCATGCCAGCACTAGCGATGCTGTTCGGGGTTACCAACAAATTCGCACAGTTTTACGGAGGTACATCACTGCTCATTCTTGTGGGAGTGGTTCTCGATACATTACAGCAGATTGAAAGCCACCTGCTGATGCGCCAATACGACGGATTGATGAAGAGCGGGCGCATCAAGGGCAGAGCAACATCATCTCCTGTTTCGATGCAGAGCTAATCTGTTTCCAAAATGATCTTTTACAAGACAGAAGAGGAAATAGAGAAGATCCGCGAGAGTTCTTTACTTGTTGCCCTTACTCTTGGAGAGGTTGCTAAACGCATCCGACCCGGAGTTACCAGCCTCGAACTGGACAAAATTGCCGAGGAGTTTATCCGTGACCACGGAGGAGTTCCGGCTTTCAAAGGACACAATGGATTCCCCAATACCCTTTGCGTTTCTCCAAACGCTCAAGTTGTACACGGAATACCTTCCAATCGTCCTTATGAAAGTGGTGAAATTGTGTCTGTAGATTGTGGTGTGCTGAAAAACGGATTCTATGGCGATTCAGCATACACCTTTGCCATTGGCGAAGTAAAACATGAAGTGCAAAAATTGCTCGATGTAACCAAGGAAAGTCTATACCGTGGTATCCAATCGGCAGTTGAAGGTCACCGACTTGGTGATGTTAGCTTTGCGGTTCAAGATTACTGTGAGTCACATGGTTTTTCTGTAGTTCGAGAATTAGTTGGACATGGTATTGGAAAAAACCTGCACGAAGCACCCGAAGTACCAAACTACGGGAAGCGAGGATCAGGTCCAAAACTGCGAGAAGGCTTGGTAATCGCGATTGAACCGATGATCAATCTGGGCAAAAGGAACATTGTTCATGGAAAAGATGGTTGGACCATCACGACCTCGGACGGTTTGCCTTCTGCGCATTTTGAACATACCATCGCGGTACGTAAGGGCAAAGCTGATATTCTCTCTTCCTTTGAGTTCGTTGAAAAAGCATTGGAGGAGAATAAATTGAAAACTGTTTAACCAATATAAACCGAAGTGTCAAAACAATCATCCATAGAGCAAGACGGTACCATCATTGAGGCATTGTCGAATGCGATGTTCAGGGTGGAGCTCGAAAACGAGCACGTAATCATTGCGCACATCTCGGGGAAAATGCGGATGAACTACATCAAAATTTTACCAGGCGATAAAGTGAAAGTGGAAATGTCTCCATACGACCTCACAAAAGGGCGAATCACTTACCGATACAAATAAGCAGCAGGAAATCATGAAAGTAAAAGCTTCCATCAAAAAGAGAAGTGCGGAGTGCAAAGTAGTACGCCGTAAGGGAAGACTCTATGTGATCAACAAGAAGAACCCGAAATTCAAACAACGTCAGGGATAAGCCCTTAATTTTTTCAAGATATGGCTCGTATAGCTGGAATTGACCTTCCCAAAAACAAACGCGGAGAAATCGGCCTTACCTACATCTATGGTATTGGACGTTCTACCGCTCAACGAATCCTTTCAGAAGCTGGAATCAGCTTCGACAAGAAAGTATCGGAATGGAACGATGATGAACTCGGAAAAATCCGTGAAATCATCAATGAAAAAATTAAAGTTGAGGGTGCACTTCGCTCTGAAGTTCAACTGAACATTAAACGACTGATGGACATTGGTGCTTACCGTGGTATTCGTCACCGACTCGGCTTGCCGGTTCGTGGACAAACCACTAAGAACAATGCCCGGACCAGAAAGGGTAAAAAGAAAACTGTTGCCAACAAGAAGAAGGTAACTAAGTAATCTTTCCCCGATACGATAACAAGTGATTTCTTAAAGAAATGGCGAAAACAACCAAAACAACCAAAAAACGTGTTGTGAAGGTAGAGGCCGTAGGGCACGCGCATATCAATGCAACCTTTAACAACATTATCATCTCGTTGACCAATGCTACCGGTCAGGTGATTAGCTGGTCTTCTGCAGGTAAAATGGGCTTCAGGGGATCTAAGAAAAACACCCCTTATGCCGCTCAAATGGCTGCTGGAGATTGCTCAAAAGTAGCCTATGACCTGGGGCTTCGTAAAGTAAAAGTTTTTGTTAAAGGTCCCGGCGGTGGACGTGAATCCGCCATCCGTACAATCCATAATGCAGGAATCGAAGTTTCTGAAATCGTGGATGTAACTCCGGTTCCACACAATGGCTGTCGTCCTCCTAAACGTCGCCGCGTATAATCACTCTTTAAACACGAAGCATCATGGCCAGATATATCGGTCCCAAATCGAAAATTGCCCGTAAATTTCGCGAAGCGATTTACGGTCCGGATAAACACCTGAATAAAAAGAATTACCCTCCGGGTCAGCACGGACAGTCAAAGAAGCGTGCTAAAATGTCGGAATATGCAGTTCAGCTTCTCGAAAAGCAGAAGGCAAAATATACCTACGGAATCTTGGAGCGTCAGTTTGCAAAAATATTCGATCGCGCTTCACGTGCTAAAGGTATTACCGGTGAAAACCTCCTCAAGCTAATCGAAGCTCGATTAGACAATGTAGTGTACCGCATGGGCATAGCGCAATCACGTTCTGCTGCACGCCAATTGGTATCTCATCGCCACATCACCGTTAATGGCAACGTTGTAAATATTCCATCCTACACTCTTAAGGCTGGAGATGTGATTGCCGTTCGCGAAAAATCGAAATCGCTTGAAGTAATTACCAACGCGGTGTCTGGAAACGCAAATCGTTTCTCATGGATTGAATTTGACTCAGCCAATTTGAGTGGTAAATTCCTCAATTACCCTGAACGAGAGCAAATTCCAGAAAACATCCGTGAGCAACTCATCGTCGAATTGTACTCTAAATAATCCGGGTTAACCTCCAACCATAAAATTTTAAATCCTATGGCAATACTGGCATTTCAAAAGCCCGATAAGGTGGTGATGATCACCTCAACTGATCAGCATGGTCAGTTCGAATTCAGACCACTCGAACCCGGATATGGAATTACTGTTGGGAATGCACTCCGCCGTATTCTGCTCTCATCGCTGGAAGGTTTCGCCATCACTAGCGTGAAAATTGAAGGTGTTGAACATGAGTTCTCCACTGTTAAGGGTGTAGTTGAAGATGTTACTGAGATTATTCTTAACCTGAAGCAGGTTCGCTTTAAGCGCCAAATCGATGCGACAGAACATGAAAAAGTGATTGTTACCGTTAGCGGTCAGTCACAATTCACAGCAGGAGACATTGGCCGATTTACCTCTGCTTTCCAGGTACTCAACCACGATTTTGTAATCTGCAATATGGATCCTTCGGTTTCCTTGAGATTGGAAATAACCATCGACAAAGGCCGTGGTTACATTCCTGCAGAAGAAAACAAACCGGCTAACCCACAAATGGGACAGATTGCAATTGACTCTGTTCACACTCCTATCCGAAATGTGAAGTACTCGGTTGAAAATTACCGTGTTGAACAAAAAACGGATTATGAAAAGCTGTTGATAGAGATTACTACCGATGGTTCTATCCATCCAAAAGATGCCCTCAAAGAAGCTTCAAAAATTCTTATTCAACACTTTATGCTTTTCTCGGATGAGAAAATTACTGAGGATGTAGAGGAGAAAGTAACCACCGAAGAATTTGATGAGGATATCCTCCATATGCGTCAGTTGCTCAAAACGCGCTTAGTAGACATGGACCTTTCCGTTCGCGCGCTTAACTGCCTCAAAGCAGCCGATGTGGATACCTTGGCTGACCTGGTGTCATACAATAAAAATGACCTGTTGAAATTCCGCAATTTCGGTAAGAAATCACTTACTGAATTGGAAGAGCTTGTAGCCAGCAAGCAACTTACTTTCGGAATGAATCTGGCAAAATACAAACTCGACAAAGACTAATTCAAAGCCGGGAGGCTCGAAATAAACAAAGATCATGAGACACGGAAAAAAAGTCAACCACCTCGGCAGAACGGCTTCTCACCGCAAAGCCCTGTTGGCCAATATGGCAAGCTCGCTGATCCTGCATAAGCGCATCAGCACTACGCTTGCGAAGGCGAAAGCACTGCGCACTTACGTAGAACCTTTGATAACCAAATCAAAAGACGATACTACACATAGTCGTCGTACAGTTTTCGCTTACCTTAAAGATAAGACAGCGGTATCTGAATTGTTCCGCGAAGTTTCTGTAAAAGTAGCCGACCGTCCCGGTGGATACACACGCATCATCAAATTGTCGAACCGTCTAGGCGACAATGCATCAATGGCGCTAATCGAACTGGTTGATTACAACGATGTATACGTTAAGGAAGGTAAAGCCCAAAGCGGGGAGAAAAAAACACGCCGTGGCCGTGGAGGAGCAAAGAAAACCTCCTCACCTTCAGCCGACTCTCAGGCTCAACCTGATGCTGATACATCTGCTGATACATCTGCTGCTGAATAAATTGAAAACAACACTCACATTGAAAGGGATAAAACTTCGGTTTTATCCCTTTTTTTTTGATCTTCGCGCACGTCTTTATGAGATATTCTGAAGCAAAACCCGCCATTCTAGTCCTCGAAGACGGAACCGCCTTCCATGGAAAATCTACCGGCATCGCAGGTACCGCCACCGGTGAAATCTGCTTTAATACGGGTATGACCGGATACCAAGAAATCTTTACTGACCCATCCTACTTTGGGCAAATAGTTGTAACTACTCATGTTCATATCGGTAACTATGGCGTCAAAGAAGATGATACAGAGTCGGATAGTATAAAAATCGCTGGACTGGTTTGTCGCGACTTTTCTGACGCTTATTCACGACAGTTGGCCAATGGTTCTCTTAGCAATTACTTCCAAAACCATCAAATACCGGTCATCTGCGAAATCGACACCCGAAAACTGGTGCGACACATTCGCTCTAAAGGTGCGATGAATGCTATACTATCCACTGAAACCACAGATGTGGAGGCCCTAAAGGCGAAGTTAGCTGCAGTACCCAAAATGCAAGGATTAGAACTCTCCAGTATCGTGTCTACCGCGCTAACCTACACATCTGGAAATAAAACATCAGAGTTACGAGTGGCCCTGCTCGATCTCGGTGTAAAATCGAATATCGTGGACTGCCTCACAGAGAGAGGCTGCTTCGTTAAGGTATTCCCGGCAAAATCAACCTTTTCTGAAATGATGGAGTTCCAACCACATGGTTTCATGATTTCAAACGGCCCGGGAGACCCTGCAGCAGTAGGATATGCAATTGATACGGTAAAAGAGATATTGGAAAAGAAAATCCCAGTATTCGGTATATGCCTCGGACATCAAATTCTGGCAGAGGCCATTGGTATAGGCACCTACAAAATGTTCAACGGACACCGAGGCATTAATCACCCAATTAAAAACGTAATCACAGGAAAAGGAGAAATAACCTCCCAAAATCACGGTTTCGCTGTTCGAGCAGAAGATGTTGAAAAACATCTAGACGCTGAAGTTACTCATATTCACCTCAACGATAAAACAATTGCAGGCATCAGACTGAAGTCTAAACCAGCATTTTCTGTTCAATATCATCCAGAAGCAGCCCCTGGCCCACACGACTCCAGATATTTGTTCGACGATTTTGTGAACCTGATGAAAAGTCAATTTAATTAACCATTAAAAATCCCACTCAATGAGCGCAATCGCCCACATTCATGCCCGTCAAATTCTTGACTCTAGAGGCAATCCTACCATAGAAGTTGATGTTTTCACAGAAGCAGGTTCAGTTGGCCGTGCAGCGGTTCCATCTGGTGCTTCAACCGGAACGCACGAAGCAGTCGAACTGCGTGATGGCAATAAAAAACGCTACCTAGGAAAGAGTGTCGAAAATGCAGTCAATAATGTTAATTCAACCATTGCAGAAGAACTGACAGGAATGGAAGTTAGTGATCAGCGAGGACTTGACATTGCAATGATTGAGTTGGATGGCTCAGCAAATAAAGCCAACCTCGGTGCCAATGCAATTCTTGGTGTATCTCTCGCTGCTGCTAAGGCTGCAGCTGCAGAAGCCAATATGCCACTTTATCGTTATGTAGGAGGTGTGAACGCCGCTCTTCTTCCTGTGCCGATGATGAATATTCTCAATGGAGGCTCGCATGCCGACAACAGTATTGACTTTCAGGAGTTTATGATTATGCCTGCCAATGCACGCTCTTTCGCAGAGGCCTTACGCATGGGCACCGAAGTATTTCATCACCTTAAAGAAGTGTTGAAAAAAATGGGAATGTCGACCAATGTTGGTGATGAGGGCGGATTTGCACCCAATTTAAAGTCGAATGAAGATGCTATTCAAACAGTTATGCAAGCCATCGAAAAGGCTGGATATAAGCCTGGTGAAGATATTTGGATTGCCATGGATGCCGCAAGCTCTGAATTCTACAACGCTGAAGAGGGAGTTTATCATTTCAAAAAATCAACAGGTGATAAATTAACGTCCGCACAAATGGCCGATTACTGGGCCGACTGGTGCAAGAAATACCCAATTCTTTCTATCGAAGACGGCCTTGCAGAAGATGACTGGAACGGATGGAAATTACTTACAGAAAAAATTGGCAGTAAGGTTCAACTGGTGGGTGATGACCTGTTCGTTACAAATGTAGATCGCCTTGGGGAAGGAATCGAGAAGGGAATTGCCAATTCCATCCTCGTTAAAGTGAATCAAATTGGGACACTCACTGAGACGATCAACGCCGTTCAACTTGCTATGAACAACGGCTACACCGCTGTGATGAGTCACCGATCAGGCGAAACCGAAGACACCACAATTGCAGATTTAGCTGTAGCTATGCGATGCGGACAAATTAAAACCGGTTCAGCCTCTCGCTCCGACAGGATTGCAAAATACAATCAGCTGCTTCGCATCGAAGAAATGTTAGGAAGCTCAGGACGATATCATGGGATGGACGTTGTTAAAAACGCCTAAACCGAATTGTTATAACCATCTGCTTCATTATTGAAATTGCTTTCGAGCATTTCGATGACCAAGCATAAAGGCCCTCCATTCAGAACATCCGTTCTTTAGGAGGGCTTTTATGCTGCATCGTATAGGCAGAGCCTCATGAATTACGCTCAAAAGCTTTACTCATGACCCGTGAATCATGCTTTTGCCAAACTTGACGCAAGACTTTTGGATGGGTGCCTGAAATCTCAAAACCTACTCTGCAGTCGCTAAGCATTTTGTTAGCTGGAATTACAAAACCCGTTCTTAGCTTTAAGATTGAAAGCCTCTCTTAACTGATTAGACTTTCCTTTTATATAATTTATTGAGCAAATACCATTCTAGTAAGTAACGGCGAGCTCTTTGGGAATTTAACTGATGCAAATCAATTAGGGTATTTTACAAATGCCTATACCGACTCCACGTAAAGTCTTTCAAATCAATGAAATGCAATATCGCCTACCAACGAATCTTATTCATGATTCCCAATTTCCAACCTTCTCTTTGATCAAATAAACCGGCCTTTTCCTCGTTTCGTCGTAAATGCGCCATAAGTACTCCCCAATTATTCCTAACATAATCATTATCATTCCACCAATAACCAATAATAAAATTACTATGGGTGCATAGCCTTTAAAAGGGACATTGTTTATCAAACGAAGGTAAACAACAAGCAAGGCGTATAGAAAACCCAATATTGCAACAACAATTCCGGCAATTGACATAAATCGAATAGGCAGATAAGACGTATTTAGTGATCCATCAATAAAGTATTTAAGCTTCTTCGAAAAACTCCATTGTGATTTACCAATGGTTCGTTTTAGCCGTTTGTATGGAATAAACTTGATGTTAAATCCCATCCATAAAATGTCACCTTGAAAAAACCGATTGCGCTCATCAATATTGGCAAAAACGTCTACCGCTTTTCGATCAAGCAATACAAAATCGAAGCCTCCAACCGGAATTTGAGGATTAGCAATCTTCATAAATCTGTAAAAAATGGCCGAAGTCAAATTAGCGACTGCCGAATCTTCTCTGTCCATCCTAAATCCAATAACAATTTCACTCCCATTTTCCCAGTCATGAATCATTTCCGATATTAGAGAAACAGGATCTTGAAGGTCGGCTGACATGATTACAGCTGCATCTCCACTACAATGCCTAGTGCCAGCAATTATAGCAGGAACTTGGCCAAAATTGCGCGAAAATGAAATCCCCTTAATACAATCATTTTTCTCACATAACTTGAGTATTTCATTCCAGGATCCATCGTCAGAACCATCATTAACCAGTAATATTTCAAGTTTGAATTTTTCGTGCTGCTCACGAATGAGAGTCTCAATTTGAGAACAGGTTAATTGAATGGAGCCTTCGTTACGGAAAACAGGCAGTATAAACGATATCTTCTTCATTTTGAAATCAATTGTTTTGCAGGTACACCACCAACAATTTCGTAATCATCAACATCACGAATAACAACAGCTCCGGCTCCAACAATGCAGTGTTTTCCAATCTTTACTCCAGGCAAAATCACTGCTCCAGCTCCGATAAATGAATAATCTCCTACGCAAGAATTACCGAGTAATTGAACACCGGGCGAAACTTCAACAAACCTACCTAATTGAACTCTGTGTGTAATTAGTGAGCGTAAGTTAACAAGACAACCTTCTCCGATATACACTCCTGGCTCTACAATTACATCTTGTAATATAATCACGCCCTCGCCCACCTCAGCGGCCAAATGAGAGACTGTAGATGATGAATCAATGAGTGTTTTAGGCCTACCGCCCAACAAACACAATTTACGGTAAAGTGACTCCCTTTGAGAACCACCAATCGCTACAATAAACTCTCGTTGATTTCCATCCCAAAATTTTCGCAAACTCTCTTCGCCTCTGATAATGGGATAATTTCCCTCAATTAATGGGTCGGCATTATGCTGTTCATCAATATAAAACTGATATGTTGGAGCTAGCTTCAATCTTTCCAAACTCGGAATTAATTGTAAGGCTAATCCGCCTGCACCGGCAATAATCATAACGCTTCCCGAATTACTTCAACAATCAATCTAACGTCCCCTAGTGGCAAGCTATCATACAAGGGCAAACAAAGCACCCGAGAGGAAACATCCGTAGCCCAATCATTTATTAAATTATTTTCGACATAATTTAATGTATTCAATGATGGATAAAAGTAACGCCGGGGAATTATTCCTCGGTTCTTCAAATTATCCATTACTTTAATTAACTGAGCTTCTGTATCGAAGATAACCGGAAAATAGGCATAATTATAATGATTTGTGCCCACCTGCAATAGAGGTTTTCTAAGGGGAAGGCCCTCTAGAAGTTCTGTATATAAATCAGAAACTACTTTTCGTTTTTGAATTAAATCAGGAATGTTAGGAAGTATACATAAACCCATTGCTGCCTGGAATTCTGAACTCTTTCCGTTGATTCCCACACCAAAAAATGCCTCAGCGCCGTTATGTCCGAAATTACGCATGTAAGAAATCTTGTGTGCCAATTCATCACTGTTCGTGACTATACCGCCCCCTTCAATGGTGTGAAACAACTTAGTGGCATGGAAACTTAGCGTAGAAACATCTCCAAATTCCAAAACAGAACGCCCTTTGTATTGAACTCCGAACGCATGTGCAGCATCATAAATTACACTTAAACCATTTTGGAAAGCCAAAGCTTGAATTTCTTCCACGCGACAAGGGTTTCCATAAACATGCGTTGCTAAAATTCCCGAAGTCTTATCGCTTAGCTGCTTGGTTACAGAATCCACGTCGATTGTACAAGTGTTTGGGTCGATGTCGGCGAAAACTGGCTTGCAAGACTCCCAAACTAAGCTTGAGGTGGTGGCTACATAACTAAATGGTGTGGTGATGACTTCGTCGTGTAGACCTAATGCCTTGATTGCAATCTGAAGTGCTATAGTTCCATTCGTTACAAAAAAGAAATGCTTTACACCTAAATATTGGCGCAACTTCTCCTCGAGTTCTAGAACCAAGGGGCCATGATTAGTGAGATGTTTACTGTCCCAAATCTTTTCGAGGTATTTTACATAGTCCTCCATTGGAGGCAAGTAAGATTGGGTTACATTAATCATCGGCTAATGGCAATTGTAAATGCAAAAGTACCCTTTCCATCGAATTAATTCATTTACAATCAAAATGTAAACCTGAATGCCCCCTGCTAAAGCAAATGATGAAGAAATCACACAACGATTATACCTTGAATTAAAACAATTGCTGGATTCAACGACACCTATAACAATCTAATTATCAGAAAAAAACCAAATTCTCAGTTCTACAAAAGTTTTTAGCAGTTACACCATGAACACAATTGCAGAATTGGTGTTAATACAAGCGACTATTTTTTCAAATCGCTGTGCATGTTGCCACATTAAATTGGTAATATTGTACCCGCTGTCTAATCTGAAACTCCGTTCCATCCATGAGTAATCAACTAAAAAATCTCTTCTCAGAAGTCATTCATCCGCATGCAGCCGAAGTGAAAAATCTAATTGCAGAACACGGCAATGTAAAACTAGGCGAAATTACTGCAGCTCAAGTATTCTCTGGTATGAAAGGGATGGTTGGGATGATTACCGAGACTTCTAAACTTGACCCAGAGGAAGGCATTCGGTTTCGAGGTTACAGCATTCCAGAATTATACAACCTATTACCCAAGGCTGAAAACGGCAATGAGCCCTTACCTGAAGGCATTTTTTATTTGATGCTTACAGGAAGAATTCCTAGCGCAGAAGATGTAAAATCGATAAGCACCGATTGGGAAAACCGGTCAGTGCTTCCAGAGCATGTTTACAAAGCAATTGATGCATTGCCTATTCATACGCATCCAATGACGCAGTTTAGCATCGGCATTCTTGCTATGCGAACAGATTCAGTCTTTGCCCGGGAATATGAAAAAGGCATCAACAAAAAAGAGTATTGGAATCCTATGTTTGAGGATTCAATGAATTTGATTGCTCGTTTGCCGCGATTGGCAGCTTACATATACAGAAGGACCTACCATAACAATAATCAAATTGAACCTAAAGCTGGACTAGATTGGTCTGCAAATTTTGCCCATATGCTGGGTTACGATTCGCACGAAGTTGCTGAATTGATGAGACTATATCTTACAATTCATGCTGATCATGAAGGAGGCAATGTTTCTGCGCACGCTACTCACCTAGTAGGTTCAGCCCTCAGCGATGCTTTTTATTCCTTCTCAGCAGGAATAAATGGGCTTGCAGGCCCGCTTCACGGCTTAGCCAACCAAGAAGTTATACGTTGGATTTTAGACTTGCAAAAAGACCTTGGAGGCGGATTGCCTACCAGCGAACAAATAGCACAATACGTTAATCGAACTCTTGCAGAAGGAAAAGTTGTTCCGGGTTATGGCCATGCTGTACTTCGTAAAACAGATCCACGATTTACGGCTCAGATGGATTTCGCAAAAAAATACATGCCCGATGACGACATCTGCAATATTGTTTGGAGAGTCTATGATGTGGTGCCTGGAATACTTGGCTCCATCAAAAAAATCCAAAATCCATGGCCTAATGTAGATGCTCATTCAGGAGCCCTTCTCATACACTACGGCATTAAAGAATACGATTTCTTCACTGTGCTTTTTGGCGTATCGAGAGCGCTTGGTGTTTTGGCACAACTAACAATTAGCCGTGCAATGGGCCTCCCCATCGAGCGCCCCGGAAGTATTACATCTGAAGGACTGAAAAAGAGAATTCAGGCTCAATTAACGAATTCCTAATACTGGTCTCACTGTAAATTCAAGGCTTAAAGTAGACTGCAAATCTGCTCTAAGCCTTGAATTATTTCAATACCAAAGGAATAAGCCACTATTCAATTGTAAGCTAGTTAAAGTTATGTGTAAAACCGGGTTTATGATTCGTACACATTCAAAAACCCGGCTGAATTTGAATTAAATATTCTTTGAACGCAGTAGACAATTGAAATACATTGCGGCAAGGAGGAAATTTAAGTTTTTTGAAGGATGACTGTATTGAATGCGACTGATTCATCATACATGAAACATACTTTCAAATTCCCTTCATGGGTCTCAATGTTTAAATAAACATGATTAGCACAATATTAATGGCAAAAGTCAATATGGATTTTGATGACGATTAAACATTCAATTGCAAAATCCACCAGCCCAATCAAGAATATCAAACATTACACGGTTGGAATGTATTATTGTTAATTATTTCTATTGAGTTTTGACCTCAGAAATGCAAAAACCATAGGGCTAACAGAAAGGACAATAATTCCAAGGACTACCGCTTCGAAGTGCTTTTGAAAAAATGGAAGATTGCCTAAAAAATAACCACTGAGCGACATGGATGAAATCCACAATGCACCTCCGGCAATATCGTAAGGCAGAAACCTCCCCTTATAATCCATCTTTCCAACACCTGCAACAAACGGTGTGAATGTTCTCACAATCGGAACAAATCGGGCCATAATAATGGCTTTTGTACCGTGGCGCTGAAAAAACTGTTGAGTGCTATCTAAATATTCTTGCTTCACAAGCCTTTTACCAAACAACCTTAGATTAACAACTTTATTACTAGCAAAGCGCCCAATAAAATAATTGAGGTTGTCACCTAAAACAGCAGCTACAAATAGCAATGAAATCACGACTGCAATACTTAAGTCAGAACCGGGTCTAGCACATATCGCACCAACGGCAAATAGCAGAGAGTCTCCAGGCAGAAACGGCATAATAACCAATCCAGTTTCCACAAAAATGATTAAAAAGAGAATGGCATAAATTGCCGTTCCATATTCAGCCACTAAGGCATCCAAATGCTGATTAATATGGAGAATAAAGTCAAGGAAAGAGGTCAGAAATTCCATCATAGGTGGCCAAAGGTAGTTAATCGACCGAAACCAACCATTCCGCTAACTTTCTGAATGCAATTGCCCGGTGGCTCAGCGTATTCTTAACCTGTGCACTTAACTCAGCGAATGTTTGGTTGTAACCTTCCGGAATAAAAATGGGATCATACCCAAATCCCTCTGAGCCTCGAATTTCTTGAGTAATCACTCCTTGAACATCACCTTCGAAGATAAACTCTTTACCTTGAAAATTGCAGGCGAGTACAGTAACAAACCGAGCTGTTCTAACAGTACATTGTGACATTTCTGATAAAACACGCAACATATTCAGGTTAGCATTGCGACTTCCTGAGTAGTGAGCGGTGTGTACGCCCGGGCGACCATTTAAACATTCAATTTCTAACCCTGAATCATCAGATATTGCATTCCTTCCGGTGGCTTCAACAAATGTCCGAAGCTTTTCCAAAGCGTTTTCATGAAGTGTATTGCCGTTTTCCGGTAATTCCAAATCGAATCCTATTTCATCGAGCCCTAGGATGGCAAATCGATCGCCAACTATGGCTCTTGCTTCTTCTATCTTGTGCGTATTTCGCGTTGCAAATACAAGTTCATGTTTTTTCTCCATCGAACAGAAAATTAATAGCGTTTTACAAGAAACGGTTGTAAAATGATTCTCTACCCTCCTGGAGCATTTCAGCGCTTAAGGTTTACCGGAAAGGGCTTTCTTCACTTTACGTGCTGCTCTTACATAAGGCCTCAAGCGATCGTACCAGTGTAAAATCGAAGGATAATCAGTATGGGCCTTAATTGGTAAGGCCATCAACCGCTCAAATTCTTGCTCGGTAATTCCCAATTTCTTGATTACATACTCCCGGTCTTCCATGAGCAGCTCTTCAGAAGGGTATGGGTTTCTTTGAATTTCTTCAAGTGCATTTTCCCGAGAAATTTGGCCGCTGCAAATAAGCGTACTTAGATGCGATTTTCGCTTATCAACGCCAAATTTTTTATACAAAATATAACCCTGATAAAAACGTGTAAAGATATTTTCATAGTGCTTTCCGCCATAATCTCTCCAGCCCAACTCGCTTTGAATAAATTTCTTTACCTCCGCTTTGTCATAATCTATCCAATTCAAAGGAGAATAAGTCTTAAGTCCCTTGACTTTCATCAAATACCAACCACGAGTAACACCCAAATATGGAAAGGACCTTAAAGGAACTGAACCAAATTGTTTATGGATGGCTTTCATATTAATGATATCGTACTTAAAATGGGTAAATGTTGGAGGAAGCCAGCCTTCTGTAACTGTATTATGTCCTGTTAAAATATACTTGATTTTCTTTTCATTTGCGATTTTAAACACCGCTGCGGCGTAAGCGTTATCAGTTGGAACATCAATGTCAAGAACAGAGGCTTTCATGTATGCTAGCTGAAGGTCTCGGATTTCATTCCAGTCAATTACATAAGTAAATAAATCATACCCTAATTTTTTAACCAGGTTTTCAATATTCATCACAGATAACTCAGTATTCCATCCGTTATCTACATGCAAAATCAATGGTCTTAATCCCCACTGTTTGGACAAATAAGCCAAATAAGTAGAATCAACTCCTCCACTTACTCCAATTAAACAATCATATTCACGCTTTCTTCCCCAGGTTTTAATTTCGTCAATCATTGATTGTAGTGCTCCCTCGGCAGAATCTCCTCTTTTAACTGTTCTCTTGGCAAGGTCATCATAAATGTGACAAATTGAACAGACCCCACTAGAATCAAATGTGATTTGCGGATAATCATTGGTATCCATGATACAACGAGTGCAAATCTGATAATCCTTTTTCATGTTTGTAGCGTTTCAGCGTAAAATGTGGTGTAATTTTTCTGGGCCGAAAAATACATCAAATAGGTTTGATATGCTCTTTGTGAGTATTGCTGATATTCAGCTTCGGTAAATTGAGCCCAATTCACAAGGTTTGCAGCAATGTCTTGCATGGAAGCATGTTCAGGAAGTAAAACGCCATTCTGCTTGTCTTTAACCAGTTCTGATATTCCGCCTACATTGAGCGAAATGATTGGAATACCATTTGCAAGCGCCTCCATCATAGATACCGGGATTCCTTCAGACTCACTGGTACATAACAGTACATCAACGCGATTAGACCGAAGAAACTGAATAACTTCTTGTTTTGAACGCTCGCCTAAAAAAGAATAATTAATGTTTGCCTTTGCGCCCAAGCATTTATCAGCAAGTTCCTCGACTTGCCGGTCACCTGAAGGGGCACTACCGATGTGAGTCCAGTTTATGTTCACATTTTCAATTAAGCTGAGGGCTTCAATTATACGATCAATGCGCTTTACCCGAGAAATAAAGGCAATAGATACTATATTCAAATGGCCTTCTAACTTACTCCTTTCAGGAATTTGACTTTGAATATCAACGCCCAAACGGTAAGTGTGAATTTTTGAATTAAACAGGTGAGCCAATTTATTCCTCAAATAAATTGTACCAGCATCAGAAATTGGGTAAACACCATCAAGAACCTTTATCATCCAAGGCCTAAATGGCAAATAATCAGCCGGATTAACATAGAAAAAACAATCCCATCGATGTGCTCTGGTAATTGCACGAAGCTGAGGAAATTTTTGCTTAAGTTTTGCAATTGAAAACGACACATTACTAAACCAATAGGAGTAACAGGTTACCTCATCCAAAGGATGATTCATTTTTAAAATGTGCGTTTCGAGTGCTTCAGCAAATTTCGTTGCATAAGCTTCGTATGCAAGCATCAGTTTAAGATGCAGAAAGGAAAATGGATGCTTGTAGTGTTTTCGAATAAACTCTCGTTCCAGTGTATATGGGGGAGAAAACCATTTTAAAGCACTTCTCAGTTTTTCGCCTGCTGTAACTGATATAGAAAACTCCAATAGCTCAGCATTGGGAGGAACCCTAAACTTTTTCTGCGACCTATCAATATTATGAGATTCAGGGATAACCAGATATACTTTCTCAAATTTCTCTGAAATATAAGCCAATTCATCCTCTAAAAAGGGCTCTCCGAAACCATAAGGATAATCAGATACGATGACATAGAGGATTTGGCGCTTTCCCATCATTTGGAGCAAAACTAAAAATTAATAGAATCGATTTGAATGTTCTGGCAAAACGAATTATTACCTTTGAACCATAATGATCGCAATTATTGACTACGACATGGGTAACATTGGTTCGGTTGCCAATATGTTGAAAAAGATCGGACAAAAGGCAGTAATTACCCAGAACCCTCAGGTAATTGCTGATGCGGAAAAGCTAATATTGCCCGGTGTTGGAGCCTTCGACAGCGGAATGCAACAGCTTCACAATATGAACCTTACCCACGTTCTTGAGCAAAAGATAAAACAAGATAATGTACCAATTCTTGGCATCTGCCTGGGAGCTCAGCTGTTACTGAATAATTCGGAGGAGGGTCAACTTCCTGGCTTGCGTTTTATTGAAGGAGAAGTCAAACGCTTCCAATTCGACTCCAATAACAAGGCACTTAGAATTCCATTTATGGGTTGGGGATTTGTTCACAAAAAGAAACCACACCCACTTACTGATTTGCTTCCTGAAGAACCACGGTATTATTTCGTGCATTCTTATCATTTTAAAATGTTTAATGAGGAAGATGAGTTGTTAGAGTCGAATTATGGTTACCGATACGCCTCCGCATTTGTGAGAAACAATGTTGCTGGAGTACAATTTCACCCTGAAAAAAGCCACAAATTTGGTATGGCCTTATTGAGAAACTTTGTCAGCTGGAATGGAAAATGATTAGAGCTCGTGTAATACCAGTTTTGCTGTGCAACCTTGAAGGTTCGTTGGTTAAGACGAAGAAATTTGAAAAACCGGTTTATGTTGGCGACCCTGTTAATGCGGTGAAAATATTCAATGATAAAGAGGTTGATGAACTCATTTTTCTAGATATAACTGCCAATCAGCAAGGCAGAAAACCAAACATTCGCTACATCCGAGATGTTGCTACGGAGGCTTTCATGCCCTTGGCTTACGGAGGAGGACTTAGAACCATTGAAGATATTTCAGCTGTAATTAAAGCAGGAATCGAAAAAGTAAGCCTCAACAGTATACTTGCGGAAGACCCGGAACTAGTGACGAGATGCTCGGAGAAATTTGGAAGCTCTGCAACAGTTGTTTCAGTCGATGTAAAAAAAGATTTTTGGGGTAAATATCGTGTAGTTGTCAAAAGCGGTAGCCGAAAACTAGATATCCCACCGTTGGAATATGTTCAAATGCTAGAAGAGAGGGGTGCGGGTGAAGTCCTTCTTAATTCCGTTGATAAAGATGGTACAATGGAGGGATTTGATTTAGGGCTTATCAAAATGATAGCACCACAGGTTTCAATACCTTTAATCGCTTGCGGAGGAGCTGCTCAAACAAGCGATTTTAAGCAAGCTATCGATGCCGGGGCCTCGGCCGTAGCGGCTGGCAGTATGTTTGTTTTTCAAGGGAAACACAGGGCAGTTTTAATATCATACCCTTCAGAGAAAGAACTTAGCTTTCTATAGATTTCTGATAAATATCGCAAAGTTTCTGGGCATATAGATGAATATCATATCGCTTTGCGAATTGTGCGGCCCATAATCCCTGCTCTTTTAAAAAATTGGTATTATTTATAAAATACTCTATTTTATCGGCGAATAATTCTGCAGTAGTATCAACTGGAAGTATATAACCATTTTTCCCGTCGAACATGAGCTCGCGATTACCATAACCGTCTAAACAAACAACCGGAAGACCACTTGCCATAGCTTCCAGTAGAACTAATCCAAATGGCTCATACCAGGCTGGATGTACGTAGAGATTCGCACTTTTAAGTCGCTCAGAAACATCGCCAACACTTCCCAAAAAAAAGAAAATATCTTCCAATCCATGGCGTTTAACTTTCAACTTAAGATCGTCCATTAGCGGGCCATCACCCAAAACCTCCACACGAATACTAATTCGCCTACTTGCGAGCACTGCAGCAACATCAATTAAATAGGTGTGATTTTTCTTGGGCACCAAATTCGCAATAGAAATCAATTTAAAAGGCTTTACCAAATTTTCATAAGTTCGATTATGGGCAAATCGTTCAACATTAATTGCATTGGGCAAATAATGAATAACAAATTTATTACGGGGTAAAACCTTATTGAAGAACACCTCTACATCTTTCGAAATCGCTATAAAACTTGGTTTAGCTTTAGCATATTGGGCCAGAAGCCATCTTTTTTCCCACCAATTGGTGATTTTCGACTTATTAAACAATGAGGAAATATGAATGGGATTTAACTGAACGATGTTATCATGACCATGACTAAAATACCTACACCCCTTAAAAACATGGGAATAAACCAATAGTTCAGATAGATATAAATGTGAGTGAATAATATCAGGCTTAAAACTTGAAATTAGTTGAATAAACTTTTTATTATTAAGAATGGGAGAACGAAGAAATCTAAACCGGATACTTTCATTTAAAACAATAACATTGCAGTGTTCTTCCAGCTCTTTCGATAAGAGTTGTTTTTTCCAACTCTCATCTGGTGGAAATAAACAACAAATTAATACAGTATGCCCAAGCTTCGCCGAAGCAATAGCCATATTAGACATTAAGATTTCGGCTCCGCCAGCAAACAAGCTGGGAATGACATGAACGATTTTCACTTTCGCTTACGAGTCCGCAAATAAAGACCAAGAACCGGCAAATGGCTTAAAAACATATATAATCTTTCTTTATTTCGATAATTAAATTTATAAAACAATGAACGCAACAACATCGAACTCATGGCAAAGTAACGCTGCACAAATTCATAATGCCTTGCCATATTAAATGTGCATTCTGCAAGAAGATGCTTTTTGATTTCTGTTGAAATCATCGCACTTATAGCTCTATAATCGTTGCTATTGAAAAGTCGTATTAGTCCTTTATATCTCTTTTCGTAAGAATTCCGGCTTAAGTCTACTGAATTATCTGGATGAACTCTATATAAAACAGTTGGATTAATTAATTGATAAACTGGAAATCGTGATGCTATGCATACCCAAAGCACCAAATCCTCAACGATTGTAATTTGAGGATCAAAATTAAAAACTTGAAAAACATCCCGATGTACACAAACTCTGCTAGGCGTAATGGGTTGGAGTAACATGTATTCAAATTCTTTTCCTTTTTGCATTACAGGTAAATCAACAGTTTCCAAACCACCATCAGTTAAATAAAGCATATTAGAAAACATCAATCCCACCGGAAAATTGGAAGCTTGAATGAACTGCTCTAATTGGGTCAAGTGATAAGGGGTAAATGCATCATCACTATCTAAAAACAGCAAATACTTACCTTTTGAATTGGTAGCTCCGTTGTTTCTTGCAACGCTTCTCTCAGCATTCGTCTGAAATACATAACGAATACGTCCATCAACCTGTTGCAAAGATTTGATAACAGAAGCTGTATTATCGGTTGAGCCGTCATCAACAACAATAATCTCCCAGTTAGAATATGTTTGTTGCTGTATAGATTGAATAGTCTCGGGCAAAATATAAGCCCGATTATAGGTCGGTATGATAATGCTGAAAAATGGTTGAAAATCCATAAAGCAACTACACAGGCAATCTGAAACTTCTCAAAAACATTCTAAATGAAGTCAAAAATGATGGTTTGAAGCCTGATTTAAAAATGACTTTTCGAAGGTAGTTCTGAGATTTGATCCGTATATTTTTATTTTGATAACAGAGGTGAAACCATTTCTCAGCAAGGTAATCTTCGAAAGAATCAACGTGAATAAAGGATGAAGTTCTATTCGCAATCAGAATTCTAGAAACAATTTCAGCCAACCGATTCATCTCAATTTCTGTAAAACTCCATTCAGTATCAGCGAATCGAGTGTACAAATCGGCCTCCTCGACAGACAGAGGAGCTCCCATAGCTTCAAACTGCCTCTGTTTAACTCGAGTACACGTTGCATGCATAATAGATGCAAACTGATTGGTAATGCTTCGAGGGTGGTCTCTTTTTCTGACTAAGACTTCTTCATAATTAGACAATAAAGCATGACTAGATAATGAGACCCAAAAATTATAGTCCTCTCCATGAACGAATTCCGGATCAAAAGAAAGTTGATATTTACGAATTACCTCTGTTCTAAAAACAGCTGTAGGATGAGAGATATGTGTCTGATATAGATGGCGTATCCTGATATAGTTATCATCCGAACTATACCTTACAACTTTACTTTCTATTTGGTCTCCAAAATCTTCAAACCAGCAACCAATTAAACCATACTCCGGGTGGCTTTCCATCCATGTAATTTGTTTTTCAAGGCGAGTAGGAAGACTGATGTCATCTTGATCCATTCGAGCTATATACTTCCCTTTGCAAAGCGTTAATCCCTTATTTAAAGAAGCAATAAGGCCAATATTCTTTTCATTATTCTCAAAGCGAATACGAGAATCACTAAAAGACTTTATGATACTTTCGCTATGATCGGTGGATCCATCATTTAAGATGACAAATTCGAAATTTGTATACGTCTGATTAAGTATACTTTCAATCGCCTCGATAAGGTAATCTCCGGCATTGTAAACAGGCATAAAAACAGAAACCAATGGCTCCTTATCTGACATCGTAATCACAGGTTTGACTTTGATTGCATTTCTCTCCAGAGTTTCACTATTCCTTCATCTAAATTAATCTTGGGTTCCCATGAAACTGTAGACTTAATTTTATCAATATTCAATATGTTAACTGGCACATCAATTTTACGAGCAGGAGAATACTGAACCTGAACAGGGAAACCAGTTGCTTCTTTTACCACTTCAATAATTTGATTTACTGATGCCCCCAAACCGGAACCTACATTAAAGGTTTGATTGCAAGCTGGAATATCTAACAATAAACAAATAGCATTCACTAAATCGTCGATATACAAATAATCACGAATTACCTGACCATCTCCCCAAATTTCAATTGGTTTATTGGCCATTACACGACCCAATGCCACTGCAATTAAACCTTGTTTACCAAATAGATTTTGACCACTTCCATATGGATTTGATGGTCGAACGATGGTATATTTGACTGATGTTGTTCGACTTAAGAATCGAATGTACTCTTCAAGGGCCCATTTGGTGTAACCATAGTAGGTAAATGGCAAACATGGATCCTCTTCTTTATTTTCAGACTTCCCATTCAATCCATAAACCGTACCACCGCTTGAAAAAAATAAAATGTCTGAGCAGCCGTTTGATTCCATGTTTCGTAACACTTCAAACAAGGCAACAAGGTTTATATCGCGCTCCTGGATAAATTCTAAATAGCCAGAGGAAGGTAGCAGTGTGGAAACAAGGTAAATTACTTTATCATAAGGCTGTTGGTCAAATACCATCCTTACGTGGCTAGAATCGGATAATGAACCGGGAATAAACTTATAATTGCTATATTTCTCAAACTGCTTAGGAGACGTTCCAGGTCTATCGAAGTTAAATATAACATGGGATCTATCGAGCAGAGCAGCGATCAGATTACTCCCAATAAATCCACTACCACCAAGAACTAAAATGCGCGCCATTTCAATGCTATTTTTTAATTACAAACGAACCCAAGAAGAGGGTATCAAATCGTGCGTTTGATGTGGACTTTGGGCAAACCATTGAACTGGTGCAATAACTATTTTTTCTTTTGTTGGGTTTAACCATGCTCCCCACCAACTAAAACTGCTATTCGCAATAATATGATGATGGCAGTTTCTCATAAGCTGAATGTCCCAATATGCTTCATTACCAGAATTGCCTTCAACAAATACCAAGTCAAGTTCTGCAGGTAAATTCGACTTACACCACGCCAAATCATCTGAAAAAACGAAGTATCTAACTTTGTTGTATCGTTCATTCATAAAAGAGATAGCTCTAAGATAATAATCAAGATTGCAATAGCCATGAACCCTAGTGACATCAGGGTTGCTAATCATATCACCTCTCCGAATGTGTATACTTACAGATATACCCTCTTGCATTGAGCTTACCCAATGCTCCAGATGCTTTGGTATATCTAAGATAAACGTTTCCCGAATTATACTTTCAATAGGTTTGAAGTACCGCTCTGACTGCCAATATCCTGAAATCATAACCGGACTTGTTAGCTGATCAAAATTTGTATCGTAGTGAAAGTGTGCTTCTTGATAAATTCTTTGTCGATGTAAAGGTTGAGTTCGATTCCATTTGTTCCGGATACGCTGCATTAAATTACTCCCCTTAAATCTGAAGTCTCTATCAATCAGGGCAGCATCGGCAAAACTTAAATCAATGTTATAATTTGACAGTTCAAAGTTTCGAGGAGTTTGATGTTTAGAAGTATCATCAAACCATGATATTTCTAGCAAAAGCGGCACATTGAGCCTTTCTGAGAGACTAAGTCCAGCAGCATATTGAAACATTTGATTTCCCAGACCACTAATAATCTCACTAACGACCATTACTTTAAAGGTTTAAAGTTAAACAGTCTGTAAAACACTCCAAATGCAAATCGCTGATTAATCGCACTTAATAGAAAATATAGTTTTAGCCAAACTGGAATGCTATGTTGAACGCCATTTTCGCGTATTTGCTTTTCAGAATTCACATTAAAATTACTTATTAAAATTAATAGTCTAAAATTCATGATTCGTTTATTAAAGCTATTAAAACCATCATACAACTTATGGTAACAATACAGAAATTCACCCACTTCATGAGCAAAGGTGTTTCTTAATCCCGAACTCAATTGACTATCGGAAATTACGGTTGTTACAAGCGGCTCAGGAATATGAAAAACACTCTTGGTCTGTAATACATGGATATAATATTCTATGTCGACGAGCCAAATTAATTTACTATCGAATTGAAGAGACAGTCCCTTTCGAAAAAGCCCCACTGTTGGCGCTCCAATTAAATTTTTATGGAACAGATAGGCTGGCTGTTCGGGAAGACGAGAAAGCACGTGCTTATCTACATCGTAAATTTCCCCATTTTCTGTAGATGAATCCACAATAAATGTTCCTGAATAAAAATAGTCTACATCATTATTCAGTGATGCAGACTGAACAAATTTACCCAATGATTTAGAATCATAAAAGTAATCATCATGATGCATTAGCTTAATGAGTGGTGCTGTTGCTAAACCAATGCAGTAATTCCAGTTTTCAGGAGAACCTTTTGCAATTTCGTTTCTAAAATACTTGATATCTAAATCTTGGTTCGCCTCAATCAGGTGCTTTACGGAGTCATCTGGACTATCATCGGTAATGATTACTTCATAAGCCTTAAAGTCCTGCTCACGTATGGAATTTAGTAGTTTTTCCAGACGAACAGTGTCGCGATAGGAAGGAATACAAATTGAGACTTCCGGAAGGCTCATTCTTAATGCCCAGCAGCTGTTCGAAGAGAAATTTGGATTTTATCCGGCCCCGGATACTTTGGATTTCGGGCTACAATAAGTCCATCCTCTGAATATGAATCATTCAGATCGGCATGACATAAAATGATAAATCCCGCATCTTCCAAAAACTGTATGCATGAGTAATGCAAATCGTTAGAATGGGTAGAAATGAAGACAAAACCAATTGCCATGTTTTTTAACTTTTGGGGCATTGTCTGAAGCATTTCCAATTCATACCCCTGAATGTCGGAATGGAGTATGTCTATAAACTGTATCCCAAATTCGGCCGATATGTCATCCACGTTAGTGTATAACATATCCGAGCCAGGAACGGATTTACCAATATACCCAACTTTAAAATTGCCATTGAGGTTGTTCATCTTGAAATTGCTCTGAGCGCGAGCAATACCGTCAGAATTATCAATGAGTACATTGGTTGCATTCTTAATTTTTGAAGCAAACCACATTGAATAAAAACCCCAATAACATCCCAGCTCAACCATAACAGCACCTTGAGGGATGAACTTAAGTACCTCTTGAAACACATACTCTTCCTGAGGTTCATGAATCGCTCTATTTTCCATGAGCATGCGCATCACAGGTGCTCCATAATAGCTCAAGGGGTCAATTTGAAGTCCATTGTGCATGACTAAACGTCCATTAACAAGCGTACCTGCAGTTTCAATAGCTGCAATCTGCGCATTATCGCTACTCAGCTTAACCAGCCTTATTCGTTCTAGCCACATTTGCTTGCTTTTCTCATCCAACTCATTGAGCGGGAGGAGAGACAGGTAGTAGTTCCTCAAGCGGTAGTTCCTTAAAGGCTTGATAATTAAACTTTCAGCGAAAGGGATGCTGAGAATTACTTTGCGTAAGAGGTTCTTCATCAATTGAGATTGAACACAGTGAAGGGGAATGGGTGGATTAGAAGGAAACTAAAGAAGATTAACAGATGAATGTATTTTTTTCAATTGATTTTGAACACTTTACGAAATATTGAATCAATTTTTATTGGGTAGCCGAAACAATTAGACGCTATGCCTGTTCGATAAGCGTAGCGTTAGTTTGATTTAGGTATTGGAGCGGGTTCCTTCACAGGTCCCGCTTCAATTTTTTTATACGTATCTGTTCCCTGAACGAGTAAATCAACATACTACCTGAGTGAGTGCTGTTGGATTTGGGCGCTATACTGCCTCAATCTCCAAAACAAACTTACAAACAAACGATTTGAGATTCTCCAAGAGATAGACAAAACAAGTGCTTGCCAGTTAGAATAAAGCGCTTTAACGATTGGAGATACGAAAGGGCCAATGTCTTGTAATTGATTGCGTTCAATGAGGAGTTCAATGTACCGTTGAGCTGTTTTCTCTAGATGTTGCTTCCATGGTAATTCTCTTTTTCCGGGAAGAAGGAACAAGACTTGAATGAGTGGAGGAAGCAATCTGATTTCATCTCCGATTGTTGATTCGCTATGCACTCTGTATAGAAGCAGAGGTTGTTCGAGGCCTACGAATTTGCAGCCTTTGTCGAGTAAGCGCGTCCAAAACAAGTAATCTTCGCAATACATGGGATATTCCGGATACTCTGGCATAAATCCATGAATTTTAAAGACTTCAGCTTTCACAATCACAGATGATGTTGGAATTCGGTTTTGCTTATGGAACAGCTGAACACCTTCATCACCTTCATATACTTTTTCCTCTACCTTGAATAAATAATCACGCAAATTCATATTGTTGTTCAAGCAAATATAACCGTTGGTAAAGCTCAAATCCGCATTGAATTTTATGGTCTCTGTAACCTGATACTCTAACTTTCCGGGTAACCAAATATCATCGGAATCCATAAATGCAATCCATTCTCCTTTAGCCAAGCGAATTGCATTGTTTCTGGCCTTAGCAGGTTTACCATTAGGCTGTTGAAAAACACGAAGTCGGCTCTCTTGCTCAGCGAGTCGGTTTAAAATCGAAATGGTATTGTCTGTAGAACCATCATCCATTACGATTACTTCCAAATCTCTCCACCCTTGACTAAACACACTATTTAGTGTTTCCTCAATGTACAAGGCGCTGTTAAATGTTGGAATGATGACCGAAATCAGCATTGAATTATACGGAAGCCAGGGTTAAATATGAGGAAAGCCAAAGCGTCGATTAATTGCTATTGTTACAAATCTTTTCTAATGGCTAAGTAGTTCACTGTAATAAATACTTCATATATTTCTTTGTACTGGGTGATTTCATAAAGGCCATTCTCCAATATTCTGTAAATCATATAATTATCTTTAAGTAGGTAGAAGAAATCTTGAAAATAAGTTCTTGAATCAATGTTACATCCACCAAACTCGAATTGAATAAAATCGATAGCCCCAGTGGCCAACATTGCAGACGCACCGTGTAATGCACTAAGCTCGTGTCCCTCAATATCAAGTTTTAAAAAATGAATCTTCTTAATCTCATTTTCTTTACAATAAACATCAATTGTGGAAAGCTTAATTACTTCCTTTTTATCCATAGAAAGACCAAAATGATCCAGTTTCCTATGGTAAACTGAAGCAAGACCCGAACCATCATCATTTGAGTAAAGGGTAATTGTTGATGGCTCTGCACCCATGCCAAGGTTATTCGGAATAATATTGGATTGTTTACTTGTATTACTCAAAAACAATTTATAAGTTTTTTCTGAGGGTTCAAATGAATGGATAGTGGCCTGAGGACCAAAAAATTCAGAAAGTGCTGCAGCATACTTTCCTACATTTCCTCCGACGTCAAATACAATTAATCTCTCACTCTTCGGGTATTTGTTTTGGATAATTGTTAAAACACCAAGCTCTCCGCTGTCTTTAAAATCGCTCCCATTACCGAAATTCATCTTGCTCAGAGACAAGCGAAAAACATCCTCCCAGACGTTTTGGTTCACTGATGTTTTCAGTATTCTCAATACAATTTTAAGTATGGTAGTTTTGAAGAAGGCAATGGGGTTCATTGATGAATTTTGTTGTGCAACGAAGAAAATGAAGAGTTAAGCAATAATTATCCAGGAATTGGGAATAAAATCATGGATGTTAAATCGGACTCTTTGTGGATTAAACCAATTCTGAGGGGCAACAGTAATTCCCAATTCCGTCGATAACCATGCCCCCCACCAACTAAAGCTGCTATTGGCAATAATGTGATGCCTACACTTTGTCATCAAAGCCATGTCTTGCCATGCTGAGGATTCGTTTCCCTGAATGTAAATAACCTTATCAGAATCTCCGAATAGACTCTTTGCATAATCCTGATCGTCGGAAAAAACAAAAAGCCTTATGTCTGAATAGCGTTCTACAATGTGATTCAATGCCTTTGTATAGTATGCATCGGGCAAAACGCCATGGTATTCCAATACACTGGGTTTAAGGTAATCGCCTCGACGAATATGCACGCTAACCGAATTCTCAACTGCCATGATTTCATTTAGATAAGGCATGTTACGGCGATCAAGCTCCGGAAAATCGAAGGTATTTAGTAATTCAGCACGTTTATGTTGGAAATACTTTTCTGATTGAAAATACCCAACAAAGTAGAGGTTTGGGTGATTGGGGAGATGAACAAATTCGTTTTCCTGTTGAACCACCAACTTACAATAAACACCCAATAAAGACCTTACTCTTCCCAATAGATTGTGCTCAGAGTTGCTTAAATACAATAACCTGTGTCTTTTTGTAAACGACTTCCAATTAAGGTTCGGAAACAAGTCGAGTTCAAACTTGCGTGCTGTAAAATGTTCGTTACTCTTATTGTTGTTTTGTAAAAAGCTAAAATCAATGAAAACATCCTGACCTTGTGCAAATGATACTGCATACTGGAACATTTGATTTCCAAGGCCGCCCATTGGTTTGAATGCAATCATGCTAGTATCTAACCCGAATTAATTAAAACTATTTAGCAAATAATCTAAACGCTTTTTAAGTGCCTCTTCGTTCTCATCTAAATAATTCTGTATATAGTTTTTGGTCTCAGATGAATACAAGAAAATCGCTCTCCGTTCATGAATTCCGTAACTATCGACGTTTTCAATTGTCGGATGTAATTTTTTAAAAAGCTCCATGCTCATGTCGTCATAAGGCAAACCTTCGAACAGACTATTTTTAAAGAACGGTTCATAATTGGCTAAGTAATAAGTTAAAGCAGGATCACTTGCTTGCGATGTGTCCATCAATTTTTGACTTTTAAAAAATTGATTTAGTTTTAGGATATAATCTTCTTTAGAATGGATTTTAGGAACCAAATTCCCACACAAATACGGGTGGTTAATCGCCGCGGAAAGACAAGGAATATTGAATTGCCTTGATTCTGCCATTACTGTTCCAAAAATGGTTAATACGCCTTTAACCTTCTCTCTAAAGGTATAAAGAGAAAAGTGATCATTGGTTACCCTCACGTTTTTGAATCGAGATACTTTTCGCTTCAGGCGTGCAATTGCAACTTGATTCTTTTCAGAAACATTAGGGTGGATTTTAATGACAAGTCTTTCTTTGTGTTTCAATGATGCTTGAATGGCCATGTCGATCCATTCCCACAAATCAAAAAAGAAAACTTGACCATAAATACCTGGACTGTCAAGGAAGTCATGAAGATACAGTACAAAAGCCCCTTCTAAATACGACAAATCTTTATCAGTATCATGACTTGCCTTGCGCATGTAAGTGTAATTACCGTGCTCAATTACAGTTCTGATTTCTGAAAGCAACTTTTCATTGGTTACCGCTTCGGGATTGTTTTCCAACTCATAGTAACGAGGGCCGGCGAAAAGCGTTTTTAAATCCAATGGAAAAGCAGATACAAAACCTTCTCTTTGTTTTAAGTGAAAATGTCGAATATTATATTTAGCTGCAATCTGGCCCCAAACTGAGCCATAAACAAAAGCTTCGTCTCCTCCGATTACTATGGCTACCCTATCGTCTTTGACCAAGCGTTGTGCATTATATACTACCTGAATTGCGGTATTTAAACACTTGAATGCGTTCTTTGAAAATCTATCAAAGCGCCCGTCTTTACTGTAAACCACAGTAAGTTCTACAACAGAATGTAGGATATTTACATTTTTATAGAATAGCCCTGATGTCCGGTCTCGCTTAAACAAGAGCATCAAAAAATAATAAAGTTTTACAATTTTAAGCAGAATAAGCTCCAACTTACTAAGTTGCACTTCTCGTAAGGCTTCATGATAAGTATACGGGATGGCATCATACCATTCAATGACTCTTTTATGAATAGGATCATGGGTAGATGTATTAAACCCAGGATAAATTCCAATTCGCTTACTCTTCATTTCTGACCTCTATTAACTTCACACCAAAATGGCTATTCAGGATTAGCATTAACTATCAAATAAGCTCTTTGAAACCGAGCCTAAAAAATGATACTCAGTTGATTGAAAACCCCTCAATGTGTTCTTCTTGAAGTGGTTCACCAAACTCAAGATTTTTTGCTGCTTTTTTACCGAGTACATCTTTATAGTACTTAGTATGTAAACCATTAGCCGGTCGAATGGATCTAATATTTTCAACTGTAAAGACTTCGCCCTTCAGGATATTTGCAGTTACAAACAAAGAACGAGAATGCTCGCGTGAATTGATTTGCTTTTGCGAAAGTGAATAATCGACCACTCCAATGGCATTTTCAGCTTCTCTTACTGCATTAACCATGGCGGTAAACTCCTTTTCATCCAAAGAAAAAGAAGCATCAGGTCCTCCAATACTTCGGTCAAGAATAAAGTGTTTCTCAATTACACAAGCACCCAAGGCTGTTGCTACTACTGGAACTGTGATTCCGAGTGTATGGTCGGAAAGACCCGACAGGACCTGATAACGTTGGGTTAAATCGGGTATCATTATCATATTGGCTTCCTCAATAGGGGCCGGATAACTAGAAGTG
The DNA here is from genome assembly GCA_027483445.1 of Bacteroidota bacterium. GTDB lineage: Bacteria > Bacteroidota > Bacteroidia > M30B66 > M30B66 > CAMCXT01. The sequence continues at coordinate 156,343 of JAIXUS010000042.1, read as the reverse complement.
CATTTCAATAAAATTACTTGATGATTTCCTTCATCAAAACAGGTTTCTAAGGCCAGCTCAATGTCATCAGGGCGTGCAATACCTGTAGAGATAATGATTGGCTTTTGAAGTTGGGCCACTTTACGAATAAGTGGTATGTCGTTGATTTCAAAGGATGCTATTTTGTACGCCGGGGCATTCAACGTCTCCAGAAAATCAACAGCTGTAAGATCAAAAGGGGAAGAAAACACTTCCAAACCTTCAGCAATTGCCGCATCAAACAAAGTCTTGTGCCATTCCCAAGGGGTGTAAGCCTCTTTGTATAAGTCGTACAGGTATTTGCCGTCCCAGATTGTTCCCTGAGTTAACTTAAACTCCGGCCGGTAGGACTTTAAAGTGATTGTATCGGGAGTGTAAGTCTGCAATTTGATGGCATTGGCTCCGCATCGCTTGGCGGCTTTAACCGTTTCTAAAGCCACATCCAACTGTTGATTGTGGTTAGCGGATAATTCCGCAATGATAAATACCGGGTGGTTTTTTCCTACCAGTGTATTTCCTATTTTAAGTTCGTTGATCATCTTAGCAGCCAATTAGTTGTTCGCGAAGCATTTGAATATTGCTTACCGTAAAATCGGGTTTACTTACCTCATCTTCAAAGTTGAATGATTTAGATTCGGGATTCCACCAAATTGCTTTCATACCGATACTTCGAGCACCTTTAAAATCCTTAACTGGATTGTCGCCAATATATACCGCTTTGTTGGGATTAACATCAAGTAGTTTTGAAGCGACTTTGAAGGGTTCAGAAGATGGTTTCCAGTTGTTTGACCCTAAAGAGTCAGTGTGAATGATACAATCAAGGTTAAAGTCCTGAAAAAGTATATTTGTTTTGTTTTTTTGAGTCACAAATGTTCCATCAGTTATTACACCAAGTTTGACGTTTGTATTCCTTAATTCGTCCAGTAAGTCTTTCATTGCCGAATCAAGTAGAATATTCTCAGGTAAATGATTTCGATAAATGTAAAGCAGGGTACTTAAATACTCATTTACATTAAGTTCTAGCCATTCCAAAACATCATTAAATACTTTTCCTCTACCACTCAAATGCAGTGATTCCAACATCTTGGAATGAATTACTTCAACACCAATTTTATGATTCCCAGTTCGAGAAAGAAATTTAGCCACTTCAAAAAAGCCGCTTTCCACAAAGTCTAGCTCTTTGTAAAGTGTATCATCTAAATCAAAGATAATGGCATCAAAAGGCATTTCAGTGGTCTAAAATCATATCGGAGGCATAACGTACTTGTCTTTTTTGAGACTTTGACCGAATAAATGGGTAGTTGTCAATATTCTGCCCAATCGACTCCAATAGAAACCAATAAAATGAGTCTAATCCGACGGCCAATGAAAGAGATGATGCTCCTCCAAACCGTGGATTACACTCAATAATATGCAGTTGTTTATCCAATGATTCAATCACCTGAAATACGACATGACCATAAAAACTGTATTTTGTAAGTATTGCGTTGATTAGCTCTTCGATTCCGGGGTGATTTAATGTAGATGATATTTGAGATTCTCCACTTACAACTAAGTCTCTCGTTCTACAAACAATTCCTTTCACTTTGCCGGAAGCGCTTACAAAAGCATCTATACTATATTCGATACCGGAAATAAAAGGTTGGAAAATTGGATTCTCTAGTTTTTGCGCGAATTGCAAAGCCTCCGTGCTTTCAACATTCACCGCTAAACCTGTTGATCCAGAACCAAAACGCTCCTTTACCACCCAGCGAGGAATAGAATCGTCGGTTATTGAATTATAGGTTGGAATTACAGGAAACTTCTGCAAACTCAGTTCATCGTAAAACCTCAATTTATCCAAGCAAATTTCAATAGTTTCATGACTAGAGATCATCGCATGGATTCCATTTCTAAAAAGTTCTGATTTATGCTTTGCGAAATATGATAATTCCATGTCTCTGCTGGGGACAACTGCAGTTATATTATGGGACTTGCAAAACTGAATGAATTCATTTATAGACAGCTGATTAATTCTCGGCATATTCCAAAAACCATCACAAAAATATTTTCCAAGAGCATTCTCGTTTAAATCTCCACCAAAAAGCAGGATTTCATTATTAATCTTTCTACAGGCCTGCTTCAGCGCATTTACCATTGGCACTTTTTTCGAAACTGAAGAAAGCAAAACGTTTCCAGGAGGCTTTGATGCCAACTCTGGATGACTTCTTTCATATTCAATAATCTCGGGTATGACGTTTTCTAGCGAGTTGGCTGGCTCCCAATTTGTCAATGACTTAAGCAAAGAAATATCCGCTTGGGAAGCTTCATAAGGAATGTCAGAATCATGTTCAGAATACTTCATTTCAGGAAAATACTTCCGAAGAACATCTACCACATCTTGAACTTTTCGGGCTTTGCCAGTTCCCAGATTAATAATTCCTGATGCATTCTGATGTGCGGCTAATTGAATAAGCCCTTCGGCTGTATCACCCGCATAGATGTAATCAAATATTCCTTCTTTTCGATACACTTTAATTTCTTCCCCATTGATTAAGGAACGAATCCAGCGGGAAATTACACATCGAGAACCCTTTCCATAACCACGGTATATTCTTGCATTTATATATGACTTGCTTTCACCGGCAAAGCTTTGCAGGAAGCGAATCTCTATCTCATGAGCAAGTTTAGCCATACCGGTGAGATTTCGCGGGTAGATGGGGTCTGACTCTTTTAAGGAGTAAGGGACAGTTTGGGGCTCGGAAAAGCTATATAATTCGGGATTATAGATTAAGTAACTCGAGGCATTAATCACCTTGGTGATGCTGGGTAAATCTTTCACTAATGTTGCAAGGTGGTGACTCAGTCGCACGTTATGCCAAAAGTTTTCTTCCCAAAACGAGTAAGATTCTGTTGATCTTTCGAAGGTTGCGGCTAGATGTATGAATATATCCGGAGAAAACTCTTCTAATATATCCCTTGTTAAATAATTCAAGTCGCCTTGTAGGTAGTGAATATTTTCAGGAAAATGACTTGGACAAGGCTTAAGATCACCAACCAAAACTTTTGCTCCAAGGGAATTCAATTTAGGTATGAGCTCTTGACCGATGACCCCGGCCCCACCGCTTACAAATATTCTTTTATTCTGTAGCATTGTTATTCATTTAAACATCCATGAATTATGGAATCAATGCGTTTGCCATTGATTAAGACATGCTTTCGCATAATTCCTTCCCTTTGAAAATCATTGGTTTCCAGAATTGATATGTGCTTTTCTCGTATATCATAAGTTTCTGTATACAAGCGTTCAAAGCCAAGATCAGAAAAGGCCATCATTTTGATCAGTGTCAAAAATGCAGTAAAATCATGCTCATAAATCTCAGGAGTAATTCGAGAAGGGTCTACCAAGAATGAAACCTCTGCTCGCTTATCTTCCCATGAAATATGCACTAAACCACCATACCCTATTAATTTCTCCTCATAGAAAAAGGACATCAAAATTTGGCGGGGATTATCCTGATTAAATGTAGGCCAAACAACTGATTCAAAATACTTTAACTGATCTTCCTCAGAAATTTCACCCTTTTGCCTGAGAACATCAATCTGAAGATTTCTCCAAAGGCGTATATGCATAATATCATCCCTCCTTATGCTGCAAATAAGGTAGTTTTTGTGGCGAAATTCTTTTGTTTTCAGACAAGAGTAGTGATTTAGGACTTCCATCACTCTATTGTTAAATAAGAAATTAATGGGTTAAGGGGGCTTCTCTTTATTGCATATTTATTAAGCCCAAGCACCTCAAGCACGGCCAAAGTTTCACCCGGAAACTCAGGGCAATTTAGTTCATCGAAAGCTATAATACTGCCTTTTGTAAGTCGCGGTAAAATAGCCTCAAGGCAAACTTTGGTTGGTGAATAAATGTCAAAATCGAAGTATGCTAAAGCAACAATTGTTTCAGGATTATTCTTGATATAATCATGAACGGTAAGTGTAGCATCTCCTTGCACAAGCTCAAACTTCCGCTTGTGAGAAAGTGGGCTTTCTGATTCGTGATATGCCAAAATAGACTCTAAAGTTTGCTTATAATTCTTTGAAACAGAGTAATCACCCACAGCTACTTTAGAACCATCTTTAGAATCTACAGATGGGAAACCCTCAAATGTATCGAAACCAATAATTTTACGATTATAATTAAAAGGTTCCAACATACCTCTCAATGATGAGAAGAGTGACAGATTCTGGCCCCACCTTACGCCAAATTCCATAACAACACCATGAACATCAATAATTTTTCGATACAATTCTGTCATAAACAGAATTCTCGATAAACTTTGACGATTGATGTAGAGACCAAGATTGAAAACAAGTTCCGAATCGGGAATTGGCGTGTTTTTAAGTTGATCAACAATAAAGTTTCGATTGGCTTTTTCGGCCTCGGTTGACCCACCTAATACTTTAAATTCATTCATTGCTTGAGTTTTTTAGCGTTAAGAAAGAGATTAACTGACGACCTAGCCCTAGTTGCGCCATTGAGGCGTAATACTGATTTGTCAGTTCGGGTGAAATTGAATGCATGATATTCTCAACAAATACTCTTTGTTTATGTGCGCCTTTTCCCACTTCACGATTCATTACGTAATTCGCAAAAGGATTTGCAAGATTGAAATCAATTGGGAAATCAGCTATTGTATATTTGTTATCCCAACCGCAGCTATCCGCCAAATTGGTGAGGCCATCGAGATTAAAATACGATAGATGGTCGGGGCTTACAACCCAAAAAGGTCTGTCAATTTTACCTTCTTCCAACAGTTTATTTTGTAGTACCGAAAAGTCGTTGGGTACTTCAACCATCAACACCGTACCAGAGTGTGCCAATATAGTAAGCTTTTTGAGCAAGATTGCAGGATCGATGACATGCTCAAGCACATTATCCAACCAAATACAATCGTACTTTGTTTGAGCTTGAAGCAGGGCCTCTAACTGTTTGTAAATGTCTCCAGCACTAAAAAAAGGAAGCATCTGAGGGTTGTGTTGTTTGCACCCATACTCGCTGTAGTCAATTCCTCTCACCTCCCAACCACGCTCATGAAAATAGGCTAATGTAAAGCCTTCACCACAACCCACATCCAGCAATTTGGGCTTTTCGTTTTGCGCTTGAAAGAGCTTTTCAATAATAAGTGCCTTTTGCTCATTCTTGTTTTTAAAATAGAGCAGTTCCTCAGAACTATATTCGTGAAAGTATATGGCCCGATCTTCCTGAAAATACTTCTTTTGATAGTACTCATCTAATTCCTCTTGTGAAGGAATATTGTTCAGTCGGTAAAACCCATACTCATTCTTTGATGTCGTAGTATTGTTTTCCATTTTGAGCGCGTTTGTTGGCTTGAATGCTGAAAATTTCTGTAAATGTGTTCAAATATTAACGAGTGCTTAATTCGGCATATTCGAACTATTGGTTAGTAGTGTGTTTAGTATCAGTGTCACTAAAGTGTGCTGACAAAAAGCTTAAAGCATAATTAAATTCATACTCTTTTAAAACTTTCTTCAAATCTTCAAATTCATCCATTATGTTTTGATATTGTTTCTTCTGAAAATTGTTTTTATTAATTTCAAAGATCCATGGTGAATTAAGATTGACCTTTTTAAGTTCACTTATTACATCACTGCTTTGTAAATTGATATAATTCATAAGTATAGACATCATGGCAAAATCAGAAGGATAGTCAATTGTGCACCGCATATTTCCCAAGCTAGAGAGTTCATAATGCACAATTTTTTTTTTAATCTGGCTACTTTTTAAGAAATAGGTTGTTACATGCTCATAATCATCGTTGCACAACACTTCATTCTCAAGTGATAAGAGTGACTTTGCATTTACTATTTCATAATTCAATCCAAGAGGTAAACCAGATGATTTTGTGTATTCATTTTGATTTTCAATATGTAATTTAATTGCATCATCAAGTTCGTTGAGTGCAACCAATGGATTGTCTCCGGTAAGTCTAATCACATAATCTAGTCGCTCTTTTTTCGTAATTTCAAGGAACCGGCTAAGCACATTGTCTTCGCTGCCTCTATAACAATCAATTTGCTCTTTTAGTGCGAATTGCTCTATAGCATGGTTTTCATTTCTTAGAGAAGAGGCTATTCCGATATAATTGATGTATTTTGATGATTTAAGCCGATCGACAATGTGCTTCAACAGTGGTTTACCGTCAGGAAAAGGTAAAGGCATCAGCACTTTTCCAGGGAGTCGGGATGACCCATAGCGGGCTTGAATAATGGCTCCGATTTTCATGGTTTACCAGGCTGTCCAGCCTCCATCGACAATTAAATTATGCGCAGTTATAAAATCTGAAGCTTTACTGCTTAGCAGAACTACCGGGCCTTTGATGTTTTCAGGTTCGCCAATACGCTTTAACATCGTTCTCTCTGCTAAGCGGTGCGTAAAGCGGTCACTTCTGTTTTGAACGCTCTCAGTAGGGAAAGGACCAGGCGAAATTGCATTGACCTGTACATTGTATTTACCTAGGTAAGCGGCATAATACTTTGTGAGTTGAATGATTGCCGCTTTGGCGGCTCCATAATGCGGAGGATTGGTAAATTCTTCCAAATCTGCATACAAATCAAAATTAGGGCTCACAACACCGTACATGGAAGCGATATTTACAATCTTTCCTGAACCCTGTTTTTTCATGTACGGAATTACCGCCCTGATACCTTTGTGAACAGAACCTAAAACACCCTCTAAAGTGTTTGACCAATCATTATCCGGCATCTGCTCAATGCTATTTCCTGCAACAGTAGCTGCATTATTTATCAAGATATCTACTGAACCGAATTGATTTACTGTATTCGATACTAAGTGATTGATATCGTCACTTAAGGTAATATCACATTGTGTAAAAATGATTTTTGAATCAGAACCGAAGGTATGGTCAAATTTATCTTTGCTTCTACCGGCTACAATTACTGTGGCGTTTACAGAACGCAAGGCGTTAACCATTGCAGCACCAAGGTGGCCGTACCCACCGGTAACTATTGCATTCTTACCAGATAAATCAAACATCGGTAGCATTATTTCCAATTAGAAGGTGCTAAAATTGATTCATCGAGATGCGGAATTTCAAGCTCAAGCCTTGTTGCATTTTCGTATCCCACGATAATTTCTTGTAATTGAATTGAGTTATTGACGCCGATAATTACTTTATCAATAAAAGAGTTGTCGGAACAAAACCTTAATAAATCACCGGCTAAATTACAGGAGCATGCTTGGAGCTGTCGAATAAAAGACTTAACTGGGTTAAAGTGGTTACTCAGACTATCAGGTTTACAAAAAAACAAACCTTGCAAAAAGGCAGATCTGGAATGGATTTCAGTTCCTTTCTCTTTGTAGAATCTTGCAACATCTGCGAAGCGATAATCCAGAAGATTAAATGGTATTTGAATTAAATCGGGTAACCAACCCGACTTAACAACGATATCAATTTCTTGTACGGAGTTAAATGAGAATCCTATCTTCTTCACTTTACCTTGCTGTTTTAGCTCTAACATTGTGTCCCATATCGATGGGTTCTGCAATAATTGGGTGAAATTATGAGACAAAAATCCATATACATTCTCGCAATTTAATTTTTCCAAGCTGTTCGATAATTGTGAGGCACATTCATTAGGTGACTTAGCTAGAAATTTGGTTATGATATTAAATTGCTGCACTCCTGCTTGGCCCAGAACAGATTCGCTTTCTCCGTATGCACTTGCCGTGTCGAGAACATGAATATGATTGGTGGTCGCAATAGACAAAATTTTATTAACCTCCGTGAACGACGTTTTTCCTTGAGCATTACTAATTCCGTAATCCATACCGAACTGAACAGTTCCTAATCCGATTTTTGATAAACTGCTCACAGAAGGAACAACAATGAATTCGAGCTAAACATTAAACGCGCAATTATTACTAAATGAAAGTATTCTATGGATTTATTTTAGATGCCTTAACTTATGCCAGAGTGAACCGTGATACACAACACTTATATTCGGTTTGCTGAAGTCTGCGCACTTTTGTTTTATTGTAAACTAAACAGTTAAATGGTCGGAAATACAGCCTCGGGTTCATACTTCTGACATCTCATCAACAATATACGAAGCTCGTCTGCTGATTTTTCACTATAGTGATTCTGGCTTTCCATGCAGGACTTGTTTTGATTTAAAACAATTTCCACAATAAAGAAATTAAGATTTCCTCTTATTTAATTGAAGAATGCTTTTACTTCTCCAATAACAAACTCTTGTTCATCATGAGTAAGCGTAGGAAACATAGGTAGACTTAGACAATTCTTATAATACTGCTCCGCATTTGGGAAATCGCCCTGTTTCCATCCAAAAGATTGGTAATAAGGATGTAAATGAACAGGTATGTAATGTACCTGACAAAAAATCTTTTTCAATCTTAAATGGTTGTATAATTCGGCCCTATTTTCTGCGCAAATCACATAAAGGTGGTAGGCATGTCCTTCGATTAGGCCAGACTGAGACACAATTGACTTTTCGTTTTCAAATGCTGTTGAATATTTTTGAGCAATTTCAATTCTTCGGGTTAGACCTTGATTCGCACGGCTTAATTGTGATAATCCAAGAGCGGCTTGAAAATCTGTAAGCCGATAGTTGAAACCGAGCTCTTGCATTTCCATGTACCAAGCTGGAAAGGCTATATTGGAAGAGGAATAACCGTAGGCTGTATCTAGCGTGTTGGTAAACAAGTTAGAATCACGTGTAATTCCATGTGTTCTGAGTTTGATTAACTTATTGTACAGCGCTTCGTTATTGGTAGTAATCATTCCACCTTCGCCACAGGCAATATGTTTTACCGGATGGAAAGAGAAAATGGCGAGGTCGGCGAAATTCCCATTTCCACAGCTTTGCTTAGCTCCTGTTGAATCCACAAAAAACCCACCTGGAGCGTGACAGGCATCCTCAATTATCCAACAATCGAATTCATCAGCGAGTTTCCGAAATGCCTCAAGATCAACTGCCCTTCCTGCGAAATCTACGGGAATGATGCCTTGGTATGTTCCTTTGGGCGAAGCCTCCAATAATTCTCTTACTTTATTGATATCGAGGAGATATGTTTCTGGGTCTATATCCGCAAAAACCACATCAGCACCGCAATATCTGACGCAATTTGCTGAAGCTGCGAAGGTAATTGGAGAGGTAATTACTTTATTGCCTGGCTTAAGATCAAGTGCCAGAGCACAAAGGTGGAGTGCTGCTGTACCATTGGCCAGTGCAACGGCATATTTACACCCGATATAATTTGCAAAAGCCGCTTCAAACTCTGCGATTTTGGGGCCCTGCGTGAGAAAATCAGACTGTAGGGTATCAACAACCGCTTGAATATCGTCGGGCGAAATGTATTGTTTTCCGTATGGTATCATAAGTGGGAATTAAAAATCAGCATCAACGTGTTGTTTTATCAACTCCCGCAGTGAATCCACTGTTTCCCATTCAGTGTTCTCTCCTGAATTGTAGCTAAAACCAATAGGTACTTTCTTTGCACCAAATTGTTTGATAAAGTCATCCAATTTCCACTTAGAAAGCGCAGAAGGAAGAATTACAAAATATTTCCCGAGATCGTAGGTGTTATAGCTATCGGAAGACGTAATCATTTCTTCATGAATTTTTTCTCCCGGTCTCACTCCAACAATTGGTTTTTCGCATTCAGGACCAATGGCTTCGGCCACATCTATCAATCGGTATGAAGGTATTTTGGGCACGAATAATTCTCCGCCCCAGGCATGTTCAAGCGCGTAGAGAACCATATTTACGCCTTCATCCAAAGAGATATTAAAGCGTGTCATTGAAGGGTCGGTAATTGGAAGAACACCTTCTTTTCTTTTTTTAAGGAAGAATGGAATTACAGAACCATTTGAGCCCATTACATTTCCATAGCGAACAACGGAGAATCGGATTGGGTTAACGCCTTTGATGTTATTGGCTGAGATGAACAGTTTATCGGAGGTAAGTTTAGTGGCTCCATATAAATTGATTGGTGCACAGGCTTTATCGGTTGATAATGCAACAACGCGGTCGACATTGGTTTCGAGCGAAGCTCTGATGACATTCTCGGCACCTCCAACATTGGTTTTAACACACTCATCCGGATTGTATTCAGCAATATGCACATGTTTCATTGCCGCCGCATGAATTACGTAATCAACTCCGGTGAATGCCCGTTTTAGACGCTCATAATCACGTACATCACCAATAAAATAGCGAATTGCGGGATATTTTGAAGCCGGGAATTCCTGTTCCATCAGAAATTGTTTTTGTTCATCTCTGGAAAAGATGACCAATCGTTTTACGTCGGGCCAATCAGTTAAAATTCGCTTTGTTAGCGCCTTACCGAGGGAGCCTGTTCCTCCGGTAATGAGTATGGATTTGTTATTCAGCATCAAATGAAAGTTACATCAGACAATTTACAGGGCATATTAAAGTAGCCCCCGGGTTGGTCGGGATTGTATCCCAAATCTCTTTCGTTTTTATCAGAAGTGATATTCATGTAATACACAGAATCAATCACATCGTATGGGTAATTTTCTCCAATAGGTCCTTCTTTAAGCTTGCCTGTCCAGAAATACAATGGGTACATTCCGGTTCTAAGTGTTCCTGCCGGAATGGTCATCTTAAAATGAATAAGTTGCCCTTCTGAGAGCGGAGCATCGGCAATTCTCAATGGCCCTATTGAGGTTACAAAATCAGAATTGAGGACTCCTTTCACTGCCATATAGCAATACAGGCTGGAGATTGGTTTAAATACTTTGCAACTAAATTCAATAACAATTTCTTTGTCGGGGTCTAAGAATGTTTGCCCACTATTGATTTCGATTTTTGTAAAACGAACTTCGCCATGGCCCCGACGGCTCTTTGCGTCATCGATCAAATCGTTTTCGCTTTTTACGAGCAATGGGTTTTGAACATAGGATCGCACCAATTTCTCGACTGGTCCAATTTGCGCAACGGTACCTTTTTCGAGAATCATGGCCCGGTTGCACAATTCGCGAACTGAGGCCATATTGTGGCTAACAAAGAGGATGGTACGACCTTCACCTTTGTTGATATCGCCCATTTTGCCCAAACATTTTTTTTGGAATTCTGCGTCGCCAACAGCGAGTACTTCGTCTACGATAAGAATTTCAGACTCGAGGTGGGCCGCTACACCAAATGCAAGTCGCACATACATGCCGGAGGAGTAGCGTTTAACCGGAGTATCGATGTAGCGTTCAACACCGGCAAAGTGCACAATTTCATCAAACCGTCGCTTTATTTCATGCTTACGCATTCCGAGAATGGCACCATTCAAGAAGATGTTTTCTTTTCCAGTTAATTCAGGATGAAAACCGGTTCCAACCTCAAGCAGCGAGGCGATTCTCCCCTTTAGTTTAATGCTTCCGGTTGTTGGAGCAGTAACCCGTGAGAGCAATTTCAGAAGCGTCGATTTTCCGGCTCCGTTGCGACCAATGATACCCATTACATCGCCCTGTTGTACCTCAAAATTGATGTTTTGAAGCGCCCAAACATAATCGGACTGGCTTTTTTGAGTTCTGTCGTTTACTTCACCGATTTTATGAATTGGATTTTCTTTTCCGCGTAGATTGTACCACCACCCAATGAGGTCATCACGAAGCGTTCCGGTTCCAACAAGCCCTAGCCGGTATTGCTTTGCGAGGTTTTCTACCTTTATAACTGTCGACATTACGCTGTTTTTTTTTAATGAATTACATTAAACTGTGTCCATGAAGGTACGTTCGGTTTGATTGAACATTACAAGTCCAATTAACAGAACTACAGCAGTAAACCCTGAGCAATAGGCTAAAGCGCCCCAACTAAATGTTCCGGCTCCGGTAAATCCATATCGGAATGTTTCAATAATTGGGGAAAGTGGATTAAACTGTATGAATGGTTGGTATGCTTCCGGGATGGCAGAAATCGGATAAATAACGGGTGTGGCATACATCAGAAGTGTGAGCCCAAAACCAATAAAATTCTGCAAATCACGGTATTTAGTAGTCATAGAAGAAATGATTATTCCAATTCCGAGCGACATCAAAGCCATTAAGACCACTAGAAGCGGGAATAGCAACGCATAACTATTTATTGAAATTTGTCCGTTTAAATAATAATACACCCAAAAAACAAAAAACATCAATAACTGAATGAAGAATTTTAAAAGGTTAGAGATGATTTGTGAAATTGGGGCGACTAGTCGTGGGAAATAGACTTTGCCGAAAATACTTGCATTTGCAACGAAAATATTTGAAGTGCCATTAAAAGAAGCACTAAAATAATTCCATAGCGTTGTACCGGCAAGATAAAAAATTGGGGCAGGAATATTTTCAGTGGAGATATTGGCGATGTTTCGAAAAACAAATGTGAAGGTTACTACGGTAAATAGTGGGCCTAAGAAGAACCAAAGCGGGCCTAGCACGGTTTGTTTATACACGGCAACAATATCGCGGCGTACGAAAATCATGATAAGGTCGCGGTATTCCCAGACCTCTTTTAATTTCAAATCGAGAAGACTTGATTTAGGTTGGATTACTTTAGACCAAGAATCTGTGGATTGATTCATCTGTTAAAAGCGTTGTTGCGGTATTTTCAGAGCTTCGCCTCCTCAGTCCCAAAGATGGGTGAGCGGGCTAATGATTCAAAAGGACTCAGGTTGCTAAGTTAACTTAGAAACACAACCAAAGACCTATTATTTAAGCGTGCCCAAAGTGTTTGTTTCCTGCTGATTTGCATTCCACAGTAACACAATAGGACTTTGAGTTTTATCGATATAATTAATAAACTCATCCTCCATCATAATCAAACTGCGAATTCTACGATTAATTAATTTTTCGGCCTTTTCAATTAATTCGGCCAAGTAGGTTTTATTTACTTCACCCACTAAAAGGATATCAATAATTCCGCTATCGCGACCTGAGGCATAATCGCCTATCAGATAAGCCTTTTTGAGCTGACCAAGTCTAGAAATTACCTCTTCCAGAAGCTGATCAATTCCGGTTATTTTTCCAACTATACTTCTGATTTCCGGGAAAAGCGGATGAGAAGTTCGGGCTTTATACAGCACCAGCTTCCCTTTAGACTCACTTTCTAATATTCCAGCCTCGGTGAGTCTGTTCAGTTCGATTCGGACAGCATTGGAACTTTCACCAAACTCATCGGCCAATTCGCGGAGATAGGAGCTCATGGCTGGATTAAGAAACAGCCTCACCAACAGGCGAATACGCGTTTTAGAGGTAATGAGAGCGTCCAACATTGAGTAGCAAATTTACTCAATAATTGTTTCAGATGAGGTGAATTGATGCAAACAGGAATTCAAATTTTTCTTAACAAACCGGCAGGTAGCTTAAACCGGATACTTTGATTGATTGAGGCCACTTCGACATACATATAATTGCTGCCTCCTTCCATAACACACTTACCTTCAATGCCTTTCAGTGGGCCATCATCGATTACAACTCTATCCCCGATGGTTACTTCGCCGGCAATCGCTTCGGCAAATGCACCAGTTGAAATCAATAATTGGATGGTTTTAATTTCCTGGTCTCTCACCTTTGCATAGCCATCAGCAAATCGCAATGGGCCAACAATGCCAGCAAAACTGGAAACCTTCGCTACCTGAGCATCCGAACAGTTCACAAATAGATAACCTGAAAAAAGTGGGACTTTCACCTTTTTCTTTCGGTCGCTCCATTGGCGGAGCTGTTCTACAATTGGAAGATAGACGTTAAAACCTGACTTTTCAAGGCGTTCACAACACAGTTTCTCCTGGCGCGATGCAGTGTAGAATACATGCCAGTATTCGTTCATTGCATCAATGCTATCAGGTCAGAAATTGATGGAAGGCTGATGCAACAATCGCCACTCAAAAAAAAATGAAGATTTTGCTTAAGGACTCTCATGCTGAAAACGCCTTAGACTTAAACTGCGGTCTGATCTAAGATTGTTTTTACTTCAGCATAGACACTTGATATGCCTTGACGGAGGTCTATTTCAGGCTTCCAGCCATAACTCAACAGACGAGATGAATCCATGAGTTTTTTGGGAGTTCCGTCGGGTTTAGAATGGTCGAATTCCAATACGCCTTCAAACCCGACAACTTCTTTGATTAATTCAGCCAATGCTTTTATACTTACGTCGGAGCCAAAACCAACGTTTACAAATAACTCTTCGCTGTAGTTCAACATCAGGAATAAACAAGCTTTCGCGAGGTCATCCACATGCAAAAACTCACGCATGGGAGAACCCGTGCCCCAAATGCTTACCGAAGGCGAATTTTTCTGTTTGGCTTCGTGCATTTTCCGCAGTAATGCTGGCAGAACATGCGAGTTGTTCAAATCATAATTGTCGTTAGGCCCATACAGATTGGTTGGCATGGCCGAAATGAAATTGCAACCGTACTGCCGTCTGAAGCTTTCGCAGAGTTTGATGCCTGCAATTTTAGCAATGGCATAAGGCTCATTGGTCGGCTCCAACAAACCACTCAACAGATATTCTTCCTTAAGCGGTTGAGGAGCCATTTTGGGGTAAATACAGGATGACCCCAGGAAGAGGAGTTTCTTTACACCGGTGCGCCAGCTGCTGTGAATAATGTTGTTTTGGATAGCTAGATTATCGAACAGAAAGTCGGCGCGGTAAATATTGTTTGCCTGAATGCCTCCCACTTTGGCTGCAGCGAGGAAAACGTACTCGGGTTTTTCGGTCTCGAAGAAGTCGCTAACAGCTTGTTGATTGCGCAGATCGAGTTCTGAGGATGTTCTTAGAATCAGATTTGTAAAGCCCTCTGCAAGCAGCAGCCGATGGATGGCAGAACCTACCATGCCTCTATGTCCGGCGATAAAAATGCGACTGTTTTTTTCCATTAGCCTGCAACCTTTCCGGTATTCAATTCGCTGAGGTGCTTTTCTTTTCGGAAAAGCTCTAAATCGCTGTTTACCATATCTTTTACAAGGCCATCAAAGCTGTAGCGAGGCTTCCAGTTGAGTTTTGTTTGCGCTTTAGTAGGATCACCAATCAGCAGTTCAACTTCAGTAGGCCTAAAATAATCGGCATCAATGCTCATTACTTCCTGACCAACCTGACACAGGTAGTTGCCATTGTGAACTGCGGTAATGAATGCTTTTTCATCGATTCCTGAGCCTCTAAACTCGATATCAATTCCGGCTTCTGCAAAAGCGCGTTGAATGAATTCTCGCACTGTACGAGTTTCGCCGGTGGCAATCACAAAATCTTCAGGGGTATCTTGTTGGAGCATAAGCCACATTGCTTCGACATAGTCTTTTGCATGGCCCCAGTCTCTTTTAGCATCAATATTACCCATGTAGAGTTTATCGTTCAGGCCCCAAGCGATTTGTGCGACGCCTCTTGTTACTTTCCGGGTTACGAATGTTTCACCTCGGTTGGGACTTTCGTGGTTAAACAGGATGCCATTTACGGCGTACATTTGATAGGCCTCGCGGTAATTCACTGTAATCCAGTAACCATAGAGCTTAGCCACAGCATAAGGGCTTCGCGGGTAAAATGGAGTAGTTTCTTTTTGAGGAACTTCTTGTACCAACCCATAAAGCTCCGAGGTTGAAGCTTGATAAATGCGGGTTTTGGTTGTTAAGTTTAAGAGACGAACGGCTTCTAGAATGCGTAATGTTCCTAGACCATCAACATTAGCGGTATATTCAGGTTCATCAAAGCTCACTTTCACGTGGCTCATGGCCCCAAGGTTGTAAATTTCGTCGGGCTGCACCTCTTGAATGATGCGAATGAGGTTTGATGAATCGGTTAGATCGCCATAGTGGAGGATAAAGTTCGCGTTGTCGATGTGTGGATCCTGATACAGGTGATCAATTCTATCCGTGTTAAACAAAGATGCCCTTCGCTTAATTCCGTGCACTTTATAGCCTTTATTGAGCAAAAATTCGGCAAGATATGCGCCGTCCTGACCTGTAATCCCTGTAATGAGCGCTGTTTTCAATTGGCAAACGTTAAATGTGCCGCAAAATACAAATTTCTGCGAAGTCGTCGGGCTGGTCAATCGGTCGACCTCATGGCAATCGCTACCTTTGCCTGAATATGGGTATACATCAAGACGCGTTTACACTACCGGTTGCGGCCATTGTTAAAGATTTAGCCCAAAAACTTGAGACCCAATCAACCCTGATTGTTAGCGCTCCGCCGGGGGCCGGAAAAAGCACATTACTGCCGCTCACATTGCTGGATGCCACTTTCCTGAATGGTCAAAAGATAATTATGCTTGAGCCACGGCGATTAGCGGCAAAAACAATTGCATTAAGGATGGCCTCGCTGTTGGGCGAAGAGGTTGGTGAAACGGTTGGATATCGCGTGAGGTTTGAAAGCAAAACGGGGCCTAAAACTCGCCTGGAAGTTGTAACAGAGGGGATTCTCACCAAAATGTTGCAACGAGATATGGCATTGGAAGGTGTTGGGTTGGTGATTTTTGATGAATTTCATGAGCGAAGCCTCCACGCCGATCTTGCGCTTGCACTTTGCCGAGAATGTCAGCTAATTTTACGTGGCGACCTCAGAATTTTAATCATGTCGGCGACGCTCAACCTGCCCGGTCTGAGCAAAGCTTTGAATGCGGAAGTGGTTGAGAGTGAAGGTCGATTGTTTCCGGTTGAAATCCGCTATCGGGGCCACTTAAACGAAGTGTCTATTGCCGAGCAGGCAGCCAAAGCCGCCCTTGAAGTGATTCGAGAAGAAGCGGGTGATGTGCTTGTGTTTCTTCCCGGGGAAGGAGAAATCAGGCAATGTGCAGAATTGCTCGACAAGAACGTAAATGGAGTGAAGATTCATCCACTTTACGGCCAACTGCCTCCCTCGGAGCAAATGCAAGCCATTCTGCCCAATCCGAATGGGCTGCGGAAGGTGGTGCTCGCCACATCAATAGCAGAAACCAGTCTTACAATTGAGGGAATTCGAGTTGTGGTTGATTCGGGGTTTAGCAGAACTGCGGTGTTCGATCCCTCTTCGGGCTTGAGCAGACTGATAACGCTTCCGGTTACTCATGACGCGGCCGACCAAAGGGCTGGAAGAGCTGGCCGCTTGAGTGCAGGTTTATGCGTGCGACTTTGGTCGTTGGCCGACCATCAGCGTTTGCAAGAGCACCGACGGCCAGAAATCTTGGAAGCCGATTTAAGTGCATTAATGTTAGAATTGGCTCAATGGGGAATCTATGATGTTAGCCAATTGTTTTGGCTAAACCATCCACCCAGTGCAGCCTTAAATTATGCATCGGAAATACTCCATGAATTAGATGCACTTGAAAACAAAAAGATAACGGACCACGGAAAGGCCATGAACGCACTTCCATGTCATCCGCGCATAGCGCATATGTTGTTGATGGCCGAAAATCGCGAGATGCGGCAACTGGCATGTGATATAGCCGCATTGTTAGAGGAGAAAGACCCTCTAGGCAAAGAATCGGGTATCGATATCAATCGGCGTATTGAACAATTGCGGCGCGATCGAAGCAGGAACAGTATTGGCCGCAGGTTTCAGCGAATTGATAAACAATCGCAATCGTACGCCCGCCTTTTAAAAATTGAAGTGGGTAAAGATGGGTTTGACCCCTATGAAGCCGGTTTATTGCTTGCTTTTGCTTATCCTGAAAGGATTGCATCGGCGAGACCCGGTAACAATGCCCAATTTATGATGGCCAACGGCAAACTGGCGCGGGCAAGCCATGATGATGATCTGGCTCATGAGAGCTGGCTTTCGGTTGCTCATGTTGACCAGCGCGACGGAAACGGAAAAATCTTCTTGGCGGCTCCATTGCGCCCCAGCGATTTGAGGCCTTTGGTGAAAACGCGCGATGTGCTGGAATGGGACACCCGAAAGGGCGGTTTGTTGTGTCAAAGAGAACTTCGTATTGGAAGTCTTGTATTGCAATCGAAGCCAATGCAATCTCCATCGGTTGAGGAACTAGGCCGGTTGTTTAGAAAGGTAATTGCGAGTGAGGGTGCAAGCATTCTTAATTTCGACGATTCCATTCAGCAATGGCAATGGAGAATCGAAGCGCTTCGCATTTGGAATTCCGACCCCAACTGGCCGCTCAGTGATACTGTTTCATTGCTAAACAATCATACACTTTGGTCAGATGATGTTTTGAAAGGGATACGTAAACCGGAAGATTTCAAGGGACTGCCATTGAAGACCGTTTTGAATGGAATTTTAGATTGGAATCAACAACAACTGCTTGAAGCGCTTGCCCCCGAAAAATTGGCGGTTCCTACGGGTTCGAAGATAAGCATTCAATATCAGCCTGCTGGTGGAGCGCCAATACTGGCCGTGCGCTTGCAGGAATTGTTTGGCATGCTTGATACGCCTCGAATCAACGGCGGAAAAACTCCGGTGGTGTTGCATTTGCTATCGCCCGGATATAAACCGGTTCAAGTAACAACCGATCTGCGAAGTTTTTGGTCGAAAACATACTTTGAGGTTAAGAAGGAGTTACAACGCAGATATCCTAAACATGCGTGGCCTGAAGATCCGCTGAAGGCATCGCCAGTGGCTAAAGGGAGGCCGCAGAAGTAGGTTAATTTCAATAAATCACCGGGAAAGTGTCGTGTGCAGGAAGCACTGAAGGCTATTTCCCAAAAGCCACTTGCACAGTTAATGTCATCGCCCCAAAACCTGAATTAGATAGGGCTTACTGAAAAACCCTCAATAGTATTATTGCTACCGCTTTAGCCTCTATTTGAATTAGACCTAGTGCAAGGGTTTTTAGTCGTGCTTTTAAAAATCCATGAAGTCGTAAATTCATGAAGTTCAATCTTTCGTTAGCCAGAAATACAGCATCTGCTGCATTTCTGACTTTTTTCAGTAAGCCCTAGATAAGGCTAACGGGAATATTAAAATAATTGACCAACTCAAGTATTGTTTGCTGAATTACCTTACTGCTGCTGTGTTGACCGGCACGGCGGTAATTGTCTTCGATTTTTCGCAAATACTGTTGCCTCTGCGAAGAAAGCCATTGGGCCACATAATAATACGTGTGAATCTCCAAATCATTTTCGGCATACACTACCCTACCCTTAGACAGCTTGGTATATCGCTTAAATGTATCGACACAGGATTTGTAATCGTCTAATGCAAAATACCCAATCATGAGGCAAATGAAGATAGAATCTAAACTTTCGCTAAACGTAATTTGCTGAAAGGTGGTCATTAACTTTTCCAGGTTATCGACGCCTTTTCGAACCTCACTGCGTTCTCCAAGTAGCAAAAGTGCAGACCAGGCAAGCCTGAAATGAATCAAATCGCTCACATGGTCGGGTTCCCAAATATCCTTACTGATAAGCTCTTCACAACGTGCTGCAAGTCTTGAAATTTCCTGTTTATCTTCCAAAGGGATGACTTGTCGGAAATCGAGGCGATGATTAATGCTGTGATATCGCGTAAGAAAAAATGTACTCTTTATGGTGATGGCGTAGAGTTCTGGAATGTTAACATAGTTTTGCCAAAACTTCAAGAACCGGTTATGGCTGAGCAACTTTTGATATTCGCTTTTCCCATCTTTGGAGCTTAAATCGGTTGTACTTAGGTTGAGCCGATAGAACATGACTTTGCTGTAGATGTCTTCCATAAACGGAAACGCCACAACGGCATGTTTTTGAAAATCCTCATCGAAGTCGATTAATTCTTGCTGAATGCGTTCGGTAAGAAATTCGGTTGGCCGGTAGTAATAGTATAGATAAAAATTGGCAAACTTACTGAGGATCCGAATTTTGGCGGATGGATGTTCGTGGAAACCTCGAAAATACTGGAAGTGTACATCTAAGGAATGGAGCACAGAATCGTCTTTTACCGAGATGTTAAAATTCTTTCTTAAGTAAAGGTTGATTTGGTTGTAGATCATCTCAAACTCACTGGCTTCGACAAGTTTGGAAGTATAGCGTACCATTTCGGCATGCGACTTTTGCAAATGAGCCTGCTGACTGAAGAATCGCAAAACCAGTTGTTGCGTTTGGAAATCTTCAATTTTTTCTGCAATATCAAGTGTGATGTCGGCCAGAATATTGGCTTCACGAATCCTTGCTGCATTGATCCACTGCTCCATTTTTTCGACGTTGTGGAGCAGGTATGAAGGGTAATTACGGCTAAGGTATGCGGTTAATTTGAAGGTGTGAGAAGCCAATTGGTTGAAGCTCTTCCGGGTTTGGGCATCTTTTTTTCCATATACAGTTTCACATAAATCGTCTGAACTCACCCCATTTAACATGCTCTCGTCGATGGCCTCTACCAGGCGCAAGGGCACTATCGCTTTAATTTCTTTCAAATACTCGCAAAACTCGGCTTTATGGAAAGGCGACATCAGTTTCACCACCTTTTGAATGGTTAAAAACTGAGGCTTTGGACTTGACTGTGAATCGATAAGCCTTGAGTGAGTCGAAGAGGGCATAAGTATACAGGCTTAATGAGGCCTTGCTGAAAAACATTCAAATGTAATAAAGTTGTAAGGCGAGTAAGTTGGGCCTGTTGAAAAACACTCCATAGTTTCATCCTTGGCACATTAAGCCCAATTTGAATGGAGCGTGGGTAAGTTTTTTTCGGCAGGCTTTTTAAAATCCATGCATTACTGAATTTTAAAGGTCAATATTTTACTAGCCATAAATAGAGCATCTGCTTTGTTACCCGTGGCTCGCAATGTTCACTATGCAGTTTCGCCTTGTCGGGTCGCATATGCCGCATTTCTGACCTTCCCATTAAGCCCTAAGCCTCTTTTTGTTATGCTGGCGAAAACCACCTGGATACTCGGTCATTAGAGAACAGGCTTACGTAGTCACACGCTACAGTAATCTTAAGAATTTCTTTGGAAAATGATTGATTACAAGATGTATTTGATATGACTGTTTTATATGAATATGTAGGAAAGATGACGTGCAATTTCCATTTTCGCTTTCTGAAGAGCCATGCACTTTTCAAGGAGGCGAATTTGTTCTTCTTCTTCACCAGGCCCCATTTGCTTGAGCGCCTCACCTGCTTCTTTAAGCATATGCTGGACGTGTCGCAATTTGTAAGCATAAACAGCGGTATGCACTGATTTTTTGAGTAAGTCTTCTTCCATGGTGATGTAAATTTGATGGTGCTTATGCCACATTTCGCTGAGCTCATGTGCGTCGGTACACAGGTCTATAGCTGTAGAAGAGATGGCCTCATCTTCATGGTTAAATAACTGTGCATCGGTTAGATACACATCGTTTGATGCCTCAAGAAAGAGTAAATAGAATTTTAAAAACACAGGGTCGAGCGGGCGCACTTCATCGGCTTCTAGCTCAGAGAGAATGAAATCTCCTACACGCATGAGGTGCTCTACTTTATTGCCTTGCTCGTCGAGTTCGGGAAAAACAAGTTCTTTATTGGCAAATCGTACCAACAATCTAATGATGTCGCGTTCCTGGGCCGTTGTAGTATCATTTTGAACCTCACGAAATGGAAGACTTGTTTCACCATCATCGCCGGCAAACAGGTCATCGGGCGGAGCATCAGGGGGCTGCTCGGTGCGGTAGGGTTTCTTGTCGTGGAGCGACCGCAGCTGTTTATTCAATTCGAGGAGCAGGGTTTGCTCCTCCATGTCAACTGCACGGGAACATTCCTTGAGATAGAGGGCTCTGATAACAGGGTCGGGAATCAAGGCCAGAGAGCTGATGATTTCCCGAATCATTCCGGCTCTTCGGATGGGGTCGCTTCCAGCCTCGGCAGAAAGAACCGAGGTTTTGAAAGTAATGAAGTTTTGTGCCTCGGATCGAATGTAATCCTGAATATACAAAGGCGAGTTTTTCCGGGCAAATGAGTCGGGGTCTTCACCGTCGGGGAAGAGCACGATTTTCACATTCATGCCCTGTTCGAGAATCATGTCGATTCCTCGAAATGATGCCTTCAGGCCTGCCTGATCGCCATCGTAAAGAATGGTCACATTTTGAGTGTACCTACGAATAATGCGAACCTGATCGGCGGTGAGAGAGGTTCCCGAAGATGAAACCACATTTTCCACCCCAGCCTGATGTAAAGAAATAACATCGGTATAACCCTCAACCAGCAGCACTTCATCTTTTTCGGCTATGGCTTTTCGAGCGTGAAAAATGCCATAGAGCACCGCACTTTTATGGTAAACCTCCGACTCGGGAGAGTTTAGGTATTTCGCAATCTTTTTGTCGTTGGTGAGAATTCGGCCTCCAAAGCCGATTACCCTGCCCGACAAGTTCTGAATGGGAAACATAACCCTGTTGCGGAATCGGTCGATTAGGCTTCCATTTTCTCGTTCTATTGAAAGTCCGGTTTTTACGAGATACTCTTTGCGATAACCTTGCTGAACCGCAGCATCAGTTAAAGCCGACCAGCCATCAGGGTGCAAGCCCAAACGAAACTTACGAATAGTATCATCTGTAAAGCCCCGCTCTTTAAAGTAGCTGTACCCAATGGCTTGTCCCGGCTCGGTATTCCAGAGTTGTTCTTCGAAGAAACAGGCCACCCACTCGTTGAGCAGCAGCATCGACTCGCGCTCGGCTAACTCTTGCTTAACCTCTTCACTTTGTTGCTCTTCCTCAACGTCTATTTGGTACTTTTTGGCGAGGTATCGAATGGCTTCAGGATAGGCTAATTTCTCATGCTCCATTATGAAGCGTACGGCATTTCCGGCTTTACCACAACCGAAACACTTGAAGATTCCTTTGGCCGGTGTTACGTTAAAGGAGGGCGTTTTTTCGTTATGAAAAGGGCATAAACCGAGCAAACTGCTCCCTCTCCGTTTGAGAGAAACGAAATCACCAACCACTTCTTCAATGCGGGCGGTATCGTTAACAAGTTCTATGGTCCTACGAGAAATCACGGCCTACGAAAGTACGCAATGCCTATTGGATATCGAAATGCCCTATTTTTGAGCCGCCATGCCGGGAATCGACGATCTGAAAAAACCTATTGCCAAAGAGATGGACGCTTTTGAACAGCGTTTCAGAGAGTCGATGAAGTCGAGTGTGCCACTGCTTGACAAGATCACATATTACATTGTAAAGCGTAAGGGTAAGCAGGTTAGGCCCATGTTTGTGTTTTTATCGGCCGGTATTTGCGGTGGCATTACGGAAAGCACATATCGAGCGGCTTCGTTAATTGAACTGCTTCACACTGCAACGTTGGTGCATGATGATGTGGTGGATGACTCCAACGAACGTCGTGGTTTTTTTTCGGTAAACGCCCTTTGGAAGAATAAAATCGCAGTACTTGTGGGCGACTATCTCCTTTCAAGAGGTCTTTTGCTTTCAGTGGATCATAGCGAATTCACCGTTTTACGCTTAGTGAGCAATTCGGTGAGGGAGATGAGCGAAGGAGAATTGCTTCAAATTGAGAAAGCGCGACGACTCGACATTCAGGAAGAGATTTACTTCGATATCATTAGGCAAAAAACAGCAACCCTAATTGCTTCGTGTTGCGCTTCAGGGGCGGCTTCGGCAGGTTCCGACGCCGAAAAAACAGAGCGTATGCGTCAGATTGGTGAATGGGTTGGTATCGCCTTTCAAATAAAGGATGACTTGTTCGACTATGAGCGAGGTTCTTCGATTGGAAAGCCAACAGGCATCGACATCAAAGAGCGAAAGATGACCTTACCGTTGATTCACGCCTTGTCGCAAGCCGAAAAATCGGAAAAACGAAAGATTATCAATATCATTAAAAATCACAATACAGAGCCTGCCAAGGTAGATGAAGTGATTGCTTGGGTGAATGCAAGCGATGGGATCCGTTATGCAGAGGAAAAAATGTATGAATACCGCGACAAAGCTTTAGATGCTTTATCGGAGTTTCCGGAGAGCGATTACAGGCAGTCGTTTATTAATTTGGTTCATTATACAGTAAACCGAAAGAAGTAGGCGCGAACCCTTTTGTTGTACTTTTGTTTCGTTCAAAACCTCATATATATGTACCCAGAACAGATTGTTGCTCCGATGCGTCAGGAGTTGGTTAACGCCGGCTTTGAGGAGCTTCGCACAGCAGATGCGGTAGACGCAGCATTAAATGCTCCAGAAGGCACCGTGTTGGTAGTTGTGAATTCGGTATGCGGATGTGCAGCCGGTTCGGCTCGTCCGGGAGTTCGCATGGCTTTGGAGCATAGTGCAAAAAAGCCAAGTCGCTTAACAACCGTATTTGCCGGAAATGATGCAGAAGCCACTTCAAGAGCACGCTCTTATTTTGCGCCATATCCACCTTCTTCACCTGCAATGGCTTTGTTTAAGGATGGCAAATTGGTTCACTTTATTGAACGGCATCACATCGAAGGGCGTTCTGCACAAATGATTGCAGAAAACCTGAAAATGGCCTTTGAACAGTTCTGCTAACCCACTGTAGAAATCAAAAAAAGCGGCTTATGGCCGCTTTTTTTTTGAGATTCATTCTCTCTTCACTCGTTTTCCACAAAGCGCGGAACCCGGAAATAATCAGAATCGTGGCGTGCTGAATTTTTAAGCGCATCGGCATGGCTTATTTCCTGAACTGCAACATCATCGCGCAGTACATTTACCTCATCTACCATATAAATGAGTGGCGCAACCCCCTCTGTATCAACTTCATTCAACTTCTCTACGAAGCTAAGCATCCTGTTAAGGTCATTTACCATAGTAACTTCACTCTCGGCATCGAACCCAAGCCGTGAGAGGTGCGCAAGATTCTGGATTAGTTGAGCATCAACGGTCATACTTTTTCTGCATAAAGTGTTTTAAGCCAAGGGCTCAGAATCGCATTAAACTCTTTTGGGCGTTCCATCATAGGCGCATGTCCACACTGATCAATCCAGAAAAGTTCTGAATGCCGGAGCAGGCGGTGAAATTCTTCGGCCACATCTGGAGGGGTAATGTTATCGTTCTTGCCCCAAATAAGGCAAACAGGCATGCGGAAGGTATGCAGCTCTTCAGCCATATTATGTCGTATGGCCGATTTGGCGAGGGCCAAAATCCGGATGAGCTTATCTTTATTATTCACAATCTCAAACACCTCATCTACAAGCTCTTTGGTTGCGGTTTGGGGGTCGTAAAATGTGTATGCTACTTTAGCTTTGATGAATTCGTAGTCCTCCCTACGCGGGAAAGAGCCACCCATTGCATTTTCGTAAAGCCCTGAACTTCCGGTCAAAATCATTGAGTTTACCTTTTCAGGGTGCTCCAAAGCATAAACCAGGGCAACGTGCCCACCAAGCGAATTGCCCAGCAGGTTTATGGAGTCCAGATTTTTATACTCGGTAAACCTGTAGATGAAGGCAGCCAAGCTTTTCACATGTGTTTCATCAACCGGCAAATCGTAAATAGGCATCATCGGAATGACAACCCTGAAGCGGCTTTTGAACTCTTCGAATACATCCTTAAAGTTGCTCAAAGCACCAAAGAGGCCGTGAAGAATCAGTAATACGGGACCTTGCCCGTCTTCGAGGTACTTGAACTCCCCATCGTGTTTCAGTTCATACTCCATAGCGTTTCATGCGAATCTGAATGGCCAAAAGTAACATTTTCTAGCAAACAGGACGAACCGGGAGTAAATCGTTGGGGTCGAAGGAGGATTAAAATCAAAAACTTGCCCCACTTTATGACACCACTCATTAAAACATTCATTATCAGCATAATATATAATCAAAATAGCCCTTTGTAAGATTTAATCAGCCTTTTTATTAACATTATGGGGCAAAGTGTCATGAGATGTCATAGAAATAGTATTTTTACCTCCCAAATCGTAATCTCAGGGATGTACAACTTCACCGGTAAGTTCGAGTGTAAGGTTGATGCCAAAGGCCGCATCGTGTTGCCTTCGGGGCTGCTCAAGCAGTTACCGGAGTCGCAGCGCCGGCAGTTTGTGGTCAACATTGGGCTCTACAAACCTTGCCTGGAGTTATACTCAATGGATGCCTGGAATCAGTTCATGAACCGAATCCGGAGTTTGAATCAACACGACCCGGAAGTGGAGGTGTTTATCGACATGGTTTTGGGTGATGCCTCAACCTTGGATTTGGATACAGCGAACCGGATTAACATTCCTCGTTCGTTGTCAAGCAAAGCCTCATTGGTTTCGGATGCCATCCTTATGCCCGGTCTAAACACCTATAAGATTTGGTCGCCCGAGGTTTACGATCAGGAAATGGGAAGTCATAGCCGCAGTTTGCGTTCGGAGCTCGCCAAAAAGTTCCTTTCCGACGGCAGTTCAGGAACCTTATCGGCCGGCTCATGACCTATCATACTCCCGTTCTTTTACATGATTGTATTCAAGGACTGGAACTGAAGCCAAACGGGGTGTATGTAGATGTCACTTTCGGAGGCGGCGGTCACAGCCGGGAAATCCTCAAGCATCTTGGTCCGCAAGGAAAGTTGTTGGGATTTGACCAAGACCCCGATGCACAGGCCAATGTTCCGAATGATGAGCGTTTTACCCTTGTTCGTGGGAATTTTCGGTTTTTAAAAAATTTCCTTCGCATGTATGGCCACCTACAGGTGGATGGCATACTCGGCGACCTTGGGGTTTCGTCGCATCAGTTCGACACTGCGGAAAAGGGCTTTTCGCTCCGTTTCGATGCTCCATTAGACATGCGAATGAACCCATCAGGTGGCAGAACAGCTTATGCACTATTGATGGAATCGTCGGAAGCACAGCTCAAGGAGATGCTTCGAAATTATGGAGAACTACCAGAAGCCGGAAAACTCGCCCGTCACCTTGTAAACGCCCGTGCCGACCGGAAGCCCGACACCACCTTTAAACTGATGGAACTCATTCGCCCTTTTATGAAAAGAGGTCAGGAGCATCAGTTTGCGGCGCGTGTCTTTCAAAGCTTTCGGATTGCGGTAAATGAGGAGATAGATGCCCTCAAAGCGCTGCTCGAACAAAGCGTTGATGTACTCCGCCCCGGCGGCAGACTGGTTATCATCAGCTACCATTCCCTTGAAGACAGACTGGTAAAGAATTTCATCCGTAGTGGGAAGTTCGAAGGAGAGCCGGAAAAAGACCTTTTTGGTAGAAGCCATCTGCCCTTTAGGGCGATAACCCGGAAACCCATTCGGCCATCCGAAGCGGAACAATTAGAAAATAACCGATCACGCAGTGCAGTATTGCGCATTGCAGAGCGAACCGATATATGAACCGACTGAAGAAGAAAGAAACTCCTTTGGAGCAACAGGCCGAGACGCAGTCGATGGGTGCAAAACCTTCATTGGTATTGCGTGCCATCAAATCGCTGATGGATGGTAGTTTTCTTTCAGGGAACAGAACACTCAAACGGGTACCCTTCTTTCTATTCGCATTCATGCTTACCGTATTGTACGTGGCCAACACTCACAATGCAGAAAAACGGATACGCCAAACAGCGGCTATAAAGAAGGAGATAAATAACCTCAAAAGTGAATACATGAGCCTCGAATCGCAACTGTCGACAAGCTCAACGGCCAGTAAAATGGCCATCAAACTCCAAAATTCTGGTATTGCCGAATCCAAAGAACCCATAGGAGGAACTGTTTTCTACACTCAAAACGATTTAAAGCCCTTTCTCGACAACGCTCAATGAGTCCATCCGGTCAAATATTAACCCGATTGAGGGTTATTTATTTCTGCGCAGTAATGCTCGGGATGGCCGTTTTGGGTAAGGCAGTTACCATTGGATTGGTTCAGCGTGAAAAGTGGCTGAATGAACGGAAGAAAATCATTAATCCGAAACTAGAAAAGATTAAGGCGCCAAGGGGGAGTATTCTGGCCGCTGATGGAACACCGCTTTCTGTTTCGATTGTTCAATACATTGTTAGACTGGATTTTAGCTTTGACAAAATCCGCAACAACTACCCAACGAGGGTCGATAGCCTTGTACAAGGCGTAAAAGCCTTATTTCCCAATACTGATGTGGCTGAGCTGCGCGCCAACTTAAAGCGTGGTTATAAAAACCCCAGTTATCACCCAACCATTCGGAGAAACCTCGATTATGAGGAAATGCAGCAATTGCTGAAACTTCCGTTGCTAAACGATAAGCGTAAAACAGGATTAATCATCGATACGGCCGAAAAGCGCATCTCGACCCTCGACAATTTGGCCTTGTACACCATCGGTGGTATAAACGACGTTGGGCAACGCTTCGGTTTAGAGTTGAGTTTTAACAATGAACTCAGCGGCAAAGACGGGCTTGTGCTTATGCAAGGGCTTTCACAGTCGTTGCGGGTTCCGGTTGAGGGGGCCGATGGAATTGAACCGATTGCCGGCAACGACATTGTTACCACATTGGATGTTCAGCTTCAAGACGTTGCAGAAAGCGCTTTGAGGAAGCAAATGCAGCTTAACGATGCCGACCGTGGCTGTGTGATTGTGATGGAAGTAAAGACCGGGTACATCAAAGCTGTGGCTAATCTTGCCCGAAGCCTTAAAGATTCCAGCCTGTACGAAGAAAGCTACAATAATGCCTTTTCGGCAACCTGGGCACCCGGCTCCACATTTAAACTGGCTTCGGTATTGGCCATGGTTGAGGATGGACTGGCCGACACTTCAGACATTGTTGATACTCAAGGCGGAGTCATTCGTTTTGGGTCGCAGGTAATTCACGACTCTAAGCCCGGTGGTTACGGCAAAATTCCTCTTGCTGAAGCCTTTGTTGAATCGTCTAATGTAGGCATCATCAAAGCTGTGCTGAAGGCCTACCAGCGCGATCCGAGAAAATTCATCGCCAAACTGAGAAAGTACCGTTTCGGTCAAACGGTTGGAGTTAGGGTTCCGGGGGAAAAATCCGGATACTTCTATCACCCCGACCATGATAAATGGTCGCGATCGAGCCTTCCGAGCCTTTCGATTGGCTACGAATCAACACTCACGCCGCTTCAAATTCTGGCTTTCTACAACGCCATTGCCAATCAAGGCAAGTATTTACGCCCACAATTGGTTTCGGAAATCAGAAACAAGGGTACGTTAGTTAAGTCGTTCCCACCTTCGGTTGCCGATACTGCCATTTGCTCGAAAAGAGCATTGGCGATTGTAATGCCTTTGCTCAAGGGTGTTGTGCAACGCGGCACGGCAACGAATTTAAAAAATCCGTACTTCGACATTGCTGGAAAAACCGGTACAGCAAAGGGAAAGAAGAAAGATCCACGATCGCCCGACAAATATGTACCGAGCTACAGGGCCTCTTTCGCCGGATTCTTCCCCTACGACAACCCACAGTATAGCTGTATTGTGGTGGTTGATAATCCCAACCGCGCTGGAATTTATGGCAACGTAGTAGCAGGCCCGGTGTTCAAAGAAATTGCCGAAAAGGTATTTGCCCGTGATGTGGAGATGCAAAAAGAGTATATCCGCAAACGCAGTATAGTGGTTAAGACGGTACAGGGCGATGGATATAGCGAAGACTACGAAACCATAGCAACGGCCATCAAAGTTGGAAAGCCTTCTTCACCAGCAGATTGGACACAGTCGGGGCGTCCCATGCGAATCTCAGAGGGAAGTTCAGGTCAAATTGTTGTTCCCAACGTTCAAGGCATGGGCCTTCGCGATGCCATATACCTTCTTGAAAATTTAGGGCTCAGGGTGAAAGCCAGCGGCAAAGGTCGTGTGGTACGGCAATCTGTTAGTCCGGGCAGCTCGCTGTCGAAGTATGCAACAATAATCCTTCAACTGGCCTAACATGAGACTGCTCAAAGACTTACTCTACAAGGCCGGGGCCATTGAAATTCTCGGAACAACGCATTTGGCCATTATGTCGGTAACCGCCGACTCTCGTCAAGGGCAAAAGAATGGATTGTTTGTAGCCATTCGCGGAACACGCTCAGATGGCCACGATTTCATCTCAACCGTAATTGAATCGGGCTGCCTGGTCATTGTTTGCGAGAAGCTTCCAGAAACCATTGCAGAAAAAGTAACCTATGTTGTTGTAAAGGATTCGGCTGTAGCCCTTTCCGTAATTGCGTCTAATTTTTACGACAACCCTTCAGAAAAGATGAAAGTGGTTGGTGTTACCGGTACAAATGGCAAGACCACAACCGCTACGTTGCTCTATGATTTGTTTAGTTCGCTGGGGTATCCTTGCGGTTTAATTTCGACAGTAGTTAATAAGGTGGCAGGTCAGGCCATCCCCTCAACCCATACTACACCCGACCCTTTACAGCTGCAAAATCTGCTCGACCAAATGGTTAAAGCGGGTTGTACACACGTATTTATGGAAGTGAGTTCGCATGCTGTTGCGCAGCATCGCATTGCAGGAATGCGTTTCACAGGTGGAATCTTCACCAACATTACTCACGATCACCTTGACTATCACGGCACTTTCGAGAATTACTTCGAAGCCAAGCATCGCTTTTTTACTGCACTAAGCTCAGAGGCCTTTGCTTTAATCAACATGGACGATGAGCATAGCGAGCAGATGTGCGCTGAGCTTCGTCCTAAAGTACACACCTACGGCATGATGCAAGCCGCAGATTTTGTTGTACGGATTTTAGAGAAGCAACTCAGCGGCATGTTGCTCCGCATTAATGATCAGGAATGCTGGACAAGGCTGATTGGAACCTTCAATGCCTACAATTTACTGGCAGTATATGGCGCTGCAGTCTTGTTGGGTGAGGACTCTATATCAGTGTTAACGGCACTAAGCAATCTAGGTGCGGTTGAAGGTCGATTCGAATACGTAAGGTCATCAGAAAACCTAACGGCTATTGTCGACTATGCTCACACGCCAGATGCCTTAAGGAATGTACTTCAAACGATTACCGACATCCGAACAGGCAATGAACAGGTAATCACAGTAGTAGGTTGCGGAGGAGATCGCGACAAGGCTAAACGCCCTGAAATGGCCCGTATTGCTGCAGCCTTGAGTAATAAAGTCATTCTCACTTCAGACAATCCTCGCTCCGAGGAGCCTGAAAACATCATTGCAGAAATGCGGGAAGGCATAGATCCGGCAGATACCCGAAAGGTCATTAGCATAACAGACCGCAGAGAGGCTATTCGCACTGCGTGCTTGATGGCTTCGCCGGGCGATATCATTCTCGTGGCCGGAAAGGGCCATGAAAACTACCAGGAAATCAAAGGGGTGAAACACCCTTTTGACGACATGGAGGAACTCCGTCAATTGTTTAATCAATCCAAGGCCTGATGCTCTACTACCTCTTCAGCTACCTCGATTCAGCCTTCGACTTTCCAGGTGCAGGTGTATTCAATTATATCTCTTTCAGGGCGGCCATGGCCTTGATTACCTCACTGTTGATTTCGCTGGTGCTCGGTAAACGCATTATCCGTTATCTCCAATTGAAGCAAGTGGGCGAAATCATCCGCGACCTTGGTCTTGCCGGACAATTAAGCAAGCAGGGAACACCTACAATGGGTGGCCTCATTATTCTGGCTTGTATTATCATTCCGACCCTGCTGTTTGCAAAGCTGCACAACGTATATGTCGTTATTCTGCTCATTGCAACTGTTTGGTTAGGCTTGATTGGCTTCTTAGACGACTACATTAAGGTGTTTAAAAAGAACAAAGAAGGTTTAGCCGGAAGATTTAAGATAGTTGGACAAGTGGGGATTGGGTTGATTGTTGGCGCAGCGCTATACTTCCACCCTGATGTTACGATTCGTCGCGAAATCATTGGAAAGAGTGAAGCAACGGCAACCTACCAAAATGTAGAATTGAGCTACAATCCAGGTCCTTCGGCACGGTATGTTGATGCGAAAGCCCCCATTACCACGATTCCTTTCGTGAAGAACCACGAATTCAATTATGCTAAACTCTTAAGTGTTTTTGGGGATGGCCTTCAGGATTATGCTTGGTTGATTTTTATTCCAGTTGTGATTTTTATCATCACCGCTGTTTCGAATGGCGCCAATATGACCGATGGCCTTGATGGCCTAGCGGCTGGAACAACTGCTATTATCGGGTTTGTATTGGCTGTTTTCGCATACATCTCAGGAAACATCTTTTTTGCCGACTATCTCAATGTGATGTACATACCCGATTCGGGTGAAATTGTGGTTTACATGAGCGCATTTGTAGGCGCATGTGTCGGTTTTCTCTGGTACAACTCCTTTCCGGCTCAAATTTTCATGGGAGACACAGGCTCTTTAGCTATTGGAGGCATTGTGGCCGTTGTAGCTATTGCGCTGCGCAAGGAATTACTCATTCCAATTTTCTGCGGAATCTATTTGGTTGAGAACCTTAGTGTAATGCTTCAGGTGAGCTATTTCAAATATACCAAAAAACGATTTGGAGAAGGCCGACGCATTTTCAAAATGGCCCCACTGCACCACCACTATCAAAAGCTTGGTTGGCACGAAGCCAAAATTGTAAGTCGGTTCTGGATTGTAGGTGTTGCCCTTGCGGTATTAACCATTGTTACCTTAAAACTTCGTTAAACTCTTGAAAACCAACAAATACATCAGCATTTTGGGCGCCGGAGAAAGTGGAACCGGGGCGGCCATCCTTGCGAACAGCAAGGGCTGGAAAGTATTTGTTTCAGACAAAGGGGCAATTGCAACTCAGTACAAAGAAGAGCTTGAGCGACACAGGATTGATTTTGAAGAACATACACACTCAGAAGAACGAATCCTGGAAGCAGAGCTCATGATTAAAAGCCCAGGAATTCCCGATAAAGCACCTCTTGTAGTTGAAGCTCATAAACGTGGTATTCCGGTAATCTCTGAAATAGAGTTTGCAGCACGATACACGAAGGCCAAGAAGGTGGCGATTACCGGAACAAATGGGAAAACAACCACGACCCTTCTCACCTATCACATTTTAAAGAAAGCCGGCTTAAATGTAGGCTTGGCCGGTAATGTTGGGAAGAGCTTTGCCCGTCAGGTTGCGCTCGAAAACTTTGACTACTACGTTTTGGAGTTGTCGAGCTTCCAACTCGATGGCCTCTTCGAATTCAAGGCTGATGTTGCGGTACTTCTCAATATTACACCCGACCATTTGGATCGGTACGACTATCAGCTGGGCAACTACGTGTTTTCCAAGTTCAGGATTCTCCAAAACATGGGGCCGGATGATGCATTTGTGTATTGCGCCGACGACCCAATAATTGCTGAAGCCATAGGGCACAAATCCCTTCCAATAAAGCTATACCCCTTTTCACTGAAACCTATTGAAGCGCCGGCTCAAGGCGCCTTCGTTTCCGATAACCAGATTCATTTTACCCTAAAACCAGATCCCTTTTCTATGTCCATTTTCGACCTCGCCCTTCAGGGTAAACACAACCAATTCAATTCCATGGCCGCTGGAATTGCCGCCCGCGTATTTGAAATTCGCAAGGATATCGTTCGGGAATCTTTGATGGACTTTGAAAACATCGAGCATCGCCTCGAATTTGTAGCCAAGGTTCATGGCATTGAATTCATCAACGACTCTAAAGCGACTAATGTAAACTCTACCTGGTATGCGTTGGAATCAATGAGCAATCCAGTGGTATGGATTGTAGGCGGAGTTGACAAAGGCAACGACTACAGCATGCTCGAAGACTTAGTAAAAACGCGGGTAAAAGCTATTGTTTGTATGGGTAAGGACAATGGTAAAATCCACTCGGCATTTGGGCATCTCGTAGAGCAGATTATAGATACCGCTTCGGCCAAAGATGCTGTAAAGGCGGCCTATCTTATGGGTAAAAAAGGCGACACCGTGCTGCTTTCGCCGGCCTGCGCATCTTTCGACTTGTTCGAAAACTACGAAGACCGCGGAAGACAATTTAAAGCAGCCGTAAGAGAACTGTAGGCCCTCACCAATCACACATCCAAGAACAATTCACCATGAAATTGCCAGCAATACATGCCAAGGGCGACCGCGTAATCTGGGCGGTGGTTATCGTCCTTAGCCTGGTTTCCGTGCTGGCGGTGTATTCGTCGACGGGTCAACTAGCCCACAAAATGAAAGGGGGCAATACCGAGTTTTACCTTATCAAGCAAGTCGCTTTGGTTACGCTTGGGCTTGCTCTGATGTACTCCGTTCATCTCGTTTATTATGGCGTATTCTCGAGAATTGGGCAAGTACTCATGATTATTTCGGTTCCATTGCTGGCCTTAACGCTTACCACTGCAGAGGTGAACAGCGCAAGTCGTTGGCTCACGATTCCGTTCATCAACCTTTCCTTTCAAACCTCAGATCTGGCGAAGTTGGGATTGGTGATGTATCTCTCTCGCCTTCTTTCCAGAAAGCAGGAAAACATCAAGGATTTCAAGTCGGCATTTCTCCCGCTGGTAATTCCCATCTTAATCATTTGTGGCTTAATCCTTCCGGCCAACTTCTCTACGGCTGCATTGTTGTTCGGAACCTGTTTCATTTTGCTGTTTATAGGGGGAGTTAACATCAAGTATTTGATGGCCATGATGGGAATTGGCATCGCTTCGCTGGTGTTGTTTATCGTAATCATGCTAAACTTTGATATGCCGGGCCGTATCAAAACTTGGAAATCAAGGGTTGAAAACTACCTAAACATTGATGCAGCTGAAAAAGGACGAAAAGAAGTGAATGGGGCAAGCCCCAAAAAAGATAAAAAGAGCGACCTCAATTACCAGTCGACACAAGCCAAAGTGGCCATAGCCAATGGAGGGCTATTTGGCATGGGGCCAGGTCAAAGCGAGCAACGAAACATTCTTCCACACCCCTACTCCGACTTTATTTTCGCCATCATTATTGAAGAAGGAGGAATTATTGGAGGTGCAATAGTGGTGTTAATGTACCTAATACTTTTCTATCGGGTGGTAAGGATGGTAAAATACAGCCCTCAGCTATTCGCTACCTTTCTAGCCATTGGCTGTACGCTGCTTCTGCTTTTTCAGGCGTTTATTAATATGGCCGTGGCCGTTAACCTTTTTCCTGTTACCGGGCAGGCGCTTCCATTGGTAAGTATGGGCGGAACATCGACCTTAGCCACAAGCTGCGCAATTGGCATCATACTAAGCATCAGCCGCCATTGCGTGAAAGATGATAAACTTAAAGGAAAGGAGGTCGCAAATGCAGCCTAAACGTTTTATCATCAGCGGTGGTGGCACTGGAGGCCACATTTTTCCGGCTATAGCGATTGCCAACGAAATCAAGCGCCGTGAGCCGGAAGCCGATATTCTGTTTGTGGGAGCCTTGGGGAAAATGGAAATGGAAAAAGTTCCTGCTGCCGGGTATCGAATCGTAGGGCTTAAAATCGCAGGGATTCGCCGTTCGCTTAGTCTATCGAATTTGCTGTTACCATTTCGCTTGTTTGGCGCTTTACTCAAGGCAAGAAACATCATTAAAACCCACAAACCTCAAGTGGTTATTGGTGTTGGTGGTTATGCTTCATCGGCAGTGCTTTATGCAGCTTCGCAGATGGGAATACCCACCTTGATTCAAGAGCAGAACTCGCACGCCGGAATAACAAACAAGATTCTGGCAAAACGTGCCCTTAAGATCTGTGTAGCGTATGAGGGTATGGAAAAATACTTCCCGGCTCAGCGCATTTTACTTACCGGTAACCCTGTAAGGAGTGAAATTGCAGGAACTGTAGATGGGAAAAGGAGAGGACTTTCGACCTTTGGTTTGAAGGACCAGTGCTTCACGCTTTTGGTAGTTGGTGGAAGTTTGGGGGCCCGATCGATTAACAAGGCCATTGGGGAATCGCTCAGTCAGCTTGTTGATGGTGGTATGCAAATACTTTGGCAAACCGGAAAAGGCAACGCCGACGAGGCCCGGACGCAAGCTGAACCCTACGGCGATTCGGTGAAAGTTTACGAATTCATTCAACACATGGATCAGGCTTATGCCGTAGCCGATCTTGTAGTTTCTAGAGCAGGCGCTTTAGCCGTTTCGGAGTTGTGCTTGGTTCACAAGCCGGCTATTCTGGTGCCTTTTCCTTTTGCCGCAGAAGACCATCAAACC
Source organism: Bacteroidota bacterium (assembly GCA_027483445.1). Lineage (GTDB taxonomy): Bacteria > Bacteroidota > Bacteroidia > M30B66 > M30B66 > CAMCXT01. The sequence continues at coordinate 120,450 of JAIXUS010000042.1, read as the reverse complement.
AGCAATGCAAGAGCTTTAAACGATAAAGGAGCTGCGGTGTTAATTCCAGATTCAGAAGCGTCGTTGAAACTGAGTGCAGCCGTGTTAGAGCTACGAAATGATGAACAACGCCGCAATTCCATGGCGTTGGTTATGGCTGGTTTGGCCAAGCCTGATGCGACAAAACACATTGTTGACGAAATTTTTAAACTCGTTGATGCCGCATGAACCCGCAAGCAATAAAATACGTGTATTTGCTGGGTGTTGGAGGCATCGGAATGAGTGCTCTTGCTCGATACTTCTTGCGCCGGGGAGCGCAGGTGAGAGGGTACGACAGAAGCCGAGTTGCCCTTACAGAACAACTGGAATCAGAGGGTATTGATATAACTTACAACGACAATCCCGATCACATTCCGGAAAGCTGGCTGAAGGAGTCGCAAAGTGAAAGTCTGTTGGTTATTTACACCCCTGCAATTCCATCCACACACAAGCAATTGCAGTTTCTTCGGGGAAAAGGTATAGCTCTGCATAAGCGAGCTGCTGTGCTTGGACTGATTAGCGCGATGCATCCTACATTGGCGGTTGCCGGGACACACGGAAAAACTACGACGTCGACGCTGGTTGCACACATATTACAAACCGCAGGTCTTGAACCTGTTGCTTTTCTAGGTGGAATCTCTACCAACTATCAAACAAACTACTTAGAAGGAAGCACCGGGGCTTTCTTGGTGGCAGAAGCAGATGAATACGACCGTTCGTTTTTACAGTTGCATCCACAATCGGCCATCATTACTTCTGTTGATCCTGACCATTTGGATATTTATGGGGACTCTGCGGCTTTGATAAACTCATTTACCGAATTCGCTTCACGCGTAATTGACCCTGCAAAGAGAGTCTTGAAAACGGGGCTCGCGCTGCCCGACTCTGTTACAGCTAATGCTTTTCGGTACAACCTGCATGCGCCGGCTGATGCTTTTGCTGAAGACATCCGCCTGGAAGGCGACACCTATCACTTTAGCCTAATAATGCAAGGCCAACGGTGGAAGAACTTCAGTTTGGGACTACCGGGCTTACACAATCTAGAGAATGCCATTGCAGCTGCAAGCATTTGTTGGCTGGCCGGCGTGAAGGAGGAAGCCATCCGCGAAGCTTGCCAAACCTTTAAGGGCGTTAAACGAAGGTTTGAATACATTATTCGCAGGCCTGAACTGATTTTCATTGACGACTACGCTCACCATCCGGAGGAATTAAAGGCGTGCATTGAATCTGTAAAAGCATTGTACCCTCAAAAGCGCATCAGTGGGGTGTTTCAGCCTCATCTTTATTCCCGTACACGAGACTTTTACGAAGGATTTGCAAAAAGTCTGTCGTTACTGGATGAGCTGTTTTTACTCGACATCTATCCGGCTCGGGAGGTACCAATTCCCGGTGTGAGCTCGGCAGCTTTGCTTGAAAAAATGAGTCATCCTGCAGCAAGGCTATGCACAAAAGAGGCCCTTGCAAGCCTTATCAAAGCCAGTAAACCAGAAGTTTTGCTAACCCTCGGTGCCGGCGATATTGATGCTTGTGTGGAACCCCTGAAAAAAGAACTCTTAACCCTGCTTGAACCATGAACAGAAAAGGAGTCTTTCGTTTGATTTTACGCATACTGACTGTGGTTACAATTGTAACTATGTTCGGCTTTGTTAGTTATCGCAGGCACGAATCGAGCATAGGGAAAACCGAAATTGACATTATGAACAAAGGTGAGGTTCGGTTTATACATGAAAACGATATCCTACAGCTGCTCGAAGAGAAGAACGTTCCATTTAAAGGAGTTTCTTACGGAGAATTGGAGTTGAAAAGGGCGGAGGAAGTTATCCTTGAACACCCAGCTGTTCGATCGGTTGAGGCCTGGACAACGCAAGACGGAACCCTTCATTTACAAGTTGAACAAAGAAAGCCGGTTTTGAGAGTGATCGATTTGCTGAATGACAGCTACTATATTGATGACCAGGGAGGATTTATGCCTGTTTCGGAGGAATATACTGCCCGGGTTCCGGTGGCTACCGGGTTTATTGCCGACCGTTTCCACCACCAAAATATAAGCTTACCGGAAATTGCCGATCAAGACTCTATTCTGGCGGTTTCTGAAACTGATGATTTATTCGCATTTATCAGACTTATCAACAGAGATGCGCTTTTACAGGCACTTACTGAACAGATGTATGTGGATCCGAATGGCGATATTGAATTGGTTACCAAATGGGGCCCAAAGACGGTACTTCTTGGGAAGTCGGACGATGCGCCTATGAAAATGATGAAACTGAAACTCTTCTATACTCAGGCTATTCCAACGGTTGGTTTGGATGCCTATGAAAGTATAAACCTCACCCTCCGCAACCAAATTATTTGCACCAAAAAAACAATTTAACATGGAATCAGACATCATCGTCGGACTGGATATCGGCACAACCAAAATTGTGGCGATGGTCGGAAAACGCAACGAACACGGAAAAATCGAAATTCTCGGTTACGGGAAAGCTTCATCGCTGGGCGTAAAACGCGGTGTTGTAGCCAATATCGACAGAACCGTTCAAAGCATCAAAACGGCCATTGAAGAAGCGGAAAAAAATGCCGAGGTGGTGATTTCCCACGTCCATGTTGGAATTGCAGGTCAGCACATCAAAAGCCTCCAACACCACGGCGTGATTTCGCGGGAGGATTACGAGACAGAAATCACCCAAAAAGACATTGATAACCTCACTCAAGAAATGTACAAGCTGGTTATGCTTCCCGGTGAGGAGATTATTCATGCCCTTCCACAAGAATACAACATTGATAATGAGCGTGGAATTAAAGATCCGGTGGGTATGTGCGGCCGAAGGATGGAGGCCAATTACCACATTATTACCGGACAAATTGCGGCGGCGAAGAACATTTACAAGTGTGTTTCACGGGCAAATCTGGAGACCTCCAGCCTTATTCTCGAGCCGCTGGCTTCGGCCGAAGCCGTACTGAGCCCCGAGGAGAAAGAAGCCGGTGTTGCACTGGTAGACATTGGTGGAGGAACAACCGATATTGCGATTTTCCATGAAGGAATCATTCGCCATACGGCAGTTATTGCTCTTGGAGGCGATATCATTACGGAGGATATCAAAGAGGGTTGCTCAATCATTAAAGACCAGGCAGAAATGCTCAAGATTCGTTTTGGCTCGGCCCTGGCATCTGAAAGCCGTGATAATGAGATTGTTTCTATACCGGGTTTACGCGGAAGAGACCCTAAGGAGATTAGTCTGAAAAATCTGGCCAACATTATTCAGGCGCGGATGGAAGACATCGTGGAGCACATTTTTTATGAAATTAAGAATTCGGGATATGCCAAAAAGCTCATTGGCGGCATTGTGGTTACAGGCGGAGGTGCAAAGCTCAGCCACGTTGCGCAGCTTATTGAGTATATCACCGGATTAGACACCCGAATCGGATATCCTAATGAGCATTTGGCGAAAGGCGCCGATGAAGTGGCCTCGCCAATGTATGCTACATCTGTTGGATTGGTGATCAAGGGTTTCGAAAACCTTGATTTGCAACTCGCCAAAAAGCAAGCTGAAAACAGTCAGCATGTGAGCCCAGCAAAGCCTATTGCAAGCCAACGAGGGAGCATCTTCGATGCAATTTTCGCGAAAACGAAGGGCTTTTTTGAAGACGACAACGAAAAGAACAATTAACATCCCCATATACAACAACCTCTCAACAACAACAGCCATGACAGAGAAAAGAGAAATCAACATGACATTTACCCTACCTAAGAATCAGAGCTCGATTATCAAGGTAATCGGAGTTGGCGGCGGCGGAAGCAATGCTGTAAACCACATGTTTCGCCAAGGAATCAGGGGTGTAGAATTCATCGTGTGTAACACCGATGAGCAAGCCTTGGAAACGAGTCCGGTTCCTACAAAAGTTCAACTAGGGAGCACACTTACAGAAGGTCGTGGAGCTGGAGCGAATCCTGAGGTAGGCCGCAATGCCGCAATTGAAAACATCGAAGAAATCAAGTCGCTGTTGGCTAAAGATACCAAGATGGTATTTGTTACCGCCGGAATGGGTGGAGGAACAGGAACGGGGGCTGCACCAATTATTGCCGATGCTGCGCGCGAGATGGGTATTCTCACGGTGGGCATTGTTACGGTACCTTTCCGTTTTGAGGGCCCACACAGGAAACGTTTTGCCGACAGCGGACTTGAGGAACTTCGTAAATCGGTAGATACTATACTGGTAATTTCGAACGATAAACTCCGCGAAAGTAGCGGTGCACGCTCCGTAATTGAAGCATTTGCAGAGGCCGACAATGTATTAACTATTGCAGCAAAAGGCATTGCTGAGATCATTACTGTTACGGGATACATTAACGTCGACTTTGCCGATGTGCAAACAGTAATGAAGAACGGTGGAGCTGCAATTATGGGTTCGGCTGCTGCTGAAGGTGATGGCCGCGCACGCCGTGCCGTTGAGTTGGCTTTGGCCTCGCCGTTGCTAAACGACAACCGCATAACCGGCGCCAAGCATGTGCTGATTAACATTACCGGAGGCACACGAGAGGTGATGTTCGACGAGATGGATCAAATTACAGAGTACGTGCAAGCTGAAGCCGGCCATGAGGCCAATGTGATTTTTGGTATGGGTACCGACGAGAATCTCGGTGAAAAAATCAATGTTACAATTATTGCGACTGGCTTTGAAGGCGGAAAAGAAGAAAAACGAATTGTGATGGCGCTGGAAACTGCAGTAGAAAAGCAGAATGAAGCCCCAAAACCAGTGGAGCCGAACTCCAATAAACAAGTGCTAACGTATTTGTTGGATAGCACTCCCAACAATGAGCAATCGCCAAAGTCTACAGAGGAGAAGAAAGACATCATTCAAGATCCGAAATCGCTGCTCGACTTTACGGTTACAATCAAAGACCCAAACGAAGTTCCCATTCAGCAAACCAGCACTAATGAAGAGAATCTTCGTCGCCAAAACGAACGAGTAACCCATTTAAAAAACATCAGGGAGAAAATTCGTCCAATTCCGGTCTCCGACATGGAAACAGTACCTGCCTTTCGTAGAAAAGGCTTGAAGTTGGATGATGTTCCACCATCGAACGAAAATGTAATCTCGCGTTGGGAAATGTGGAAGGATCCACAAACGAATGCCCTTGCATTTCGCAAAGGCGAGAACGGCTACCTTCACGATCAAAACGACTAATCACACGCTGAATGAGCTTAGAGCAAAAGATTAATGATGACATCAAGGCGGCCATGCTTGCTCGTGAGAAAGAGAAGCTGGAAGCCCTGAGAGCCATAAAGTCGGCTGTATTGTTGGCCAAGACTGAAAAGGCGGGGGCAAGTCTTGATGAGGAGAGCGAAATCAGGATGCTACAAAAGATGGTCAAGCAAAGGAAAGAAGCAGCCGAAATCTACCGCTCGCAGAAACGCGAGGATATGGCAGAGGTTGAAATCTTCCAGGCCACAATTATTGAAGCGTACCTTCCAGCCCAACTGTCGGAAGCAGAAGTCGCTGAAGCGTTGAAGTCTATCATTGCTGAAGCTGGCGCCACATCACCTAAAGATATGGGGAAGGTGATGGGCTTAGCCAATCAGCGGCTGGCTGGAAAAGCCGATGGAAAGCTGATTGCAAACCTTGTAAAGCAGCTATTGGGATAAAAATGCAGGTTGTTGTTAACTCAGAAGCTCCGAATTTCGGGGCTTCTGCTGTTTTTGGGAGTTTTACACAATGAAGTATTACCTTCGCGCCGCAATAACGCACAATGTCTTTTCAGACCCTCTCCATAGTTATACCGGCTTACAATGAAGCCAAAACAATTCACCTCATTTTAAATAAGGTGAAAGCAGTTACGCTACCTATGGGGCTCCGAAAAGAGGTGATTATTGTTAACGATTGCTCCAAAGATGGTACTGAGGAAGCCATTTTAAAATACAAGGCCGAAAACCCCGAATTGCCCATTAACTACCTTAAACATGCAGTGAATAAAGGTAAAGGGGCAGCCTTGCATACCGGAATAAATGGGGCACAAGGCGATTTAATTATTATCCAGGACGCCGACCTCGAATATGACCCTGAAGAGTACGAATTACTACTTCGCCCCGTACTCAGTGGCCAGGCCGATGTTGTGTATGGCTCACGATTCATGGGCGGAAACCCACATCGAATCTTGTTTTTTTGGCATACTATCGGAAATAAGTTTCTCACATTTCTTAGCAACGTTTTCTCAAACCTCAACCTTACCGACATGGAAACGTGCTACAAGCTATTCCGTGCCGATTTAATCAAATCAATCCCACTCAAAGAGCAACGCTTCGGCTTCGAACCCGAAGTAACACAAAAGGTAGCACGCATAAAAGGTGTGAGAATTTACGAGGTGGGTATCTCCTATTATGGGCGAACCTACGAAGAAGGTAAGAAAATCGGCTGGAAAGACGGATTCAGGGCTATCTATTGTATCCTAAAATACGGGCTCTTCCGTGCGGCTTAATCTAAAGCCAGCGGACTAACCTTACGTTTAACTTTTAGAACTCAACTAAAAGTGCAGTTTATCGAAGAACGACAAGCCTGGGCAATTATATATAATTAGCTTATAAACAAATACATACAACAAACCGTAAACAGATTCACTTAAAAACTAACAGCCCCCTGAATAACTTCTCGAATTTCATAAAGAGCTAACATTCAAACACTAAGCACAAAACAGACCACTCCAAGTCATCCCACAATAAAAATCTGTTTACCAAGCTTACACCCACCATGCGAACCGGTAACTGAGGCTTCAGTCAACGCGTAACTTCTTGTGTACTTCTCTGCTGCAGAGGAGCATCAAAACACAGGAATGTTAAGAAGTAAGATTCTTTTGTACTTGTTGCACGTCTCGTTGATAGCTCTCACACTATCAGCGAAATCGCTATGGGCACAAGGCAGCAACACCTGTTCTGGCGCCGCAGCGGCTCAAATAAGCTTGCCATTCAGCGCGCTCAATCAATCCACATGTGGCGATGGCAACGATTACAACGGAAACAACGCCTGTGTGCCCAATTCTTTCGGTAACAACTTTGGAGGAGCCGACTGGATTTACGCCTTTACGCCAAACGTGAATGGTTATCTGAGCATTACATTAAACGACTTTCAAGCTTCAGGTTGGGTTTTTCCGACCATTGGTTTGTTTGATGGCTGCCCGGGAACACCCGGAGCCTGCGTAGCCTGGGGGCAAGGAAGTACTTGGCTAGGCTCCGCAACCCTGCTCCAGCCTGTTTCGGCAGGAACAACCTACTACATTGTTGTAGATGCCTTTACCATGTCGAATTTTTATGCCTCGTGCTTTCAATTCGACATCAATGTTTCATTAAGCTCGATTACGGTTCAGCCTTCTTGTACCAATATGGGCTTCGGTTCAGGCAATTTTTCAGGATGGATGGGAACTACAGGATTGGCAGTTACCGGTCCGACCGGTGCGTTAACGCCAACCTACAATGCCACTGCATTGGCTATCACCAACGGAAGGCAAACCATTATGAATGGAGGCAACGATCCATGCGGCGGCTTCCCTCGGGTAGACCCGGCCGGAGGACCATTTTCGGTTCGCCTTGGAAACAACAATACAGGCGGTGAGGCCGAACAGCTTTTGCAAACATTCATGGTGAGCCCAACAAACTCAAGCTTCACCTATCGCTATGCTGTGGTGTTCGAAGATCCGGGACACAACTCGCAGGAACAGCCTTTCTTCAAAGCTTTATTGAGAGACCAAAATGGAGATATCATTCCGTGTTCAGAATTCATCGTATCGGCAGCCGCCAATCTGCCCGGATTCTTTAACTCTGCAAGTTGCTCAGGAGTACGTTTCAAGCCTTGGAGTTCTGTTAACGTAGACCTTTCCAACTACCTTGGGCAACAGGTAACTGTAGAGTTCACGGCAGGCGATTGTAGTCAGGGCGGACACTTCGGTTACGCCTATATTGATGCAGCTTGCGCCCCTTCAACCTTAGCCGCGCTGGCCGATACGATTTGCCCCGGAGAAAGCGTAACGCTCACCGCACCAACAGGTTATCAATCATACAATTGGAATCCGGGCAACATTGCCGGTCAAACCATAACTGTAAGTCCAACAACAAGCACAACCTACACGCTCAACCTGGTCGCATTTAACGGTTGCACCTCACAGTTTCAAATTCCGATCACCGTAGCACCCAATCCACAAGTATCGTTTAGCTGGCAGGCTCCGGCTTGCGACCTTCCAGTACAATTGCAATCTACCTCAACAGTAAGCTCAGGATCAATCGCATCAACCAACTGGAATATTCCAAACGGAACGCCAGCCACCGCTTCCCAAAGCGTAGTGAATGTGCAATTCCCCGGCCCAGGCCCAGGAACCTACCCGGTAACCCTTCAGGTAACCAGCAATGCAGGATGTACTGCTCAGGTTTCACAAAATGTGGTAGTTCCTCCATGTGAGTTTAGGGTTGCCATTAGCGGCGATACCATTTGCGCGGGGCAGTGCTTGCCGCTAATCCCCCAAATGTCGTATGGTATACCGCCCTACACTTACCTCTGGTCTGATGGAAGCACAGACAGCACCAGGACCGTATGCCCATCAACAACCACAATATACAGCTTAACTGTTACCGATGCTTTGGGCGATGTAAGTACAGATACCGCTCAGGTTACGCTGTCAACAGGTCCGGTTTTCCAATCCACCCTGCAACATCCAACATGCTTCGGGAATACCGATGGTAGCATTAATCCGAACCCTGTGGGTTACTCGCCCTTTTCATACCAATGGTTAGATGGAAGCAACGATCCACAACTCGACAATCTACCAGCGGGCGACTATCAACTCACTGTGAAGGATCGTTTTGGTTGCCTACGCGACACATTCTTCACGTTAATTGAACCCGATTCGCTCCTTTTTCTGGCGCTAAGCACACCCAGCACCTGCAACCTCAACAATGGCGTGCTGGAAGTAATATCGGTATCGGGAGGAACACCCGCTTACCAGTACTCACTAAACGCCTTGGCTGCACAAACACAGGAGCAGTTCAGCAACCTGCTATCTGGCACCTACACACTAACCGTTATCGATTCATTAGGCTGCACTGCGCAACAAACGCTGCAAGTGGAAGCCTTGAGCTTTCCCACAGAAATTCAATTCTCACTTAACCCGGCAACCTGCGACAGCTCGAACGCAAGTATTGAGCTTGCTCAAGTTACGGGTGGAATGTCGCCGTTTGTGGTTGCATTGAACGGCGCCACGCCTGTAACCTTTAATCCCAACCTTAGCTTTGAGTCGCTTACCGATAGCATCTACACGCTACTTGTTACCGACGCAAGTGGCTGTACATTAGACACAAGTTTGATGATTCCCAGAATCGAAGGGCCTTCGCAACTCAACCTGATTACAGCCCCGGCAACCTGCGGAAACAGCAATGCCAGTATGAACATTGACTCGGTGGTGGGCGGCAGTCCGGGATTTTTATTCTCATTCAACAATCTACCGCCTTCAGCCATCACCCAATACACCAACCTTACACCCGGTAGTTACCCGGTAACGGTTAGCGATGCAAACGGATGCCATTACGATACAACAATTACCATCAATGCCCTGCCAAACCTCACAAGTACTGCAGTAGTGGTGGCCGATGTGCTTTGTTTTGGGGGAAACAATGCAAGTGCCGAGTTGAACATTACCAGTGGCTCGGCCCCGTTCAACATTCTGTGGAGTTCCGGGCAAGCAACGGCATTGGCCGATTCGCTCAGTGCCGGACAGTACACTGTGCAGGTGAGCGACTCGGTGGGTTGCACCAATGAACATACAGTTGTAATTTCTCAACCTGATTCTCTGCACTTTGAGATAAACTCGATTAATCCTGTGTGTAACCAGAGTAATGGTTCCCTTTCGGTGATGAATGCACAAGGAGGACTTGAGCCTTATCTTTTTGGTTTGCCCGGGTTTCCATCCAACAGTAGCGGAACGTTTTCGGGCCTGCCCGATGGCAGCTGGACAATCACCATAACCGATGCGCATCAATGCAGCACTTCTCGCAATGTGTTGCTTGTGATGCCATCAATACCAACGCTCATGCAATTGAACCATGTAGATGCGGTATGTAGCGAAGCCAATGGACAAGTATTGCTTCAATCGGTAGCGGGTGGTGTAGCGCCATTTACGGTGAATTTCAACAACACAGGAGATAGCACAATCGCCGGTTTCCCGGTCGAGTTCACGCAATTGCCAGAAGGCAACTACAACATCAACATTCGGGATGCCAATGGCTGCGTAATTGATTCACAGCAAGTAATTCTGCAATTCCCGGGGCCCTCGCAAATGAGCCTGAGCACTGAAGCTGCAACCTGCGATTTGAACAATGGCGAGCTGGCTGTTTCTGCTACGCAGGGAGGAACCGGGCCGTTAAGTTACAGCCTAAACAACGGACCATTTGCCACAAATACCAGTTGGAATGGACTCGCTCCAGGAGCATACACCATTGCAGTGCGCGATAGCAATGGCTGTTTACTTGATACCCTAAGTACTTTAGCGGCACTTGAGAATGTGAGCGCCAACGCTTTTGTTGTTCAGCCTGTATTGTGTCACAACGGAAGCAATGGAGCCGCTCAGGCGAATGTCATCAGCGGTTACCCTCCATTTGAAATCACTTGGTCGAACGGCGATATGGGTGTTCAGGCCGATTCGTTAAGTGCCGGAATGTACACTGTAACGGTTCGCGACAGTAACGAGTGCTTGGTGTCTTATTCTGTTGAAGTGAGCAATCCTGCTCCACTACAGGTGTGGGCGAATGGTCCAGAACAAGTGTGCGAAGGCGATAGTATTTGGCTGTGGGCAAATGCCGATGGCGGTACCGGTCACTTGGATATCACCTGGCCCGATTTCAGCCACAGTGGCGACTCATTGCATGTTTTACCGATTGAGAGCCGGCATTACAGAGCGAGGGTAAATGATGCCAACGGTTGCGCCTCGAACGATAGTGTTTTCGTTCACCTTCGCCAAAGACCAACAGGAACAGTTACTGCAACAAATCAGGAAGGCTGTTCACCATTGTGCATCGACTTCAGCGTGCTTTTCCCACCGGGCGATAGCATTGTGAGTTATAACTGGAACTTTGGCTATGCCGGTATCGGCAACCAGGTCAACCAGAAGATTTGTTTTACACAAAGCGGGAATCCGGAGATTGAAGTTGAAATTCGCAATCAGTATGGTTGCACCAATCGGCTGGATGCCACTGGTACGGTAACGGTTTACCCGATTCCGTACGCTGATTTCAGTTACACACCCGACAAACCCGACGTGGTTGAGCCGCGGGTTCAGTTTTACAACGAAAGTAGCGATGCAACCCAATACAGATGGGCTTTTGGCGATGGAGCCATTTCGTTTGAGGAAAACCCGCAGCACATATATGCCGACACCGGCAACTACACCGTTTGTTTGAGGGTTAGCAGTGGCTTTGGTTGCAGCGACACCGTTTGTCAGCCTCTAAAAGTGGCACCTTTTCCAACAATCTATGCCCCTAATGTTTTTACCCCGAACCAGGACGGCAAAAACGAACGCTTCAAAATCGTAGTGACTTATGCCACAGAGTTCCGTTTGGAAATTTATGACCGTTGGGGTGAGCTGATTCACACCAGTACCAATCCGGACGAAGGCTGGGACGGCACCTACAAAGGCCGCGACGTGCAGTCGGACGTGTATGTGTGGAAAGCTTACGTTACCAACGCACTACACAAACAGCATGAGCTTATTGGAAGGGTTAGCGTGATTGAGTAAGGCTTTCAGGAAGCCATCACCCGTTCAACAATGGCCAGCACCTCAGCCTCTCGTTGGTTAGCACTGCTAATGAGCTGCTGAACCTCCGAAAGTGTTTGCTCAACAAAGGTCGAATCTTCGTACCCTGCACAATTGATTTTCACGTTTAGTCCGGCTCCCAACACAGCGGTGCGGGCACACAAGGCTCCAACACCGGCGTCAGACACCGAATTAGGGTTTCCGAATTCAGCCATTTGCGCGACAATCTCCATGCTTTCGAGCGAAAGGCGCATAACCTGAAGAGGGGTTTCGATGGCTTTGCGGGTTGCCTCCTGAATGGCCTTTTTGCGTATGGCTTTCTCTTCGGGCGAACCGTTGGCCAATCCAAAAGCTTCCATGATTCGATTGAAGGCTCGTGTATCTTCATCGACCAATCTGAGCAACTCTTTTTCGAGGATTACAGCCCTTTCGGCCACTGCCGAAAACTCTTTCCATCGGGCGTCCCAACCTCTTTTGTGGGCGCTCAGGTTGGCAACCATGCCTCCGAGGGCAACGCCTAAAGCACCTACATATGCCGAAATCGAACCACCACCGGGCGCAGGAGACTCCGAGTGGGTTTCTTCCATGAATCCTTTCAGAGTCATGCTCACCAGCTTCTCCTGTGAGGCCTCTTTGAGCAGATATTCGATAATGCGTTTTTCCGGTTCAAATGGACCAAGTTCATCGAGTCCCATCGACTTCACCGCGATTTTTATCAGCTCAGCCTCCGAAACACCGGTAGAACGCTGCTGTTTCTCCAAGAAATACCGGCCTGCATCGAGCATACACTGAAGCGGAATAAGTCCAACCAATTCTGAACCAGTAACCCTGATTCCGCGGGCATCAGCTTTCTTGCAAACTTCATCAAATGCAATATGCACAGGCGTAACCCGAATATTGGTGAGGTTCATGGAAATCTGAGCCACTCCATATTCTTCGATGAACCATCCTATGGCTTTAACGGCTTTGAGAGAACCCGGAATGTGCACCGGATTTCCCTGTTCATCTTTCACAATTTTGCCGGTAACCGGATCGCCATCCCGCTTTACGCGGCCTCTTTCGCGAACATCAAATGCAATAGAATTGGCCCTTCGAACCGAGGTAGTATTGAGGTTTACATTGTAAGCGATGAGAAAATCGCGGGCTCCAATTACGGTTGCCCCGGCTTTTTCGTGCATAACAGCCGGACCAAAATCGGGTTTCCATTCGGGCTCCTGGATTTTCTTGAAGAATCCTTCATACTCTCCGGCGCGAATTTCACTGAGATTTGTTCGTCCCGGAATTACCGCGGCAGCTTCGTAAAGGTATACTGGAATTTGGAGCTCCTTGCCCACTCTTTTGGCCAGTTTGCGGGCATATTCGGCCGTTTCTTCCATGCTGGTTCCTGAAATCGGTATTAATGGGCAAACATCGGTGGCTCCCATGCGTGGGTGTTCGCCTTTGTGCTTGCGCATATCGATAAGCTCGGCCGCTTTGCGGATGGCTCTGTAGGCCGCCTCAATAACAGGCTCCGGGGCCCCAACAAAAGTGACTACTGTTCGGTTCGTGGCTTTACCCGGATCAACATTGAGGAGTCGAACGCCTTCTACCGATTCGATTTCGCGGGTTATTTGGTCGATTACCTGCATGTTCACCCCTTCTGAGAAGTTGGGAACACATTCAATAAGCTGGCTCACAGTTTAAATTTTGGAGCACAAACCTAAAAAGAAATTGTACGAAGAAAAACGACCCGATTGCTGGTCTTGGAAAAATCAAAAGCCCCACCGGAGCAGGGCTTTGAATATTCAGCGCGATTGGAAAAACTCAAACGCTGAGTATGATTTCTTTGTTCTTGATGATTTTTCTCAAATTGATTAGCGCGTAACGCATTCGACCCAAAGCGGTATTGATGCTCACATTGGTCATTTCGGCAATTTCCTGAAAACTCAGATCGGCGTAATGACGAAGTATCAGTACTTCCTGTTGCTCCGGAGGCAACTCCTGAATAAGACGCTTTACATCCTTCAAAATTTGGGTCTTCACCATTTTGTCCTCCACGTTATCGTCCATGATGCGCAGTGTGCGAAATACGTCAAACTCTTCGCCGTCGGCCCTGGAATTTTGCACCAAAGGCATTCTCTTGGCACGTCTGAAATGGTCAATGCTCAGGTTGTGTGCAATGCGCATAATCCAGGGCAGAAACTTTCCCTCTTCGTTGTAATTGCCGGATTTTAACGTGTGAATCACCTTCACAAACACATCCTGAAAGATGTCTTCGGCAAGCTGACTGTCTTTGACCAGCATTCTGATGTATGAAAACACCTTTTGCTGATGCCGTTGAATCAGTACTGAGAGCGCACTCTCATCTCCATTAAGGTAATTGTGAACCAGAACCTGATCCGTGAGTTGTGTAGCAGACATACTTCCTCCTTTTAAAACTGTGGTTTTTGTTTTAAAGAGTAGAAGTGTGTGCTATAGGCAGTTCTGTTTAAAAAAACACCGAACCAAGAACCTCACCAAAGGATACTTGTTCTGATGATACAAGCAAAGTAAAGTAGTATTTCTGAAAAAAGCAACAGGTATTTGCTAATTTTGCAAGATTCTTACACATGGCCCCAAAAATCAAGGAACCTAGCCGAGCTACCGATATCATCGATATACGCGGAGCACGGGTTCACAACCTAAAAAACGTCGATGTTCAGATTCCACGCAATAAACTGGTGGTCATCACAGGGCTATCGGGCTCCGGAAAGTCATCGCTGGCATTCGACACCTTATATGCTGAGGGACAACGGCGTTACGTAGAATCGCTTAGTGCTTACGCACGACAGTTTTTGGGAAGAATTAACAAGCCGGAGGTCGATTCAATCACCGGAATCTCGCCTGCCGTGGCCATCGAACAGAAAGTCAATTCAACGAATACCCGTTCAACCGTAGGTACATCAACAGAAATCTACGATTACCTGAAACTACTCTTTGCCCGAATCGGAAAGACCATTTCCCCCATTAGCGGTCAGGAAGTAAAACGCTCCACGCCGAGCGATGTGGTTGATTATGTAAACAGCTTTGCGCCGGGCGACCGGGTAAGTTTGTTTGCACCGCTCGACATGGCACGCTTCGACGGCAAAGCCGCTAATCTCTCACTGCTTCGCCAGCTGGGTTTTTCGAGAATGCGAATTGATGGCACACTAAAACGAATTGAAGAGTGGGAAAACAGTGGAGCCCTCAAAGGAAAAACATTGGAGCTGCTCATCGACCGTCTGGCGGTTGACCCTGAAAGCGAAGAAAACAACAGCCGACTGGCCGACTCTATTCAAACCGCCTTTTACGAAGGTAAAGATGAGTGCATCGTAGAAGTCATCAAAGCCGAAGGCGAAACCCTTACCCGAAAGCTCTCTAATCGCTTCGAAGCCGACGGAATGGTTTTCGAAGAGCCTTCAGTGCACTTGTTTAGCTTTAACAATCCTTTCGGGGCTTGTAAAACCTGCGAAGGCTTTGGAACAGTAATCGGTATCGACGAAGACTTGGTGATACCCGACAAAAGCATGTCGGTTTATGAAGGTTGCGTAGCGCCCTGGCGAGGTGAAAAAATGAGCGAATGGAAAGACCAGTTCGTGAAGTATGCCATGAAGGTCGACTTTCCTGTCCACCGCGCCTATTACGACCTCGACGAAAAGCAGAAGTCGCAGTTGTGGGAAGGCACCAAGTACGCAGAGGGCATCAATGCCTTCTTTCGTCATGTTGAAGAGCAAACCTACAAAATACAATACCGGGTAATGTTATCGCGCTACCGCGGGAAGACCACCTGCCCTGACTGCAAGGGCACCCGTTTGCGCAAAGATGCCGGTTATGTAAAAGTGGGCGGGAAGAACATTTCTGAGCTGGTCTTGATGCCGGTTCAAAATGCCCGTGATTTCTTCAACGCGCTCGAACTGAGCGAGTATGAAAACCACGTGGCGCGACGTATTTTATTGGAAATCCGTGCCCGACTGGGCTTCCTCTGCGAGGTGGGCCTTGGCTACCTTACGCTCAACCGGCTTTCATCGACACTTTCGGGAGGCGAAAGTCAGCGAATCAACCTTGCCACCTCTATTGGTTCCAGCCTCGAAGGCTCCTTATATGTGTTGGATGAGCCCAGCATTGGCCTCCACTCGCGCGACACAGAGCGGCTGATTTCGGTATTGAAAAACCTGCGCGACCTCGGCAACACAGTGGTTGTTGTGGAGCACGACGAAGACATGATGAAGGCCGCCGACCTGCTCATAGATATGGGTCCGGAAGCCGGCTCAAATGGAGGAAAGGTGGTGTTTAGCGGAACACATGCCCACCTTGTAGATGCCGGAGGATCACTCACAGCTGACTACCTAACCGGAAAGAAGGAAATTGAAATCCCGAAAAAAGTAAGGAGCTGGAAATCAGCCATCCGCATTAGCGGCGCAAGGCATAACAACCTAAAAAATATCGATGTTGAATTCCCCCTGAACGTCCTTACTGTAGTTACCGGGGTGAGCGGCTCGGGGAAAAGCACATTGGTGAATAAAATCCTTTATCCCGCGCTCAAAAAGCAATTTGAAGGATACGGCGAGCAAACCGGACAATTCGACCGGCTCGAGGGCGACTACAAGGTGCTTGGGGCGGTGGAGTATATTGACCAAAATCCGATTGGGAAATCGTCGAGATCTAACCCGGTAACCTACGTAAAGGCTTACGACGAAATCAGGGCCTTGTATTCGGTTCAGCCCTTGGCCAAAACCCGCAATTACAAACCTTCCATGTTCTCCTTCAATGTGGAGGGCGGCCGGTGCGAAGAATGCGAAGGCGAAGGTTTCGTGAACATTTCAATGCAGTTTATGGCCGACATCAAGCTTCAATGTGATGTTTGCGGCGGAAAACGTTTCAAAGAAGAAGTGTTGGAAGTGGAGTACCGTGGCAAAAATATTTTCGACATTCTGGAGCTAACCGTCGATGAGGCCATCACCTTCTTCTCCGAGCAATCGGGCACCACTGAAAAGCGCATTGTAGCCAAGTTGCAGCCCCTGGCTGATGTTGGCCTCGGCTATGTGCATCTTGGGCAAGCCTCTTCGACCCTTTCGGGTGGCGAGGCGCAACGCATTAAACTGGCATCCTTCCTCACCAAAGGAAACGCCCAGGAACATACCTTATTCATCTTCGATGAACCAACTACAGGTCTTCACTTTCACGACATCCGCAGATTGCTTGGCGCCTTCGAAGCTTTAATCCGGCAAGGACACTCCATGTTGGTTATTGAACACAATATGGACGTCATTAAATGCGCCGATTGGGTGATTGATTTGGGCCCCGACGGTGGCGAAGAAGGCGGAAATATTGTTTTTTCCGGCACTCCGAAAGATCTGGCCAAGGATAAAAAGTCGGTTACCGGGAAGCACCTGAAGGAGAAGTTCAAAGCCTAATTCCGCACACCCAACACCCTCAATCCTGATTAATTCTCAATAGCCTTTGAGGTTCTGATGCTTGGGGCGCCTGCCTGTTATGGCTTTGCGTTCCCATTAAGCATCACGTTCAGGCACCGCACTTTCCGCTCATACTCCTCGCTCCGTCAACCGGCGCACTTGGCCCGCCCAACCGGAGCTGCGGGGTATCCGCTCCAATTGCTGGCGCAAACACCGCAGCCACCTGCTAAAGGGCAAGTCATCGCATTTATGCAACACCCGAAACCACTGCTGCACACCTAATTACCCGGAACTCAAACGGTGTAATGCAAAAAAGCCCCAATCTTCTGCTTTGAATGATTGGGGCTTTCCTTTACTGCTTCACGAAGCGTATCGTTTTCGGACCCAAATCGCTATCTACGCGAAGGAGATACAGGCCGGAACTTAGCTGAGCTATATCAATCAACTGCAATGCATCTTGAATGCGTTCTGTCATCACGGCTTTGCCGGTAATATCGAAAACCGTGTAGCGCGATACATGGCCCAGTAAATCGGACTGAAGTTGAAGATTTAGTTGGGTTGCCGCCGGATTGGGAAACACACGAATCGCTGCCGATTGGCTCCAGAGCTGCTCAATACCAACATTCCCTACACAGAATAAAACCGTATCGGAATCTTGAAACTGACCGCCAGAACCAATAGGCTGATTGAGGTTATTCTGTAACATGAACGAGCCATTGCCTGAGAAGCCACAACAAATGCCATCGCCGGCTTCATCGGTAATCACAAAACGGTAGCACCCATCAGGCATGCAGAAGCGATACACATTCTGCCCTTCGGGAACGGCACCGGTTGCGGTTTCGAACAAAATGCTGTCGTTCTCTACATTTTCAATGCTGAATCCGGTCTCTTCCGGGTAAAAGTCTGTGTTTAGATTCAACCGGTACATGCGCCCTTCGCGGCTGTCGACATTGCGCTGTAGCACATTGTTAGCCGGAACCGCATCAACAGCATTGTTCGGATTTAAAATGTTGGCGCTGAAGCTCAGGTTCGCCCCCAATGGCAAGGCCAACTCAGGTAAGGTGAGCGTAATTTGAGCATTGGTTGCCAAAGCACCATTCCAGTCGAAGTTTTGCAAATCGGTGCCAAACCCATAGCTCAGCGTGAAGCTAAACAAGGTATCAGAGCCCGAATTGCGCACCTTCACGGCAGGAATAATGGTCGATTGGCTGCAATAGCTTTCCAGTGGAACATCAATCGCACTTAAGCGGGCATCGACCGAAAACTGAGGAACGCCCGATTCAACACCGTCCAGCGAGGCTAAGTCGGTGTTTTCCGGGTCGAGCCAGTCGCGTAAACGTTCATCGGCACTGTTGCCATCCCAAGAAGCCACCAAACGACCGTAATAATCGTCGATGTTATTGTCGCAATTGGCAGTACCACCATACAACTGCCCAATAATTTGCTTTTGCTCGTTGTACAAAGGCGAACCGGAGGAGCCGGGTTCGGTTGTACCGTCTTCCCAATCGAATACATGCCAGCAATCGGCGCCGCCCCAATTTTCCACGCCGTTTCCATCGATGTTAAAGCTAATCTTCATCACATCGCCGCGCGGGTGGTGGATGCCGGTGGTTGAATCGGGGGGATCATTTTGGCGCGACCAGCCCGAGAGGAACACATTGTACGCAGGCTCAAAAGGCTCCAACAGCTCAACCAAAGCAAAATCGGAGGCCGGATTTCGGGCACGAATAATACAACCCTGCATCACATCGGTGGTATTGCCATCCTGGTTGGGGGTACACACCGGACTGAAGTAGTTGAACATAAAAATATCTGTGGGCGATGGCTCACAGTGGTCGGCTGTTAGGATATACGGAGTTCCATCGTTGCTGGTATTGTTGATGGCCGCACCGGAACAAAAACGAAAATTCCCGGAGAGCAGCATCACCGAGGAGCGTATTTGGTCTTGCCAGGGCTCGCCTTCCGGACATACTACGTTGTTGTTGCATTCGCCGGAGTCTTCGAAATCCTTCAACTCCTTGTAAAAATCGCGATAACCATGTACTATCGAACTTAAGCGAAACACGAGCTCAGAGCGCAATTCTTCGGGCACGGAAAGCTCCAACACCACGCGATTGCCCTTCACAGGCAGTGTCGCGAAATTGTGCAAACGATTGTTATTGGCCTCAGTGAAGGCGCCTAGAATGTGTGTACCATCAGCTGCATAAACGAAGAAGCGGGCTCCGGCGGGAAGCCGAAACTGGTCGAACACGAAATTGAGGTTGCGGGCTGAGGCAGAGCGCACCTCAAGCCTCCACACCAATCGGCCGTTGGCTGCAGTTTGCCAATGACCGCTGTTTTCGAGTGTGTAGTTTACCGGGAAATCGAGCCCAAAGCGAAGCGACTTTTCGCCGGAAAGCGCATTCAAACGGTCTTGCTCGAGCAATTCGGCATTACTTACTTGTGGCAGTTCGATGATTGGAGCCTTCCCGCTGAGTTTCCCGCCCAGACCTAATGGGTAACCTCCTGTAGAGGGCTGAGCATGAATGGCTAACGCCAACATTACGCCCCACAGGACGGATAAAAATTTCTTCATGGATTTGTGATGGTTTCTGCAAAAATAGAAATTCAGCTTAGAATAACAGACTATGGCTGCGCTTCCCTTTGCTACCTTTGCGGGCTATGAAACCCGCTTTACCCAAAGGCACTCGCGATTTTGGTCCGCTCGAAACGGCGCGCCGACGATACATCTTTGAAACCATCCGCAACCAGTTTGAGCTTTTCGGTTATCAAGCCCTGGAGACACCTGCCATGGAGAACCTTACCACGCTCACCGGTAAATACGGCGACGAAGGCGACAGGTTGATTTTCAAGATTTTAAATTCAGGCGATTTCCTTCAAGAGGTTCGGGAAAAGAATGCTTCGCTGGATGCCCCTTCGGCCATTCTGCCCATGATTTCCGAAAAGGCGCTTCGCTACGACCTCACCGTTCCCTTTGCGCGCTTTGTGGTGATGAACCGCGAAAAGCTGGCTTTTCCGTTTAAGCGTTACCAAATGCAGCCTGTGTGGCGCGCCGACCGTCCTCAAAAAGGTCGTTACCGCGAATTCTGGCAATGCGATGCCGACGTGGTGGGAAGTGCCTCATTGCTCAATGAAGCCGAATTGATACAAATCTATGATCGGGTTTTCCATCAGCTTGGCTTACCAGTAAACATCCTCGTTAACAACCGCAAAATACTCAGTGGAATGGCCGAAGTTGCTGGCGTTCCGGAGCGGTTAACTGAGCTTACCGTAGCGCTCGACAAACTCGACAAAATTGGCTGGGAAAAAGTGGTAGAGGAAATGCAGCAAAAAGGCATCCCCGAAAATGCCCTGAAAACCATCGAGCCCATCACCCGCCTCTCAGGCAGCAATACCGGGAAGCTTCAACAGCTCGAACAGTTGCTTCAAGGCTCCACGATTGGGCTTGCCGGAATCCGCGAATTGCGCGAACTACTCTCGTTCTTCGGCCCGGAGGGCAAATTGGAACTGTTGAATGCAAAAATTGACCTCGACCTTAGCCTCGCCCGCGGACTGAATTACTACACCGGAACTATTCTCGAAGTAAAGGCCCGCAATATCGCCTTTGGGAGTATTGGTGGCGGTGGGCGTTATGATGACCTTACCGGTATTTTCGGTCTTCAAGGCGTTCCGGGCGTTGGCATTTCTTTCGGCGCCGACCGCATTTACGACATTCTGCTCGATCAAAACCTTTTCCCAGCCAGCCAAACAACCGGCACGCGCATTCTGATTGCCTCGCTAGAAATTTCGGAAAGAAACGATGGCTTAGTGCTGCTTCAACAGCTCAGAAATGCGGGCATTGCTGCAGAAATTTTTCCGGAACCAACCAAGCTGCGTAAACAGTTCGAATATGCCGAAAAGAAAGGGATTCCATACCTGGCACTTTACGGGCCTGATGAGGTAAAATCGGGCGTAGTAAACCTGAAAAAGCTAAGCTCAGGTAAACAGGTCAATGTACCGTTGGAGGCTATCCATGAAATTGAATCCTATTTTGAGGAAGAAAGCTAAGTGCATTTTTCCCATTTTCGTCTTCCCAAAATCGACCAACTGAGTGGACCATTTTACCATCAACAACGCCGCATTGAGCATTGGCGAAATTGCCAAAATCACTCAATCTGACCAGCCCATTGTGCTCTCCGAGGAGGCCATCCAACGCATTGCTCATTGCCGCAGGTATCTCGACGAAACTCTTCAGCAGCGTGAAGCTCCGGTTTATGGCATCAATACCGGATTTGGTGCTTTGTGCGACGTAAAAATAGAAGCCTCAAAACTCACTGAACTTCAGCACAATCTGGTGGTTTCGCATGCCTGCGGAATCGGTGATGCCATCCCCGTAAGGGTGGTGAAAACCATGCTGCTCCTCAAAATTCTAGCACTGGCCAAAGGGCATTCAGGTGTACGCCTCGAAACGGTTGAGCGCTTGGTGCAAATGTACAATGAGGGTATTTTCCCGGTGGTGTACGAGTACGGATCGCTGGGCGCCTCTGGCGATCTGGCGCCGCTGGCTCATCTATCGCTTCCACTCATTGGCTTGGGCGAAGTGTATGTGAATGGGGTTAAAACTTCGGCTGCACAGGTGCACGAAGTGCTGGGCTGGGAGTCGCTGGAGCTGGCCTCCAAAGAGGGTTTGGCCCTCTTGAACGGCACTCAGTTTATGTCGGCATACGGAGTCGAATTGGTAAAGGAAGGGCAAAGGCTCATGCGCTGGGCAACTACAATTGCGGCCCTTAGTGTTGATGCCTACGACGGTAGAACAGAGCCTTTCCACGAAAAGCTTCAGGCCATTCGTCCTCACCAGGGGCAAATCGAGATTGCCAAAGCCATGCGCGCGCTGTTGAACGGCTCGCCAATGTCGATGCAGCCAAAAGCCCATGTGCAAGACCCCTACTCTTTCCGTTGTATTCCGCAGGTTCTGGGCGCTACGCTTGATGTCATCAAACATGTACAAGGCGTTTTCGAAACTGAATTAAATGCCGTTACCGATAATCCGAATATTTTTCCGGAGGATGACCTTATTCTCTCCGGCGGCAATTTCCATGGGCAAACCCTGGCCATGGCGCTCGACTACTTGTGTTTAGCCCTGCATGAAGCCGGAAGCTTTTCGGAACGGCGAACCTACCAACTCGTTTCGGGGAAACGTGGATTGCCTCCATTTTTAGCCGGAGATGCCGGCTTACACTCTGGGTTAATGATTGCTCAATACAGTGCGGCTTCTTTGGTAAGCCGAAATAAGCAATTGTGCACCCCGGCTTCGGCCGATACCATTGATTCGTCGGCCGGACAAGAAGACCATGTAAGCATGGGTGCCAATGCCGCCACCAAGGCCTGGACGGTGATGAGTAACCTTGAGCAAATACTGGGCATCGAACTTTTATCGGCGGCTCAAGCCATTGAATTCCGGCGACCAATGCAGTCATCACCATACCTGGAGAATCTGCTGCAGGCCTATCGGAAAGCCAATCCCTACCAATCGAACGACCGTTACATGCATCCCGAAATCAAGGCCACTGTTCAGTTCATGCGTGAATATCAGCTTCCTGAATTAAACTGACGAAGTAAGGCGCGCGCATCTTCATCGTTCGGAGCCTGTTTTAACCAATCCACAACAAGTATTCTGGCGGAGTCTTTCTGTCCTACCGCTTCGTAAGCAATGGCAGAATTAATGTAGCCAAGACGCTCAGCCGGAAACTCCCGACGGATGGCCTTTAAGGTGTTTAGCGCCTCGCGGTAACGTGCATTGCGGTAGGCTTCAAGTGCTGTACTGAGCATTTGCTGCTTTTCGTGCTCCCGGTGCCGACTGTACAAATAATCACCTCCTAAAATTGTTAATGGGAATATCAAGCTAAATACAGCAGGCTTTATCAGCGAGGCATTGACCAAGCCAGGGTGCTTTGTATGGTAGTGGCGATAATCGTTGTAAGGTATAGCTGCGACACAAAACGCCAAAGCCATCTGCGCAGCCTTAAGCCCCCAATCGGCCGACTCTGGTAAATACACCAACAAACCCAGATAAACCAGCGAAAGCGGCACACCAATAAGCAAAGCATACCGCGCCTTGGTTAAAAACTGCATTCGCCTGTAATTGAGGCTCATAAGCAGCACGCCTGGAAGCAACAAACAGAAATAAGCAATAACACCAATGTAGAGGGGGCTCCATGGACGAGCCACAAAGGGTTTTGCTGAATCAGTAGAAATGAAATCCGCCGGGAATGATTCCTGCATCCCAACTTCCTTTAGATAATCCATCAGCCGAATAACGGTATACTTTACCTTTTTGTACGTAATCTTTAGCGTCGCTTACAAAAATATCATGAATCGGACTAATTCCCAAGCCATAAAACAGGCGACCGTCGGCTGGAATAAACGGTCCGGTTGGCAACGCTGTTTGCTGAATGGCCATCCTGAAAACCCCATCTTTAATCCAATACAGAAAATCGCCCTGTGGTGAAATACAAAGCCGCGAAGGGTGATCGCTTATTTGAGCATGGGCAAACGAAAGCACACTGTCGAGATTTGTCGGGTCAATCTTCCACAGGCTTCCGGCACTTTCTTGTGGAGGAATATTGCCTTCGCACAACACCCAAATTTTGCCGGAAGCGTCGGCCACAATATTCCTTGGATTGTCGCCTACCTCAATCGAGTCGACAATGCGATCTTCCGACGGATCGATTTTATACACCACATCAGCTCCGGTATTGCACACCCAAACCCAACCTTGCGAAACCACAATCCCTTCCGTCCAGCCACTTACCGGAATATGCCCGGTAAGAGTAGCTGAAGTTTCATTGATAATGTGAATCTTGTTGGCATACAAATCGGTAACGTAAACCTTGCCGGCTGCTACATGGGCGGCAAAGCGTGGCGAATGCAAACCCGAAATGGGCTCAAGTGCCTGTAAGGTAGTTTCGTTAAGCCGTTCAATTTTTTGAGAGTTGTTCACAATCAACCAAAGCTGACCGTTTACACTCAGCGATGAATTAAGCACATCGCCCACCGGACGCTGATTGTGCGCACTGAATACATCTTCACGAATTTGCGAAGTGCTGAGGTTAATGTGCGAAAGAGAAGCATTGCCCCACATGAAGTTGCCTTCGTTAAGCACAAAAACACTCTGCCCCTTCAACACCTCCGTTTCCGGCTGCGTAGGTTTGTCTTTCTTACAGGAAAGCGCAAAAAGCAATAAAAGCCCGCAAAACCACCTCATCTACTAATTACAATTGGCCTGTTGAAATACCCGGAACTACCCCGAACCTGAAGCATATATAGCCCTGATGTTATCTGAGGCAATATAACACGACCATCGCCGGGGAGTTCGGTCGTTTGCAAAATTCGTCCGGAAAGATCGATAAGACTGTAGCTCAAGGGCCTGTCATCAGGCGCTAAACTTCGTATATACAAATGATCCTCAGCCGGTTGCGGAAAAACCACATAATTTGATTGCTCCTCGTGCCAAACAAAGCCCGCGGGCATTTGATGAATCACACCAATCGCATCTAAATCAAAGCCTCCTGAAGGAAAAGGAGTTGGCCATGGGTCGGCCACCTTTCTTCCAGTTACATCTCTGCTGGCCCAAACGGGATTCATCGTGCCAATTACATCTACCACCCGAACATGGGTAATCCGGTTGATGTCGAGCCCGGGTGTGCCAGAAAGCTCCTGTAAATCGAAGGGTGTTCCATAAAAAACAGGGTATTTCCCGGCCAGATTGTGAATTTTCTCCGGCTGCGTGTAGCCGAATGTTCCGGTTCCCGGTAGCGTATCGCTGTTCGAAAAACAAGGGAAACGCACGAAATTCAAGCCGTCCGAACTCACCTCCACGAAGGCCAATTCCAGAAACTGACCATCAAAGCTGTTTTCGAATACGGCAAAATCGAAGCTCGGCCCATTGGCTATTGGCAAATCAAAGGTGGCCGTAGCCTTCCCGCCATCGCCAAGGCAGATAACCCCATTGCTTCCGGCTTTCCCAAGGCCTTCCGGCTCATTGCCCACCCAGGCATCACCCAGCGAATCGACCCCAACTTGCATAGGGCCGCGTTCCAACACAATACCTGAAGCCCAGGCTACAAAGGCCGAGCTGTCTTTGTACATCGCAATATGCCCCGGCAAGCCCAGTGCAGGCGCAAATTGCGACCAGGTGGGCCCGGCCAAAAGAACGCTCAGAAAAGTAAAAATTGATACGGCTTTCAATGTTGAATCACCACTTTGTTGGTTCGGATGCTGCCATTATTCAATACCGTTCTAATCCAATACAACCCATTGGCTAAATCGCTGGTTTCTAATGTGTTTTGCTTGTCCGCACGGCGGATGACCTTGCCGTCGAGGCTAAGTAACTCAGCCGAATTGATAGATGCTTTGGTTGCCAATTGAACATAGTCGTTTGCAGGATTTGGATAAAATACAACATCATTATCCTCTGCATAATCCGTTGCATTGATATAGGTAATCGCTGTAATTAAATCAAGGGCAAAATACAGGGGTGTATTGATGCCGAACATGCCCGTATCTGAAGAAGCAAAAGTAATATGAACACTATCGGCAAAGGAAGCTCCTGGATTTGTAAAGTCCACCAAAGTCCAGTCACGAATTATATAATCTTCGGCAGGATCGCTTGAGCGAAAATCGGCTAAGTAAACAATGAGCGAATCTTGTAGAACATCGTTCCAAAAGCAGTGAAATGTCACACTGAAAAAATCAGGATCGGTACCATCCGGGCCTCCAAACTTCTTTGCAAACTGGTCACCATCGCGCATGCTGTTGTAGGCATAAGTTGTATTGGTGATGTAAAAACTTGACAAGTCGAACGGCCAACCTGAATAAGACTTAAAATACGTTTCTCCGTAAGCTACCAAATAGTTCGAAGACCCATCGAAACCCGATCCGGCTTTGGCGGAATACATATTGGTAAAACCACTTGTAACTGTATCTGTATGGTTGCTTAGCGCGAATCCTCCAGACCAATATCCCCCAAATGCAGTATCCCAATTTGTGGGAAAAATAAGGGGGTCAACAGTGATGTTATTCGATGTCAAATCGCTTCCGTTCCATTCGCTTTCCGGAGCCAATGGAAACTCTTCAAAACCAATTTGTGCACGCAGGCCAGCAAGACTAAGCAGTGTAAATGCAATAATAGTAAAGGTCTTTTTCATGATTGTTTGTTGATTTTAGATTCAGATGGCTTGAATTGTATGCGGATTCCCAACTGTGCATTCTGAAGAGGCATTGGCCTCCAGGAAAGCACCTGATACTCTGCACCCAAAAGATTGTTGACCCTTCCAAAGCAGTGGACATTCCCCCACTTTTTTGAAAAACTGTAGTCGACCTGAAAATTCACAAGCCAAAAACCGGGAAGGCTAGATGAATTGTCGGTGCTCGTGTATCGCAACCCGGTGTACTGCACCAACCATTCAAACACCCACTTTCTGTAGTGGAGACCCAACGTATGCATTTGGGTGTGTCGGGGCATATATAACAATTGACGACCGGTTTGAAACACGTCGGGATTGCTAGTTTTCACCGGACTGGCGTTCACCCATTGCAAGCCATGTGAGGTAACAAATTCAAGTTTACCCAGCGTGAAATGGGAATGCAGCCGCGACTGGAGACCACGACTTTCAACGGTGTGCACATTGTGCGGCGTCCAGAAAAGGCTTGAAGGCACCCAAACAATCCAGTTTTGGATTCGGTTTTGAAAAAGGCCGCCGTCGAAATACAGTCCATTTTTGGCCGGCTTGTTACCAAGGCGAACATTGGCCTCAGCAGACCAGCCATGCTCTGGCTGCAAATTGATGTTGCCACCCGGCATCCAATACAGGTCGTTTAGCGTTGGAATTCGATAGGTGCCGCTGAACTGCGTATTGATCTGTAGGTTTTTCTTTACCTGCCATTGAATCGCTGCCGATGGTGTTAATGGTCCATCGGCTACATTGGCCCATTCTTTCCTCAAACCGGCCTGAACATTTACACGGTCGAGCTTCAACCACGATTTCCACAAGGCAAACAAGGCCATGCGCTGCTGAGTGGCCCACTGGTGATTATAACCCGGCGAAAACGCTGTGCTGTATCCTCCAAAGGCGCCCAACTGCAGAGTATGGCGGTTGCCGAAAAAACGGATATACTCAACTTCGGTATTGCCGGTATGGGCGGTATTTCCCGAGTGAATATGGCTTAAAGAATCGTTAAAGGTGATGCTTTCACGGAAGTAACCCGTCCTCACATTTAAATGCCATTTGTTTCGTTGAATTCTCCACGTGGCAGCGCTGCGTAGAGCATTGTCGAACTGATGAGCAACCGCCAACGGAATGCTCATAATGGGCGGAATATGCCGATGGGCCTCCTGAAGCCAAAAAGCGAGCTCTACACTTTGCCCTTTGGCCAACTTGATTTGCCACTGCATCTGCAAACCACCATTTTGCCAGCGTGCATTTGACTGTGATTGTAAGGGAAATCCGGCAACGGCGGTGTTTCGAAACCTAAAATCGTTTTGCGAAGCAGCATGCTGCAGGCCAATAGAGAAGCGGCTTTTCTTGGTTACAAAACCAGCCGAAAGCCCCAAATTGCGGTATTGAAAGCTTCCCCCTTCGAGGTGGAGTTGAAGCCCGCTTTCCACCTCATTCTGCAAGGCTATAACGCCGCCAATGGCTCCACTGCCCCAACGGGTGTTAGAAGCCCCTTCGCTCAGCGTAAATCCGCTGTATAGCATACCCGAGATCAGACTTAAATCGAGCTGCCCATTCATGCTACTTTGCAAATTGAAGCCATTCCAAACCAAGGCGGTATGAGCAGCGCCGGTTCCGCGTAATCCGGGACTGGCCAGCATTCCGGGGCCATATTGACGAATGAAGGCAGTACTGTGGCGTTGGAGTAATTCGGCAAGCGAAAATCCCGCTCGACTTTTACGCTCAGTGGTTGAAATGGTGGTTTGGAGTAAAGGCGAATGGGCTTCAGAACTCCTTAAATCAGAAACCTCAACAATATGAAGCTCGGCACGGCGCATAGTATCGCTCTGAGCCTGTATTCCAGACTTGCACAGCAAAAAAGACAAACCGAGTATCAAACGTCGCATCATTCCTCAAAAAATTGGCTAACAGCACTTTGGGAATGATACAGTAAGCACACGGCAAAGCATAGTCTGCCTAGTGTGTTTGCTGTTCCTGCCTCTCTTCCCGAAGGCGTTGAACCGTATTGCTTTAAGGCAGGTCTTCTGACTCGTCCCAGCCGAACGCCTTCCCATTTTCACAGTGGCATATTGTTCGGCTCTTTTTCTTGGGCTTACAGCAGCGGGTACTGTTCCTGATTTACACAGGATTCCCTTTTCATCATTCCGCGAAAGGCGAATGAACCTTAGAGCGCTTCAAAGTTAATGGGTTTTTCAATCCAACCAACGCTCAAGGGTAAATCAGCCCATTACTGCTATAAATGTCCTATCATTGCACTCCAAATTCATCGAATAATGCAAATTACATTCAGGCATTTTCTAAGCCTAACGCTTTGTATTTGTGGCTTTACAGCCCTTTATGCCCAGCCCCGCCTAATCGAAAAGGTAGAACGTAAGGGAGACGAAATTGTCATCCCCTATTCTCGCTATGAACTACCCAATGGGCTCACGATTCTCATTCATGAAGACAACAGCGACCCCATGGTGCATGTAGATGTTACATACCATGTGGGCTCAGCGCGTGAAGAGCTGGGGCGTTCAGGCTTTGCGCACTTTTTTGAGCACATGATGTTTCAGGGCTCCGACAACGTGGCTGATGAAGAGCACTTCTCGACCGTTACCGAGGCCGGAGGTACGCTCAATGGCACCACAAACCTCGACCGTACCAATTATTTCGAAACCTTACCAGCCAACCAATTAGAGGTGGCCTTATGGCTCGAGGCCGATCGTATGGGGTTCCTACTGGATGCTGTAACACAGCAAAAATTTGAAATCCAGCGAGCTACGGTTAAAAACGAACGCGGCCAGAATTACGACAACCGCCCCTATGGTCTGGTTAACGAAAAAACAATTGAGGCTTTGTATCCAGTAGGCCACCCATACTCATGGCCTACTATCGGTTATTTAATTGATCTCGATAGGGTAAATGTGGATGACCTTAAGCGGTTCTTCATGCGCTGGTATGGTCCGAACAATGCCGTACTCACCGTAGCAGGTGATGTGAAAACGGAAGAGGTTTTGAAGATGGCTGAAAAGTATTTTGGCAGCATTCCGCGTGGGCCTGAAGTGAAGGCCGCTCCCAAAATGCCGGTAACACTCGATGCCGATCGATACATCTCTTACGAAGACAATATCCGATTCCCTATGCTTCAGTTTGCCTTCCCGGGTGTACCGTCAGGGCATCCTGATGAAGCACCGCTTGATTTACTGGCCGAAATTCTTGGGGGAGACAACACCTCAATACTGTATCAGGATTTGGTAAAAACCCAAATAGCCGTGCAGGCCCGCGCCATGAATCCTGCCTTTGAATTGGCTGGCATGTTCCAAATTAACGTTCTCCCGTTTCCCGGGAAAAATCTGGCTGAAATGGAAAAGCTGATTCGTGAGGCCATTGCAAAGTTTGAGCAAAGAGGAGTTACCAACGACGACCTGATTCGCTTCAAAAATACCCGTGAGTCATCCACCATTAGCCAACTGGCCAGCATTTCAGGCAAAGCCTCGCGATTGGCCTCATTCTACACCTTCTTTGGCGACGCAAACCGCATTGGTAAAGAACTCGAAATGGTAAAAAACATCACTGCTGCTGATGTGATGCGCGTTTACAACCAGTATATCAAAAACAAGCCGGCCGTTATCCTGAGCGTTTATCCAAAGGGACAAAAGGAAGTTATTGCGCGTGAAGACAATTACTTCCAGAAAAAGTCTTGGGAAATGCCCGCCGGTGAAGGTGCAGAATACAAAAACCTAAGCTACACCAAAGCCAAAGACAACTTCGACCGTAGCAAAAAACCACAACCAGGGCCTTCGCCGGTGATTAACGTTCCGGCTTACTATACTGAGACCTTCAAAAATGGCATCAAACTCATCGGAACCGAAGATTTCGATTTGCCGATGTTCTCCCTAGTCTTGAGTTTTCCGGCTGGGCAAGTTGCCGAAACACCCGAAAAGGCCGGATTGGCATCAATCACAGCTTCAATGTTGGGCGAAAGTACCATGGGTTACAGTGCAGAAGCAATGACGGAAGCATTGGGTAAGTTAGGTTCTGACATTTCGGTTTCTTCAGATCGCGAATACATCTACTTCAATGTTTCGGGCTTAAAGAAAAATCTCGATCAAACCCTTCGCTTGCTCGAAGAACGAATCTTCAGACCTAAGTTCGATACAGCCGACTTTAGCAATGTAAAAAGTCAGCAGCTTGCAGCCATCACCAACAGCACCACAAGAGCAACAGCAATTGCCGATAAGGTTTATAACAAGTTATTGTACGGTAACCATATCATGAGTCAACCGGAAATGGGCGCCAAAGAAAGTGTTGAGCGTATCACTATTGATGACGTTCGGGCATTCTATAACGCATACATTCAACCCGGCCAAGCCAAAGTGGTTATGGTAGGAGCGGTAAAACAACCAGAGGTAACACGCGCTTTAGGCTTTTTAGCCGCATGGAACGGCAAAGCAGCGCCAGGACTGGCCGCTCAACCAGCCAAGCCACTCATCGAAAAGACCACAATCTACTTTGTCAACAAAGACAAAGCACCTCAGTCTGAAATCCGAATTGGATACCTCGCCATGCCTTACGATGCAACGGGAGAATTTTACCGCAGTGGAATCATGAACTATGTGCTTGGAGGCAACTTCAATAGCCGCATCAACATTACCCTTCGTGAGAAAAAAGGCTACACCTATGGCGCGCGCTCAGGTTTCAATGGCTCCAAATATATCGGTCCATTCACAGCCTCAGCAGGCGTAAAAGCCGAAAAAACCGACAGCTCATTGATGGATTTCTTCAGCGAAATCAACCTGTTCCGCGATAAGGGCATCACCACCGACGAGCTTAGCTTTACCAAATCATCGCTGGGTCAACGCGATGCGTTGAAATATGAAACACCTTTTCAAAAGGCCTTGTTTCTGCAAAGAATTCTGGAGTATAACCTCGATCGCTCATTCACCAATACGCAAAACGAAATCCTCAAATCAATCACCGCAAACGACATCAATGGCTTGGCCAAGCGCCACTTACCCACCGACAAAATGATTGTTGTAGTGGTTGGCGACAAGGCCACGAATTTCGATAAAGTAAAAGCTTTAGGCTACGAAGTCGTGGAACTCGACATCGACGGAAACCCTGTAAAATAAGCTGTTAGACATTTAAAAAGCCGGATTGCATCAACAATCCGGCTTTTTCATGTCCAGATGTCGAGCTTTTGTAAAGCCACTTCACCGGTGAAGAAATGTGCCGCTGATGAACTAAAAGAGTCGGTAAGGTCAGAAACATAGAACTCCCGATTGCCTATCGATTCGCCTAGATTGAGTAAAGAGGATTTTTGAAGGCTCTCTTGAACGGCGAGGGCCACCAATTCAGCCGAATCAAAAACAGCCACTTTCCCTTTGTAGTACTCTTCTATTTCAGACCGTATCAGGGGGTAATGTGTGCAGCCCAGAATCAGTGCTTCGATTTCCTGCAAAGATTTTTTGCTGAGGTAGGAATGAATGATTGTTCGCGATATTTTATTGTTGAAGAATCCCTCTTCAATCATGGGTGCCAACAAGGGTGTTGCCAAGGAGGTAACCTCTGTTTGGGGGCTTAATTTTTTGATTTTTCGGGGGTAGATGGATGAATTTACGGTTCCTCGCGTGGCGATCACGCCAATGCGCCCGGTTGGATAATTTCGGGCAATGGCTCTTGCTGCCGGATCAATCACATTGAGTACCTCAACAGATGAATCAACCTTGGCCCTCACCGCTTTAAAAGCATAGGCAGACGCGGTATTACAAGCAATAACAATCATCTTACAATGGCGCGAAAGCAGGAACTGCGCGATTCCCACTCCGTAACTTTCTATAAGTCCGGCCGATTTGTCGCCGTAAGGGAAATGGGCTGTATCGCCAAAATAAATGAGGTTTTCGTGAGGCAATTGGTGGTGTATTGCCGAGGCAACGGTGAGTCCTCCGATTCCGGAGTCGAAAATCCCAATTGGTGATTCAGGAGTAGGCTTCATTGCAGACAAAAATAAAAGCCCCATCGTTGGATAGGGCTTTCAAATACGTTTTTATTACAAATCAAGGCAAACCAAGCTTTTTCTTAACCATGCTGAGGATATTGTCGCTTTCTTCCCAATACAGCACAGCTCCACCCGAAGTGTCGAGAATATAAGTATACCCATTTTCCTTGGCTACCTGCTCAATGGCCTTCTTGGCTTTGTTTACAATCGGCTCGATGAGCTTATTCTCATCTTCCTGCAGTGATTCCTGCGCTTGCTGCTGGAAATTCTGGATGCGGGTAGCCAATCCATTGAGTTTTTCTTCAGCATCTTTTCGAACGAGCTCCGACATTTTCGGTCCTTCGGCAGAAAGCTTCTCTTGTTCGGCGCGATACTCCACCATCATTTCCTGAAGGTGTTTTTCAGCCTGCTTGGCAATAGAATCCATCTTAGCAGCCGCGGCTTTGCGCTCTGGCATTAAGCTGAGGAGTTCGGCAGAATTAATATGCCCGAATTTAGGGGCTTTTTGTGCGGAAAGACTTCCCGCGAAAACGAAGGCCGCAATGGCCAAAAACAAACGCATGTACTTCATTAGAGTTAATCCTATTTATCGGTGTCTTTTGTTCCTCCACCACCGGCATCATCGGCGCCTTTGATTGGTGTGTAGCCCATCTCTTCCAACACCTGGTCGCTAATGTCGAATTTAGGGTTGACAAATAAAATGGTGAGGTCGCTGGATTTATCGAAAACCGCAGCATAATTTTTTGTGGTTGAAATCTCTTTCAGGGCGTTGTATACTTTGTCCTGAATGGGTTTAATCAATTCCTGACGACGCTTGAGTAAATCACCACCCTTACCAAATCGCTGCTTTTGTAGTTCTTTGGCTTCTTTTTCCTTATCGATGATTTCCTCTTCACGTTTTTTCTTCATGTCGTCGCTAAGCAATACCGACTCAGCCTGAAAATCCTTGTACATCCGGTCAATCTCTGCAAACTTGGCTTCAATTTCTTTCTGCCACTGAAGCGAAATCTTGTCGAGTTGTTGTTGGGCCGATTTGTACTCAGGAACATTTTCCAAAATGTATTCAGAGTCAATAAAGGCAAAGCGTTGTGCCGACGCACTCGCAGTGAGTGCAAATACAGTAACAATGGAAAGCAGTAGCTTTTTCATGGCCGGCTTAATTGAGGGTGCGAAAATAAACATTTTGTGGAGTTTTCGGGCCTCGACTCAAGAATCATGCAAAACCTGTTGATTAGTTAAAGTTCTGACCGATGATAAAGTGGAAGATTCCACGCTGCATGTTCGGAAAGCCCACAAGATTGTCGAAACGATAGCCGTAATCCAGCCCTAACAAACCAAACATTGGCAAAAACACACGCACACCTACACCCGCTGCTCTCTTGAGCGTGAATGGATCGAAATCACGGAAGTTATGCCATGCATTTCCACCTTCCAGGAAGGCGATTCCAAATACTGTGGCCGAAGGGTTTAACGAAACCGGGTAGCGGAGCTCCATGGTTAAGCGATTATAAATTGGAGCATCTCCAACCGCTGGATTACCGGTTTGGTTTGAAATAGAACCATCCTCATAGCCACGCAAACCAACAATCTCAGCACCCAAAAACTGAGCACCCCAAGTTAAACCTGTCAAACCTGTTCCGCCAAACCTAAACCGCTCAAACGGTGAAATTCCCTTTGCCGGATTGTACAAGCCGATGAAACCAAAATTAGCCCTCGACATCAATACAAGCTTTTTGTTCTTACTCAACGGAGTAAACCATTGTGCATCGAATTTCCACTTGTGAAATTCAATCCACTTATAACGCTGCTGCTCGGTTACCAGATCGGCTGCCGTTAAATTCTGCAACAACGAATAGGGCGGTGTAAACTGGATGCTAAAGCTGATATTAGAGCCTGATGATGGATAAATGGGTTGGTCGATTGAGTTGCGCGACAACACCGTGGTAAAGCTGAAGTTGTTCGAAAAACCGTTGGTGAAAGAACCAAAAGCCGTCGAGTTAATCAGCTCATAGTATGAATAATTTAAGGAGTGAGTTAGACTGAAAAAGTCATCCGGCCAACGAAGCCTTCTACCGTAACCAATTACAACACCCGTAGTTTTAGTGGCAGAACGGTTGGGGTCTGTTTTGGCCGCACCGTTTCCGAATACCGAGTGAAAGGCTGTAACTGTTAATGAATTCGGACGGCGCCCGCCCAACCAGGGCTCCGTAAACGACAAGTTATAACTTTGGAAAGCGCGTCCGGTTGATGACGCATTAATCGATAAACGTTGCCCGTCGCCCGATGGCAAAGGTTGCCAAGCCCCTTTCTTGAAGAATTTACGTGCGCTAAAGTTGTTGAAGGCCAAACCAAGATTTCCTATCAACCGGCCTGCACCCCAGCCGCCCGAAAGCTGCAGCTGGTCGGAAGGCTTCTCCTCCACCCTGTATTCAATATCTACAGTACCATCCTGAGGATTGGGAACCGGATTTACCGCGATCTTTTCGGGATCAAAATAACCCAATTGCGAAAGTTCACGGTTGGTGCGGATGATGTCGGAACGGCGAAACAGCTGACCCGGACGTGTGCGGATTTCGCGTAACACCACGTGATCGGAAGTTTTCTCATTGCCAACAACTGTAACTCGATTTATTATGGCCTGCTTACCTTCATAAATGCGCATTTCGATATCTACCGAGTCGCCTACAATCCTCTCGGCAGGAGTCACCTGGAAAAACAAGTGACCGTCGTTCATATACAACGACGTAATGTCTGTTTCTGAAGCATTCATGAACAGGTTTTGCTCCAGATTGGCCTGATTGTAAATTTCACCTTTTTTGATGCCGAGTCGTGTCGAAAGCTCTTTTGAGGTGTACTTGGTATTTCCTACCCAGGTGATGTTTCGGAAGAAGTACTGCTGTCCTTCATCAATCTGAATATCAATGTTGAGTTTTTTATCGTCGGCTCGGTATACTGTATCCTTAACAATTCGGGCGTCTTTAAAACCTTTGTCGTAGTAAACCGAAAGCACTTTGTCCAAATCCTCACGATAATTGTCTTCAATAAACTTCGAAGTACTAAATACACTCCACCAAGGGTTTTCTTTGGTGTTCTTCATTTTCCGCTTCAGTTTACCCGATTTTACAGCGGTATTGCCACTAAAGTGGATGTCTTTAATCTTCACCCTTTTTTTGCGATCAACCTTAATCAGCAGCACTTGACCACCTGTTTTCGCAGTGTCGGCGTAGGTGCTTACTTCAACTTCGGCATCGAGAAACCCTTTATCGAGGAAGTAATTGCGAACCGTGTTGCGGGAATTGACCAATAAATTGTCGCTGATGGTTTTACCCGTCATCAAATCAAGCGATTCCCTAAGTTCATCAGCGTCGCTTTTTTTAACGCCTGTAATTCGAAAACGCGAAAGGCGAGGTTTCTCTTTTAAACTGATTTGCAGCCAAATGCGTTCACCCTCAATCCTCGATGCCGACACCTCAATACCCGAAAACAGATTTTGCTTCCACAAAGCCTGGATGGCTTTGGAGATGGCATCACCCGGAACCACAATTTTATCTCCCTCATTGAGACCGGTAAGCATTTTCAGGATGGTGTTATCGAGCGTACTCCCGGAAGCCGTCCTAAACTCAACCCCCGAAATCGTATATTCCTTGGGCTCCGAATAAGAAATTTCTGTAGGGTTTGAACCTCCTAAAAAAACCTGTGCCTTCAGTGGGCTAAAGTTGATCAGGCAAAGAAATCCAATCAGGTAAAGGCCGTTTCTCATGCGTTCACTTGTTCACTAGTCATTCCAAATCGACGTTCTCTCTGTTGGTAGCTGAGAATAGCTTCGTAAAGATGCTCCTTTCTGAAGTCAGGCCAAAGTACGTCGGTAAAATACAACTCGGCATAAGAGATTTGCCACAATAAAAAGTTACTGATCCGATGCTCGCCAGAGGTACGAATTAGCAACTCAGGCTCGGGCATGCCAACGGTTTGGAGGTTTTGGTTAATGATGTCTTCAGAAATAGACTCAGGTTTGAGTTTCCCATTGGCAACCTGCGTTGCGATGGCCTTAACCGCCTCAGTGAGCTCCCAGCGGGAACTGTAACTTAACGCCAGCACCAGTGTCATTCGGGTATTGGAAGCCGTGCGCTGGGTAAGTTGCTGAAGCTCTTTGCGCACCTTTGAGGGCAACGAGTCGGTATTCCCGATAGTTTGAAGTCGTATGTTGTTTTCCATCAACGTTTTCTCTTCTTTCGAAATGGTCGAAACAAGCAATGACATTAATGCGTTGATTTCAAACTTGGGTCGATTCCAGTTTTCAGTCGAAAATGCATACAGGGTGAGGTACTTGACACCTAATTCAGCACAGGCTTCGACTGTTTCGCGAACCGACTTCACTCCGTTTTCGTGACCGAACGTGCGGAGTTTCCCTTTCATCTTTGCCCAACGTCCATTGCCGTCCATGATAACGGCAATATGCGAGGGTAACGTATTTAGGTTGATTTGATTTTTTATTCCCGACATGGGTGCAGCTTCTTCGGCGGTCGCCAAAGGTAATGCATTATTGGTATGCAGCACACTGAGGCTTTCGCTTCATGAGCTTGTAGCTTAGTGTTAGCCCTGCAAAACCGTACCAATCGTTGTTGGCTTGATTGCCACGTTGCCTACCTGTATTTATGTCTCCGGGATTTACCAGTGAGCGATCGGCCAACAAAGCCGACTGAACGCCGTGTGTTGCAAAGAGAATGTCCCGATCTGCATACGTAGTGCTTACGTCGTCGAGGTAATCGGTAAAGGTGCGTCGAAGCCCCCATTCCATTGAAACACCAAGGCGACCGAAGGCGTGGAATTTAAATCCAAATCCAAAAGGAAATGTAGCGTTGATTAGGCTGTAGGGCTTTCGGTCGGGATACGCCGAGGCGCCCTGACCTTCGGTACCGAGTGGCTGCAAGGGAATCCACTCTCCGTTCAACTCGGCTTGGGGGTTAAACCGAAACAAGGCGAACCCACCAAAGATGAAAGGTGTAGCCGGGGTTTCGGGATTTCCTACTTCGTAGGGAAAAAAATTGAACTCCAGCATGGGCGAAAATTCGAGCACTACAGAGCGGAACGAGAGATTTCGCTGAATTTGAGCCGGAACATCAGAAAGGGCATCATCGGCCTGAACACCCATGTATAATGCATGAACACGCCACGTCCAACGCGGGCTGTGACTATGGCGGAATACCAAGCCGCCTCCACCACGAGGCATGAAAAACTGCCGACCTGGATTGAGTTCACCCATGTAATACGATACACCGCCCATCGGGCCGAGCTCACTATATGGCCTAAACGGCTGTGCATCAGCCCGTAGGGCAAAAAAAGAAAAGAGAATGAAAAGACGAATTGACGCTTGCTGCATAGTTGGAATGATACTTATACCTCCAATAACGCAAGCAAGTTACCGTAATTTTGGAAGCACCGATCTTCCTGACTTGAGTCGATAGGTGAAGGTAATCAACCCGATCATGTAAGAATCGCGGTCGGTTGGGTCGCCTCTTTGTTGACCAGTTGCAGCTGAACCAGGAATAAATCCTTCGCTGGAAGGATCGGCACGGTTAGAAAGTTGAGCAGCCACCGGGCCATACTTTTGAGCGATAAGGGTAGGTGAGAAATAGGTTGTACTCACATCGTCAATGTAATCGGTAGTAGTAAGCCTAACACCATACTCGAACCCTACAGTCCAGTTTTTAGTGTTATTCAAAGGCAAACGGAAGCCGATACCAAAAGGGAAACAGGCCTGAATTCGGCGATAAGGGTCTCTTGAGGCCGCAATGCCCTGACCCTCGGTTCCGAGAGGCTGTAATGCCCACCATTTTCCACCGAGCTGGGCTTTCGGATTGAAGAAGAATGCACCAATTCCACCAAAAACGTATACGTTTAAGTCGACACCACTCTTCCCGCGCACCCCGCGAAGAACGTAACGCGATTTGGTTGACTTAAGCTGCAGTACTGAGATTTCCGCCTGAAGGGAAGTTTCAAAAATGGGAGAGCGAAAGCTCAGGTTTCTGTTTCGGCGATAGATTTCCTTGGTTAATGAATCTCTACCCGCTACACGCGCATAAGTAAGGTTGAGCTTAAAGGAAAGTATAGGATTCTTTCTATATCTAAAGCCAAGATGAACAGCAGGGCGCGTCATGGTCAATTCCAAGTCGCGAATACCATTAGTGCCAATCATATCACGACCTCCAAGTTCTCCCAGGAAGTTGGAAAATCCGATTGCATAGACCGTTTCGCTACGGTCAAGAAATCGCGTTTTTTTCTTTTGTGCCGTAGCTAGAGATACCAGACAAAAGAATAAAATCGTAAGGCTTAGGTACTTCTTCATCGCTTCCGGCAAATATACCAAAAGCTATGTAAGTTCAACATGAAATTTATTGCTTAGTTTCTTTTATCGTTCCCCCACATGAGTTTTTCCCGCAGTGTATCAAGAAAATCATGATCCGACCGGCGAACAAGTTGAATGGTAAAATCGGCTTTTTGTATGCTCAGTTCCTGAACCGCGGCTACCGGTTCGGAACGGGAATCGAGCGAAATCATGATTTTCGCTCTGCCTCTTGCCTCAGCACGCACTAATAGGTGATCGTTCGACGAAATGACAAGTGGCCGAACATTTAAATTGTGCGGCGCGATGGGCGTTAGCACTAGGTTTGGCACATCGGGTAAAAGAATAGGACCACCGCAGGAAAGCGAATACCCGGTGGAGCCTGTAGGCGTCGAAATAATAAGCCCATCGGCCCAGTAGGTGTTTAGCATTTTTTGGTTGCGTTTCACCTGAATGCTAATCATCGACGAAGTGTCGCGCTTATGCACCGTAAGCTCGTTGAGGGCGAACGGAAAGGGTTCGAATGGATTGGGTGAGGTTTTAAGCTCGAGTAGAATTCGCGATTCGGTTTTGGCTAATGATGCTCTAAAAAGTTCAGCAGCATCTGGCAGTTCTTCGCCCGAGTAAGCGGTTAAGAAACCCAAGCGCCCGGTATTAATGCCTAACACCGGAATGCCTGAAGCTCCAACATGCGTAACCGCTTCGAGAAGCGTTCCATCTCCTCCCAGGGTAACCATCACATCGGCGCCACGAATCTCAGAAGGATTTAAGTAGGGTTCAATAGGCAAATTTTCGGGAAGCACCGATTGAATAAGCCCTAAAAAAGGCTCATACACCTGAATGCGTGTTGACCATCCCGCCAACAGGCGAAACAGATTGCTTACCGAAGCTGCGCGGTCATCACCCAGTGATCTGCCAAAAACTACAATACGCATAGAACGA
This sequence comes from Bacteroidota bacterium, assembly GCA_027483445.1. Lineage (GTDB taxonomy): Bacteria > Bacteroidota > Bacteroidia > M30B66 > M30B66 > CAMCXT01. The sequence goes on along the minus strand of JAIXUS010000042.1, from coordinate 80,756 downwards.
AGGTAGTAAGCATGACTTACATGTTGATGTAGTTCATGAAAAGATCGAATCGATTGCGCAAATCTTCAGAAAACTCGCCTTGCTGAAAGGTGGCCTTGATCTGGTAATTGTACCGGTTAAAGGAGGCAATGATGGGGCGAATGTCTTCGCGGCTCAATTTGAGGGTGAGCTCCATGCGTGTAGATTCGGCTGCGGTTTCTATACTCAGGCTTAGAATTTTGGTATCGTTTTCTTCAACAATTCGGGCGATTTGACTTAAACTGTAATCGTTCTGATTGAGCTCCAACACCAGAATGGCACCGGGATTCTGAACCGAAACCAAACCTGCAAAATGCTCGACCAGTGAGCGCAGACCGATATTTCCGAGGTAGTGATTTTGCTCATCAAGAACGGGCACTAACGTTAAATTCATCCGAGAAACCATTTTCAAAACCTCGTACAAATGCTCGGTAGCATAAACATAAGGCCTGATCAAGGTTAGAGGGTGATTGCCAAGAGGTTCTTCCGGAGCATTGAGGTCGAGAATGTCGGTATCGGTTATGAGCCCCAAAAACTCCTGATGGTTAACAATAGGCAGGTGAGCGACCTTGAACTCATCCATCCAATTCAAAGCCGTCAAGCCCGAATCGGAAGTCTTGAGTGGTGGAATGGTGTCGGATATTAACTGTTCTGCAATCATGGCTGCCTGTTGAATCATCAATGCCCTGCAAATAACGGAGATGAATCCGAACTGCATGCATCATTTACAAGAATTAACCGTAATTTCTTCAAAAATGTTGCATTGATGGCCCGATTTAAGGCCTTTTGCAAACAAGCCGGGGCACAGTCTGTTTATCCATAGTTTTGTTCCGATTTTTTATTCTCCATGGTTCGACTCAGCGTTAACCTCAACAAAGTAGCCTTGATCCGCAATGGTCGCGGAGGGCAAGTTCCAGACGTAGCAGAGGCTGCCCGAAAAGCCGAAACGTTTGGTGCCCAAGGCATTACAGTGCACCCAAGGCCCGATCAGCGCCACATTACCTATGCCGATGTGCGACTGCTTAAATCGGTTGTGAAAACAGAGTTTAATGTGGAAGGTTATCCTTCGGATGACTTTCTGGAACTGATGGAAGAAATAAGGCCACATCAGGTTACTCTGGTACCCGACGCTCCGGACGCCTTAACTTCCAATGCCGGTTGGAATGCCATCAAACACCACACAATGCTGAGCGACATTGTATCGAGGCTTAAAGAAAAAGGAATCAGAACTTCGTTGTTTATGGAGACTGATGCGGCACAACTGGAGGCCGCCGCGAAAACCGGAACCGACCGCATTGAATTCTACACCGAGGCTTACGCCAAGATGTACCCTACAAACCCTGAAGCCGCGGTAAAGCCGTACCGTGAAGCGGCGTATGTTGCGCATCAACTTGGATTGGGAATCAATGCCGGTCACGATCTTAACAGCGACAATTTGCGGTTTTTTGCACTGGAAGTTCCACATCTACTGGAAGTTTCGATTGGGCATGCGCTCATCTCCGAAGCCCTTTACCTTGGGCTCGAAAAAACGATTCAGTTGTACTTAAAGCAGTTGCAATGAAACTGTTCTACCGCCAATACGGAGAAAGCGGAATGCCCATGGTAATTCTACATGGTTTGTTTGGCCAAAGCGATAACTGGACAACCCTGGCCAGGGCATGGTCGACACAATACCGTGTATTTGTACTCGACCAACGCAACCATGGTCAATCGCCGCATTCAGAAACATTTGATTATCCATCGATGGCCGAGGACCTTCGAGAAACCCTCGACAGTCTTGGTTTGGATAAAATCTATTTGCTCGGCCACTCCATGGGTGGGAAAACCGCCATGTTCTTTGCGCTCAAGCATCCTGATCGGATAGAAAAAATGTTGGTTGCCGATATCGGTCCACGGTACTATCGTCCGCACCATACTGATATAATTTCGGGCTTACAGTCTGTCGCCCCCGAAACCCTCAGCAGCAGAGCGGAGGCTGAACAGCGCCTGAGCCACTTTGTGCCCGAGGCCTCCACCCGTCAATTTCTGCTGAAAAATCTTTACCGAACTGAGGATGGAGGCTTTGCCTTTCGCTTCCATTTGGCGGCCATAGCTTCGCAAATTGAGCATATTGGAAAAGCTGTGCCTCCTGAAAAATGCACGGTAGAAACCCTTTTTGTGCGGGGCGAAAAAAGCCGATACATTCTTCCGGAAGACTGGCCCGCGATTCAGGCTCAATTTCCAAACTCCACCCTTGAAACAATTGCAGAAGCGGGCCATTGGCTGCATGCTGAAAAGCCATCTGAATTCAGCGCGATTGTGCTGAACTGCTTTCGTTAACCATTTCAGGGTCGCGCCGAATTCCTTAGTTTTGCCGCATGGAAACAGTGGTGAGCGGAATACGCAGCACAGGCAATTTGCATCTAGGGAATTACTTCGGTGCCATTCGGAATTTCATCAAAATGCAGCACGAACACCGCTGTTATTTCTTCATTGCCGACTTGCATGCTTTAACTACCCATCCCAAATCTGATCAATTTAAGCAAAGCGTGCGAAACGTTCTGGTTGAGTATCTGGCTGCAGGCATCGACCCTAAAGTGAGCACCATTTATATCCAAAGCGATGTTCCCGAAATTTCAGAGCTGTATCTGCTTATGAATATGGTGGCTTACGTTGGAGAGCTTGAGCGATGTACCTCCTTCAAGGAGAAAATCAGGAAGCACCCCGATAACATCAATGCCGGTTTGCTTACATACCCGGTGCTCATGGCGGCCGACATAATCATTCACAAAGCCACCAAGGTACCGGTTGGAAAAGACCAAGAGCAACATCTTGAAATGGCCCGAAACTTTGCCAATCGCTTCAACCATTTGTATGGAAAAGAGGTGTTTCCGGAGCCTTACGCCTTCAATTTTGGCGAAGCTTTAACCAAGGTTCCGGGATTGGATGGATCAGGGAAAATGGGGAAAAGCGAGGGCGAAGGCAATGCTGTTTTCCTCAACGACAGCCCTGATGTCATCCGCAAAAAGGTAATGAAAGCCGTTACAGATGGTGGACCAACAGCACCAAATCAAGAAAAGCCCGAGGTAATCCGCAACCTCTTTAGTTTAATGGGCCTGGTTAGCAAGGCCGATACCATCGAGCACTTTGAGCATCAATGGAACACCTGTAGCATCCGTTATGGCGACCTGAAAAAGCAGTTGGCCGAAGACATGGTGGCTTTTTGTGCACCGCTTCGCGAAAAAATTGCAGAAATCGGGGCTAACGAAAGCTATCTGAAGGCGGTTATTGAAGATGGTGCTGAGAAAGCTCGGGCGTCGGCCCGAAAAACCCTCGACGAAGTGCGCGCTGTTATTGGATTTTCCCGTTAGAGTATGGCTGAACAGATTCAAATACAAGCCAATGCTTCGGAGAAAGCCGCGGTTTACAGCGAGTTGGTTCCCCAAATTGAAGGCCTGATTCAGGGCGAAACCGATGAAATTGCGGCTATGGCCAATGTTGCGGCCGCTTTACACCAGGCATTTGGTCACCATTGGGTGGGTTTTTACCGCGTTCGCGGGGATGAACTCGTGCTTGGTCCATTCCAAGGACCGGTGGCCTGTACACGCATAGGCTTTGGGAAAGGCGTATGTGGCGCCGCCTGGCAACAAGCGTCAACAATGATTGTGGATGATGTGGATGCATTTCCCGGACACATTGCCTGTAGCGCACTATCGAAATCGGAAATTGTGGTGCCGGTAGTCGATCACCAGGGAAACGTTAAGGCGGTACTCGATATTGATAGTGAATACCTTGCCACATTCAACGCCCACGACAAAGCGGGTCTTGAACGCGTGGTTCACATTTTGGCAGCTCAGGTATATCGGTGAAAAAAGCTGCCCTGTGGTTCGTCTGTAGCATTCTGGTCGCCTGTGCCAGCAGAGTTCCGCCCAATGGTGGTCAGGTCGATAAAGTGCCGCCTGAAATTCAAAATGCCGAGCCGGCAAACTTGAGCAAGAACATGCAAAGTGATCGCATTACTTTGACATTTAACGAGTTTATTGAGTTGAAGGATGGCGGCAGCGGAATCTTTATTTCTCCACCACTGGCCACCAGCCCTGAATACATCCTGAAAGGCAAGGCTTTACAAATTCGATTTAAAGAGAAGCCCGATTCGAATACCACATATACTATGGTAATCGGGAAATCGGTAACCGACCTGAGCGAAGGAAATGCATTGGTCGATTTCCCCTATGTGTTTTCGACCGGGGCTATTCTTGACACGCTGAAAGTTACCGGAACTGTGAAAGATGCCTTTACCAGAGCCCCCCTCAAAGAAACGGTGGTGGCCATGTACACATCGTTGGCCGACAGTATTCCGCAAGTGCAGCTGCCACGCTATTTTGCGCGTTGCGATGAATCGGGCAACTTTACCTTAAGAAATGTGAAAGCCGGAGAATACCGGATTTTGGCCTTTTGCGACCTCAACAACGACCTGAAGCTCACTTTACCGGAAGAAAAGCTGGCCTTTACCAGCGACCTGATTCGCATCGACTCGGCATTGACAAGCCTACCGGAATTGAGCCTGTTTGCCGAGAAAAACGGGAAGCTTAAATTGCTCAGAAAGGCCTTTGAAGCGCCGGGCAAAGTGAAAATCAAGTACTCCATCGCGCTTGATTCGTTTCGTGTGGAACGCATAAAACCCACCGACGGCAAAGCGCTTCAGTTTCAGTTTAAAGCGGGCCAGGATTCGATTGGTCTTTGGGTTCCGGGTGAGGCCGCCGACAGTTTGGTACTTGTGACAAGGGCTGTATATAAGGAGCAATTCCGAACCGACACACTGCTTTTTTCGCCCAAAAGAGTGCTCAAAGCCGGTGGTGGACGCTCACGCTCGAAAGGCACTGTAGATACCACTTTGGTTGTTAAACTGGAGCCGGGCTTAAAAATTAGACCACGCGACACCTTAAAGCTCCGATTCTCTGCTCCGGTTGCGCGGGTGGAAACTTCACGCGCATGGGCCCTCTTTGGAACCGACAGTATACCTTACACAGGGCTGGTTTGGGCTGCAGACAGTATGAGCGCTCAACTGCGGCAATTACCGACGGGGAAAGCCGGAACAATTCGGTTTTTAAAAGGTGCATTCATCGATCTCTTCGGACGAAAAAACGACTCGCTGGCTGTACCGGTGAACTACTTTACACCGGAAGATTTGGGCAAACTTATTTTCAAGTTATCGGCCTTGCCGGATGGCAATTGCGTTTTTGAGTTGGTTGACAAGAATGGCAATGTGGTTGAACGTGTGTCAATTCAGGAGCCGAGAACCTTAGTTTTCGAAGGACTGTTGCCCGGACAATATTCGGCACGACTCATTGAAGACACCGATTCCAACGGCTTGTGGACAAACGGCGACTGGAAATTGCGCAGGCAGCCTGAGCGCGTGTTTTTGTTTGGCAAGGAGCTCAACATGCGCGCGGATTGGGATTTGGAGCAGGAATGGAAGGTTATTGGCGCTCCGCGCAGATAGCAGTACGCGAACAAAAACACCTGCTCGATTTACTATCAGGGCCAACCGATTAGCTTAGCTGTTTTGGCGCAAGGCTTAGAGAAAGCTGAACGATTACAGTGTTGATGACCTTCGGGTTTTGAATACTTTCGATTACGGAAACCCTGTCTTTGCTTGGTTTCCGGCGACTCGTATTGGTTGAATTTCCGACTTTTTCAGTAAGCCTTAGAGGCCCACAAACACGCCATCAGGGCGCAATTCAATGGGGTAAAGGGTGATGTTATCGCAGCGGCGTTCCACTTCGCGTCCGGTTTTCAGGTTCCACGCGTAACGGTGAAAAGGGCAAACCAAGGCCCCATTTTCTACAAAACCACCGTGGGTAAGCGGTAATTTTTGATGTGGGCACTTTTCATCGGTTGCGTAGAGACCATCCGCCGTGCGGGTGATACAAAGCATTTTACCATCGGCTTCTACACGAACAGTTTTGTTAAGCGGAATCCAGGTTTCGGCTTTTTCCATGCTGCTAAAGAGCATGAACCAACGCTTTTTCTTTTCCTTTCTAAACCACATTAGTAGCGCAAAATACGCAAGGCGGAGGGAATCAGGCGAATTTCGGCCGGACTAAAACCTACGGGTTCGCCGTCGGCCTGCAGAGGAACAGGCGTATCGGCCTGAATATGAACCCTCTGACCACTAAACGTTGCTACCTCTTTGAACCGAAGGAAGCTCCCGGCAAACAGTCGGTGCACGTTAAAGAGCACTTTCCAGGGCGAGATTCGCGAAACTCGGGTAATGTAGAACTGTCCGTCGTTGAATTGTGCACCAGGAGTGAGTTTCATGCCATTGCCGGCAAATGCACCATTGCCGCACAACACCGAAAACAATGGCAATTGTTCCTTATGTCCTTGAATGTTTAGGTTTACGGTAGTTTGTGGATATCGAAATAACGTAAGCCCCAGTGCGAGCAGGTAACTTACCTGAGCCGGGAGCCAGCCAGACTTGAGCTGATTGGCTTTCAGGGCAACGGCAGCATCAAACCCGGCACCGGCCATGTTGATGAAATAACAGCTGGATTGGGAATTTGTAATATACCCTACATCAATCAGTTCCGACTCGTTTCGTTCCAAAGCCTGAATATGGCGGGTTAAATCGTTGGGAATCTGCCATCCTCTTGCAAAATCGTTACCCGTTCCGGCCGGAAGCAAGGCCAGTACGGAGGTTGAGGCTGATTCACTTTGCATCAGGCCGTTAACTACTTCGTGGAGTGTGCCATCGCCACCAACCACTAAAAAATGCCTAAAGTGCTGGTCGAGCGCTTCCTTGCAACGCGTGATGCCATCACCCGCTTGCCGGGTCTGCTTCACGGTGTAAGCAATTTGCGCCTGATCGAGCCGGGTACACAGCGCTTTTAACTTTTTTCCCGACTTGTGGCCGGCAGCAGCCGGATTAAAAATGATGCACCAATTTGGCATTGGGTAAACATAAGTTACCGCACGCAATTGGCCAAAAAAACAAAGGCCCGTTCCAGGGGAGGTAACGGGCCTTTGAGATGAAAAAGGGGTTTATTGGAGATCAATTTTACGAGCTAAACGGGTTGGAGTTTCCTTTTTTGGAATTTCAATGTGCAGGATTCCGTTGTCGAATCGGGCAGCAATTTGCCCTTCCTCAACAGTATCGGGCAAGCTGAAACTGCGTTTGAAGTTTTGATAGCTGAACTCTTTGCGGGTGTAGCGTTTCTCTTTCAGTTCGCTGTCGACCCGTTTTTCGCCGGCCACACTCAGTTGACCTTCCTCGATGGTGATGGTGATTTCATCTTTTCCGAATCCAGGAGCACTCAACTCAATGTGGTACAATTGGTCGGTTTCGGAAATGTTCACAGAAGGCAAGTGTGCATGGCTGCCTGCGGCTCTGAATTCGGGAAAACCGGATTCGAAAACTTCTTGGAAAATTGAAGGAAACATGGGCGAAAACGCGTGCTGTGGTTTTTTAAATTTAATGAGTGTCATGGTGTTTGAATTTTTCAACCTGCTTTTCAAGTGGCGTTCCAAGTCTAAAAATAAGACTTATTGTCAGTTTTCACTAACACTTGATGTCATTTTGGCGCTTTGCTAAGCAACGTCATCGGCTGCGTTTTGGCGACCAAATTGGCAGAAAATCTGCCATTTCAGTACAATTTTAGGGATGGAATAGCGTTTGACAGTCGCAGAAAAAACTAAACACCAATGCCTGGAATTTATATCATTCTCCTGTTGGTCATGGCGGCCAGCTGGTTTGTTTCGTACCGACTTAAGAGCAAATTCAAACAATACAGCGAAGTGTATCTCAGTTCGGGCCTTACCGGAGCTGAGGTTGCGCAGAAGATGTTGCACGACAATGGAATTTACGATGTAAAAGTGATTTCGGTGGAAGGCTTTCTTTCCGACCATTACAACCCGCTCGAAAAAACAGTAAATCTGAGTCCTGAAGTGTACAACATGCGCACTGTGGCTGCTGCTGCTGTTGCGGCTCACGAATGTGGACATGCCATTCAGCATGCGAAAGCGTATGCGTGGCTAAGCATGCGCTCGGCATTGGTGCCTATCGTGCAGTTTTCATCATCTATTGTTCAGTGGATTTTGCTGGCCGGTGTATTTCTAATTAACACATTCCCGGCTTTACTGCTCATTGGTGTTGTGCTGTTTGCGATGACAACCCTTTTCAGCCTTATTACACTTCCTGTTGAATTCGATGCCTCGCGCCGCGCTTTGGTCTGGTTAGATTCTACACGTTTGACTTATGGAGAAGAGCAGGCTCAAGCCAAAGATGCGCTCAATTGGGCTGCGATGACGTATGTAGTTGCCGCAATTGGTTCAATTGCCACCTTGTTGTACTACGCATCATTACTCGCTGGTCGACGCGAATAAGCCTCAAAGCCGGGCAATGAAGCAATTCAAGCCCATACCAAGAAGGGAGCTATGGAAGAACGTCTTTCGCAGCTCCCTTTTTTCTCCCAAAAGCCCTGTTTTCGGAAGCAATTAGGGTGAGGTTGTCCAAATTCTAATGTTAAATCTCAGCTTGTAGAGGGTTTTTTAATCATTTTTTCTTTCCTTTGAGAAGCTACACTTCACTGCATCATACTTTTATGGTTCGTCTTTCTTTTTCGCTGTTCCTGATTTTTCTTTGTTTGGGTTCTAAATCACAATCCAACCGTTTCGAGGTATTAGAAACCAGCCAACAAGGCCGCAACACCTTGCTTCGTTTTCAGCTAAGCAGCTACACAATCGAAGCTTACAGCGCAAATGGCAATTTAGCGAATCGAATCATTGCCCCGGGCTCTGTTCCTCATCTCCAAAAGGGCAGTCCTGACTTGCCGGTTTTTCATGCTTCCCTACAAATACCTGATTTGGAAGGAATGCAACTCGAAGTGATTGAGGCCGCATTTGAAGAAATTAGTCCCGTGTATATTGCCCCTTCGAAAGGCAACATCAAGCGAAACCAAAACCCCGCAGACATTGCCTCTATTGAAGGCGAGGCTTACACCTCACCGGAATGGTATCCGGCCACGCCGGCCAACCTGAAAACACCGTATGTATTCCGCAACACACGGGCACAGGTTGTTGAAGTTTCTCCTTTTCAATATTTCCCCCAAACCCAAACACTCAGGATTTACAGCAATCTCATGATTCGTGTATCGGCCAATGAGTGGATTCCTGTAGTGAATCCATTAAATGTTCACACGGCCGTTACTCAGGAGGAGAAGAGTATTGCACTCCGGAATTTCATCAATGCCAGCTCAGAGCGCTATGAGGCATTGGCCGAAGGAAGTCGCATGCTTATAATTGCACACGACCCATTTATTGAGGCTTTGGATGAGTTCAGACTATGGAAACTGCGCTGTGGCATTGAAACCGAAGTAGTGCCGGCCTCACAGGTATCCACGATTCCAAGCATCAGAGATTTGATACGCGAGCGTTACGAAGGCTCGGGTTTACAATATGTGCTGCTGGTGGGCGACATTGCCCAAATACCTTCTCCGACGCTCAGTGGTGGCAAGTCTGACCCCAGTTATGGTTATCTGGTTGGTAGCGATGCGTATCCGGAAGTTATGGTTGGACGAATCTCGGCAGAGACACTTCCACACGTAGAAACCCAGTTGCAGCGTTTCGTTCAATACGAGCAGGCCAATGCGGGGAATCACTTTTCGGCAGCTGTTGGTATTGCTTCGCAGGAAGGCCCTGGCGACGATGGCGAGCTCGATTATGAGCATTCCAGATTGATGCTGGAAGACCTACTCGGCTTTACCTATGTAACAGGACATGAGCTTTATGAAGGCGACCAGGGTGGTAACGATGCTCCTGAATGGCCGGAGCCGGCCGATCTGAAATCGGTGCTTGAACAAGGCGTTGGCTTGGTTTTGTATACAGGGCATGGCTCGTCGAGCTCATTTGGAACCTCTGGCTTTAGCAATAGCGATATTGCCGAACTCCAGAATCCCGGAATACTTCCTGTGATTTGGTCGGTAGCCTGCGTGAACGGCGAGTTTGACAATGGAACCTGTTTCGCAGAAGCCTGGATGAGGGCCACTTACAATGGCCAGCCCACCGGAGCGGCATCCGTGCTGATGTCGAGCATTAACCAAAGTTGGAATCCGCCAATGGCTGCGCAAGATGAGATGGTCGATATTCTTAGCGGCTTGGTACCCGATGCTTCCAGTCGGAGGTTTGGGGCCATCAGCCTGAATGGCTGTATGAAAATGAATGACGAGTACGGGGCCGCAGGCGATGAAATGACCGATACCTGGCATATTTTCGGAGATCCATCATTGCTTTTGCGCACCACGGTGCCTATGACCATGACGGTGAGTCATCCGGCGATAGCCAATATTGGCCAAACCACCATGCAGGTGCAATGTTCGGTAGATGGAGCACGGGTAACGCTGGTTCAAGATGGCCTTTTGCTGGGTTCGGTGCTTAGCGCAAATGGTACGGCCGATTTTACGATACTTCCTTTGGCCTCCGCCTCACCCATTGTTGTAACAGCAACAGCATTCAATTACACACCATACAGTGGAAGCATCAGTGTAGAGGCCACTTCGGCTCCGTTCCTCGTGTTTACTGCGGCGTTGATTAGCGACCCGCAAGGCAACAATAACCAGTTAGCCGACTACAGTGAAACCGTTGATCTTGAAGTTAGGGTGGAGAATATTGGAACTCCCATCAATGGATTGGTAACCGGCATATTGAGTGAGAACTCGCAGTGGGTTGTACTGAATAATCCCGGATTAGCCTGCGTTTTCAGCAATGCGGGTAGCGAATCGATTTTCACTTCGTCGGGTTGCTTTAGTTTTTCGGTTAGCAACTCAGTTCCCGATCAAACAGTGGTTAGTTTTCAATTGCAACTGTCGGATGAAAACGGAAACCAATGGAACATTAATTTCCAAATTGAGCTTTTGGCCCCTCGTGTTGAAATTCTCAATTACACGTTGAGTGAAGTTAGCGGCAATGGCAATAACCGTCCAGACGAGGGCGAAACGCTCAGTTTAAGCTTTACGGTAGCCAACCTCGGACATAGCCCAACATCAGCGGGAGAGGGAACGCTCAATTTTGGGATGCCGTATGTTGGCAATCCGCCTGCCCCGGCGAGCCAATCTAACCTCTTGATTGGCGATTCACAAACCCACAGCTACACATTCGTTTTAAATTCGAATATACCAGCCGGCGCAGAGCTACCTGTACTTTATTTAGTTGGTTACGGTATGTATGGTGATGCCCTTTCGAAAACTCTAAGGATCAACCAATTGGTGGAAGATTGGGAAGGCAATTCGGGATTGACGTGGGTGGCAGATGGCGTGTATCCCTGGACACAAGATGGTTTGATTAAGTATGAAGGCTTTGCCTCGATGAAATCGGGGAGCATTGGCGACAGCCAGCAGTCGGAACTCACGCTCACGTTTGAATCGGCTGAAGCCGGAGAGGTTAAATTTTTCCGTCGCGTTTCTTGCGAAGATGGCTGGGATTTTCTGCGGTTTTACATTGATGGCGTTGAGCAAGCCTCCTGGACAGGCTTTCAGGATTGGGAAGAATTCAGTTTTCCAATCAATGCAGGAACACACGATTTGACTTGGATTTACATGAAGGACGAGATGATTGCTGATTTGCAGGACGCCGCCTGGGTCGATTTTATTAGTCTGCCTCCGCAAGCCGATGTAACATTGAGTAAAGCATTGGCTGTAGAGGATAACTGGTTGGTTTTCCCTAACCCAAATGAAGGCTCGTTTTTCGTAAAAAGCAATACAGACGAGCAAGCCTTGCTGCGCATTCGCGACATTAGCGGTCGATTAATTGCGGAGCATACAATTAATCAACAGTTACAGATCGTTGTTTTCCCTGCCGGTGCTGAGTCGGGAGTTTACCTCGTTGAACGCCTAACCAAAGGTTCGCTCGAAACACAAAAGCTTATTCTTCAGCGCTAAGGTGCGCGTTGACCGCTAAGCCTGCAAAATTCTGGATAATCGCAGCTTTAATGGTTTGCAGCTTTGTTAACCAGCCTAAGGCTTGGCTTGATGTCCTCTGTGTAACACAGGAAAAGAATTTAACGAAACGCGTACTTTCTCTTCTTCCGGAAAAGATTTTTGGGCTTGAAATAGGTGTATATGAACACCTAATTGAACGGCAAATTGGACCGAACTGTTAATTTTAATTGATTGGTTTTCAATGTTTTGCTAAATTATTAAACAGGTTTATTTTATTGAATAGTGTATAAATAACACTTAACTTGCTAATTTCGGGGTTTAAACTGTTGATGTGTGAGACCCGTTATGAAAAGCAAATCCTTACTATTTCTTCTTGGCCTGTTGTTGATTTCGCAGGCGGTTGGTGTTGCCCAAACACTTGTATCGTTAAATCCTCCTTTTCCCGGAAGTAACAGTCCGGTGACCATCACTTTTGATGCTACTCAAGGGAACGGCGGCTTGGCCGGACTTCCAGTGGCGCAGAAGGTTTACGCCCACATTGGCCTTACGGTTAACGGAAATAATTGGCAATACGTAGTTGGAAACTGGGGAACGGCAGACACAAGGGTCGAAATGACCCGAGTGGGCACCAGCGACACTTATACTTTAGACATTGCGCCAAACATCAGAGCCTGGTTTAATGAAAACAACAATTCCAATGCAACCATACCAACAGCGGCGGTAATCTCCCGCTTCTGTATGGTTTTCCGCAACGCTACGGGTAGTCTGGAAGGCAAAACCTCCTCGAACGGTGATATTTTCGTAGACCTTCCGACCACATCTTTTGCGGCGGGCATCACCTCACACAACCAAGGCAGTTTATTGATTCCAACTACCGAGAGCATCACCTTTACCGGTCAAAGCTCGGCTGCCGCGATTCTGGAATTTACCCTCGACGGAAACTCTGTGTTATCGGATGCAGGAACCACTATTCTTAACTACACACTCGATCCATCAACCTTGAGCGACGCCTTACATACGTTGGTGTTTACGGCCAACAATGGAGCTCAAATTGTACATGATACCATTCGCTTTACACCTCATTTTCCGGTAAACATTGCCGCCATTCCATCCTTTGGACGCGAAGGCATTGTTTATCCAAACGATTCTACTGCTTACCTTCAGCTTAGAGCGCCGGGTAAGCAGTTTGTTTATGTGCTGGGCGATTTCAACAACTGGACTTACGATCCGGCTTACCGCATGAACAGAACAGCCGATGGACAGTTTTTCTGGTTACAAATCAACAACCTTGAACCGGCAACCGATTACGCATTCCAATACCATATCGACTGGCAAGGTTTGAGAGTTACCGATGCCCACGTGGAGAAAATTCTCGACCCATGGAACGACCAGTGGATTCCGGAGAGTGTTTACCCTAACCTTCCTCCATACCCGGAAGGGAAGGCTGAAGGCATTGTAGGTGTTTTGCGCACCACAGAGCGAAGCGAATATGAGTGGGACAACTCTTACACCTGGAATAAACCCGTTAAAGAAGACCTCATTATTTACGAGCTCCATGTGCGCGATTTTACCAATACACGCAGCTATCAGGAAGTGCTAGATCGCCTAGGGTACTTGAAAACGTTGGGTGTAAATGCGGTGCAGTTTATGCCTGTGGGTGAGTTTGAAGGCAACGACAGTTGGGGTTATAACCCTTCGTTCTTTTTCGCCCTCGACAAGGCTTATGGAACCAAAGACAAGTTCAAGGAACTGATTGATTCATGCCACAAGCATGGCATGGCCGTAATTGTGGATGTGGTGTACAATCATGCCTTCGGACAAAATCCGATGGTGCAGATGTATTTCGACCCGAACGCCGGAGAATTTGGTCAGCCCACACCCGACAACCCCTGGCTGAATCCCATTGCTACACACCCATTCTCTGTGGGCTATGATTTTAACCATGAAGCACCTGCAACACGTCAGTTCTTCAAGGATGTGATGGAATTCTGGCTAACTGAATACAAACTCGATGGTTTCCGTTTTGACCTCAGTAAAGGCTTTACACAAGTGAACACAGGCTCGAATGTTGGTGCCTGGAACCAATACGACCAAAGCCGAGTTAACATCATCTTCGACTATGTAAATCACTGTCGCTCTGTTTCCGACGACCCGTATATGATTTTGGAACACTTGGGCAATTGGGACGAAGAAGTAGTTTTCGCCAACGCCGGAATGATGGTTTGGGCAAAAGGTTCAAACCAATATTATGAAGCCGCTATGGGTTGGCTGAATGGCAATAACCAGAACCTTTACCACACTACTCCGAATCACCGCGGTTGGAACAACTACGGAATGGTTCAGTATGCCGAAAGCCATGATGAGGAGCGTTTGATGTATAAAAACCTGAACTTCGGGAACAGCAGTGGCTCATACAACACCCGCAACTTGGCTACAGCCCTTGAGCGCATGTCGCTTGTGGCTTGCTTCCTGATTCCGCTACCGGGCCCCAAAATGCTCTGGCAATTTGGTGAAGTGGGCTACGACCAGTCGATTAACCGTTGCCCTAACGGCACCATCAACGAAAACTGCCGAACAGCGGCCAAACCGGTATTGTGGCAGTATTACGACAACATTAACCGCCGAAAAGTGTACGATACCTACCGTAAACTGCATTACCTAAAAACCACATTCCCGGTTTTCCGCGATTTGGGGGTGGGGATGGATTTAGGTGGTTATATGAAGTCGCTGCGTTTCGACAGCAACAACCTCGATGCGATCATTGTTGGGAATTTCGACGTGGTAGGTGGAAGCATCAATGTGAACTTCACACAAACAGGCAAGTGGTACGAGTACCTAAGCGGCGACAGTATTAACATCACCAATAACAATTGGACATTCAACCTTGAGGCCGGCGAATACCGGGTGTACCTGAACCAACGTGTTATTCCTCCTTCAAACGATTACGGCGGAGAGCCCAACAATATTGAGGATATTGAAGGACAAGCTGAAATATTGGTATTCCCAAATCCAACCCAAAACGAAGTGAATGTTATGCTTCCATTGGGTGGTCGAAGCGCCATGATTAGCGTGTATGATATTTCGGGCAAGCAGGTTTATCAGCGTCCCAACAATGGCGATGAACTTATTCGCATCGAAACAGGTCATCTGCCCAACGGGCTTTACCTCTGCCGCGTTGAGCAAGGCGGACGCATCTATACCTCAAAAATTGTCAAACAACCATAATTTCAAACTCAATCAAACGATACATGCCTATGAGAAGTATGCTACACATCCCGCTGATACTCGGTTTTTTATTGCTGGGTGGGCGGTCGATGGCTCAAGTAATTACCGGAAATGTGGTAGATGAAAACGACCAATCACTCATTGGTGTCGCGGTTCGGGTTCAATCTACATCGATTGGCTCCACTACGAACCTCGACGGGAAGTACACCATCAAGCTAACCAAGGAAGGCGAATACACACTGGAGGCCAGTTTTCTCGGTTATGAGAAGCAGGTATTTAAGGTGAATGTTCCTAAAGGCCAAACCGTTAGTAAAGACCTCAAGTTGAAGCCTATCGCAAACGACCTTCAGGAGCTGGTTGTGGTAGGTTATGGTTCAACCGAGAAAAAAGACCTCACCGGTTCGGTAGTATCGTTGAATTCAAAAGACTTCCAGCAAGGAAATCTTAATACGCCTGAACAACTCATTCTGGGCAAGGCTGCAGGTGTGCAGATTACGCCAAATGGAGGAAATCCGGGCTCAGGAAGCACCATTCGTATTCGTGGTGGTTCTTCGTTGAACGCCTCCAACGATCCACTCATCGTGATTGACGGTGTTCCGGTCGCCAACGATGGGATTGCCGGTTCGCCCAACCCATTGAGTTTGATTAACCCAAACGATATTGAGAATATCACAATTTTGAAGGATGCTTCTGCTGCAGCCATTTACGGTTCTCGGGGCGCAAATGGGGTTGTGATTATCACCACCAAAAAAGGGAAAAGCGATGCCAGATTCAAAGTGGAGCTGAATACCGTAAACTCAATTTCTACTGTGGCACGTTATGCCGATGTGTTTACCGGAGATGAGATGCGTGACTTTGTTAACCGTGTAAATCCGGCCCTGGCACCAACTTTAGGTACAGCCAACACCGACTGGCAGCGTGAGATTTTCCGCAATGCGATTTCATCCGATAACTTGTTAACCTTCTCCGGCGGCTTAAAGAAATTGCCTTACCGCCTTTCGCTGGGTTACCTCAATCAGAACGGTATCCTGATGAAAGACAACATGCAGCGTACAACGGCGAATCTAAACCTTAATCCAAGCTTTTTCAAGGATCACCTTCGGTTAGACATCAATCAAAAATCGACCCTGAGCAACAGCTTTTTTGCCAATCAGGGAGCAATTGGAGCGGCGGTAGCCTTTGATCCAACACAACCAGTGCGAACAGAATCTGACCGCTATGGCGGATTTTTCGAATGGCAATCGGGGCCAATTCCCAATGTACTTACCCCACGAAATCCTGTAGCTTTAATTGAAATGCAGGAAGATGTAAGCAACGTGACAAGGCATATCGGTAACATTCAGGCTGATTACAAATTTCATTTCCTCCCTGAATTACGGGCTAACCTCAATGCCGGCTATGACATTTCGAATGGTAGCGGTTCGGTAACCATTCAGGATTCTGCCGCCTCGGTATACACTTTACAAAACACCGGTCGATTCCGTGAATATGAGCAAAGACGTAGAAATCAGGTGCTCGCCTTTTATCTGAATTACAAGAAGGAGTTCACCAAAATCAAAAGTGTTGTTGATTTCACGGCTGGTTACGCCTACCAGGACTGGTATTTTGAATCGCCTAATATTCGTGAGGTAGACGGGCAGGGCGACACCATTGTTGGATCTCAGGCTCCGATATTCCCTTTTGCCAAAGCCCAAAACACCCTGATTTCGATTTATGGGCGTTTAAACTACACCTTTAACCAGAAGTACTTGTTAACTGTAAACTTCGCCAATGAGGGTTCATCGCGTTTCGCGCCTGAAGAGCGTTGGGGCTTCTTCCCTTCAGCTGCTTTGGCCTGGAGAATTGCAGAAGAGAAAGTCTTCAAGAAAATGAAGAATCTGAGCGACTTGAAACTTCGTATTGGATACGGTGTGGTTGGTCAGCAAGATGTTGGAAACAACTTCAATTTCCTTCCATTGTATGTTCAGGGTGAGCTTAGCGCACAGTACCAGTTTGGTAATCAGTGGTTTTACACCCTTCGTCCGAACGTTTACGATCCACGGTTCCGTTGGGAATCAACCTTCACGTACAATGGAGGTCTCGACTTCGGCTTTTTCAATGGACGTATCAATGGTGCCATTGACGTGTATTACAAGCAAACCACTGATCTTATCGCAGAAATTACCATACCTGCCGGGATTAATTTCGGGACCCGCGTGTTAACCAACGTAGGTTCTATTGAAAACCGCGGTGTGGAAGTGGTTTTGAATACTGTTCCGGTGATGAAGAAAGACTTCGAATTGCAAGTGGGTGTGAATGCAACCATCAACCGCAATGAGGTTTTGGCGCTCGACCGCTTTGATGACCCCAGCGATTTGGGTACAGAAACCGGAGGCATTGCGGGTAACGTGGGTAGCTTTATTCAGGTGAACACAGTTGGTTTCCCCATCAATACCTTCTTTGTATACAAGCAGCGCTATGATGCCGCCGGAAAGCCGATTGAAGCTGGCGACCTAGGTCCAGATGGAAACCCATATACGCTTCTTGATGCTTACGAAGATTTGAATGCCGACGGCATCATTAACGACCAGGACCGTTATCGCTACAAAAATCCACAGCCGCAGTTGTTGCTTGGATTTAATACTTCGGTACGCTACAAGCGTTGGACGATGAGCATGGTTGCCCGAGCCAGCTTTGGAAACTATGTTTACAACAACTTTAACTCGAATACCGGTGTTGTAGAGAACATTATTTCGCCACAAGGCAACGTAAACAACGGTTCTGTAAATGTTCTAGAAACTGATTTCCAAAGTCGTCAGCTGCAATCTGATTACTATGTTGAGAAGGCCAGCTTCTTACGCTTAGATAACATTACCATCGGCTACAATTTTGGGCCGGTAATGAACAAGAAAATCAACGTGCGTGTTTTCGGAGCAGTGCAGAACTTAGCCGTAATTTCGGGGTACAGCGGAATCGATCCGGAGATTTTCAGCGGAATCGACAATGCCATCTACCCTCGCCCAAGAACTATTTCTGTAGGTGCTAATTTCCAATTCTAATTCAAGCAGACCATGAAAAGAATATCACTGATTTTTAGTCTCACAGTAGCTTTCCTACTCTCGTCTTGCCTGAAAGACCTGGACCGTGAGCCATTTTATGAGCAAACTTCGGCAACGATTTATAAAGATCCGAAGAACTACATTCACGTGTTGGCTAAGCTTTACGCCGGACTTGCCGTTACGGGTCAGGCCGGGCCGGCCGGTAACGCCGACATTGCGACCAGCATTGTAGATGAAGGATTTTCGCAGTACCTGCGGATGTTCTGGAATTTGCAAGAGCTTCCAACCGACGAAGCCAAGTGCCGTTGGAACGATACCGGTATTCCTGATTTGGGCAAATGGACCTGGTCGGATGGAAATCAATGGGTACGAGGCGGTTACCTTCGTTTCCTTTACCAAATTACTTCTTGCAACGAGTTCATCAAACAAACAACAGATGAATTATTGGATGAGCGTGGTTTTTCGGATGCTGATAAGGCCAAGATTCGTATTTACCGTGCTGAAGCGCGCTTCCTACGTGCTTTGAGCGTTTTTCATGCCGTTGATATCTTCGGAAACATTCCAGACATTACCGATGAGAGCCGCTTCCCCGGCACTGAATTTCCTGAGCAAAGCGGACGTGAGACCTTGTTTAACTTTGCCGAGTCGGAGCTCTTGGCCATTGAAAGCATACTCCCTACACGTAACGAATCGGAGTACGCCCGCGCAAACCGTTCAGCTGCTCAGGTATTACTTGCAAAGATGTACTTGAATTCTGAAGCGATGATTGGTGTAAACCGCTACGCTGATGTGATTCCGTATTGCGAAAAAGTCATCAACGAAGGTGGATACAGCCTTGATACCCGGTATACCAATGTGTTTCGCGCCGACAATCACAATTCGCCAGAGATCATATTCCCTGTAACTTCCGACGGAAGCTTTACCCTTTCATACGGTTCTACTACATTCCTGATTAATGCTTCGGGTTTCCCGACTACTGCTACGGCGCAAGGCTCGGCATTCCCTGGCACCAGCTTGCTGGATACGACAGGAAGTACTCAGGCATGGCAGGGATTGATTGCCTGCAAGGAATTGGTGAACATGTTCCCCGACAGCACGGCCGACAGCCGCTTTCAGTTTGTGATTGGGAGTCGTTCACCGGAAATTAGCGTGTTGCCTAATACGCCTACCAATGAAGGGTTTATCGTGAAGAAATTCCGCAACCTTCGCTCAGATGGCACTCCGGGAGGCAACAACAGTTTTGCAGATACCGATTTCCCACTGTTCCGCCTTGCGGATATTTACCTCATGTATGCCGAAGCGCATTTGCGTGGAGGTGGAGGTAGTGCATCTACAGCATTGAATTATCTGAATGCCATCCGCGAACGCGCCTATGGTAACAGTTCGCAAAATTTTGCGGCTCTCCCTGATTTGGATGGTGTCTTAACAGAGCGTGCCCGTGAATTATATTGGGAAGGTTACCGCCGTACTGACTTGATTCGTTTCGGGAAGTTTACGACCAATGCTTATGTTTGGACTTGGAAGGGCAACACTCAGCAAGGTGCGGCGGGAGCAGTTCATCAGAACTTGTACCCACTTCCGGCTACCGAATTGAATGCGAACCCTAATTTGCGTCAGAACCCCGGATACTAAACATTAAAAGCAGCCTTCTAAGCCCTTTTTTGAAGGCTGCTTTTTTCACTTTGGGTTGAGGAAAACAATTTTTCAAAATGTTTATCTGACACTTTCTATTTCCTTAACCATTTTCTAACTTTGGAACTCAATAAAAACACAATAAACAAACAGCCATGAACAAACTTTACACACTTGCTGCTGCCCTGCTCACCGCAACGGCAGTTAGCGCTCAGGTTAATGTAACCTTGAAAGTAGACATTACAGATTACCTTGTAGGCAACACCTTAGGGGCCGGTGGTATTCGCGTAGGAGGCAATTTCGCTGACAACACTGTTACAAACGGAGCGAATCCAATGGTTAACTGGACTCCTTCAAACGAATTCTCTGCAATGACCCAGGAAGGATCATCGAACATTTGGTCGATTACCTTGACCTTCCCTTCAACTGCAGTTGGTGCAACACAACTTTATAAGTTTGTTAACAATGATTGGGGAACAAACGAAGGCGCTGCTACATTAACTGATTGCGGTGTTGATGATGGTAACGGTGGACTCAACAGATCCATGGTTGTGCCTGCCACTGACCAGACTTTCATTTTCTGCTGGGATCGTTGCACACAGTGCGATGGCACTCCTGCAAGCTTCGAAGCGGTTAACGTAGTAACTAACTTCGGTGTTTACCCTAACCCAGCTAACGATGTTACCAACGTAGCTTTCAATGTATCTTCACCTTCTACTGCGGTAATTGAAGTATACAATGCTCTTGGTCAGCGCGTAATGTTCAACGACATGGGTTCAATCCTTCCTGGTGCTTACAACCAGACTTTGGACATGTCGGGCTTGAACAGCGGTATGTACTTCGTAAAATTAAACGTTGATGGTCGCTCACGCACCACTCGCGTTAACATTGTGAAGTAATCAACGTCGCTCTCGACATTGCAAAGGCCTCGACACTTGTCGGGGCCTTTGTTGTTTTATGCCATCCTTAGGGCTTACTGAAAAACACTCAATAGTTTTATTGATAACGCTTTAGCCTCTGTTTGAATTAGACCTAGTGCAAGGGTTTTTAGTCGAGCTTTTGAAAATCCATGCACGCTTAATTCATGAAGTTCAATTTTTCGTTAGCCAGAAATACAGCATCTGCTTCGTTGCCCGCGGCTCGCATCTGCTGCATTTCTGACTTTTTCAGTAAGCCCAATTTAACTGTGAGAAAAAAATGGAACTCTGCAGAAATTTCTCATTTAGCTGAGACTTTTTCGCATTCCTGCGGATTTTTCTCAGTACCGTAGGTTTGAGTGAGCGTCCAAACAATTAATGAGAGGCAGAAAACCAGGGTGCTAAAACGCAGGCATTTTGATTACTTCGGTATGAGATAGATTACCTCTAGTGCTTTACCTTAACGCCTAGGTTTAATCCTAGTCCAACGCTTAATTGGAGCTCGCTTAGGTTTTCCAATGCTCCGTATGCCGCATGACTTCTACCGGCGGCATAACGCAGGTGTGCGAAAAAGTGAAAGATGGAGCCTACATAATAGTTTGCTCCTCCCGACACAGACAACAAGGGTACAACATCAGATTCAGGTGGATTGGCCACTTGAATCAAGTTGCTTGGCTTAGAAAAACGAAGAACCCCAACACCTGGATGAAAGCCCAAAAATGGATCAAACGGCTTATTCGCTAAAAAGTGATAGGTGAGCCCTCCAAGTAGCTTATGTTGAGACAGCAACCCATGGCGCGCAGCCTTGAGTGTATTTAAAAAATAGCTGCCCTCTCCTTGTATGGAGAGATTTTCGCTGAGATAAAAGTTGAAGTTGCCATTGAGATTGTAATACACATTCTCATTAAATGGCATCCAAACAGGTGCAAAGGTTGCCATTGCCCTCAATCCTCCCGATTTCTTAAACGACTGTTGGGCATTTAAGACGAACGGAAGGAGACACCAAAAGACTAAGCAACGTCTCATAATCGGCGTCCGAATTTATAATTGGCACTAAGGGTAATCAACAAATGTCCCTCGAGACCTCCATGGTCTTCTCGATAAATCCGAATCCTGTCGGGGAGTTCTTCAACATGCAGATGCTTTCCGAAGTGCATCATGTATTGAGCGTTTAAAGAAAAATCGAAACGTGGACTGATGTTGAAATGTGTTCCAAATCCGGCCTGCACTGCTGAGGTCCAACGAAAACTTGGCGCAGAGGCTTCAATGGATTTGTTCTCTTCGGTATGAATCCGGATTTGGGTATAATCGAAACAATGACCTGCAAGTGCGTATGGAGTAAATCGCCTTTCAAATTCCATGGGATCGGTAAGGTAATACATCACCGACCAGCCAATGTGGTAATCGTTTCTTGAAGTTCCTGCGCTCACTTTACTGGTTAGGTAGTCGGCAAACCATTCTGTGTTTAAGCGTTTTAGCAATTGTACTCTGAACTGCCCACCAACGCCTGAGCCGGTCGACGCTTCGTTGTGATTAAACAAGCTAAGGGTGCTCCGAACCCCAAGGCTGACCCGCCCCGGTTTACTTTGGGCCTCAAGCCTCGATGAGCTTGTAAAAACGAACGATGTCAGAAAAATAGCCGCTAAAAAACGTGTACGGGGCAATCGGATCATGTCGAAGGGTTTTCAAACCAAACTCAATTTAGGGTATTCTTAGTATCTCAAAGCAAAAAAGCCCCTCCAATGTGGAAGGGCTTTCTGTGATTTCAAGTGAAGATTAGCTGTTGCGCTTTACCTCTTTGCCTTTTCTGAGCAGCTTCATTTCGTCGACCAAATGCCCTGCGCCGCCAAGTTTATCGATGAGGAAAAGAACGTAGCGAATGTCTACTGAAATGGTACGCTGTACTTTGTCTTCAAAGAATATATCACCACTCATGGCTTCCCAGTTGCCATCGAAGGCGCAGCCAATAAGCTGACCACGACCATTAATTACGGGGCTTCCGGAATTCCCACCGGTGATGTCGTTGGTTGATATAAAACAAGTGATTAATTCGCCGTTCACTCCATAAATTCCGAAGTCCTTGCTTATGTATAACTGCTTCAGTTTAGCCGGAACCTCAAATTCAGGGTTGCTTGGGTCTTCTTTTTCAATCACCCCTTTGAGCGTGGTTACCTCTTCATATTCCACAGCGTCGCGTGGATCGTACTCTTCAACAGAGCCGTAAGTGAGACGCATCGTTGAATTGGCATTGGGGTAGAACTTTTTCTCCGGCATCATTTCACGCAGGCCGGCTACGAATAAGCGGTTGCCGCGCTCAATTCTAGCTTGAATTTCGGCAATGGCAGGGCGTTGATTTGTCAAGAATCCCATGTAGGCGCTGGTAATATAGGCCACTGCAGGGTCGTTCTCAAGCACTTCAACTGAAGGCTTATCGAGAAACTGATTGAATTTTTGTCCATTGGCGAATACCGAACGGGCAAACATATCATTCACATAAGCCTTCACGTCGCCATTCCAGCGAGTGCGAATGGTATCGAAAATACTCGCTTGCTGCTCGCGTGCCACCTCGTTCATGTACATGGTGATCATGGCCTCGAGCACCTTGCGGTCGGTGGGCTCGTTGTAATCCTTAAACACTTGAGCTCCCATTTGTCGAAGCTCAGCAATGGCCTCTTCAATTGCCGCAGGATTAGACGTATCGGCAAGCATTGTTTTCATTTGCCCAACCTCTAGTGCCAACAAGGTAGCTGAAGAACCTCCAATGATCGCTTCGTTCATAAATACGCGGCTCAATGAATACTTACGCATATCGTTGAAGGCCGACTCGATATCGTTGAGCACATTGCCATACTTGGCCTGACGCTGAGGATCCTGCCCTACCCAGGTTCGAAACTGATTTTCAAGCGCCCGCTTCTTCTCCACCACATTGTTGTTTTTAAGCTGCTGGCTTTGACCAATGAAATACTTCCAATAATTGGCAATCTGAGCGTAGGTTGAAGCATATTTAATGCGAATCTCAGTGCTCGCATCCATATCTTCTTTCATGATTTTAAGCTTCTTATCACGAAGCTTTACAATAGCCGGGTTGCTAATGTCGAGAGCGGTTTGAACGCCATACGAAGTGAGGTAACGATCGGTTGAGCCCGGGTAGCCCATTACCATGGTAAAATCTCCTTCCTTCACACCATCAAGTGAGATTGGAAGCGCATGACGGGGTTTGTATGGTACATTATCGGCCGAAGGTTCTGCAGGCTTATTGTCTTTGCCGGCATAAACGCGCAAGAGCGTAAAATCGCCGGTATGGCGAGGCCACATCCAGTTGTCGGTGTCGCCGCCAAACTTCCCTACTGATTCTGGTGGCGCTCCAACCAGGCGAACATCGGTGTAGGTTTCGTAAACGAAGAGATAATATTCGTTTCCATTGAAAAACGACTTTACTGATGCATTGTAATGCGTTCCATTTGTGGCTTCGCCTTCGATGGTTTTAACCATTTGTCGCACTTTAGCGGTGCGCTCCGATTCGCTCATTGATGGCGTTAATTCTGCCAAAACGCGTTGAGTTACGTCGTCGATGCGCACTAGAAACGAAGCAGTAATGCCTCCTGTCGGAAGTTCATCGGCTTTGGTTTTCGCATAAAATCCATCGGCTAAATAGTTGTTTTGAACACTGGAGTTGGTTTGGATGGCTTCGTAACCACAGTGGTGATTCGTAAGAAGCAGACCCTCGGTCGAAATTACCTCAGCAGTGCAGCTGCCACCGCTAAGCATCACAATGGCATCTTTAAGACTGGAGTTGTTGATGGAATAAATTTCCTCGGCGCTGAGTTTGCAGCCCTTCTTTTTCATGTCGTCGTAATTAAGACGCTTCACAAAAAGGGGCAACCACATGCCTTCGTCGGCCTTTACCGGAAGTTGAAGCAATAAGCCAAACAACACCAGACCGGAAGTAATCAGTTTTTTCATGGAATTGGGAGAAATGAATTGTAGCGCAAATAAACTCAGAATGCAACGAAGTACCAAAGAGTTGAATGGAAAAGACTAAGGAATCCGTCGGTAAACTCCCGAAGCATCCAACCCAAAAACAATCTGCTTATCGGCATCTCGCTGAATTCCCTTGACCGAGATGCTGAATGACTTCCCTTTTTCAATCCATTCGAATCCAACCGACTTCACTTGCTCGCAGCTCAGTTTATCGAGCTCACCAAAATTGGCGGTCCGCAGTACTTCGAGCCTCAATCCGCATGAAAACAAAGGTGTGCTTGTACTGCCTGGCACCTGAATGTAGATAAATTCATCGGCCATGCGGCCATATTCGCCCCAGCCCAAATGGTCGGCGGGTTCGTAATCGTAGAGCACGAAGGCCATCCGCCCGTCGGGCAAAAAAAACGGCTGATTCACAAAGATTTCAGCCTCGGGCGACAAATAGCGATAGCCTTTTGAAATGGTTACCTGGTTGCTTTGAATAAAGTAGATGTCGTGTTGTTCAAATGGACTCACATCGTCGTACCGAAGTCGAATTTCCTCCACTGCATCGAATGGCGGCGCCATTTTACGATAACGACACTCGATGGGGTAAAAGTTGTATTCTACCAAACCGGCTTCGCTCACCAGGCCTTCGGTGAAAATAATGGCTCCGGCACCAAATCCCATGGCCTGCCATTGCCCCTTTTTTCGAAACACCAACAGTTGAATACTCGTTTTTTTCAGGGCCTCCTCCTCTACTCCGGCCGGTGTAAAACGCCATTGGCTTCCGGCCTTAAGCGAATGAAAGTAAAAGGGGCGGTGGGTGAAGCGGTTTGGGGTGCTGCTCATCCGTAAAGGCTTATCGCCCGGGGCATCAACATCAAAAACATCTACAACAATTTTAAAGGCCGGTAACTGGAAAGCCGAGAAGACCATACAATGGTGGTGCAGGGCCATTTTTAGGGTGTAGCCGTTGGCACTCCGTTCAAAGCGTGCGGCAGTAAATGCGCTCATGTCGTCGGGTATTCCTTCGAGCTGAGATTCAAGGGCTTTATATTGCGCTCTGTTGGCATGTTTGGCAGAAGAGGCACCGGTGAGAAAGCTATACTGCGCCATTCCAAAATGAACATAATCTTCGATTAATGCATCGGCGGGCGGCACAGTAACCTCGCGCGAAACACCATCAACGGCGAGTTTCCGCTGCTTGGGATAATCGCCATTCTTCAGGAATCGCTCCAAGGAGGCAACCTCACCAGACTCGGAAGAATTGCGAAAAATTCTTGTTTTTCCTCCACTTTTCCCCAACAAATAATCGCTAAACTGCACTTCAGGCAAGGCCAGCCAAACATCAACACGGTCTTCGCCTAGCACAACCTGATCGTCGGTAATCTGCAGCTCTACCACAATACTGTCGCCTTGCAGGCGGATGACTCCACGGGCTGATAAATCGGCAGAATCGGGCTTCGTCTTTCCCGGTAGAGCGTAAAAAGTGTTCATGATCAGCTCTTCCGGCTGCGCTGAAAGCCCCGAGATTGTGGTGATTGTTAAGAGAAACGAAAAGATAACTTTGCCTACCATAAGGCTTCAAAGATATCCGAATTGGTATGAATCCACTTTTAGAAAATCAGCCCCGGTGCGATTGGTGCATCAAAACTGAAAACATGCGTGAATATCACGACCACGAATGGGGTGTGCCTGTTCACGACGACCGCAAACACTTTGAATTTCTGGTGTTAGACAGCTTTCAGGCCGGACTGAGCTGGCAAACCATTTTAAACCGGCGCGAAGGGTTTCGTAGGGCTTTTGCAGACTTCGATGCGGAGGCGGTTTCGCGTTTTGGCATTGCCCAGGTGGAGCAACTCATGCTAGACCCGGGTATTATTCGAAACCGATTAAAGATTGAAGGCACCATACGCAATGCGAAAGCCTTCTTGGAAATCCAGAAGCAATATGGCAGCTTCGACGCTTTCATCTGGCAGTTTACCAAACACCAAACCCTCGATCAAAGGCCGCGCACCATGAAAGAGGTTCCGGCTACTTCTCCAGAAAGCGACGCGATGAGCAAAGCGTTAAAAAAGGCTGGCTTCACTTTCGTAGGTAGCACAATCTGTTATGCTTACATGCAGGCCGCAGGCATGGTAAACGACCATCTCGAATACTGCTGGCGTAGGAGCGGATAATCACTGGTAAATTCTCAAACGACCAACTGAAATTCAGAGCGAGTTTGAGAGCGAGAGCGATTCTACGCCATTGATGGCCTCTCTCTTTCACCCCAAAAACCCCGTCTGGCCCTGCAGTATCGTCTCTCGCCCGCTGAAGGTCAGAGTGAGAGTGTAGAGCGAGAGCGACCCACGTCAAAAACGAAATTTCTCTTTCATCCAAAAACTCCGTTTTACCGTGAAGTATCATCTCTCTCCCGCGGAGAGAGACAGGAGAGAGAGGTAAATTCAGAGCGAGAGCGATCCACGTCAACGACGAAACTTTTCTTTCATTGCAAACCCCGTCTGGCCCTGCAGTATCGTCTCTCTCCTGCGGAGAGAGATAAGAGAGAGAGGTCTCAATTGAAGAATTACCGAAATTTTCCTTTCACCAATGCATTCAGTTTGACCAAAGAAGTATCGTCTCTCGCCCGCGGAGAGAGACAGGAGAGAGAGGTAAATTCAACGCGAACTCCCTACCAACCGCCCTTCTACCGAATACCGATTGGGCTGAAGTCCGCGCAAACGTTCCGTACCCATTATTCGATACAACGAATCGGGATAGTACCACCAGTGTACCGAGGTTTCTGTGATTAACGATGACTCCGTGCGGTAGCCTTCGGCCGATTGCAGGCGCCCCTCGGCATCAAGCCTTACCTCGGCAAAGCGCAACGGGATATTCTGATCGGTTGGAAAATAACGCAGCGTTTTTTCATTGCCCGTGCTTACACGCTCTTCGCGATACTTACCAATCCATGCCGGCTTATTCAGGTCGAGCGATGCCGGTAAGGCCAGCTCATCAGCCCAACGAATCGTGTCGGTATTGTAAGCTGCCAATCGGCCGTTCACCTCCACCGTTTTAAGCACTTGAATCGACAAGGCATCGAGGCGCTTTTGCTCAGCCTGAAAAAAGGCCGGAAGGTCGAACGCCCGTTCAACTTGCGCAGTTTCAGGTGCCGAACAGCCCCAAAAGGTGGCAAAGCACCCGAAAAGCCATCCCGCCTTGCGCGGACTAAAAGTTAAACTGAATACCTTGTGCAAGTGGAAGTTGTGTACCGTAGTTAATGGTATTGGTTTGGCGGCGCATGTAGGCCTTCCAGGCATCGGAGCCCGACTCGCGCCCGCCACCGGTTTCTTTTTCGCCACCGAAAGCCCCGCCAATCTCAGCACCCGAAGTGCCGATGTTCACATTGGCAATGCCACAGTCGGAGCCGGCCGCCGAAAGGAAGAGCTCCATTTCGCGCATGTTGGTAGTGAAAATCGACGATGACAAGCCTTGCGGCACACCATTTTGAAGTGCAATGGCTTCCTCAATGGTCGAGTATTTCAATAAATACAGGATAGGCGCGAACGTTTCTTCCTGCACAATTTCGTAGTGGTTCTCGGCCTCGATAATGCATGGTTTCACGTAGCATCCGCTCTCGTAGCTTTCGCCACTCAAAACGCCGCCTTCTACGAGCACCTTTCCACCTTCGGTCTTGGCTTTTTCAATGGCTTTCAGATAATCTTCCACAGCCTTGGTGTCGATCAACGGTCCAACGTGGTTGTGCTGGTCGAGCGGATTGCCAATGTTCAACTGTGCATACGCACCTTTGAGCACTTCGCACACCTTGTTGTAAATGCTCTCGTGCACAATCAAGCGGCGGGTAGAGGTGCAACGCTGACCGGCAGTACCCACAGCGCCAAACACCGAGCCTACGAGTACCATTTTCAGGTCGGCATCGGGGGTTACAATAATGGCGTTGTTGCCTCCCAGTTCGAGAATGGTGCGACCAAAGCGGGCGGCCACCGTTTGGGAAACGTGACGACCAATGCGGGTTGAACCCGTAAACGACACCAGCGGCACACGCTTATCGTTGTTGAGTAAATCGCCCGATGCATTGCCGATTACAAGGTTCGATACCCCCTCAGGCACATTGTTTTTCTTGAGCACATCGCGAATAATATTTTGGCAGGCGATAGCGCAGAGCGGTGTTTTAGAAGAAGGCTTCCAAATGCACACATCTCCGCAAACCCAGGCAATCATTGAGTTCCACGACCATACGGCAACCGGAAAATTAAAGGCCGAAATAATGCCCACGATACCGAGCGGATGCCATTGCTCGTACATGCGGTGGTTCGGACGTTCGCTGTGCATCGTTAAGCCGTACAGTTGGCGCGAGAGTCCGGTCGCAAAGTCGCAAATGTCGATCATCTCCTGCACCTCGCCCCAGCCTTCCTGGAGGCTTTTGCCCATTTCGTAGGAAACCAGACGGCCCAGCGCATCTTTCTTTTCGCGGAGCGCGTCGCCCATTTGGCGAACAATTTCTCCCCGCTTGGGAGCCGGAATGCTGCGCCAAATTTTAAATGCCTCTTCGGCCTGCTTCACCACCATTTCGTAATCGAATTCGCCGGCGCATTTCACACGGGCAATCAGCTTTCCATCAACGGGCGAGTGCGACTCAATCCACTTGCCCGAGCCTTCGTACCATTGCGCTCCGGTAGAAACGCCGGTGTTTTCAGGTTCAATGCCAAGGGCTTTCAATACAGGCTCTATGTTGGTGTTCGCTAAAGTGGCGGTGCTCATGGTGTTTGGGAGTTTTGAAAAACGCTGCAAAGGTAGAAAAAACACTACGCTCAAGCCCTAAGCCGCTCTGTTGATTTTCAATTATTACAGGGCGCCAAATTCGCGCTTTCCACGCTACACGGTAGCTTGCTCCAATCGCGGGCGCATCGCGGTGAGAGGGGAAATACGTCTTTAGTCCTTAATCTACAGAAGGGTTTAGGTTAGCACTGGAACACTCCGCACTGAAAAAAGGCACAACGTGTTTAAGGGGATAACAATAAACACGTAAACTCCAGATAAAGCCCTCATTGCGAACATTTGTGCTGAATGAGCAGTTGTATGCTTAATAACACACTGCATATGCCGGCGACTTACGACATTATCATTATAGGCGACGGCTGTGCATCGATGATGCTGCTTGAAGCACTTTCGCGCCGCAAAGGTTTCGATACAATCAACATACTCCTTCTGGGCGAAGGGGCAAAGCTTGATCGCTCGTGGTGTTTCTGGGAAAAGGAAATGCCCCGGCCTTACCAGAGCATGGTGAAACAAACCTGGAACAAAATGGCGGTGTTATCGTCTACACTCACAAAAACAGAGACCTTAATCAAACGCCCCTACCACTACATTCCGGGAGAAGCTTTTTTTGCCTATTTCACCGAGCAATTTTTACCTGTTCACCAAAATGTTCATCATTTGCTGGCCCCAGTTACCGGCATAGAAGGTCGTCCGGGACGATTTACCGTGCACACCCAACAAGGAAGCTATCATACCGCGCAGGTTTACAACAGCGGATTTACGCCCGCGCCTCCCAAAGTGGAAGTATGGCAGCATTTCCGCGGTTGGTTTATCGAATGGGATCAACCCGTGCACGATCCTGAAACGGTGGTACTGATGGATTTTGATGTTCCGCAAGACAAAGGCTTCAGCTTTATGTATGTGCTTCCGTTGAGCTCCCGTTCTGCCTTGGTGGAATATACCTTTTTTGGCAGCACACTTTGGGAAGCGCAGACCTACGAAGCAGAATTGAAAGTATATATTGAGAAGAAATACGGCACCGGCTACAGGATAACGCGGGCCGAAAATGGAAAGATACCCATGCAGCTAGATGTTTTTTCAGCCACGGGACCTTGCGGCGAAATCAACATCGGCACCTTAGGTGGTATGGTAAAAGCCGGAACGGGCTATGCGTTTCGCCGCATGCGCCACGACAGTGAAGCGCTGGCAGAAGCCTGGTTTAATAATAAGACTCCTCAGCGGGCTGGAAGCAGCAAACGCTTTGCTTGGTACGACAGCTTGTTGCTGTGGATTATCCAATACCATCCGGAGGCTTGCAAAAGCATTTTTACCCAACTGTTCGCCGGTCAGAAAATGGAGCAGGTGATCCGCTTTATGGACGAAGAAACCAAACTCCCAGAAGAGCTTCTTATTTTTTCCACTTTGCCCAAACGCATCTTCATTCAGGCTTTATTTGCCCGCCGACCCAAAAGCGCTCAGAAATCCTTGTTAAAAAGTGAACCCGTGTTTTCCACTACTTAGCGACATGCGAAATTTGCGTTATGTAGTGCTTGCATTGGGTGCTTTGCTGGCGCTGGGACACAAATTGATGGCCATTCCGGAAGCTGTAGACTATGCCTTTTTCGGTTTGCTAATCGTCTTTACAGGCATTCCGCACGGGGCCGTAGACCATTTGGTAGAAGCCCGCAACCTCAGTTTACACGAGCAAAAATTCCTGTTGCCAAGGTTTCTTTTCATTTATGTGCTGCAAATGGCGGTCTATGGCCTGCTGTGGTATCTGTTTCCAGCCTTGAGTCTTTTGCTTTTTCTTATTCTTTCGGCATGGCACTTTGGCGAATCCGATACGGAGCCGGCCCCTGTGCATTGGCTTTGGGACATTTTTAAAGCTGCGCTCGGAGCCGCAGTTCTCTTCTTCTTATTGCTTCGAGAGCCCTTTTTTACAGCTGAACTGATTGATCGTATTTCCCGAAGCAACGCCCTTTCAAATACTGCGTGGCAGTGGATGGTGGTTCATCAAACACCGCTTTTATTTGTGTTATTTGCGTTGATTCTTGCTTTTCACGCTGCTGCGCAATGGCAAAAGCCAATTACCTTGGGCTACAAACGCTGGATTCCATGGATTGCTGTAATGGCAGTGGCTTATTTTCTACCACTTTTACCCGCCTTTGCTTTATACTTCGGTGGGTTTCATGCCATCAACACTTTTCATCATATTCATTTGCATTTGGGAAAAGACACTTCACCCTGGTTGTTGTGGCGAAAAACAATGCCCTTTACCCTGCTTGCATTGGTCGTGCTGATGATTACCGGATGGTTGTGGTGGAAATCTTTTCAGCACCTAGACCCTTTGCCGGTTCTATTTATTTTCATCGCCATAATTACCCTGCCCCATTTGCTGGTGATGTCGAAAATGTTTCGCTTTAGTGCTCAGCTAAGGGCCGCTGAATAGAACTAAGTTGAGCAACATTTGTAATGCCGCTCAAAATCCTCAATGTTGCCATTCATAAAAACATTAATTCAAAGACTTTAAAGCAGCCCACTACGAATCACTTAGGAAATCGTTTGAATTTACAAGCACCCTCAGGCTCAAGTGTAATACAGGGAATACATTATTAGCAGTTGTCTTCTAATAGCTCTCGGTAAGGTTAAGAAGCCAATCCCCGCGCCCTCCCAAACGACTAGAAAGACACACAAACGGTCGCGGGAGATTTTGTGGTCTTTCTAAGCCGTTCGGAATTCCCGCCTGCGCATGGCCCGCAGCATTTCCCGTAGCCAACACGCGGCTTTACGGTTCATTTTTAGGGTATTGAATTATTCTGATAGGTGTTTTCGGGCAATTTGAGTTTCTCTGAAAATTGGAATTGAGCAGTTCAAACGACAAAATCAAATTTGAAACAGCTGCATTTATTCACGTTATACAGTAGCCCAAGAGAAGAGCCGCGAGCTCATAATTGCCCGATGGAAATAAATCCATGTTGAAGTAAAACGGTCAGCGCTATTTTGGGCAAGGACAGCAATAAACGCAATACGAATTACGAAATACGCTATACGTTTCACCCCGCTCATCAGTGAAGAGCATTCAAATGTTAACCTAAATCCGCTAAAGACTAAGGACTAAACACTCCTTCATCCCAATGTTACCGCGAGGCGCCCGCGATTGGAGCAAGCTACCGTGTAGCGCGGAAAGCGCGAAATTGGCGCCCAAAAAAAGAATCAGCATGGGTATAAGAACCATCAATTCTTTGCTGGCTTAACCTGCCCAATTCCCGCGGTCGAGAGAGCGCATTTGAATGGCTTCGGCGAGGTGTTCGGTACGGATGGACTTGGATTGCTCGAGATCGGCTATGGTGCGCGCCACCTTAAGAATGCGGTCGTAGGCCCTTGCCGAGAGGTTGAGCTTTTCCATGGCCACTTTGAGCAGGATTTGTCCGCCCTCATCGAGCTGACAATGCTTGCGTATTCCGCGACTCGACATTTGGGCATTGCAATGAATGCCTCCGAAGGCCGAAAAGCGTTCTCGTTGAATTTCGCGGCAGGCTACTACACGCTCTCGGATATGGTCGCTGCGTTCGCCCGCACGGGCGCTGCTCAGCTCTTCAAAGGCCACTGGCGTTACCTCAACATGCAAATCGATGCGATCGAGCAATGGCCCTGAAATACGGTTTAAATACCGTTGAACCACGCCGGGGGCGCAGGTGCAGTCTTTCTCAGGATGGTTGTGGTATCCGCAAGGACAGGGATTCATGGAAGCCACAAGCATAAAGCTGGCCGGATATTCAATGGTGAAGCGAGCCCGGGAAATGTGCACCACGCGGTCTTCGAGCGGCTGCCGCATCACCTCGAGAACGGCTCGCTTGAACTCCGGTAACTCATCGAGAAACAGCACTCCATTGTGGGCCAGCGAAATTTCTCCCGGCTGTGGATGGGTTCCACCGCCTACCAGGGCGACATCAGAAATGGTATGATGTGGGCTTCGGAATGGTCTGGTTTTGAGCAATGTTCCGGTTTTACCAAGCTTTCCGGCCACCGAATGGATTTTGGTGGTTTCGAGCGCCTCGTCGAGTGTGAGTGGAGGCAGAATGGTTGGGATTCGGCGGGCTAGCATTGTTTTACCGGCACCCGGAGGCCCAATCAGAATGAGATTGTGCCCACCGGCTGCAGCAATCTCCATTGCACGTTTGATGTTTTCCTGCCCCTTAACGTCGCTAAAATCGACCATTTCGCTGAGCGAATTCGAAATCAGTACCGGTGCATCGGGGGCTTGGTAGCTTGCGATTTCGCGGGTACCGGAGAAAAACGCTACAACGTCCTGCAAATGGTCTGCTGGAATAATGTCGATGCCTTCGACCATGGCTGCTTCAGGAGCATTTTCGGCGGGTAAAATGATTCCTTTGAATCCTTCTTTGCGCGCCTGAACAGCCATAGGCAATGCGCCACGCATAGGAAGCAGGCCACCATCGAGCGAAAGCTCTCCCATTACAATATAATCGGTCAGGCGCTCTTCAGGAATCTGAGCCGATGCCGCAAGAATGCCCAAGGCAATGGGCAAATCGTAGGCAGCCCCCTCTTTACGAATGTCGGCTGGAGCCAGGTTTACGACGATTTTCTTGCCGGGCATTCGATAGCCGTTGTGGAGCAAGGCCGACTCGATGCGCTGCTGACTTTCTCGAATGGCGGTATCGGCAAGGCCAACGAGAAAAAACTTGATGCCTTGAACTACAGAAACTTCAACGGTAATAGTGTTGGCATGGATGCCTTGAACGGCACTTCCGAAAACTTTAACAAGCATGTTGTTTGAACATTACGCAGCAATAAACCCGGCTGCGGTTCAGGCACGGACAACATGTTTTCGGAACAATTCAAAATTAGGGAATGCCCTTACAGTAAAAATGGGCTGATGGCATTTTTGCAAGAAATCTACCTAAACAACTGCTATTCAACGCGAAAAAATCAATTTTCCGGGAACATGAGCTGCTCAATTCCAAGAATAAGGCAGTGGATTACTTTAATGTGGATTTCCTGCACCCGATCGGCATAGCTGCTGTGTGGCGCTCTGATTTCGACGTCGGCCAGTGGAGACAAGGCGCCACCGTCTTTTCCGGTTAGGGCAACCACATTCAAGCCCCGTTGCTTGGCCACTTTTGCGGCTTCGATTACGTTGGCCGAATTTCCGCTGGTGCTAATGGCCAAAAGCACATCGCCCGATTGCCCCAGCGCTTCGAGATAGCGCGAAAACACGAATTGGTAGCCATAATCGTTGGCCACGCAGCTCAAGTGCGAGGGGTCTGAGATCGACAGTGCAGCCAAAGCGCTCCGATTGTTTCGAAAGCGACCGCTCAGTTCTTCGGCAAAGTGCATGGCATCGCACATGGAGCCTCCATTGCCACAGGAGATCAACTTTCTGCCTTGTTTAAGGGCATGGGCCATTAGGTGGATGGCTTTTTCGATGGCGGCAATGTTTTCGGGATTCTGCAAAAAGGCTTCGAGAACATTCCGGGCTTCGGTGAGCTGTGCGCGCACAAGGTCGTTAGTCGTAGGGTACATATATAAATGTGGCGGTATTGTCGATCAGCGCAAAAATGCAACAATGTGTTTCAGGATTTTTCCAGGCGGAGCGGAAGGCATTGAGCTTTTCCTGTGGGATTATCTTACGGCGGACAAATTCCTCCAAAGTGGAGGCAAAAATGGACCATTCGAGGGCGAGTTCTTCTTTGTCGATGACCATCTTTCCTAAACTAACAGTTTCGCGCGATGCCACGAAAATGGGGTACTTCGACACCTCGGCCTGGACGATTTCTTCGGCAATTTCGCGGATAGACTCTTTGTAAATCTTCAGGTTTTGCTCCAGTTCGGTGAGCGATTCACGGTGTTTTTCCAAATCCTGCATGCTGCAAAGTTAAACAGTAGCCGCTGCGTTTCGATGCAGTGCTTTTAGCTTTGCGTACTTCTGGAAAGTGTAAATGGCTGTTAGTCGGGCAATAAGCCAACCTTCGTAGCCATCGAGGAATCCCAAGCGCAGAACGTAGTCGCGAAAAAAAGCAAATGATGGATTGACCAACAACTGAAACCAACCGGCTTTTTTACCTTTTTCTAAATAGGCCGTGGCGGCAAGGGTCGAGAAATAGTCGAGTTTTCGGGTATGCTCCTCTACAGAATAATAGGAGTAATGGTAAAGGTCACCTTTCAGGTGGATGGCCTTATCGTGAGCAACAAAATCGGCTTTATCGTGTGGATTAACACCGGTCCACCGCACTTTTCTGCGGTCAAATAACCTAAGCTTGGTGTCGGGGTACCAGCTTCCGTGGCGAATCCACTTTCCGCAATAATTGCTCAACCGGTTAAAGGTGTAGCCGTTGGCTTGCGGGTTTTGCAAAGCCTGATTGATGTTGTTTCGAAGCGTTTCCGACAATGCTTCATCGGCATCGAGCGAGAGCACCCAAGTATTTGATGCCTGATCGAGAGCGAAGTTCTTCTGTTGGATGTGCCCTTCGAAAGCATGCTGAATGAATTTTACGTTGGGCTTACTTCTGCAGATGGCTTCTGTTCGGTCGGTCGAAAAAGAATCAACCACCACAATTTCCTGAGCAAGGTTAATCACCGATTCAATGCAACGGGCGATGTTTCGTTCTTCATTAAAGGTGATAATGACCACCGAAAGGGGAAGCATAGCGGAATATTTCGCTCAAACATACAAAAAGCCCACGGCAGCATGACTACCGTGGGCTTTAGCAAACTGTTCTAATTAGGAGAGCAGTTCAACAAGCTTTTCGAGGCCTTTGTTAAAGTTGGTGATTTGCGAGGCATCAAGCTTGCGGGAAGCCAGATGATTTGAGCAATCTTTCATCACATCAAGAAAGCTACCGATATTCACATTGTTGTTTTCGAACATGTTTCGAATTACCGTTTTGGTATTCAGCTCACGACTCTCGTCGTAGAGGTTGATGATTTTACGCAACAAAGCTACCTCCGAGTCGGGAGCAACACTGCCACCGAAGTTGCTGGATTGCCCTGCTCCAGGAATATTGAGCTTATTGTCAAGGGTATCTGATTCGCCGTTGAGATAACGGATGAGATCGTTCAGATCAATGTCGAAAATACGGGCCAGGTCGCCTAATCTGTTCAGGCTTAACTTGGTAACACCTCTTTCAATTTTCGAATAAGCACCAACAGTAATGTCTAGTGCCTTGGCAACATTCTCTTGACTCATGCCTTTGGAAACGCGAATAAGGCGAAGTCTGTCTGCTTGTTTTTTCATGGGGGTTAATTATTGACGTTGGTTTATTATTTGTCAAAATTAAAAACATAAATAATATTATCATCTTATTTTTGTAAGTCTAACGACAAAAACAGAGTAGTTCTAAAGTAAATAATTCTACACCGAAAATGACTATTTAACTGAAATTCAAATATTTGAATCGATTCCCTTTGGGTTTTATCAAAATAATCACCCCAAAGGAGTATTGAAAAAAAAAATATTTTTTCATAAGAGTTAATTCCTGTTCGAAAGCGAAACAATCGCTATCCCCAGTCTTTTTTGACATTTCGCTGAGGAGCTTTGTTTATTTAAACTGAGTTTAAATAAGGCGTCAATGCGCTTTTCCGGAGGCCCTTTGACAATCCAATGACAAAAGAAGCCGGGCTCTCACGGTACTTTTGTGGCGTAGTTAAAGCATGAAAGATTTCGGAATCATAGCATTCACGCACAAGAACACTTCTTTAGATCAGGTGGGGCAGTTTCATATTGCTCCTGATCAGCGCAAAGATGTGCTCGAAAATCTCCGGAACACTATGCAAATTAAGGAGCTCATGTACTTGAGCACGTGTAACCGCGTAGAATTTTTGGTGGTTAGCGACTTTCTACACGAATCTGATTTTCTGTTCCGCTTCTTCAATTGCTTACTGGCCGAAAAAAAGACGACTATTCAACATGATGCCGCTCAGCGTGCTCTGTTTTTTAGAGGCGATCAGGCTGTCCACCATTTTTTTAGTGTAGCCTCATCTTTGGATTCGCTTGTGGTCGGCGAGCGTGAAATCATCACGCAGGTAAGAACAGCCTTTGAAGAATCGGTAGCGATGGAACTCTCGGGTGATTTTATTCGACTGTTGCTTAAATCGACGATCGAAACGGCAAAACGCGTCTTTACCGACACTAGCGTTTCGCGAAATCCAGTATCGGTTGTTTCTTTGGCACACAGAACACTCAAAGGGCTGAATGTTCCCAAAAACGCCCGTATTCTGGTCATCGGAACGGGACAAACCAATACCAATTTGTGCAAATACCTGAAAAAACAAGGCTATCACAAGTTTGTATTGTTTAACCGCAGTGTAAAGAATGCGGAAACGCTAGCAGCCTCCTTGAACGGCTCCGCTTTTGCCTTAGACGCTTTGCCACACTACACCAGCGGCTTTGATGTTCTTATTGCCTGTACTGCCGCCGCCAACCATATCATCGACCCTGAGCTTTACGGTCGTTTGCTTCAGGGCGATACATCCTCCAAAATAGTGGTCGATTTAGCCATTCCGGCTGATGTTGACCCTGCTGTTTACCGCCAATTTTCAGTGACCCCCATTTTGGTGGAGTCGTTGAAACAAGCTGCGGAAGAAAATCTTGCCTTAAGGCGGAATGCCCTCCAGCAATGCGAGGCTATCCTCGCCGAACAAATGCAGGAATTCCGCAATTTATACCGTCAGCGCCAAGTCGAACTGGCCATGAAAGAAGTGCCTCGCATGGTAAGAGAGATTCGCGAACATGCTACCACAACGGTGTTTGCGCGCGAATTGAGCAGTCTCGACGACAGCGGTCGGGAGGTCTTAGAGAAAATGCTTACCTATCTGGAAAAGAAGTACATCTCGATGCCGATGAAAATGGCCCGCGAAATTCTACTCGACTCCAGAGAAGCATGAACAAAAGCATCGTTATTGGCTCCAGAGGCAGCGACCTGGCGCTCTGGCAAGCACATTTTACCCGCGAACAACTCGAAGCCCTAGGATACATTGTAGAAATTAGGGTGATTAAAACGCAGGGCGATAAAATCCAACACCTCTCATTCGATAAGCTCGAGGGTAAAGGCTTTTTCACCAAAGAGCTGGAAGAGGCCCTTCTCGACCAAAGCATTGACTTGGCCGTTCACTCACACAAGGATCTTCCGACTGTTTCGGCTCCCGGACTTGCAATTGCCGCAGTTTCGTATCGGGAAGACTGTTCTGAATCGCTTCTCATTCAACCCGACGCCGCCGATCCGCTCCAGCCTTTAGGCTTAAAAATGGGGGCTGTGGTTGGAACCTCATCGCTGAGAAGAAAATCACAGTTGCTCGAGATTCGACCCGATCTTGAGATTCGCGACTTACGTGGGAATGTTCCTACTCGGGTGCAAAAACTGCATGCTAAAGAATACGACGCTATCATGCTTGCGTCGGCAGGACTAAACAGGCTGCAGCTGAATCTGAATCCGTTAATTCGGAGTATACTTCCGCCCTACCAATTTATACCGGCACCAGCACAAGGTGTTTTGGCGTATCAGATTAGAGAATCTGACGACCGTATGCATGAGGTTTTACGGGCGATTCACCATTCAGAAGTTGCTGAGGCCATCTACGCGGAGCGTCGCATACTAAACCAACTCGACGGAGGTTGCCAATTGCCTTTGGGCGCCTGGTGCGAAAGTACATCGCGGGGCTTTCGCCTTTGGGCTTCGCTTCTGCCACTCGACGGTTCGGCCTTTCGAAGGGTATATGTAGAGTCGGCCCAACCCAAGCTGTTGGCCGAAAAAGCGCTGTTGGCTCTTCGACGTAGTGAAAGCAAGCATGTTTACATCAGCCGTGAACCTGAAGAATCGCCTTTGTTCATCAAAAGGATGCAACAACTCGGCTATAAGACTACGGCCATCAACCCCATAGCCTACTCAACTATCGAAGTTCCTGTAATTCCTTATACGGAGTGGATTTTCTTCAGCAGTAAGCGAACGGTTGAGCATTTTTTCCAGCAATCGCTATCAATCCCTACAGGCACGCGACTCGCGGCTTTGGGCTCAGGCACTGCCGCAGCGCTTCGCTCGGAAGGCTATCAGGCCGACTTCGTTGGCAGCGACGGGTCTACACGCGATACGGCCCTGGCCTTCCTCGAAAAAGCCAAGGGGCAACAAGTGCTTTTTCCGATATCGTCTGAAAGCCTTCGTACGGTTCAAAAAACGCTCGAAGGACATGCCGCTGTGCATGAAGTTGTGGTGTATGAGCCTCAGCCAAGGAAAATACAGCTTGAAGAACAGGCCGATGTCTACGTGTTTACCAGTCCGGCTTCTGTTACTGCATTTTACCAATCGTGCGGATTACCCAACGGGCAGTATGTTTCTATCGGGCGTACAACTTCGGAGGCCTTGCGGGCTCTGGGCTTGAAATACGTGCATCAGGCACCGTTTACCAACGAGGAAGCGCTGAGCGATTTGGTAACCGGTCTTTAAGTCGAAAATTCCCGAAGATTTAATGCATCGCCGCGCAAGGCGGGTAAAAGCACTTCTCAAATTTGGCCATAATGCTTGAGCGGTTTGGCGTTGATTTGAAGAAGCCAGGACTTGACGGATCAGCTTTTCAATAGTTTTAAGGCAATCCAGCTTAGGCTGGCCACGCCTGTAATCAAAGCTTGCTCGTCGATGTCGAACTGCGGAGTATGAACGCCGGCCGAAAAGCGCCCATCGTCAGCACGGGTTCCGAGCCGATAAAAGCAAGCCGGGAAGCGTTGAGCGAACCAGGCGAAATCTTCGGCTGTCATACGCAAGGCGAGGTCGGCCACAGAGTCCTCTCCCAATAACTCAACACCGGCTTGGCGAGCCAGAGAAGTAACGTGGGGGTCGTTTTCCAACATAGGGTAGCCCTTTCTGATTTCCACTTCGATTTCTACACCGCACTGCGCACCGGTTTCGCGGGCAATGCGCTCAATGTGCTGGTGTGCCTGTTTGCGCCAATCCTCTTGCATCGTTCTGAACGTACCGGAGAGGTTAACCTCCGAAGGAATCACATTGGTAGTTCCATTTGCGTGCACGCTCCCAATCGACAAGACTGTAGGCACGGCAGGAGGCCCTAAACGGCTGCTAACCTGCTGAAGGGCCAAAACAAGTTGAGCCGCCGCAAAAACAGGGTCGCGCAGCTGATGAGGCATCGCGGCATGCCCGCCTTGGCCTTTAACCTTGAAATACAGTTCATCGGTGGAGGCCATGTACATGCCGGGGCGAAATCCGATTTTTCCGGCTTCCAATTCTGGAAACACATGAAGGGCAATGATGGCATCAGGGGCGTCGTTTTGAAAAAGGCCGGCTTGAAGCATTTTGCTCGCCCCACCGGGTAGCTTCTCTTCGCCCGGCTGAAATACAAGGCTCAACTTTCCATCCCAAAAGCCTTTTAACTCATTCAAGAGAATTCCTGCCCCTAAAAGACAAGTGCTGTGAACATCATGTCCACAAGCATGCATAATTCCCTCGTTGCGCGAGGCATAGCTCACCTCGCTAAGTTCCTGAATTGGCAAAGCATCCATGTCGCCTCTAAGCGCTACATGTTTACCGGCATTTCGACCTTCAATCTGTGCTAAAATTCCCGTTTCTACCCATCCATCCTGAAAAGGGATTTGATGTTCGCCCAACTTTTTTTGGAGGAATTCAGAGGTTTCGAACTCTTGAAAGGAAAGTTCGGGGTGGGCATGAAGATGCCGACGCACTTCCGATAGAAGCGGAAACAATTGTGCTGCACGGTTTCTTACGGCTTCAATTGAAATCATGTGCGCACTATTTGTTGAAGATCATTTTGAGGGCAATCAATAAAATTACAACCCCGAAAATTCTACGCATCAGCGATGGGTCTAAGGCTAGAGATACTTTAGAGCCAAAGTAGGCGCCGGCAATAAAGGTAATTCCAATAATCAGGCTGTAGTTGAAGTTTAGGTTTCCCTGCTTGTAATAATTGTAAGCGGCCAAAAAGCCTACAGGCATCAGGAGCATGCCAATACTTACGCCTTGGGCTTGATGTTGAGATAAAGAAAGAAAGTAAACCAGCGCTGGAACGATAATTATTCCTCCTCCGATGCCAATCATACCGCTAGAGAAACCGGCAAAAAGCCCCACCAGGAGGAGAATGATTAAGGTATTGGTGTCCATTTTCACAAAGCTTAAGTTTAAAAGTCGTTGGCCAGCGAAAGGTAGAAAACCCCGGGCATTCTTCGACCGTCGAGAATTCCCCAGGCATAATCGGCCCGCACAAAATAACCAAACAACCTCACTCTCAAGCCTGTACCGAAACCCATTACGAGTGGCTCCTCCTGATTCTTCAAGGTTACTTTTATAGGTCCGCTTTCAATAACTTTTTGGTTAAAGGTGTTTTCCTCTGAG
Organism: Bacteroidota bacterium; assembly: GCA_027483445.1. Classification (GTDB taxonomy): domain Bacteria; phylum Bacteroidota; class Bacteroidia; order M30B66; family M30B66; genus CAMCXT01. Next base: position 38,919 of record JAIXUS010000042.1, on the reverse strand, counting down.
TAGGGCGATGGACCTGTGAAGGCCGTGCCGCCATCGGCGAAGCCCAGCAATTGCATAGAATTGAGAAACTCGTTACGCAAAGGGTAACGGGCGAAGAAACGAATCAGGTTCCAGCGCAATTCTACATTGCTTACGGCAAAGCTATTTCCGTTTCGGATGTTTTGTATGAATCCTCTCACGGGCGTCGCAAGGGTTTGAAACAGATAATTCTGGGTTGATGGCGACACAGAATTGTCGAAGCGTGGAATTAGCCATCCATCCACGCCGCCAAGGTAGAACAGCACTTTTCCGGGCCCTACTGAAGTTGCGCCGGCCAATCGAGCGCCCAGCATTAACTCGCGGGTGATCAGGCTATAATGTCGGGCATCAAAACCCAATACTGTGGTTGATCTTTGGCCATTGGCAGGGTCGCGGAAGTGCTCCAAAGTGGCCTTAATGCGTTCACCCGACATCAGGTTGGGGCCTTCCGAGAAGTGGTTGTCGAAAACGATTTCCGCCTTGGCTTGCGCCCAAAAATTGCCCTGAGGCCTACGATTCAGATTGGCTAAATCGGTCGAAAGAAACTCGGTCTGATCGTGCCTTACCATAGCCGACATGTGCAAGCGGAACAGTGGGCTAACCGGACGGGTGAAGCCGTATTGAAGGCTGTGGAGCAAGGTTCGGCTTCCGGTTGTGCTGGCTGTTTGAATGCCCTGTCGGTGAAAGGTGAGCAGGTGGTCGTTCCGGTTGCGCAGATGTTGCACGCTAACGAGATACTCGTTCCCGGTGAGGTTGGAAGCCAAACGAAAACCTCCAATAATGCGGTAGTCTTCGAACAAATCGGCCAGGCTAATCCTGAATAATCCATTCAAAGCCGGATTAAAGTAGCCCCCTTCAGAATAAGGCTGATAGGTTTGATTGAGGAAACTCCGGTCGATTCGAGTGCTTAGTCCTTCGGTATACCAAGCCGTTTCATACATCCTCTGCTTGGTGAGTCGGAACGTATCTGCGGCTTGAGACGTACTTGCTGGTTTAAGCCCGCCCTGTTGTTGTTCCTTCTCGGCGAAAACGTAACGCCGAATCACTGAATTGGTTTCTGAGAGGGTGTCTTTCTCAGTTTTAGGCCGGGTCTCCAGCCGAGCAGCAGAAGGTAAATCAGGTAGGTTTGGCCGGTTAACACCGGATGACCATACGGCTTCGGCAGGGCGTTTATACAGGTTCCAGCTCCCGCGGTTGTAAACCAATTCCAGAGCGCTTCCGTCGGGCGCACAGCTGTGTTGCTCAATAGAGCGTGCATTGTTGGTAAGTGCCTGCGAACGTAGAAAATACCGGTAATGTATGCTCGTGTCGATGTAGGCAATAGTGCTGTCGAAAAAGCCAGCATAAAGATTGGTTACACCGTTGGCATTGCTCAAATAACGTAAACTCTGGTTATTCAGCACTTCGGCTGAGTGTTCATGTATTTCGGGCGTTTGGGTGAGCCTTCGGAGCGCAACACTTTTATCGTATACATTGAGCTGAAACAGATCGTGGTTGGCTTCGGGAAAGAGTGGAACACGAACCTTTAACTTGGGAAACAGACTATCGGTGGTTCGGTTAGAGCTGAATACGATATGTTCGCCATCGGGCAGCCAACGGGCATGGGCTTCGTCCCAACGGTCCTGACTGAGTGCTTGCCAGGTATTGGCAATGTTGTTATACAGGAAAATGTCGCTTTGTCCGTTTCTAATGCCACAAACCAAGAGTGTTTTACCATCGGGAGAAACATCGATAGAGTGTACTTTGCTCATGTCGTTGAGGAACTTGGTTTCTCGGGACTTTGTTTCGGGGTTGTAAAAGTGGATTCTCAGGCGGCCTTTGTGTTCGTCGGTAAACACCAATAAATGTTGTGGATGCCAGGCCAGTACAGGCCAGGTGTAATCGTTTAGACCACGTAGTTTGAAACCGGCGCTAAAGATTATGCTGCGGTTTTTTCCGGCGCTATCGCTCAGGTAGATTCTCACTTTTCCGAATTCGTTGCGAACCCAGGCCAGCTTTTTTCCGTCGCGGCTTAGGGCCAATTGCGGGTAAGAATAGCTGCGGCGGGGTTTCCCCTGGATGGCTTTACGTTGCTCGGCTTGAACTTCCTTTTCGACCGCGAAGTAATTCTTATCGAGATAATTAAGCCATTCCTGAATCAATCCCCGTGTAGCCATCGACAATGCAGCTTGCAATCCGCCATCTACGTTGCGGTTGGCGCGGGTAGCCTCGAGTATATCGGGAATCACTTTCTCGCCATACACGGCGCCAATAAAGGCCCAAAAAGATTTTCCGGCCAGGAGGGCTTCTTCGCCATCGAGCCGGGCTAGATGCAAGTAGCGGTTGTGGATGAACCCATCGCGCACCCTGCTGATTTCGTCGCTTGTCCAAGGTTCACAGAGGTAGCGAATCAATCCCTTTTCGAACCAAGGCGGTAAGGTGAGTACGGCTTTGCTCCTTACCCGTTCGCGCAAATTCCCTCCATAAAGCAGTTCCTGCACAAAGGCGGCACACAAGCCCATACGCAATTGGCTTAGAAAGGCCACTGTTCCGCTTTCGAGGTTTAGCAAAATTTTATTTCCGGCGGTTCTGCTGAGGCCTCCGGGGTTATTGGCCAACTCGGGAGCGGTGCCCAGGTTGGTTTGCTTTAGGTCGCTTAATCGGGTAAAGAGAATAATTTGCGGACGATTCTCAAGGCTATAGTTAAACCGGGCCTCAAAGTCGGTAATCATCCGCTGTGCGGCCTCTGCCGTTAAATGCGAAAGCTCCTTGCCGCCAGTGTAGAAAAAGACATCGAAGCTTTTGTATCGATAAAACTCCCAAACAACTGGATTGTATTGCACGCGATTTTTCCCAAAGTCGAGCTGCGAGCCTGTATAGAACTGGCCATCCGCCGGAAAGGCGAAAAACAGCAAAACCATATAAAAGAAAAAACAGAAATGCCTGAGCATAGCGGTAAAAGTACCGAAATCGGGTGGAATGATTGAATACCTTTGCGCAGTGTTACATTTTGAGTCGTTGACTTTTGGCCCATTTGCTGAGAATACGTGGATTGTAAGCCACTCTTCGGGCCATTGCTGGATTATCGATCCGGGTTGTTATGGCGCAACCGAAGAGGAGCAACTTCTTGAGTTTATTGAGTCGCGCACATTAAAGCCTGTGGCATTGATTAACACTCATGCGCACATCGACCATATTTTGGGAAATGCTTTTGTACAAAAAAAATGGAACCTGCAACCCTTGCTGCATCCACTCGACCTGGAAATTTACCTTGCCGCTCCGCAGTATGGGCAGCTTTGGGGCATTCGATTGGGAGAATTGCCACAACCAGAACTTACAACACTTACCGGCACAACACTGCTTTTGGAAGATGAGCCTTTTGAAATACGGTTTACGCCCGGACATACGCCCGGAGAAGTTTGCCTGATTCACCATGCCTCGAAAACCGTTATTGCCGCCGATGTTCTGTTCAAAGGCTCGATTGGTAGAACTGATTTACCGGGCGGCGATTACCACACTTTGATTGACTCCATTCAAACTTCGCTGATGAGTTTGCCCGACGATTACCGGGTTTGCTCAGGCCACGGACCCGATACCAGTATAGGTTTTGAGCGGAAAAACAATCCGTTTTTATTGAGCCAATAACCCCAAAAGGATGCATAAATCAACCTTTGTTTTACTGGGGCGCTTGTGGAGCTTGTTTCTTTGTTTAAGTGCTGATGCACAAAGCTGTTGCTCAGAGCATATCGAAGCAATGTTCCCTACCGCGTCTCTTCAAGTTGTTGAATATACCGAGGGGCTTTCTCGGTTTGATGGCACCGAAGTAAATGGTGTAGCTCGCGTGTGGACAGCCAACGGCGACACCTGTAGCCGAAAACCTCTGTTAATCTTGCTACATGGTGGAGGCTTTACCGCAGGCTTTCCCGATTTGATGGACCCTTTAGCCCAGCAATTTGCACGAAGAGGCTATGTTGCAGCCAGCATCTCATACCGCCTGGGCTGGATTGGCGGCTCTACCTGCCCGGTCGACTCAGCAGAAACTTACAGAGCATGGTATAGAGCGGTGCAGGATGGCCTAACAGCAGTGAGATTCTTTCGCAGCCAGGCGGAAATATGGAACATCGACACCTCGCTTGTTTTTGTTGCAGGGTGGAGTGCCGGAGGCTATGCCGCAGTTGGAATGGCTTATACCGACCAGATTAGCGAAAAACCCGAAGTATGTGGACCATTGAATGCGATTGATTTTAACGGTAATTTGTTTGCCAGAGCCGACTTAGGCGAACCTTTTTCCGGAGCATACCCTAATCAATCCAATGCGATAAAAGCCGTGAGTACTTTGGCGGCATCGGTTTTTTTGCCACAAAACCTAAGTAACGGAGCAAAGCCGCCGCTGCTGGCGCTAAACAATGAGGCCGATCCATACTTGATTCCTTACAACAATTGCTCAGTGTGGTGGAACTTCGACAATTGTGCGGTTTTCCCAAACGCCTGCGGCACCGGCGCGCTTTCATCGGAATTTATAGATGCCGGCATTGAGGCAGAACAAGTTACTTACAATACAACTGTTTGCGGACATAATCTCCATGATCCGTGTTTTCCTTTTTTCGAAGATCTGGTAAACAGGATGGCCATTTTCTTTAATCATCAGATGGATTGCCCATTGGTCTTGGCCAATCCGATGCCTTTGCTGAAAAAGCCCGCACTCCAATGGACAGCCCGACCGGGAGAAGGGTTGCCCAAAGTTGAATCTTCCTATCAAATCATCAATATGCTGGGCAGCTCATTTTCAAGCGGAATAGCACCCGAAGTTCCTGGTAATTATTTCTGCATTTCTAACCAAGAAGTCTGGCGACTGATGGTCGTGGCACCCTAATATTATGAACCCTTGTTGCCTCTAAGCCTACCATGAAACCAGCCGAAACCCGTAAAGCTTACGTTCAGCTTCATACTGCTGTTTTCCTCTTTGGCTTTACCGGTGTGTTGGGCGAACTCATTCGACTCGATGCCACTTTGTTGGTATGGTACCGCATGGCGATGACTGTTGTGCTCATGTTTGCCTACGTGCGTTGGATTGGACAATGGAAGTGGCTCAGCAGAAAAGAAATACTGCACATAACTGGTGTTTCATCGGCCATTGTGGTGCACTGGATTCTCTTTTATGGTTCCATTAAGTATGCCTCGGTGTCGGTGGCCATGATTTGCCTTTCGTCGATTACCCTGTTTACGGCTTTTTTAGAACCCTTGTTATTGAAACGGCCGTTTTCGCTCTGGGAAGGCTTTTTTTCGCTTATCGTAATTGCCGGGGTTTATCTAATGGCCGAAGACCAGCAGCAACATAGCTTCGGAATTGCTATTGGCCTGGCATCAGCCTTCTTTAGTGCGCTTTTTACGGTGCTCAACAAGAAACTTGTGGGGCGCTACGACTCTCGACTGCTCTCTTTGTATGAGTTATCGACGGGCTTTGTTTTACTCAGCTGTGCTTTGCCATTTTTGCTGCAATGGTTGCCCTCGGTTAGCCACTTTCCCACTACAAGCGATTGGTTCTATCTTTTTCTACTCAGTTTCTTCTGTACCGTGGTAGCTTTTAACCTCTCATTGAGCTCATTGCGCTTTCTTTCTCCTTTCACGGTAAACCTGGCCATCAACCTTGAGCCGGTGTATGGAATCGCATTGGCCTTCCTGTTTTTTGCAGAATACCGCGAACTGGGTTGGGGCTTTTATGCCGGTGCAGCGCTGATTATGTTGGCCTTGTTGGGCGAAATCCTCTACAAACGCTTCAGTCAAAAAGCGTGAGCGTATATTATTTTCGGAAGGGATAGAACTTGAGTCCCGGGAAAAGACTCCACAGCTGATAGGTAAAGCCTCTGAAAGATTCTTTTCGTTGCTCGGCGCTGGCCGTTAGATAAAGCTCCCAACGTTTAGCGGGGAAAAAGCCGAGCGTACTTCGAAATCTCCACTGACACAAATCGGGTGAGTTGTTGGGGAGGAAACCGGCATCCTCCACCAAAAAAGCAATGTTGCCCCAAAGCGCGTCAGCATTGAGCCAAAAACGTTTTCCGAGGGCTGTACTTAAGCCGAAACGATAAGCGGTTGATGTGCTCCCATCGAGCCATTGAAGCCAGGTGGTGCCATGCAACGACCATGTTCGACGCACCGCTGGAAACCAGCGAAACCCCAGTTGAGAAAGGTGCTGGCTACGGAGATTAAAATTCGAGAAGCAATAACCTACGTCGGCACTCCAGGCTGCTTGCTGAAAACGAAGTTGAGCTCCTGAATACATAAATTGGTCGAACTGCGTGATGCCCGAAGAAAAGTCGACCTGAAGATCGAGGTAAGCGCCATATACCTCGGCTTGCCAATACGGCGAACCGATAAACTTTAGGCGACTGAGATAATTGGTTTGCGATACCTTACCGAAGTACCAGCCTTGTTCCAGCAAAGTATAGGCTACGCCAAGATGCCATTTCGGGTGGAGGGCAACATTGGCGTTAAAAAAGCCATAGCGCAGTTCACCTACAGAGTCGTTGGAGGAGGACCGTAAGCCAAACTCTGCAAACAAGTGGTGCTGATGGTTAGCTCGAGCAGGCATAACCTGATGAGAACGGTTGTGTCTGAGTTTGGGAAGGATGGCTGTAGCTTCATCGCTTAATCCGGCAAAGAGTAAACTGCGCTGTAGGAATTGTAGGGAGAAGGTGTCGGCTGAATTGAGGCGACTAGCGCGCTGAAAGTGAAAGGCCGCCTTGCGAAAATCGCCTTTATGCCAGGCCGCCTCACCTAAACGGTAAGAGAGGTAATACGATTGCAGGCCTTGCATTTGGCGCTGAAGTGTTTTCTGTTGCAGGTAAAGGCTGTCCCAACTGGCAGTAACATAGTATTGGTAAGACCTTACCAGTGGATCTTCGGTCTGTGCAGGTAGGGAAGTTGCACCGGCAAGAAGAAAAAGAAAAACGAGGAGAGCGTTACTTCGCATGCAGGGTGCAGACGAAAGTACGTACTCCTCGTTTAATTCAGAAAAATTTTAACCTACGCTACCCTCAAGACTTACCGATAGCAGCTTTTGGGCTTCAACGGCGAACTCCATCGGTAGTTTATTCAATACTTCTTTGCAATACCCATTAACAATAAGGCTGATGGCCTTTTCGGTATCGATGCCCCGTTGTTTACAATAGAAAATTTGGTCTTCTCCAATTTTCGAGGTTGTAGCTTCATGCTCAACGGTTCCTGTTGGGTTTTGGATTTCGATATATGGGAAGGTGTGTGCCCCACAGGTATCACCCATCAGCAGCGAGTCGCATTGCGAAAAATTACGGGCATTGCTGGCATTTTTACCAATTCTCACCAGGCCGCGGTAGCTGTTGTCGCTTCTGCCTGCCGAAATACCTTTCGAAATGATGGTGGAGCGGGTATTCTTCCCAAGGTGAATCATTTTCGTACCGGTATCGGCTTGCTGGCGGTTATTTGTAACGGCCACAGAATAGAATTCACCCACAGAATCGTCGCCTTTTAAAATTACCGAAGGGTATTTCCAGGTGATGGCAGAACCGGTTTCAACTTGGGTCCATGAGATCTTCGACTTACGTCCGGCACAAATTCCCCGCTTAGTAACGAAGTTGTAAATTCCACCCACGCCGTTTTTATCGCCCGGGTACCAGTTCTGTACCGTACTATACTTTACTTCGGCATTCTCGTGGGCTACGATTTCGACTACGGCAGCATGCAGTTGATTTTCATCGCGCATCGGTGCCGTGCAACCTTCGAGGTAACTCACATACGACCCTTCATCAGCGATAATTAATGTACGCTCGAACTGACCCGTTCCAGAGGCGTTGATGCGGAAGTAGGTCGACAGCTCCATTGGGCAACGCACCCCTTTCGGAATGTAGCAGAATGAGCCATCGGAAAACACTGCAGCATTGAGTGCGGCGTAAAAGTTGTCGGTATGGGGAACAACCGAACCCATGTACTTTTTAACTAACTCGGGGTGCTCATGCACGGCTTCTGAGAATGAACAGAAGACGATTCCAAGTTCTGCAAGTTTCTCTTTGAAGGTAGTCTTTACCGAAACGGAGTCGATTACCGCATCAACAGCCACACCGGTAAGGCGCTTTTGTTCTTCGAGAGAGATTCCGAGTTTTTCGAAAGTTTTGCGCAGTTCAGGATCTACCTCATCAAGGCTATTGAGGGTTTTCTTCTTCTTTGGTGCGGCGTAGTAAATGATGTCCTGGAAATTAATTTTCGGATAATCGACTTTAGCCCAAAGCGGATCCTCCATTTTCTGCCAATGGCGAAAGGCCTTCAGCCGATAGGCCAATAACCATTCTGGCTCATTCTTTTTGGCAGAAATAAAGCGTACGATGTCCTCATTCAAACCCTTTGGGGCTGAGTCCATCTCAATATCAGTGGTAAACCCGTACTTGTAGTCGGATTTGATGTGTTCTTCGAGCAGTTCGTTACCGGTAGCAGGCATGCGTATAGGTATTACACCGCAAAGCTTTCACCACACCCGCAGGTGCGTGAGGCATTGGGATTGTTAAATGCAAAGCCCTTCCCGTTAAGTCCACCGCTGTAGTCGAGCTCGGTGCCTACCAGATAAAGGAAACTTTTCTTGTCAACCAAAATTTTAACGCCCTTGTCTTCGAAGAGCTGGTCGCCATCGCGCATGGAACTGTCGAAGTCTAGCTTGTACGACAAGCCAGAACAGCCTCCACCTTCTACACCCACGCGCAAAAAACTATCGCTAGAAAATCCGCTTTCCGTGCGGAGGTTCTCCAGTTTTTGTTTTGCTGATTCAGATACTGTGATCATCGTTGAATTCAATTAACAAGTTAACAGATATCGACCCTTAAATGTTGCATTGCGGACCGATTAATTTAGATTGGTTCTAAATTCTTGGCAAATGTAAGGCGACTGTTGTTAATTATCAACAGGATATTCACCTTGCTCGGCAGGGTTGTAATTCAACATTTCTTACTACATTACCCACCTGATATAAAATGAGTGTGAAAAAATCTCCAGTAAAGGCCAAAGAAGAATTAAGGCGTTGGCTTAATCATACCCGTTCAGCGCGAATTAATAGAGATGTGGATGAACTGATTGCATCACTTAAACCGTCTCTTGAAGAAGTAGCTGATGCCTATATAGCCGCTTTTGTTTACGATTACAAGCAGGCGAACTACCTCTATTTTAATCGGTATTTCCCGGTAATCTTTCAAACTCGCCCCGAAGTAATTCGCGACTCGGGCTTTGAGTTTTTGAGAGAAGCGCTTCACCCCGACGACTTTTTAAGTTGCTTGAATATCACCACAAAATCGGTCTCAGAATTTCTTAAACTGAAAGAAAACGAGAAGGCCGAAATGCAGTTCCGCTTGTTTTTTAGGGCAAAGCGAGCCAAGGGAACTTACATGTGGGTGATGCAAACCAACAAAATCTACTTTTTCGACAATGGAGAAAAGATGGTTGATGTAGGAATGGTGATGGAACTTTTTGGCGACCAGCACCCTATGAAGGTGATGGGACTCATTGAAACGCCGACACGGATTATTGAGATTTTTCCCGACATCCAAACCGAACTCTTGAGTTCGTTAAGCTACCGCGAATTAGAGGTTTTACAACTTATTCGGGCCGGGCTCTCCTCAAAAGAAATTGCCGATAAACTGAAAATCACCATAAACACAGTGAAGGTTCACCGCAAAAAAGTGCTGATGAAGCTTGGGGTGAAAAATATGATTCACGCTTCGCGAATCCTCGACCAATACGCACCTAATCCTTAGCTATTCCGACTAACCGTTTCCCAGGCCAACGCGCTCCAGTAGCTATACATCGCTCCTGATGGATGAAGTCCGTCGCCAGCAACCTCAATTGCTCCATTCATGCGTGAATGAGGGGTAATGTCTACGTAATAAGCCCCCGCAGCTTTAGTTAAACGGGCATTCACCACATTAAATTCGTCAATTTCATGCGAAATTTGCACACGGTCACGACCTTCTGCAAATGGGGTAACACCCCAATCTGGAATTGAGAGAACCAACACATGTTGAGCATTACCACCTGCAAAGCCTATGGCCATCTCCAGTAAATGCTTGAATTCGGCGGCGTACACCTCCAAAGAATAGCCACGATACTGGTTGTTCACTCCAATGAGCAAACTCACCCAATCATACGGCCCTTTCGGGGAGCGCTCTTGAATGGCGATCAACAACTCGTCGGTAGTCCAACCTGTTTGTGCAATAATTTCGGGATCACCGATCTCTATACCGTTTTGGCGCATTTGGGCGCAAAGCTGATGACCCCACCTTTCCTCTGGCAATACAGCTTCGCCGATGGTGTAAGAATCGCCTAAGGCTAAAAATCGCATCATGGTTTAAAGAAGCATTAGATTTCCTTGCGAAGGCGTGCCACCGGAATGTTAAGTTGCTCACGGTATTTTGCCACAGTGCGCCTTGCAATGTTATACCCTTTCTCTTTTAGGATTTTGGCCAGCTTGTCGTCCGTTACCGGCTTTCGCTTGTCTTCAGCGCCAATGGTTTCCTCCAAAATCTTTTTTACTTCCCGTGTCGAAACTTCCTCGCCGCTGTCGGTCGATAACGACTCGGAGAAAAAGCTCTTCAGCAACTTGGTTCCAAACGATGTTTGAATATACTTGCTGTTGGCCACGCGTGAGATGGTAGAAATATCGAGGCCAACCTGTTCGGCAATGTCTTTAAGAATCATGGGCCTAAGCTTGGTCTCATCGCCCGACAAAAAATACTCGTATTGGTACTCCAAGATGGCATTCATGGTGAGCATAAGTGTTTGTTGCCGCTGGCGGATGGCATCAATAAACCATCGAGCCGAGTCGATTTTTTGCTTCACAAACAGAATCGCTTCCTTTTGCTCTTTTCCGGAGATTTTTTTGGATTTGCTGTAATGGTCAAGCATCTCCTGATATGTCCGGCTAATTTTCAAATCAGGCGCATTGCGCGAGTTGAGCTGGAGCTCCAGCTGACCTTCGTTGTTAATCAGAATAAAGTCAGGAATAATGTGCTCGGTGCTCTTCGCTGAGCTGCTTTCTGAATTTCCTGGACGTGGATTCAAGCGAAGAATTTCCTTGATGGCCAGCCTCAGCTCTTCGTCGCTCAACTCCAGCTTTTTAGCCACCTTGTCGTAGTGTTTACGCGAAAATTCCTCCATGCACTCTTTCAGGATAATGGCCGCCGTTTTAAGCTCCACAGTCTGATGCTTCCGCTTGAGCTGGAGCAACAGGCATTCTTGTAAATCGCGGGCGCCAACTCCGGGAGGATCTAGCTGTTGAACCACGCCCAGAATTTGTTCGAGCTCTGTTTCGCTTGTTTCGATGTTTTGAGAAAAGGCTAAGTCATCAACAATGGCAAATAATTCCCGGCGCAAATAGCCATCCTCATCGAGATTACCAATTAAATACTCCGCAATGGCATATTGCCTTGGGTCGAGGTCGCGAAGTTGCAATTGCGCCTTGAGTTGCTCCTGAAAAGTAACTCCTCCGGCAAAAGGCACTTCTTTACGTTCGTCGTCGGGGCTATAATTGTTGGCCTGCAGTTTATACGCGGGAGTCTCATCATCGTCGAGGTAGGCCGACAAATCAAAATCATCGCGATTTTGATCTTCGTGCGCTTCCTCATCACCATCGTTGGCCGATGCAAATGGGTCTTCCGAAACCTCATCCTGTTCGTTGCTTTCGCCGCCCTCCTCCAGCGCCGGATTGATTTCCAGTTCCTCCTTAATCCGCTGCTCCAGCGCAACGGTAGGCACCTGGAGAAGTTTCATCAGCTGAATTTGCTGTGGAGAGAGTTTCTGAAGAAGCTTTTGCTGAAGACCCTGTTTTAACATGACACTGCAATTTTATTAATTTTTGAACGATTTTGACGGGCTTTTCCCGCACATCTCAGGAATTATGCCTACTTTGCTGAAGCTTTAGAAACGGCTTCACAGATTTGAATGGGATTGGTGTTGGAATAGTTTCCGAAGCGCAGTGTTTCAATGATACAGTTTTTGCTTAGCAGCCTTCTTGTTCTGCTCTTATTAAGTCCTGCCAGTGCCCGTCACCTCACCTACTCTGTGTTTGTTTCAGGCGCCGAGGTGGGTCAGCTCAATGCCTTGTGTCAATACCCAAACGACAGCACAAGGGTGATTTCTCTGGTAACCCGCCTCAGCTTTCCATTTCGCGAAGTGGTTTCCGACATTCGGGTGCGCTACCATCATAACCGTTTGGTATTTGCCAGTTCCGAAAAGCTCATCAACAATAAACTGAAAGAATGGGTAACCATCTCGTGGCAAAACAACCGCTATCGGGTCGATTCTGATGCAGCCAGCGGAAAAGTAATTCCCAATCCAATCCAATTTAGTGTAGGCTTACTTTACCACTTCGAGCCCACCAACAGAAGCACCATTTTTTCTGAACGCCTCGGCACCTACGTAACCATTAAGTCGGTTGGGCAGGGCGCCTATGAAGTAAAGCAACCCAACGGGTCGGTAAATACCTTCCGCTACCTCAACGGGGTGTGTACTGAAATGGAAACCGAAATGATGGCTTCGCGGGTGAAATTCAGGTTGCGCGAACCTTAAAATTCCAAATTGCGCGGGGTTCTTGGAAAAGGAATCACATCGCGGATATTCCCCATGCCGGTTACAAACAACACAAGGCGCTCGAAACCTAAGCCAAACCCGCTGTGCGGCACAGTTCCGAATTTTCGGGTTTCGAGATACCACCAAAGGCTTTCGCGGTGAATGCCCATTTCATCCACACGACGACTAAGCTTGTCGTACTCTTCTTCGCGCTGTGAGCCCCCGATAATTTCTCCAATTCCGGGAAAAAGAACATCCATAGCCCGAACAGTCTTTCCATCGGCATCTTGCTTCATGTAAAAAGCCTTAATGTCTTTCGGATAATTGGTGAGGATTACCGGCTTCTTGAAGTGTTTTTCTACCAGATAACGCTCATGCTCGCTTTGAAGGTCGATGCCCCACTTCACGGGAAATTCGAACTTCTTGCCGGAACGTTCCAAAATGCTAATCGCTTCGGTGTAGGTAATGCGCTCAAAGGGGTTTTCCAACACAAAGCGCAGTTTCTCTAGCAATGGCATTGGACTTCGTTGATCTTTGGCAATCTGACTTTCCTCCTCCAACAGACGCTTTTCCAAAAAGGCCAGATCATCGGCGTTGTTTTCCAACACGTATGCAATGAGGTATTTCAGGAAATCTTCGGCCAGATTCATGTTGTCTTCCAGCTCAAAAAACGCCGCCTCCGGTTCAATCATCCAAAACTCAGCAAGGTGTCGCGTCGTATTTGAGTTCTCCGCGCGGAATGTTGGACCAAAAGTGTACACCCGGGAGAGCGCCAAGGCTGCCAGCTCGGCCTCAAGTTGCCCGGAAACAGTGAGGTTGGCTTCTTTTCCGAAGAAATCCTGACTAAAGTCGACGGTTCCGTCTTCTTTTCGGGGTGGATTGCCGGCATCCAATGTACTCACCCGAAACATCTCACCGGCACCCTCAGCATCGGAGCCGGTTATGATTGGAGCATGTACATAGTAAAAGTGCTTGCTGTTGAAGTAGTGATGAATTGCGTATGCAAGAGTGTGACGAATGCGAAAAATGGCGCCGAATGTATTGGTGCGCGGGCGCAGATGGGCAATTTCGCGCAGAAACTCCAAAGTATGCTTCTTCTTTTGAAGCGGATAATCCTCAGCTGGGGCCTCCCCCAGCACTGTGAGTTCTTCGGCGAGAAGCTCAACAGCCTGACCGGAGCCCTGAGAGGCTACCAGTTTTCCGCGAACGCGGATGGCTGCTCCGGTTTGAATCTTCTTCATCAGCTCCTCATCAAAGCGGCTCACTTCTGCAACCAACTGCAGGGTATGAATGGTTGAGCCATCACTGATGGCAATAAACGCCACCTCTTTATTTCCCCGCTTGGTGCGCACCCATCCTGATACACTCAGAATTTGGTCTTCGGGCTGGGTAAGAAGAATATCGGCAATGCGCAGAGGTGTGTTAAGGGCCATAGTATCGTGATTACAATAAGGCCGCAAAAATAGGAAAGGCGTTCCGATTTACTTCATCAGCAATCGAAGATGTGCAGTATGATGAGCCCCATGCCAGGCATACAATGCACAGAGATAAGCCAGCGAGCGGGTGTAACCGTATTGTGGATGGGTGTAAAGACGCTCAAAGTCATCGGGCCGACAGGCCTTTAACACAACAGACAGCTTGTGATGCACTCCTCTGATGATATCGAGTGCGCTGTCGATACTTTCAGCATAATCGGGAAGTTTTGCCCAAGCGTTTTCGTTGTACGGTTTAATTACCGGGTTTTCTTCGGTTAAAACGAGTTTGACCCTCGTGAGGCAATTCAGGTGAGAGTCGGCCAAATGGTGAATAACCTGCCGCCCTGTCCAACCACCTTCGCGGTAAGGCGTATCGAGCTGAGTATCGCTAAGCTCTTGCACCACTTTCAGCAGGTGATGCGGGAGATGGGAGATTTGCTCAATCCAAAGCCTTAAATCTTCGGCTGTATGGCTTTCCGGCTCTGCAAAACGGCCAATGGGAAATCTTGAAGCAGGGGTATCGGCGTTTATGGTCATCACAACTCAAGGATTCAATTGAAGATTGTACTTGCGGGCAAAGGCTTCCTGAGCTTCACGGCAGGCCTCTGTAACTTTTGCACTGCGCGCATCAATTTCCTTGTACAGCAACTCAATGCGTTTCTCATCTACCGGCGTGTAAGCACTATCGCCTTTAGAAAGCAATTGGAGGGCTTCGCGATACTGGTTGGAGGCCAGGTCTTTAAAAGTATTCAAATAGGAAAGTGTTGCCTGTCTGAAGGTATCATCTTCACCATAGGCGCCCAAGGCTTCGGTGCGTTCAAGGGCTTTTTCAATGGCCTCCGTGAATCGTCCGTAAACAGTCTCCATGTCTTCTTTCACGTAAGTATCGAGTACTTCAAGCATCCGATCGGAGGCCTCTGCCACTTTCATTTGTTGAACAACCAAACTGTCGTTGTACGCCACAGGGCTGCCTTTTTCCGTCGGGCCGCAGGCCGAAAACAATACGATTAAAGCGAGGGAAAGAATTCGAAGCATATGGAAGGAAAAGTTGCGGTAAATCTAAAGGATTTTTCAGGTTTAAGGCGGTTGAAAAGGTCATCCACACCTAACCGGCCATCTGCCTAATTCGATAAAAATGCAGCCATTCGTATACCACGCTCAAAACCAACATGATAATCATCAAGCTAAAGCAGATGGCTAAACTTCGCACATAGAAGGTTCCGCTTAAACTGAGAAACAGGCAAAGGGCGGCCAGGGCCAACATGGGCAACAAGGGTATACTGCGAATGAACAGGTATTTCGACCGGGCATTGATCCACGAAAGTCGGTTACCCGGCACGATGGACTTGTTGAGTTTTCGCACACTTTTTTCAAGGGCAAAGTGATACACCGTGTAAACGCCCAAAAAGCCCATTACCGGTGGAAACAAGATGGCCACCGAAAGGAGTCCGGCCAAAGAAAGGCCGATAAACAAGACAATGAGAAAAATACTACCCCAAAGCACATGGAAAAGTCTGAATAAAGCGTAGGCCAAGCCATCGAGCCGATCTTCAGAAGGGAAACGGCGCTCAATCAGGACTTCATACATTTTACCAAGCCAGGAGCCGGGCGAGAATTGAAAGGCGCCCCAACGACGGAAAAAGGCATTCTTCTTCTCCTTTCGGCCAATGAGTCTAAACAGGCGGGCAACGTTTTCAACTTCCTGAAAGAGTGGATGATGAACAACCGGAACGGGTGATTTCTGCACCGGCGATGTTCGGCGCACCCGATGGATTATTCGGCGTTCAGGGCCCGGGTGGTTGATGGCCTCTTCGCTACGTTCCAGCAGATAATCGCAGGCTTTTCGCAGTTGAATGAACACCTCCGAAGCGCGTTGCTGCGCCAGAAGATTGGGCTGTAAATCGGGGTGCCACTGTTTGGCCAACCTGCGAAAAGCCTTCCGAACCTGTTCATGAGTAACAGGCGCTTGGAGCTCGAGCAGGGTAAGGGCCTCGCGAATGGTCATTGTGTTTAGCTAAAACTCCGACAGCCTCCGATTGTTGTCTGTGAAGCGAGGCGTAAAATTACATTACCTTGCGGCATTGTTCGACACGTATGAAACTGGAGCCTTCACGAAGCCTTGCGGAAATTGCTGAACTTATTGGTGCCAAAGCCGTTGGCAATCCCAACCACCCGATTTCGGGCCTTAACGAAATTCATAAGGTAGAGGCCGGCGACCTCTCGTTTGTCGACCATCCGAAGTACTACGATAAATGCCTGAACTCTTCGGCAACAACCATCCTCATTAATAAAGAGGTCGACTGCCCTCCAGGGAAAGCTTTGTTAATCAGCGATGATCCTTTCAGGGATTACAATTTTCTGGTCGATTTCTTCATGCCGTATCAGCCATCCGAACGGATGATTAGCCCATTGGCTGCAATTGGCGAAGGCACACATATACAGCCGGGTAGTTTTGTGGGAAACCATGTGGTTATCGGCCGCGATTGCCTGATTCACCCTAACGTAACCATTTACGACCACACCATTATCGGCGACCGCGTAGTTATTCATGCCGGCACTGTAATCGGAGCCGATGCATTTTACTTTAAGCGGCGGCCCGAGGGCTACGATAAAATGCGCAGTTGTGGCAGGGTAGTTATTGGTGATGACGTTGAAATTGGCGCCGGCTGTACCATCGACCGTGGAGTAACCGGCGATACTGTGATTGGTAAGGGCACTAAGTTCGACAATCAAATACATGTTGGGCACGACACCGTTGTTGGAGAGCATTGTTTGTTTGCCGCTCAGGTGGGTGTTGCCGGCGTGGCTCATATTGAAGACGAGGTGATTTTGTGGGGCCAGGTGGGCGTTTCAAAAGACCTTACCATAGGGAAAAAAGCGGTGGTGTTGGCACAATCAGGAGTACCTAAATCGCTCGACGCCGGAGAAACTTATTTTGGTTACCCCGTGGGAGAAGCCAGAGCTAAAATGCGCGAGTTGGCCTATCTCAAACAGATTCCCGATATTTTAGAGCGCCTTAAGGCCTTGGAAAAGCAATAAATTCAGCAGGTAATCATCATGGAGCAGGAGATAAAAGCAATTGCATCAACCGATCAGCGTTATCGCGATCAGTTGTACGCCCTGCTTCAGGTTACGCGTGCCATCAACAATAACACGCCCGAAAAGGAGCTTTTTAGCGTGTATGAATACATTCTCACCCGACAGTGCGGATTCACCAGGCTCGCCTTCTGCTCCAGAACCGACATGTGGAAGTGGCCCGTATGTATTGATGCAGAAGCCAGTATAGACGCCATTAGACCTGAGCGCGATCTGGCCGACATACACGATGTAACAATCCTTAACGGAAGCCATTTGGCCTGCCTTCAGCCCTTCGATATTGTTATTCCGGTTGAACACAAAGGAAAGGCCCTGAGCTATTTGCTTATTGGCAATCTCGACAGAACCACCTTACTCACCGAGCGAAAAATCGATTTAGAATTTGTGCAAACAATATCGAATGTTATCGCTGTGGCCATCGAAAATAAGCGGCTCTTCCGAGAAAATGTGCAGCAGGAAATGCTTCGCCGTGAGCTCGATATGGCGCGCGAAGTACAGTCGCTTTTTATTCCCTCATCGCTCCCACTCGACGAGCACTTCGATTTTGCGGCAGTTTACAGGCCGGTGAGGCAAATTGGAGGCGACTATTACGATTTCATTCGACTCAACGACGATGAAGTGCTTTTTTGCATGGGCGATGTTTCCGGCAAGGGCTTACCGGCCGCACTGCTAATGGCAAATTTTCAGGCCTATCTTAGAGCCAGGGTCGCTACAACGTCTGATTTGCGCGCCATCATTACCGATATGAACGACCGTGTGGCTCAAAGTGCAAAGGGAGAGAAGTTTATCACCTTTTTTCTGGCAAAGTACACGATCAGCGAGCGAAAGCTTGAGTACATCAATGCGGGCCATAACCCACCGGTAATGCTGTGTGGCAACGAAATTACGGTTCTCGACAAAGGCACCACCGGCCTTGGAATGCTTGAAAAACTTTTTCGCCTTGAATGCGGTGAATTAACCATAGGGCCCGGTGCCATGATTGTGTGTTACACCGACGGTTTGGTAGAACAGGAAAATGAAGGAGGAGTTGATTTTGGCATTGAGCAATTGGAACAACTACTTCGTCAGAACACAGGGCTTTCCTCTTCGGCCTTTAACGAAATGCTGATTCGCTATTTGGCTTCATACAAAGGCAATCAACCATTCATCGACGACATCGCCTTACTCACCTGCCGCTTCTTTTGATGGGCTTTGCTCAAGCGGTTTGTTGTGGTAAACATCCAGCGCAACCAAAATGGCAATCATCGACCAAAAAGGCGCAGAAGCCTTATCCTGATCGAGGAAGTTGTTCAAAAACCCGTGCAGGAAATACGTAAACAAGCCCAGTAAAATTCCAATAGATAAGTATTTCACCTGAAGATTACGGGCTTTATGATAGAGTCGCGATCCGGTTATGATGGTTAAAATCACGATACTTAACATGCTCAAGGTACCCAAAACACCCTGCTCAGAGAGTGGTCCCAAATATTCGCTGTGCGCGTTGCCCAAGGTGCCGGCATTGGTGCTCACATAGGTCAACTCATACGACCTTTGGTACGGGGCATACTGAAAACGGTACGTTCCAGGGCCAAAACCGGTGAGTGGCTTGTCGCGAAACATGCGCAAAGCTGAACTCCAACGGTTGATGCGTTCAAGGTTGGAGGCATCGGACTTAATGTTCGAAACCGACTTGAGGTGTTTGGCCAGGTCTTGAGAGGAGCTTTGCTTGTTACGCCCAAGCTTGAGCATGATTTCGTCCTGATAGTGAATTACTCCGGCCAGCGCAATGATTCCCCCAAAGGCGACAAGCTTCCAATTGATCCGAAGCAGGTACAGCAGATAGATGCAATATGCTCCCGCAATGCTGAGCCACGCCGCTCTGGTGTAGGAAACCACAACACCAATGAGGATAATCATAAAGAAACCAAAAGAAATAAATCGGTATTTGGGTGTGTAGCTTTTGTCGAACGAAAACACAAACATGACCGGCAAAACCATGGCAATTACAGCCCCATAAATAGTGTGGTCTTTAAAGAAAGGCTGCATTACCCAGTAAAGCGCGTTCTTATCGATGTTATAGGCAAAAAACTGTGCAACAGAATATAAAATCACAATACTCAAGGGCACGGTGAAGGTCCAAATCCACGTTCGGATGCTGGAAGAATCCCGAAAAATTTGGGTAGCCACAAAGTAAAAGCTCACCACAAACCAAAGTCGGGCAATAAAATACTTGAGCGAAACCAGGGGCATTGTGGAGGTGAGGGTGGTAAAAAACATCCACACCAGGTGAAACAAAATGGCCAAAGTAACCGGATGTCGGGTAATTCGACGGTCGAAGCCTCCTTCGAAAAGCAGTTTGAAAAAGAAGACCAACATTACGCCAAAGAGCAAGGGCTCGGTGGGAAGGGTAAGCGCCGCAAACTCACTAAACTCGGCAGTAAGCGAGAATGGCGTGAAAAACAAAATAAAATAAACGAGCTTATCGATAGAAACGATGGCTGCGAAAATGATAAACAGCACCAATGGCAGAATGGGCAGCAGATAAAACTCCTGAGTTAGCAGGTAGCTGTTTACTGCAATAAACGCTGCAATAATGCCGTACATCCAACGTGCGAGTCCGCCATCGGAGAGAATATTTTTCAACTGCTTAGGCCACATGCATCCGGCTGCGAATTCTGCGGATATTCTCCATTAACAGCACAATCACTATGGCGAGCAATGCCGTTGCGAGGGTCGAAACAACGACAATAAGCCAGCGTACTGGATATGATTTTTTTTCGGCGGGCTTGGCCAAATTCACCACAAACTTGTGGGGAATCTTCTCACTCGCATCCACCTTGGCTTCTTCAAACTTGGTTTTTAGTTGGCTTAAATTCTTACGGTCGTGCTCCATGTCTTGTTCGATAGACATAGAAACACCGCCATACTGGGCAAGAATGTTCATTTGCTCCTGAATGGTGGCCAGAGCCCGGGTATTGTTTTCGACAAGTGCCTTACCATAAGCCTCGCTCAGACGCTCTACCTGAGAGGTGTAATCCAAAACTCCCAATAAACGAAGTCGCTTGAGGGTATCTTCGCGGGCTTTGAGATATCTTTCAAAATCGCGGTATTCCTTCTCTACGATGGCCAAGGCCTTGCGGGCGCGCTCATGTTGCATACGCGTTTTCACTGTGTCGAGCAGTGAGGCAATCTCGTTGGCCATAATGGCCGCCAAACCCGGATCTTCGTCCATCACATCTATACGCACCGACAAATACTCGGTACGATTAAAGGAAATGTTCTCTTCAAATTTTCGATTGAGCTCAGTGCGCGGGTAACGCGCATCAGGATCAATTCGATAATGCTTCATCAAATCAAACTTCTCAATAACTCGTTCACGAATCTCATCAGAGTTGAGAATCTGCATCATTTGCTCAACCTGCTCTTCTTCACCAAATTGCAGAATGTTCTCTTTTTCAAACTGGTTTTCACTCAGCAATGACTTTGAAATCGAGCTGTTAGTGGTTGGGAAAAGGATAACGCTGGACTTGAACTTTGGCCTAATGAAAAACTCCGAGGAAAAAATGATGGAGGCTACGGCTGCTAATGCAGTGGCTATTAGAATTGGCTTCCGTTTCGACCAAAGAAACAAAATCAAATTGGTGGAGTCGAAAAGGCTGCCGTTAGTATTGTTTTCCATGAATGGGAATGCTGTTGCGTTAAGGTCGCGGGCAAATGTACATAATATCTACCTTTCTGACAGGCTGCACTATCCATACTTCATTACCCGAAGTATCGACTTTACATGCAACAAACCGATGGCGAATGATGAAAGGCCTCCGACAATCAGTAAAGTAAGTACACCATAAACCCAATTGCTGAAAAACGAACGGCAGAGGCTGCCAATCAAAAATACCGAAACAACAAAGAGCACAAGCTGCACCAGCAAACGAATGTTAACCCTAAACTTAAAGATGCGCTGTGCCAGATAAATTTGTAGTAGGGCCGTGATGAACTGAGTGGTCAAACTCGACCATGCGGCTCCTACTGCCTTAAAGTGAGGGATGAGAATTAAATTGAGCAACAGGTTAAGCACCATTCCCGAAGCGGCCATCAGGTTGAGATGCATCAGATTGCCGTTGGCCGTTAAGAGCGTTCCGAAAATGTAGGTTAACGATGTCGCAACAAAGCAACCCATTATAATTCCGAAAACCTCAGCCGATTCCGCAGCATGATGGGCATACAGTAAGCGCATTAAGTCTTCGCCATAAAACAACGAGGCAACAACAACAACAACCGATGGTGTAATAAGAATGGTAAATGCAAGCTTAGTAAGCTGCTCAACCGATTCCTGGAAGCGAATCATTCTCGAAAACATCGGAAGCAACAAACCGGCGAATAAAAAAGAGAACATATTGGCAGAGTCCAGCACCCTGTATGCTGCCGCATAAATTCCGCTTTCGAGTTTACCGTCGGGCAGCATTCGCTCAAGCATAACGGCATCAACGCGGTTGTAGAAGGTCATCAACAACACCAAAATTGCGTAAGGAAAACTCTTTCTTAAAATCAGTAAAAAGAAAGGGTAATGCCACTTTAACCGGGTAAACTTGGCTTTACGCATCACAATTGCCAGAGTGATGAGTGCCGTTATAGCGTAAGAAAAATTTTGGGTGTATACAAAGAGCTCAATGGTCATTGGCCTATCGAGCACATTTCCCCAAAGCAAAAGACCACAGAACAAAATCATCAACGACCGGTCGAGAACCGAAATGATACTATCGGTGGTGAACAAATGTAATCCCGCCAGGTTCGACCGCAGATACATGATCATGAAGGCCAAAAACTGATTGAGCCCCATCATTCCCAACAAATGCAGCTCTCGCCCCTCGTAGCCGAGAAAAAACCCCAGCAGCAGCGTTACTATCATAAAAATGCCACCTAGCAAAAGCTTCAGCACCAAAATGCTTGAAAAATGCTTGGTTATCAGGTGGTTGTTTTGGGCGATGTTCTTGTTGTTGAAATTGGTAATCCCAAAATCGAGCAGAATATTCAATAAGAACGAGAAGTTGAACAAGGCAAAATAAAGCCCGTAATTCTCTGTCTTCACCACTTCTTGCACTTCGCGCTCAATACCAAAAACCCAAAACGGCTTGATAAGCAGATTTAGGGCAATGAGCAATGCGAGATTCTTGATGAAGGTCTTTTGCATGATTGCTTATCTGAGGCGGTCGGCCGAACGAATCAATTGGTCATCGCTCCGAACACCTCGCCAGGCCAATAAGAGAAAAGCCACTGCAAGTAGCGGAAAAAAAAGCCCAAATTTCCATGAAACCTCTGCCGATAAAGCTCCAGCCTGTTGAACAATTCCGTAAGCAGAACCACCGCTGAGAACGATGCTTAATACCAGCAAAACAAGGCAGAGTCGCATCTGAGCCTTTCGGTTGCGGTAGAGGAAAATGGCACTTATCGAAATAAGGCTGGAAACCAATGCCGGTATAAATGTATTCAAAGCTGAGGGCCCGCCTAAACTTACATAGTCTTGTGTTTGAGGATTGTGCAACTCAGCTAATGGGAACAACCCGAAGCAAAATAAGGCAACAGCCGACAAAAAAAGATATACTGATTGAATGCGTTGAATCATACTAAAATTAAAGGGCTGCAAAAATAGCATTCGGGGCGGTAAAAATTTCGCCTAAACTTTGGCTGTACCGAAATAATCGTATTATTGCACTGGATTAAGGGTGAAACTACCCAAATCACCGGCAAGTCGTTTTCCGGTTAAACCCCTCCCCCTGATTTTTGTTTCCTTCTCATGTATACCATCCAGGAGCTCAACTCCAAGCTTGTTGGCGAATTGCGTGAAATTGCCACCGAACTGAAGATTTCAAAGGCCGACGCACTCAAAAAAAATGAACTGGTTTATAAAATTCTCGACGAACAGGCTGTAAAGCCCGATGTAACCCGCAACTTGAAGAAGAAAGAAAATAGCACGGCCGATAGCGTTCAAAATGTGAAACTGGGCCTCGATCCTGCCAAAGTACGCGAATTGGCCAACGAAGCGCTTACAGGCCCTAAGCCTAATGAATTGCCCACAACCAAAGAACAACCCGCAAAACGAGGACGTAAGCCGGCCGTTAAACCCGTGGCAGAAACCGCTCAATCCGAGATTCCGGCACCTGAAATCGCACCCAAAGACACAGAGAATAAGGATTTAGGGTCAAACGACGAAAAAAATCGACGTAACCGCCGCGAAAGAAACCCAAAACCCGCCGAGGCCGCTGCTCCAGAGGCGACTGCTCCTGAAATTAAACAACAAAGAGAACCCGGAAACCGTCCTCCACGTGTCGAATACGACCGGAAAAGCGAAGGATTAGCCAATTATCAGCCCCCTGCTCCACAACAGGCTCAGGAATCGCCCCCTCAAGCACAACCCAAGCATCAACATCAGCAACAGCAATCCTTCTCTCAACAAGGAAACCCCAATACACAACACCAACAAAACCCGCAGCGCGACCGCCAGAGCTTTCAACAACGCGACCGCCAGAACTTTCAACAGCGCCAACAAAACCCCAATCCACACCGTCAACAAAACGAACAGGCTCCACCTCCGGCACCCGATGCTTTTGCCGCTCCCGAACTGCTCGTAATTTCCGAAGGCGTGCTCGAACTCGCCCCGGAAGGATTCGGTTTTCTCCGCTCCTCAGACTACAACTACCTGCCTTCGCCCGACGACGTATATGTTACACAGGCACAGGTAAAATTGCACGGACTCAAAACCGGCGATACCGTAAACGGTGCCGTGCGTGCTCCGCGAGAAGGCGAAAAATACTTCCCGCTCGTACGCATCGATAAAATCAACGGCCGCGATCCGGCCTCCGTGCGCGACCGAATTCCGTTCGACTACCTCACACCCATGTTCCCCGATGAGAAAATTCGCCTCACCGGACATAAACATGGAACCATGTCGACCCGCGTAATGGACCTGTTTACCCCTATCGGTAAAGGCCAGCGCGGACTCATCGTGGCGCAGCCGAAAACCGGTAAAACAGTCTTGCTCAAGGAAGTAGCCAATGCTATCGCCGATAATCATCCTGAAGTTTATCTCATCATTCTTTTGGTCGACGAACGGCCTGAAGAGGTAACCGACATGGCCCGTAGCGTAAGAGCCGAAGTGGTTTCTTCAACCTTTGATGAACCGGCCGACCGACATGTGAAAATTGCCAACATCGTCCTCGAAAAAGCGAAACGAATGGTTGAATGCGGTCACGATGTTGTCATCCTCCTTGATTCCATTACCCGCCTTGCCCGCGCCTACAACACAGTGCAGCCGGCCTCAGGCAAAGTGCTCTCCGGCGGGGTCGATGCGAATGCACTCCAAAAACCGAAGCGCTTCTTTGGCGCGGCCCGTAAAATTGAAAACGGAGGCTCTTTGACCATTATCGCAACCGCGCTCATCGATACCGGCTCGAAAATGGACGAGGTAATCTTCGAAGAATTCAAAGGAACCGGTAACATGGAGCTTCAACTCGATCGTAAACTGGCCAACAAGCGTGTGTTCCCGGCCATCGACTTGGTGTCGTCATCAACACGACGCGACGATCTGCTGGTCGACAAGGAAACATTGCAGCGCATGTGGATTCTCCGCAATCACCTCAGCGACATGAATACAATCGAAGCCATGGAGTTCATCCGCAACCACATGAATGGCACCATCAGCAACGAAGAGTTCCTCATTTCAATGAACAGTTAAGTCATGAAACCCGAAACCAAAGGCGCCGCTTTAGTACTCGGTCTCTCGGTCATCTGGAAAACCCTGTTGCTCCTCACCGGCTGGGTAGATGGTTTTTTGGGCAAATATCCCTTGCTACCCATACTCGGCTTCCTGCTCATCGGCATGTACCGCACCATGGAGGAGCGCCGCAAACTCAGCTACAGCGCAGGAGTGCCGTTCAAAGAGGCATTCCGCTCAGGCATGTCTGTTGCTGCCCTGTTTTCGCTCACCTATTCGTTGTTTATCTACATCTATCTGTTTTTCCTCGACACCCAGTTTAAGGCACGGTTTGTTGAACAACGGGTAGCCGACATGGTCGCTCAAAAAACGCCACAGACCAACATCGATGCCTGGCGCCTTTCAACCGCTGAATTCCCCTTCGAAATGTCGTGGCTCGTGTTCACTTTTGCGGGCATCTTGGTACTTGGCGTGTTCTACGCCGCCATGATGGCCCGAATGATGGCCCGAAAATACCCCTTAGGCAAAGTCTGAAATAAACATTACCGTTTCCATTGTTTCGGTTGGGCGCCTGCCTCGCTCAGCACCACGGTACATTGATGCTGCATCTCCGGGCACCGCGTTTTTCGCTGCTACTCCTCAAAACAGAGCCGCCTCCGCGCGCAACCCTCTCGCGCTCACTCCCACACTCACTCTGTTTTTGCGGGGTATCCGCTGCACCCGCTGGCGCTGCCTGCCCCCAAAATTTGATGGTAAAGTGGTGCTTTAAGAGCGATCCCAGGCGTGGTCGTTGCTGTCGGATAAGAAGAGGTCGTCTTCCTGCAACAACCGCTCTTGCATGGCAATTTCTTCGCGCACACTGTCGATGTACGACGACGATGAACCTCTTCGCTTAGAGGCCAATTTCGACAATGCCGCTTCATCGTAACGGATAAACTCTGCCGCTTTTCGGGTGGCCGTATACTTTCGAAAACCAAGTTTCTCCAATACATCCACGCCCATCTGTACGGAGGTGTGCAACGACTCACGGTAGATATGCGGCACATCCAAATCGATCAATTCGTAAGCATCAGAGCGGTTCCTCGACCGCATGAAGATCCGCACGTGGGGAAAGTGAGATCGCACGGTTTCGGCCAGTTCGCGGTTTTTCTCCGGATCATCGAGGGTTGATATAAATACTTTAGCCTCTTTCAATCCGGCCGTGTGCAGCAAGTCGAGGCGTGTGGCATCCCCATAAAACACTTTAAATCCCATCTTGCCCAGAAAAGCCACGCGGTCGCTGTCGTTGTCGAGAATTGTGGCCGAAACCCCGTTAGCCCTTAAAAAACGGCCCAAGGTGTTTCCAAAATGCCCAAACCCGGCCATCACTACAGAATGGTGCTCATCGATATGGTCGAAGGCTTTAGGTTCAACAGCAGCTCGGTTATTGAGCCTCCTGCTCACAAAACGCTCAAATAGAAAGAGTAAAACAGGCGATACCACCATCGAAAGGGTTACGGCAGCCATAAAAAAGTCGATCTGTCCTTTGTCGAGCAAACGATACTGACCAATGGTGGTAAGCAAAACGAAGGCAAATTCACCAACCTGGCTAAGCAACAATGCGAGGAAAAACTGCTGGTCGAGACGCAATTTAAACACCTTCGCGATGGCATAAAGCACTGCACCCTTAATCAACATGAGTCCAAACACGAAAGAAAACAAGGGCAGTGCGCTCGCTGCAATGAGCTCAAAGTTGATGGTGGAACCCACAGCGGTGAAAAAAAGACCAAGAAGTACGCCTTTGAAAGGCTCGATATCGGTTTCCAGCTCATGCCTGAATTCGCTGTTGGCTAACATAAGGCCGGCAATGAAAGTACCCAATGCCGCGCTAATACCCACCTTTTCCATAAGCCAGGCCACACCAATCACAATAAACAGCGTTGCCGCCGTAAACAGTTCGCGCATGTAAGCCTTGGCCAGCCAGCGAAGCATCGGTGTTATAAGGAACTTGCCAGCCACAAGCACGCCAGCCACCGCAGCAAGAATAACGAGTGTTGAATAGGGCGCATCGAGTTGCTCAACCCAGTTGGTATGACTATTTGCAGCGTTGCTGATGACCGGAGCGGTGGCCAGTAAAGGAATGATTGCCAAAATGGGAATTACCGCAATATCCTGAAAGAGCAAAATGGAAAACGAAGAGATGCCCGCTTCTGTTCTTCCAAGGTTTTTCTCCTTCAAAATTTGAAGTACAATAGCTGTCGACGACATGGCTAAACTCAAAGAGAGCGCTATTGAGGCTGTCCAATGCAATGGGAAAGCAAACATTAACAAGCCAAATATTAAGGCTGTGGAGGCCAACATCTGACTGAGGCCCATGCCTACTATGCTTTTGCGCATCTTCCAAAATGAGGCGGGGTTAAGTTCGAGCCCGATCACAAAAAGCATCATTACCACTCCAAACTCAGCGGCATGCATAATGTCTTCACCCTCGTGCCCGATAAAGCCAAGTATATACGGCCCAATAAGCACACCACCAATAAGATAGCCAAGCACGCTTCCAATTCCTAATCGCTTGGAAATGGGCACAGTGAGCAACGAAATGCCAAGGAATACCAATGCATTACCTAAAATACCGCCTTCCATGATTAGTGAGTTGTTGTAATTGCATTGAGATAATCGTGCTGTTGCAGGGCTTCAAAATTGAGGCTTCCTGAGCCAAGCATTTTAAGTACACCAACAAGCTGCACTGCATAGTTCTTTAGATTCTCCGCCTCCAGCCTTGGAGCTCCGGGAACAATAAATGGGGGCAGATACTGCATATTGCATAATGTTGCCGTTTGTTCGAAGGGAATAAGGTACTCGCGGTAAGTAAACCGGTTTCTACCGCCATGCTGATAGGCATCGAAGCCTCCACCTGAAGTAATGACATTGAGGATTTTCTTCCCTTTTAAAAAATCGCCTCCGGGGCCATAAGCCCAGTGAAATGCCAATACCAAATCGATCCATTGTTTCATGAGTGGCGGACATGAATACCAATAGAAAGGGTGCATCCAAACTATAATTTCATGCGAGAGCAGCTTGGCTTGCTCGGCTTTTACATCGATGTTAAAATCTGGATACAGCTCATAAAGATCACAAACGGAAAATTCAGGTTCAGCCAACAAAGCTTCCAAGAGCACTTTATTGGCCTTGCTGTTTTCGAAACGCGGGTGGAAAAACAATATAAGTACTTTGTGTTGCTGCATGAGACTTTAACGAAATTCGAAAATTGCTTTCGTTCAAAGCTTTCCGGCCTTTTCAACCGGCATTAAGCACTCCCGAAAGCCCTTCAAAGAACGGGAATTTAATACTTTCAAACATTTCGGAAAAATCACGAGACTAAAAAGTGTGTTAAGGCGCTTCCATAAAACCAGGCCCAACCCCAAACACCCAATAATTTGATTTTCAATTTTCTATACCTCATATGCGTTGTTGGAAACAAGGATTTTTCGGTCGAGCTTTTGAAAAACCCACCAATTCAGCCCTTTTCAGCAAGCCCAGCATCTAACTATTCCGGAAGAGGACCCGAATTATTAAGTCTTTACCCTTGGGCTTAAGGCTTGCTAAGATTCATTCCTATGGTGAATTCACCGGTAAGATTGCCGGGTGGCCAGCGTCCTTTCTTGTATGAGTAAACAGAGCGAAGGCTTGTTTTGAAAGAGCCATCCGGGTTAATCAACCATTCGTTTCGGAACTCAATATCGCGACTGGTATTCTCTCCCACACCGGCAAACAACAGTAATCTGCTTTCCCAACGGACTTGTTTACTGAGCCGTCTATCGATTTGGGTTTGCAGAGAAAGACCACCATCTATTTTAGCTTTTTGCTCGCGCCTCACTTGATGCAAAACTGCGGTTTGCTGAATGTCGTAAAGCTTTTTGTTTGCCACCCACGTCACTTTGAATGCGGCTAGTCCCAATTCGATATGCCCCCAGCCAAACGATTGCAATTTGAACCCGGCAGAGCTCACCAGTTCTCCGGGACTGAGAAATCCACTGTTTACTGTGCCGGGATTCAGCTTCGTGTAGCTTGTCATTCCATTGAATTTCTCCGTTGTAAGAACCATTGACGTACTTCCCAACACCCTCGCTGAATCGTTTATTTTGTGACTATGGGAAAGTTTAATTCGCAACTGATCCTGCACTTTTTCAATAAGGCTATCGGGAATAAATACGGCTCCGGACTCGTCGCGTATTTCAATTTCGCTGGCTGTTTTTCGGCGGGGGAATTTCCATAAAACATGCGTGCTCAGATTTGTTGACAGTTTGCAATAGCCCGTTTGGGCAATCGATCGGCTTAGGACGATAGCTCCAAGATTAACCCGAAAGTCGTATTGCATTGAGCTCTTTTTGGGAGGCGCCTTTGAAGTTGCGGTTTTAGAAGTAGTATCGCATTGTTGAACGGCATGACTAAACTGATGCAAAAAAGACGGCTTGCACGGATCAGATTGGGCGAATGATGGGAGCATTGCCAAAATAACAAATGCTGCATTCAACGCTAAAAGGGTGGCCCTGGGGCTGATCCGAAAACTCATTAGGCTACTTTACTTCAGCATCAAATCCATAGCGCTTGGCGGTTTGAACGAATTTTTGTTCATCGATTCCGTCACGAATATCCTGGTTGACCAAAATCATCTTAACTGAAATCCTTTTATTGAGATCAATTACTTGCTGTAGATTCTTAATGGCGTCACGGTGATTGGGATTTCCGGAAAAAGTATTCCAATAGTAGGCTACATAATAATCATATTTAGAGGGGTTAAAACCACTGTCAAAAGCTTCTTTTGAACCAAATTTCACCCACATTCCGGCCTCTTTTTGAATGGTGTTCCCTGAATCGCGCGTTGCATAGGTAATAGTATCGAGGCCTCCTAAAAAATTTTCAATATTCCCGCCGCAATTGGGGTTGTCAAAATTTTGATTGTAGAGTATTTGATAGCCATTTTTATCAAAAAGCACCGCCTCATTGAGCCTTTTTACAAATGAATACAGAATCGAATCTTCGGCAATCATTGCAGTACCCTCGATTTGAATGCCCTTCTTCTGTGCGAATTGTCGAATAAATTCGACTTTCTCCTGTCGGGGTTGATGAGCTCCATGAATGACTTTGACGATTTGAATGCAGCCTGAGAAAATAAAAAGGTTTAGGCAAAGAAGCAATAGCGTGTTTGTTTTCATGAGGTTTGGTTGAAAGAAGGAGGAATTACTCCTCCTTCAAAATGCGAATTTTTATTTAAGTCGGGCGTCTACGATGACTTCGGTGAATCCACTCCTGTTCTTAGCCGTTCTGTATTTCCCTTGCAATAGGGTGATATTCTTATACCCTAATGCGTTTGCAATTTTCTCGTTAAACACAAAATCTTTTTGGAGTTCAAAATCACCTGTCTCAGAATTGATAAAAGTCATTTTAATTTTTCCGCCTGAAACGACTTGAAGTTGGATTCTCTCTTTGCCGGGTTTAACTGGTTCGGTGAGTTGAGCCTTCACAATATCAATGTTTATACCTCCCCAATCGAGGCATTCCAGACTAATACCTCGGCATTTCTTATCTTTTATTCCGATTTCACCATCGACGTCAATCGTGATGATAATGTCGGTTGGTTCAAACGATTTATTGGTTCCTGCAAATCCGAGATTCGATAAAAAGCAAAATGCAATTACTGTGGTAAAAATGAATTGTTTCATGGTTGTTGTTTGGAAATGATTGTTCTGCCCGATTTAGGGTAAGCAGAAAATCCCTCCAGATACAGATGCGTTAATTGAATTGCGGTTTCTATGTCATGGCTAACCTCCTTTCGACTTCGTGTTTCGGTTTTACAAACTTAAGCCGACCGTATAGCAGGTTGTTTTGCGCCACATGCAAAAGTTTTGCGCCACACGCAAAATTTTTCAAGTCAATAAATTTGCATATTCAGAGAATGATTCGTTAATTAAGCGCATGGTTCAGTATATTAACAAAGTCTGCGACAATATCAGGGAGGCCAGAAGCATGAAAAGCATCTCGCAGGAATATATGGCCTCCGTGATTGGCATCGATACTTCATCGTACCACAGACTGGAAAAGGGACTGGCTCCACTCACGCTTGAACGCCTGGCCAAAATTGCAATGGCACTCGAAGTACCGGTCGAAATACTCCTTTTCGGGCATGAAGTAAAACCCGGAAGAGAGAGATCGATGTACACCGTTGAGTTTGTTCACCACCTTGAACAAGAAATCCAATTCCTTCGAAAACAACTGGTCGAAAAAGACCGCATCATTGCTCATCTCATCGAACAAGACCCGCATACAGCTTCAAATCCCAAAGGCCCACGCCGCTGAGCTTCAGGCTGCACTCCTAATAATTGGGTTAACTTCAAATTATCATGCTATACTCCGAACGAGTAGGCCTCCTAACGCAAGCCGAACAAACACCCTTGCATCGAATCCTTAACGAGAAAAGCCCGCCGGACACCCGAAGGGCCGACAGGCTTCTTTTCACGCACGATGTATTTTGATGCAGTTGAATTACTCAACCTGCAGTCTGAAACGCCTTTGTTGAACCGGATTGCTCACTCGAACGATGTACATTCCCGGGTCTAATCCACGGAATTCAATATTCAACACCTGGCCTACCGGCTGATGCCATTCTTCGTACAACTTCGTCCCATCTAACTTGAAAATCCCCACCAAACTGCGGCGTAAAATTGGCTTTATGATAAACTGATCTTCTGCCGGGTTAGGAAACAAGATAAGATTGGCCGACAATGCCGCCGACAATGAGGTTACCTCTTTGTCAACCTCCGACTCCTCGCCTGAAACAGCTTCTCGCTGCTCTTCAAATATGCCTGTTTCGTCGACATGGACTGTAGTAGGACTTGACTCTACATGCTGCGCCTGAACGGCCATTCCGGCCAAACAAGCCAATGCAATTCCGAATTTCTTTTTCATACGGTTTTGTTAAGGTTTGTCAATGTGATTCATTTACCCTGTATACCCATTTGCGCTTTTGGGAGATACACCCTATGTAAGGTATTCGGCAAAGTGCTCCTAACTTGGAAAGTGTCCGGAAGAAAAACCGCTTTGAATAATGATAAAAACCACTTTCGCTAATTGCAATTTTTGTTTAACGGCTTGTCAGAAAGCAGACCCAAATGAAAATTAATCAGCCCAATACACTACTTCCATTTGAGTAAATCCCCAACTTTAACAGCACTTTCAAACGAATTTGAGCGTAGCAGGACATTCACCCGTTCAACTCAATTATGAATAAGCAACCAAAAGCAACTCGCCGGTTATACTCTGCAAGGGCTACCCAAAAAATCTATGGAAATGGCAGCCATTTGCGCAAGGCAATTGGAATGAGACTGAACCCATTCTTTACTCCTGTTGCACCATCAAACGAAACGATTGCCAATGATTCGCCCCTCTCAAGCTCAGGTGATAAAGTCCGCTAGGCCAGTCGGCTACGTGAACAATAACCCGACTGTGCATGGGTTGCATTGGCCTTGAAAGAATTAGACGGCCATCGCGGGAACGAACTTCCACCCAAACCGGGCCCTCTAGTCCCGAAATTACACATTCGCTTTGAGCTGGATTGGGGTGCAACGACCAAGGTTTGGGCGATATACCAAACGGGTTAGCGGTTATTAAACTGTCGTTGCCGGTATTCGTACTGTCGCCTGATCCGCTTCCACCCGATCCACTGCCACTGCCACCTCCAGTACCGCTTCCACCTGAACCACCAGAACCGCCACTTCCACCAGAACCTCCAGAACCGCCATTTCCACCACCACCGGTATTGCCTCCCGCTGGAATTACAAAGCAGGGGTCGTTGCTGTGTACCGTATATCCTGTGGATGTGTGCGAGTAAATCAACTGTCCGTTCTCTTCGACGCAGGTAAGCAAATAGGGCTGTGGGCCAACAATTCCCCATTGAGGCATTCTTGCAAACAAACCACTGCGCCCACCAAGGCCCTCAATCCAAATATCGGCCTGAACATCAAGCTGGCTGTAGGCCTGTGGAGGAACCATCGCAACGATTTGAGGGTCGTGAATAAACAATCGCCTACGAGAAACGCCCTGTATGTTAACAAGGTCGGTTTTGTATACCTTTCCAATTACATAATTCGGTAAAACGCCCTGGTTAAGGTTACCTATTGGCCGGTAAAACCGGATGGTATCGCCGGCTTGCTTGTTGAAATCGTAAAGCAACTGAGGTGTTGAAAAGCCGGCTTCAATAACCCAAACTTTACCATTCGATTCTCGCACCGACGATTTGTAGCTAGCCCTCGATTGGTCGAAGCCAAAGGGTAAAGTATCGGTGCAGGCCCATACCTTTCGATAGCTGTCGCCCTGCAAAAGCGTATCGCCAGAAAGACGGTATTTAACATTGAGAAAGAAGAAGTCGCCGTAACACGACCAGGTTTTACTGTCGGACAATAAGGTTAAAGACTGGGCCTCGACAAACAGCAGGTTCTTCAAGCAAAGCAGCGCAACAAAAAAGGCTCTCATACGAATTGAATTGATGCGTAAAAGGCTTTTGCATAGAACAAGAACTTGAGTTCGCTTACTTGTACCGAGTCACCACTCAATTGGATACACCGTAAGTAAGAATCAACCATCTTTCGTACTGCTTCTTGATGATTCAAAAAGCCCCACAGGTAAGCGGGGCCCGCGTTAGCGGTTGAAATGGAAAGCCCGCAGCACACGAAGCGCAGCGGAGTGTGTGAGGACTTGAAATGGAAAACGCGACCCCGGCCCACCGGGGGAACGCCCTAGAAAAAGGACATAGACATATAATGGAGATTGACCTCATAGAACAAGGGCTTTTGCTGTACTTTGCGGCTTGAATTTAAGTTATGGATTGTATTGGAATTATCCCGGCACGCTTCGCCAGCAGCAGGTTTCCGGGAAAACCGCTAGTCGATATTCTGGGCAAAACCATGATTGCGCGCGTGTGGGAACAGGCGTGTAAATCGAAAAGGCTTCGAGAGGTGATTATTGCTACTGACGATACTCGTATTGTAGCTGAAGCTCTGCGCATTGGCGCTAAAGTTATGCTTACCCGTAGCGAGCACCCCAGCGGAACCGACCGTTGTGCAGAGGTGGCACAGCGGCTGGAACTTTCGCCAGATGCTGTGGTGGTGAACATTCAGGGCGACGAACCCTTTATTGATCCGGCACAAATAGACACGCTGGTGAGCTGTTTTGATGCCCCTGAGGTGGAGCTGGCTACTCTGGTAAAGTTGTTTGCCGACCGTGAAAGTCTCGAAAAAACAAGCACGATTAAGGTGGTGGTAAATGCGCTTGGCGACGCATTGTATTTCTCAAGAGCCGTGATTCCGTTTACGCGCGACCACACCAAATTCCAACTTGAACATTTCAAACAGCACATTGGTATTTATGGGTATCGCGCCGAAACGCTGGCCCGTGTGGCGAATCTGCCTCCTTCGCCCCTCGAAAACGCCGAAATGCTCGAACAGCTGCGCTGGCTCGAAAATGGACTTCGGATTAGAACCGCTCTTAGCCAACATGAAAGTTGGAGCGTTGATACTCCGGAAGATTTGGATAAAATTCTAAAGCATTTTGCGCCTTAAATGCCCTTTGCCTACCTTTACGCCGTGCAACACAGCGAATTTTCTCACAAAACAATGTTGATTTCGGCCGAAGTTTGTTCGCTTCTCCGCGTTCACGATTGTGTGATTGTTCCCGGTTTCGGAGGCTTCGTGGCAGGCTATGCGCCGGCGTCGGTGCATCCGGTTACACACATCTTCCAGCCACCGCACAAACACGTGTTGTTTAACCGAAACCTACAAACCGACGATGGTTTGTTGATTTCGCGTATTCAATTGCGCCTTAAAACCCATTACGCCGAAGCCCGCAACTGGTTGCTCGATTACAGCCGTGTGCTGCACGAACGCCTCCAAGCTGGCGAACGCGTTGAATTGGGAGAACTGGGCTTTTTTAGCTCCGACATCGAGCGGAATTTGCTGTTTCGCCAACAAATGCAGTTGAATCTCCTTTCAGAAGCGTATGGGCTTTCGGCCATACAGGCGGCTCCAATTCAGCGCGTTCAGCCAACAGAGCGCAAAATGCCCGAAGTCGCGGTGGAAGCCCCTCAACCGCTGCGCAAATCAAACCGCCGCTTTTACCTCCCCGCTGCAGCCGCCACTTTACTGGCCGCAGCCTGGTTCCTCATTCCTGGCAACTCAACCGTGAACCAGCAAACACTCGAATTGCTGCCTTCGCCAACTGTGAGTTTAAGCGCAAAACGAATCGACGGGTATAGCGTAAATGCCCGCAATGTTCGAAAAGCGCTCAGTTTTGAAAGTGCCCAGTCTGATAATTTTTCGGCAGAAACCGCCCGGATTTTTCTGGTAGCCGGTTGTTATTCTACCCAAAGCAACGCCGATGGCATGGTGCAATACCTTGTCGATAAAGGCTTTGATGCCCGTATCTTAGACCGCACACCAGCCGGGCTCTTCCGCGTGGTTTACGACAGTTACCCTGATGTTCAGTCGGCTACAGCCGAACTCGACGCCATCCGCAAAGGCCTCAACGAAGAAGCCTGGATGCTCATCCGGTAAAACAAACTGTACATTTCACACTGTTTTTCAAGCCTTTAGGCCGTCCTAAACGTTGATTTCAGTATTCTACTACCGGCTCTACAATGGGCGTTGGTCTTTTTGGGGGCGCCATTTCAGGCTTTCCGCGCTGCACGGCAGCTTGCTCCAATCCTGGGCGCTCACGGGTTAAAGTGGCCTCACTGCTCTTGGTTTAGCGTGGAGAATCAGTTGTAAATGGGTGAATGGAAGTGGTGATACATGAGGGGCTGCGACAAACACCGACTTCAACTTATGGGTCTTTTCTCAGCAAACGATACCCTTTAATTCCAGCTAAAATAACCAGCAGCAGGCCTAACAGTCCGCCTACACCGTACCACAGCCCGCTGGTTTGTTGGTACACAACCAAAAACACCACCGCAAAGAGTAATAAGGTTGGCACTTCATTCCAAATACGCATACCCTGAGAGCCCCATGGAACAATGTTGCGTCGAAGTTTTAGCATAATCTGATGGCAGGCAATATGATAAACCACCAACAAGGCCACCAGCGCGATTTTCAGGTTAAGCCAATAAAACAAAGGATTTAACGGGTCGTAATCGCGGAGCACGGCCAGCCATGAGCCAAGAATAAGGGTAAGCACCATACTGGGCCACGAAATACCAAACCAAAGTCGGCGCTGCATAACCTGCAGTTGTTGAAGCAGAATGTCTTGCTCCGGGTTGGGTTTATTCCTTGCCTCTACATCGTATACAAAAAGCCTTGGCATATAAAACAACGCCGCAAACCAGGTAACCACAAAAATGATGTGCAACGACTTCAGCAGGAAGTAATCCATGCGGCAAAGGTAAGGTCTTCCATGCTTAGAACCGGATTATCTAAAATTCAGCTAAAACCCTTAATATCTAGGGCCTACTGAAAAAGTCAGAAATGCGGCAAATGCGAGGCGACTAGGCGAAGCTGTATATTGAATACTGCGAGCCGCGGGCAACGAAGCAGATGCGGCATTTCTGGCTAACGAAAAACTGAGCTCCATGAATTCAAGCGTGCATGGATTTTCAAAAGCTAGACTAAAAACTCTTGCATTAAGCCTCATTCAAACAGGGACTAAGCTGCTATAAATAAAACCATTGGGTGTTTTTCAGTAAGCCCTAATTAGCCAATCAACGCTCAATCCACAACAAGTGTGGGCACATCCATCAACCGAACTTACCTAACAGCCTGAAAGTGAAGCCTCACATACTTTAATGTGGCCTTTTGAGAAACAAAAAAAGCCGGAAAACCGGCTTAACAGAATATTAGTTTCAAAATCAAGGCTTCACCAGACTTAGTGCTTTTTGGAAAGCAGCAATGAGTTCAGGAGTGGTTTTGGTAAACTGAAGTTGCGTTATAGGGCGTTTCGTGGTAGCATCGTATAGGCTGATAATTCCCGTCTTGGTATTTTTATCGAGCAAACCAAGTCGATTCTCCTTCAAAATTTTCAAATCGGCCTGTCTGCTTTGTTCAGTGCTCAAATCCAAAACCATCCATTGAACCTCTTGAGCGCTATACTGAGACTTCACTTCGGCTTCAATGCGATTTAGATTGGACGAGGTTACCGCACAAGAGTTGCTGATGCTCATTACGGCAATCAACTTTGAATTTTGTGCATGTACACCGAAAGAGGCTAAGAATAATGCAACTGACAATAAGGTTTTCATGAACATTCGTTTTCAGATTGTTCGCTAAGATACGGGAAAGATGACATTCGCTGCATCAACTTATAAAATCGTTCTAAACGGCAAATTCTAAAGGCCTTCCGAAAATGTCAGAAGAAGAGCAGCAGAGGCAAAACTTCGGTAGAAAGAAAATCTCAGATTCAAAAAGTTCAACGTCATGGGAATCATATTGCTTTCCTTGAATCCAAAGCATGTAACATCAACCAACACCACCCAAAAACGCCGAAAACAGGTTGATTCTGTGCTTTTCAATTGGTTCGATTTAAATCCGGCACTTACAATCGTACTCAAATCCGGCCAAAAACAAAGCAACCCGACATTGCTGCCGGGTTGCTTAAAATGGGTGGAAGAAGTTTAGTTCTTGATCAGTCGTGTAGTCTCCGAGAAGTCATCCCCAAACAAACGAACAATGTAAACGCCAGGCTTCCAATTGGCACCTAGTTGAACACGGCTGCTGTTATTCGTGTTGTGGCGCTCGATTAAACGCCCGCTGGCATCCCAAACTTCGATTTGCAAATTGCCCATCTCTGCGAAGGTTTCCAGTAGAAATTCGCTGTTGCTCGGGTTTGGGTAAACCACAAAGGCGGACTCTTCCATCCAGCTTAATGCGTTTTCGTCGCCGCTTATTTCTTCAGCTTTGGCATAACGAGCTTGGTTACAGCCTAAGGTTTGATTTACAAATCGGGCCCGGCCGCCTGTGGTTCCAAAACGGTTAGAGCCATTCACGGTTAAGCGCAATGCACTTGTGGTAAATGGCTGGTTGGCAAACAATCCGATATTAGGCTGATTGGGCGGTAATGCTCCATTGTAGTTCAGGTAAGCCCCAAAGTAATTCCACCGCTGCCCAAGGTTAATCTGGTTTGTACCAGAAGGATGTGCCTGCGAGGAGCCTCCGCGGTACACCAGCGTGATGTTTTGTCCATTCTCGTTGGTGTAACGAATAAACGACCAGTGGTTACCGGCGTTACCCGAAATTACATCAATGCGCGGTGGAACCTGCAAAGTTACCGGTGAGCAAAAGCTTATCAACCCGTCGTTAAATACCGTCGGGTTGTACGATTTGGTGGCGGTAAGTTCTGAGAAGCTACACGGCGAAACGCCAGGATTTACAACAACTTCGACCGGTAAAGAGGCAGGCGACTGACAGCCATTGGCGTCGGTGTGCACTACAGTGTAAGTACCGGCAACGCTCACCTGAATACTGGCATCCTGAGAGCCGGTGCTCCAAACATTACCATTCTCATACGATGAGCTGAGCGTTATCGCTCCACCACTACAAATGGTCGTGCTTCCAGAACTGGAAACGACGGGTGCAGCAGGATTCGCATTTTCTACCACTTCTACAACAGAAGAAGCACTGCTTTGGCAGCCATTGGCATCGGTGTGGACAACGCTCAATGAGGCGCTATTGTCGACGATGATGCTCTGTGTGGTGGCCCCGTTGCTCCAAAGGTTTCCGCTTGTGTAGTTTGAGGTTAGTTCTACACTGCCGCCTTCACAAAACTGTATGGTACCACCGGCGGTAATAACCGGTGCAGTTGGATTGGGGAATTCTATCACTTCTACAACAGAAGAAGCACTGCTTTGGCAGCCATTGGCATCGGTGTGGACTACGCTCAATGAGGCGCTATTGTCGACGATGATGCTCTGTGTGTTGGCACCGTTGCTCCAGAGGCTTCCGCTTGTGTAGTTTGAGGTTAGTTCTACACTGCCGCCTTCACAAAACTGCATGGTACCACCGGCGGTAATAACCGGTGCAGTTGGATTGGGGAATTCTACCACTTCTACAACAGAAGAAGCACTGCTTT
>JAIXUS010000064.1 GCA_027483445.1 Bacteroidota bacterium | reverse complement strand
TCTCTCCTGTCTCTCTCCGCGGGAGAGAGATGATACTTCGCGGTAAAACGGAGATTGGGGGTGAAAGGGGAATCGCTCTCACTCTGAATTTACCTCTCTCTCCTGTCTCTCTCCGCGGGAGAGAGATGATACTTCGCGGTAAAACGGAGATTGGGGGGGGAAAGGGGAATCGCTCTCACTCTGAATTTACCTCTCTCTCCTGTCTCTCTCCGCGGGAGAGAGATGATACTGAAGTGGTCAAACGGGGTTTACAAGTGAAAGGAAAATCGCGGTAATTCTTCAATGGAGACCTCTCTCTCCACTCTCACTCTGGCCTTCCGCGGGAGAAAGACGATACTTTACGGCAGAACGGGATTTATTGAAATGTCGGTAATACAATTTCTGCCGAACTCAGTAAATCACTTTCGGAGTGGTTAAAACCGAAGTTGCAGTCCAATGCCATTGGCTGAAAGCCCCCAATTGAGCTGCATGCTTCTTTGGCTTGTTCTTCGGAGGGAAGCATTATAAATTCCTACAGCTTTATTCATTTTCCGATTCACCACATATTCGAGTGGGAAAGAAATGGCCAAAAGGCTTAGTCCGACCGAAAAGGGAACAACCGGAAGCTCGCTTGTGTTTAAGTAACGCGCCGTAGCAAAACCAACGAAGGCGCCAGCCGTGAGACCGATTCCGGAATTGAGTAATGATAACCAATCGGCCTGGTCGTATAGCCTCCTGCTTTCTTCACTACTATTCAAAAAAGCCACAAACTCCTCCTCGCTAATCTGCTTATTGCCCTGATAAAAGGAATTGGACCAAAATCCGCTTTCGACACGAAGGGTGTCTTGCTGGCTCTGCGCAACTGATTGTGAAGTTGATGTCAGTAAAGCAATGAAGGAAATGAGTTGGAAAAATCTTGCCATCACTATTAAGAATTAAAGAAACAACGCTATGTAAAGTACCCCACCAAGAATGCTAAGTCCACCTAAAATCATACCCGCAATTGCCCAGCCTTTACCTTTATGACGGTCGGGCTCCTGCTTGATTTTCCCTAAGGCCAATCCGCTTAAAATCAGCGCTAAAATCCCAAGCGGAATACCGAATGCCAACAAACCCAAGGCTCCGAATAACGTTCCCAAAACACCCAATGGATTGGTTCTGGCTGAACCGGATTCCGAAGGTTTATCGGCTTTCGGACTAATGATTTCATTCTCTCCATTGGGAGACTGAATCAGGAAAATGAGTGATTTGGGTAACACATAATCCGGACCAGCTTGATTCTCGCAACGCTTGTAGCGCACTTCTGTAGTTCCAATCTCTATTACCAAAGCCGATATTTCGTTGCCATTGTTCAAGACCAGTTTAGAGCAAGGCTGTAAACTGTCTTTCGCAGGTAATGCAGTACTAAAAATTTCAGGAATCCGGGTTTGTTGAATTACCGGCACCACTTCGATTCCCGGCTCAAGCGCTGAATTGTTCGCATGGCTGAGCAAGGCCAATTCTTGAGTAGCAACCGGCTCTATATCGGCTAAAGTAGATGTTCTATCTGTAGCAGAATTAGCCTTTGAAACCGCATTTGTTTTTTTTGACTGAATGTAAAACCCTGATTCATAACGCCTCTTCTCAATGGAACATGAAGAAAGAAGGAAACTCAAAACCAATAGGAATGAAAAAACAGAATAAATAAATCGCATAGGCTCCTCGTTGAGATATTTCAGAAATTCAGAGTCAAAAGTAAACATAATTCAAAATTGGAATAAATTGAACGTATAAAAACAGAACGAATTTTCGCTGGGCTACAAAATCAGATATACACCTGATGTAATGCAACAAGCTGAAGCCGGAAACTCATTACTGCAAGCCAATGGCATTGAAGCAGAAGGTGTAGGCCAAGTAAATTCTGAGCTTTAAAAATTCTGAAGTGCAGCGATTCTAGAATATCTAACTAAAATCCGTATACCAATATCGTATTCAAATAATGCCTAATGTATAATCCAAAAAACCACTGCATATTTTTCAGTTGGCCCATTCAACGTGCAGAGATCCGCAGCTGGAAAATTCATTTTTCGTTCGAGCTATTGGGCCCGTTTATCTAACAACAGCGGAGCCCCTGATTACTGAACAACCACTTTTATGAA
Source organism: Bacteroidota bacterium (assembly GCA_027483445.1). Classification (GTDB taxonomy): domain Bacteria; phylum Bacteroidota; class Bacteroidia; order M30B66; family M30B66; genus CAMCXT01. Next base: position 116,866 of record JAIXUS010000064.1, on the reverse strand, counting down.
ATCGGTTTGACCGTATTTATTTTGAATTCGCAGAAAATATAGGCCAGCGGATAATTCATTCCTTTTGAATACAAATTGCTTTCCGGAAAACAATTCACTTCGAACTGATTTTCCCATGGCATCCAACAATAAAAGCTGTGTTTGAACCTGATCCTCTGCAAATTCGAGGGTCGTTTCGGAGGTAAATGGATTGGGGAAAATCGAAAGGCCATCCGACAGGCGCATATCTTTCAATCCTAAAGCTGTTATGCATACAGTATCGGACGTAAAATAGCCGCATGACGCACAACTGGCGTAATAACAACCATTTGCGGTAATGTTGAGCACACTGTCGTTCACGGTTAAGGCAACACCATCATGAAACCAGGTGGTGAATATGCATTTAAATGGCAAATACAACTGATCGTCTTGCTGGGTGATGATCAGCGGTGGTGGCTCATTGACGAAAAATGTGAGTGTGTCGGAATTCGTTACGCAACCAATCGGGTCGACATGATTGGTTACCCAAATCGAATGACTACCCGGCGAATAACCCGCACTGGCTAGCACATATTGATTGATCGATAACCAATTGCCGTTGTCGTACCAATTGTTAGTGTTTGGAAACCAATACGGTGTAGGACTCAGGCTGATAGTCAACAAATCCTGACAATCGATGGTATCGGCACCTTCAGTAATCACCAAAGTCGGCGGCTCATTTACCCGAATAATCATCGGTTCGCAATTGGTAATTTGGCGGCCCAAATTGTCGGTAACCGTTAAATAAACATGCACCGTGGTGTCGATGGTAAAGGTGATGTTAGGACTTGTAGCACCGTTGCTCCAGAGGTAACTGCCCATGTTGGGCTCTCCAAACAAGGTAATCGTTGTGCCTTTGCAGGCAACTTTGGAGTTTAAAACCGGGTCGATGGAAATGCCGGAATAGCTATTGAGTAAAGGAAAAGTACTGGTTGGGTTTACATACACATTTACCATCTGTGAAACACTATCGGATCCCCCGAAACCCGTAACGGTCATTCTCACAGTATATACGCCCGGAGCAGGAAAGGTATGTTCGATGCTCTCCCCTACTCCATCGGTTCTTCCGTCGTTATTGAAATCCCACGCAGTGTAAAGACTGTTGGTACTGGTTGAATGAAAACCCAACGTTCCGGTACCAATGCAGAACGAACTGTCAACAGTGAATGAGGCAACTGGAATCGCGCCACCAGGGTTTGCCCCACAACCGTTCGACTGCAAAAGTGTAGGCCGCAGAACAGTAAGTGTGGCTTCCATCCGTTCGGTTTGACCGGGCGTGAATAGCAACGGACACACAGTATAATCCATATAATTGGGCGAATCGGGTTGATCGCTTGCGAAAGGATTGAAGCCACTGGTATCAGCGAGCTCTGAACTGCACGAATTCTGCTCACAAATGATAAACTCACTACTTTGATCGGGTGGCGTATCGCACACTCTATCGCCATCGATTAGGCAGTTAAAATTGGTACAATCGAATAAGTAGCTGAATGTATGCGCCAAATTGAGAATATGCCCGGCCTCATGACTCATCACATAGGTAGTGAGAAAAAGATAAGGCGAAACAATTCCATCCATTTCTTGCGGGCTATTGGCATACGTTGCATAAGCAATGCCTCCGCTGTAGTTCAAGATCCAAATATTGAGGTAAGTAGCCGGACACCATCGGTTTACATTCTTTAAATTGAAATCCTCAATTGCCGTTGGAGGATTAGAAAAATAAGAGTAGATGGTCGTATCGCGCGTAATTCCTGTGGTTGGATTTCCCCAAGGATCTACAGAGGCCAAACAGAATTCAATATTGGCCACTCCTCCATCCGGATGGTTAAATGGCGCAGCATTCTGAAAACGAAGGTTCATTTCGTTAAGCGATCGGATAATCACCGAATCGGGCACATTTTCAGGTCCATTTTGGTGAAGAATATGGTACACCACTGGAATGGAAAGCGTTGATCGCTCCGAATTTACTGAAGCATCATGTGTTTGGGTGAGATAATCATAAATCAATTTATTGCCCTGCTCTTCCGCTTGTTTAAGCTCAGGATAGGCCATTAACAGCTGTTTTCTATAATTCTCATCGCCACAAAAGTGAGATTGTGCATAGCCCCCAAAATCAACGATTAACCACAGAAACACGCAAAGAAACCTCATCGAGTCATTTTTTAACCACAAGAAGATGAAAAATCAGCTGCTACGCTGCACTGACCAAAGAAAAAAACGCCACTCTCAAAAATATCCTCCTCAAACCCAACGTGCGCAGCTCACTCAATTAAATTCCAATGTAGATTTTTATGTTTTCCCATCAACAAGCCTAAAAAAATATTCGAATGCCAATCAAACATCTATTCTGAATTATTTTGATTTGGGTGTTGCCGCGGGTTCGCCGAGGCATCTCACCTGAAACTTCAGGGCCGCGGCCGCGCTTTCTGCTGCAAGTCCTCGCCTGCTCCGTTGCACTCCGCAGTCTGTGGGCTTTACGCGTCAATCGCTAACACAAGCTTCGCAGTTAAATTATTGTTATGAGTGCACAGCTGAAATCAATCTGTTTATTGCACTTTAAATTCTATTTTCATTACGCTTTTGCAAGGATTATAGTATGGTTTTACAAAAATCAATGCACTTTTGAATGAATAAGCTTGGTGCTTTATTATCGAAAAATACAGCCTCTACTTTGTTGCACGTGATTTCCGGTTTCAAGTATACCGCTTCACTTTTCACATTTGCTGCACTTCAAATATTATTAGTAAGGCCTAACTAATAAGAAGTAATTCAACTTCAGATTTGATTTACAGAAAATTCTTCACGACAGTTTATACAGGGTAAATAACAACGGAATTCCATTGCTTGTAGCTCTAAATGGAAAGAAAAATCAAGTATTCCAGCGAAAATTCGAAATGGACTACTTCGAATACACCAGCAACATGAATGATTTTTTTTTCGAAAGCCATAAATCCTCAAATTGACTACTACGTAAATCCATCAGTTGGGCAAATTGTAAAAATTGGAGTGTTCTCCACACGAGATATTTCAAAGAGAACAGATAACTTTCGCTCACCGAATTCAACCCTTGTGTACAGTTAACATGCGAGCCAAAGTTGCGGTTACAACAGAGCAATGACTCCAAATATTCAAACAATAACAGAGAAAAAATTAGTCGGCGAACGTCTTGAAATGTCTCTTTCAGACTATAAAATTGGAGAACTCTGGAGAAAGTTTATGCCAAGGCGAGCAGAGATCACAAACAACTTAACAACCGATCTTATTTCAATAGCGGTTTACGCCCCATCACATTTTGAGAACTTCAGTCCGAACAATAAATTTGAACGATGGGCAACTGTTGAAGTTGCAGATTTTCAAAGCATACCAAGCGGAATGGAAACTTTAATTTTACCGGGCGGACTTTATGCTGTTTTCAATCACAAAGGCTTAAGCACAGACCATTCGATTTTTGAATACATTTTTGGAACATGGTTACCAAGTTCTAGGTATAGTCTGGAGCATAGACCACATTTCGAAGTACTGGGTGAAAAATACAAAAACAACGACCCAAATTCTGAAGAAGAAATTTGGATACCCATACGACCTAAAAATAGTGGTATTTGGCAATGAAATACCGTGGCTTACAGGAAAAACCGTCCGTTGTAGCAATTTGGAAAATTCGAGCCCAATATTGAGTGTCGTTTGAGTTTTCGCCTTTTCAGCATACTTAAGATACGAAAACCATTTTTCTTCTTTGGCAAAACCATTAGCTATACTTAATCTGAATCGATTTATCTTAATACTTTGCAACATCAATCAGCACCATTTAATTGATTCCAGAATGTATCCATTGACCTACTTCAAAGAGCCCGACAGACAGCGTCTGCTCGATTTCATGAAAGCTCATCCTTTCGTACTGCTTTTGGGGTGCAGTAAAAAAGGTATGCCTGTTGCCACGCACATACCGGTACTGGTCGAGGAGCATGGTCAGGAACTTTGGGTTTACGGGCACATGATGCGTAACACCGATCATCACAAAGCACTACTGGAAAATTCGAATGCATTAATTGTTTTTCAGGGACCGCATTGTTACGTAAGCGCAACCTGGTATAGCCAACAGCAAATGGCCTCTACCTGGAATTACATGACAGTGCATGTGCAGGGTAAAATTGAATTTTTACCCGATGAACAATTTCAAGCACTGATGAAAAAATTCAGCTTGCATTTTGAAAACGAAAACCCTGAATCGGCTGTGATTTATGACAATTTACCGGAAGCCTTTGTACAAAAAATGATGCCTGCTATAACAGGCTTTAAATTAAAAGCAGAAAAACTCGATAACGTATTTAAGCTCAGCCAAAATCGGGATTTAAAGAGCTACGAAAACATCATTCAACAGCTTGAGAAAAAAGATGAAAACAGTAAACGCATTGCCGCTGAAATGAAGCTTCGAAAATCCGAACTATTTCCTCCCGGAAAGCCTTGGAATTCCAATCGATTTGATTCTTAGGACTTACTGAATAAATCAGAAATAGGGTATGCGCGAGCCACAGGCAAAGAAGCAAAGGCTGCATTTCTGGCGAACGATAAATAAGTAGTATGAAATCAGTAGTACAATAATTTTATTAGCCAAACAAAAAGCCTTGCAGTACGACCATCCAAACAGAAGCTATAGTGTAATGAAAAAACTACTCAGGTTTTTTCTGTTAGCCTCAATTAAACCCATCACGAACGAGTCAGGGTCACGTAATCCAGCAGTACTGTGCGTAAAAAAGTTTGCGCATCGCCATCAAAGCGCTCCAGCCCCATTCGGTTGGCTACTTTGCGGGCAACGTGTTTGAGCAGCTGTCGGTGCGACTCATTGCCAACCTTGTGAAACCGATCAAGGCACTGCTTCACCAGCAGCATTTCTTCCTCTTTAAATAGTGCCGCGTTAGGGTAACTCAGCGAATGGTTCTCACTGCTACGAATGTTGAGTAAGTCTTTGAGCGAGACGCTGTAGTCGGCATTTTGCCTGATAACCGTAGTGTTGGCCAACACATCGCCGGTACGCTGGCCACGAACTGAGGAGCTTACCTGCAAGGCAGCCACAGTTCCCAACGAAAGCCAAATGTCGAGCCAGCGAAAAAGCCACCGCAGCAGATAGTCATTAAACTGCAAATCCTCACCACTTAGCTTGATAACCCTGAGTTTAAGCAATATTTTTCCCGGACTTCTCCCATTGAGTAAAAGCTCAAAAAAAAGGGAGTAAAAGGTGAAAAATGGAAATACAATCAGGAAGAATACCGCAAGCCGCCAACGTTCGTCATCCAACGTGCCGTTTAAGGCCAAAAACAAAAAGAGAGATGTAAAAAACTGAATTAAAAAGTCGAAAACAAACGCTAAACCACGGTCGCGCGCGTTTGCGAGCTGATATTGCAGCGGAACATTTTGCGGGGTGTTAATTTCAACTTTTCTCAAGGCCGAGGTGTTGTTTTTTCTCCTACTTTTCGAAACGCTCAAAAATACGAATCTGTATGAAAGAAACCCGGTTCATCGGGCAGAATAAAGAGAAATGGGCCGAGCTGGAACAAATGCTCCGGTCGAACGAACGCAACCCCGACGCGCTCAGCGACCTCTTTGTTCAGGTAACCGATGACCTTTCGTATGCGCGCAGCCACTACCCAAACCGGGTCGTTCGTATTTACCTCAACCAACTCAGTCAACAGGTTTTTGGGCGCCTCCAGCAAAACACCAACAGTCAGCTTCGCCTTTTCATCCGGTTTTGGAAGTCAGAATTGCCCATGGCCCTCTTCCAATCGCGAAAAGCGCTGCTTTGGTCGTTTATTCTGTTTTTCGTTTCATTCCTGGTGGGTATTTTTTCTTCCGCCTACGCGCCCGACTTCGCAGAAAGCATTTTGGGAAGTGGCTACATCGCAATGACCGAAAGGAACATCGAAGCCGGAAACCCCACTGCGGTGTATCAGGAATCGTCGGCGCTTGAAATGTTCTTTTATATAGCCAGAAACAATATCAGCATTGCCCTCCGCACCTTTCTATTCGGTTTGCTCTTCGCCATTGGAACACTTGGCGTAATGCTTTACAACGGCGTGATGGTTGGTACTTTCCAGTATTTATTTGTAGGGAAAGGCGTACTGCTCCAATCTATTCTCGGAATCTGGATGCACGGCACATTCGAAATATCGGCCATCATTCTCTCCGGTGGAGCCGGATTCGTGCTCGGCAGCGGCCTAGTTTTTCCGGGCACCTACACACGCATGCAGGCCCTCCGCCGCTCGGCACGCAATGGCATCCGAATCCTCATTTTGGCGGTAGTTATGCTCTTAATCGCCGCCATCATCGAAAGCTGGGTTACAAGGCTGGTAAGCATGCCCGACTATTTTCGCATAGGCCTCATTGCGAGCATGTTGGCACTGGTCGTGTTTTATGTAATTGTGTATCCAATCAGGGTGGCCAAAGGGGGTGGGCTGCTACCGCAGGATGGCGAACTGCAAGCCATCAAGCCTTTCTCGCCCGATTTGCAAGAACTAAAAACCGGGAGCCAACTCTTTGGAAACAGCTTTGGAGCCTTCTTTAGCCTGTTGCCTTCCATGGCCGGTAAGCTGCTGCTGCTCTGCATTCCGGCAGTGGTTGCCTACTGTTTGATGGAGAACAATATCTGGAACCTGCAAAGCCCCTTTTACCGATTGAGAGTCTTCCTTGAAACCAGCTCACAGGCTGCTTTCGGACTGTGGTTTGTGCCTTCAACCGTGCTTTGCCTGTATTGGGTGATGCAAACTTGGAATACTCGTTTTTCGTCCGATAGAACCCGAAAAGACATGCTAAAAAGAAGCGCTGTGGCCGGACTCCTTTTCGGGCTGGCCTGGCCACTGCTCACTTTCTTCAACTCTGTTTGGGTGCTTATACTCACACTGCCTTTCATCAGCTTTGTCATCAGCACCCTGCTGCTATCGAAACAACCTATACGGCAAAGTCTCGGCGAAGCAATCACGCTCATTCGTGAAGGATTTCTGCATTTGACGGGACTCTACATCAGTTTAATGGTATTGAGCGGACTTTCGCTCCTGCTCGCCGGTTTTCTGCCCGAGCTGCTCAATGTAGAAATGGTTGAGATGCTTTTTAATTGGGACGATAGCGTGTACACCTATTACAGGAAGGCTCTCGGTGCGACGCTTCAACTCATGGTTTTGTTGCTGGTGGTGATGTTGTTTGCATGCAGCAATATTTTGATTTGGTATAATTTGCATGAACGCTTGAGTGCCGCCGCGCTCAAAAGGAAATTGCAGGATTACGGGTTGGCTGATGCAGATTAGGTTGAAGTTGCTTTTGTGTGGACTATTGGTGCTGCTTCAATTGTTGGGGGTAACGTTGCTTAATGCCCGCGATTTTGAAGAGGAGAAATTCCGAAAAGCCACCGAAGGCCTGAACTATGTCGAAAAACCGATTGAACAACAACCCGGAAAAACCACAGCCCTGCCGGAGGAAGAGCCAAGTGACACGGGCATTTATCTTGGCAAAGGACAAATCATCCTGATTGCTATTCTGGCCGCTTTAATCATTGTGTTAATTGTATTGGTGGTTCGAAATGTGCCGCCACCAAACCCCAATGCAACCGGACAAGATGCCTGGTTCTCAGGATTGCTCGAGGCAGATGGCAGTCCGGCTGATGCGCTGCAAAAAGCCATCGACGAGGCCCTTCAGCAGCGAGACTACAATCTGGCCCTGCGGCTGCACTACCTACAGGTGATTGCCTTATTGCACAAACGGGGCTGGATTCAATGGAAAAAAGACAAAACCGATGCGGCTTACGTACGTGAATTGTCGCTGCATAAGGATGCCGGCCACTTTCGGCAGATAACGCTGCATTACGAGTATTGGTGGTTTGGGAAACACCTGCTGGATGAAACCCGGTATCAAAGACTTCGCGACCAAAACCTACGCTTTCAGTCGGAGTTGAAGGAGGAAAAATCATGAAGCAGCAAACCCGAATCTATTTGTTTGCCTTCGTGGTAATTGTGGTGCTGGTGATGGCTTTCCTGGGTGTTTTTAACCGTCGTGAAGGTTTCGATTGGTCGGCCGATTACCAGCCACAAAGCGAAGAGCCTTATGGCGCGGTGGTTCTTTCAAGGCTGCTGAAAACGTATCAACCGGGGCACACGCTGCGCATGCTCACCAAGGCTCCCGATGAAAAAGAGCTTCAAACCTACAAAACCGATAGGCCGGCCTACTTCTTTTTAGGTCACAGGCAATTTCTTTCCGAAGCCGAAAGTTCCTCGCTGCTTGATTTCGTAAGCCAGGGAGGAACGGCATTGATTGTTGCCGAAAATCCCTCGGAGTTCTTGATTGAACGGCTGCTTAATCGCGTGGATACCTCACTGAGCTACGAAGGCTTTATCCGTAAAAAATCGGCATTTAACGCGGTGTTTCACCAGGCTGAGCGGGCTGGTTTGCCACCCGTGCACAGCAATGTGTTTCATAAAATTCCGGGAGCCATCATAGCGCGCGACTATGCTTACTTTCAAGCAGATCGCCAAAAGCTTCCGGCCACGTGGCTGATTCTGGCCCAAAACAACAACGAGGAAGCCATCTGGATGTCGATTCCGCATGGCGATGGGCGCTTTCTTCTGCACCTCCAACCGCTCGCCTTTACCAATTACCACATTCAGCGGCGCTCAATCCGAAACCACGTGGCCGCTGTGCTCAGCGAACTGCCCAAAGCTGATGTTGTTTGGGACCTTTACAGCCGGAATCCGCACAATTTGCCCGATGAGCCAGACACAATCCAAAGTCCGGGCGGCTCTCCATTGTCGTTTTTACTCGGGCAGGAGGCGTTACGGTGGTCGCTGTACCTTCTTTTGGGTATCGCGCTACTGTATCTCGCGTTCACCGCGCGCAGGAGGCAGCGCACCATACCCATACGCGAGCCCTTGAGAAACTTCAGTTTGAATTTTATTCGCAGCATTGGCCGGCTGTATTTTTTGGAGCGCAAGCACGAAGGATTGGTTCGCCATCAAATGCGCTATCTGCTCAGTTGGCTGCGCGAACGATACCGCCTCAGTTTGAATGATTTTCAAGAAGAACAGGCTGAATTGATTCACCTCAGAACCGGAGCCGACCTTGAAGTCATCCTCCGGCTTGCCCGGGAATACCAACGCATAAAAGTTTACGCATTGCCCGAAGATGACGATGCGCTGCGATTTCACGCCATACTCACTCAATTTTATAAAAGCTGCAAATAAGCTATGGAAGCCGAAAACACCATTCCGGAATCAGAAGAAGTAAAATCCGTTCACCCTGTGGCTGAAGCCGCCGATGCCGTTAGACGCGAAATGGGTAAAGTGCTGATTGGTCAACACGACCTTGTGCAGCAGCTGCTCACCGGACTTTTTGCCGGCGGTCATTTGCTGTTGGAAGGCGTTCCGGGAATCGCCAAAACACTGTCGGCCAGGGTAATGGCCAAAAGCCTCCAACTAAGCTACTCCCGAATTCAGTTTACGCCCGATCTGATGCCATCGGACGTAACGGGAACGAGCATTTTCAATGTGAAGGAGTCGGAATTTGTTTTTAAACCGGGCCCCATTTTCGGCAATGTGGTGCTTATTGATGAAATTAACCGTGCGCCGGCAAAAACTCAGGCGGCCCTCTTCGAGGTGATGGAAGAGCAAACCGTAACGGTGGATGGCAAAACCTATCCGCTTCCGGGGCCATTCCTGGTGTTGGCCACACAAAACCCGATTGAACAGGAGGGCACCTATCGCTTACCGGAGGCTCAACTCGACCGTTTCTTGTTTCGCATTTTGTTGAGTTATCCCGGGCTTGAGGAGGAGCAGCAAATTCTAAAACGCTTTAGAGACGACTTTAGCAACCGCTTGTTCGAACAAGTACAGTCGATTTTGAAGGCGGAAGATGTTTTGCGCTTGCGGGCTTTGGTTGAACAGGTACATATTAAAGATGAATTGTTGGATTACATCGCGGCCATTGTGCATAAAACGCGGAACGACAGCGACTTGTATCTGGGAGCTTCACCGAGGGCTTCGTTGGCTATTTTACGGGCAGCCAAAGCGACGGCGGCCATTGCAGGGCGTGATTTTGTGATACCCGACGACATTCGGGAAGTGACCGTTCCTGTTTTGAACCACCGAATTCAACTTCTACCGGAACGCGAAATGGAAGGGCTCCAAACCTCTGATGTGATTCGCAGAATTACTGAAAGCATTGAAGTTCCGCGATGAAACGCTTTAGCCACGGCTTATTTCCTAAATCGAGGCTGTTTATTGTGGCTTTAGGCATTGCCGCTGGCTTTGTTGTGGCCTTTTTTGTGCCTCAAATGCTGGTGGCAATGAAGCTAATACTGGCCATTTTCCTGGGCCTGATGTTGGTTGAAATCCTGCGCTTGTATGTGATGGGACATAGTCCCGAAGCCCGAAGAATAACGGCCCCGGTACTTTCGCTGGGGAGTAAAAATCCGATAGTCATCGAGCTTCGAAACCGCAGTCAGGTAGCACTCCGTGGAACCTTCATTGATGAATTGCCGGAGCAATTGCAGTTGCGCGATTTTCAGATCGATTTCAGTGTATCGGGTGGCGAAACTCAAAAGCTGGAATACATGCTGAGGCCGCTGATGCGGGGCGAGTATCATTTTGGCAACCTTTTGCTGTTTATTGAGAGTCCCTGGCGGTTCTTTTCGAGAAGGGTGGTTGTTCAGGCTGGTCAAATGGTACCGGTTTACCCGTCGGTAATTGAGATGAAGCAGTATGAGTTGCGCACGTTTGCATCTTTATCGAACAGTCAGGGTATTCGGAAGCTGCGAAGGATTGGCCATTCGTATGAATTTGAGCAAATCAGAAATTACGTTCAGGGCGACGAATACAGGAGCATCAACTGGAAGGCTACAGGGCGCAGGGCCGAATTGATGGTGAATCAGTTTACCGATGAGAAATCGCAACAGATTTATTCGGCCATCGACGTGAGCCGGGTGATGCAGCTTCCTTTCAAAGGCTTGAGTTTGTTGGATTATGCCATCAACACCAGTTTGGTGATTTCGAATATTGCTTTAAGAAAGCAAGACAAGGCAGGCTTGATTCATTTCAATGCACGAACGCTTAGAGTCATCCCCGCGGAGCGGGCCTACACCCAACTGCGCAAGTTGCTCGATGGCTTGTACAACCTGAAGGAAGACAACCTGGAGACCAATTTGGAGCTGCTGTACATGTCGCTCAGAAAGCAGATAACCCAGCGCAGCCTCGTTTTTCTGTACACCAATTTTGAGAGCATGCCTGCGCTGGAGCGAGCTCTGCCCCTGTTGAGGCGAATTAACCTGCACCACCTGTTGGTTGTAATCGTATTTGAAAATGAAGAGATTAGTCAGCTGGCCACCTCGGAGCCCGCGAATTTGGAGGAGATTTACATACAAACCGCAGCCAGAAAATACGTAACCACCAAGCTGCAGCTGGTGAATACATTGCGACAACAAGGCATTCAGGCGATTTATACCAAGCCCGACGATTTGTCGACCCATACGGTGAACAAATACCTCGAGCTTAAATCGCGCGGAATGGTTTAGCTGTGGAGCTCAGTGGAAAATTCGGCGCGCTAATCTCTGGTAACAAACGTGTTGGCGATTCGGTCGTGGAGGGCTTGTTTGCGGGCATCAAAAGCCGCCATGATGAAGCCGATGAAAATAATGAGCGTTGATAGGATTTTACTGAAATAACGGCCGGTGGCTTGGGCAAAGCTGATGCCTTCGCCGTCTTTATCGACAACCCTGATGCCCACCGCCATTTTACCGAGCGTGGCCTGACGGGCCGATGATTCCAAAATGGCGAAATACAGCCAGCCGGTAAGCGTTGAAATGAGCGATTGTTCGCTGTCGGGCTCCGGGCTAAGGGCCGGTTTTCCCAAAAGAATCGAAATAAAGGCATTTAAAATAGAAACCAGAATGGCATCGATAAAAATGGCGGCGAAACGTATCCAAAATCCGGCATATTGTTTCGATTGGGTCTTGCTTAAATCCTTGTCGAGTGTAATTTCTTCCATATTGTTTAGTGAATTAGGTTGGGTGGTGAAAATAAACAAATGATGGAATACGAAAGTCTTTTTGCATGGAAAAAAACCTTGTTTTCGTCTGTGTGTTTTTAGCCTTGCAATGCCATTGTGCAGGAGCAAAACTCTGTACCTTTGCGGCGGATTTTACACGATGAAAGAAGAGGTGAACACCGGTGGTCTGATGCAAAACAGCTGGAAGCTATTGGGCGTGCTATTGGTGTTGTATTCGCTCATTTGGGGAATGCTTGGCCCTGTTCCGAAGTTGTTTGTTCTGAACGAAACCATCCGCAACCTTTATTATCACGTAAGCATGTGGTTTGGCATGATGGCCATGATGGCCGTTTCGTTGTACCATTCCATTCGGTATTTGGCAGGGGGCCGCATTGAATCGGATTTCAAGGCTGAGCAATTTGCCCATACCGGAATTTTACTTGGCCTGTTGGGTATTACCACCGGAAGCCTTTGGGCGCGCTTCACCTGGGGCGGTTGGTGGGTAAACGATCCTAAGCTGAATGGAGCGGCCATTTCGTTGCTCATCTATTTTGCTTACATCATCCTTAGAGGCTCGCTCGAGGAGGAGCAAAAGCGCGGTCGTGTAGCCGCGGTGTACAACATTTTCGCCTTCGTGCTGCTGATGGTCTTCCTGATGGTTTATCCACGGCTAAACAAGGTGGATTCGTTGCACCCCGGTAACGGTGGCAATCCGGCCTTCTCGTCGTACGACTTAGACAGCGCCATGCGCCTTGTGTTTTATCCAGCCGTTTTGGGCTGGATTCTCATCGGTGCTTGGGTTTCGCAACTTGGCTTTCGGATTAAAATGCTCGACTACCGGCGGGCACTCGAGTCGTTTAACAGACCCGGAGATAACTCTACAACCTTATGAAACTGCTCATTACCTTTCTATATCTCTGTTTGCTTACTATGCCTTTATTTGCCAATACATCGGCAGAGCCGGAGATGGCAGAAGCGCTTCGCAGCAGTGGAAAAATTTACGTGGTAGTGCTCGTTATTGCCTTGGTATTTGTGGGTTTAGGCATTTACCTATTTCGACTCGACCGCAAAGTGAGTAAACTCGAAAAAGAATCACAATCCGATAAGTCATGAAAAAAGGTCATATCGTTGCCATAGCGATTATTGCCGTAGCCATAGGCATGATCATCTCTACATTCCTCGATTCGAGCACCTATGCCACCTTTGAGGAGGCCATGGAACAGCCCGGAAAGGAGTTTCACGTTTCGGGAAAGCTAAATCTTCAAAAAGATATGGTGTACAATCCCGAACAAAATGCCAACCTATTTAGTTTTTACCTCGTCGACAGCGAAGGGTTGGAAAAAAAAGTGATGTTTAACGGGTCGAAGCCTCAGGATTTTGAACGGTCGGAGTCGGTGGTGATTACCGGCAAAATGAAAGGTGATGCCTTTTTAGCCGATAAAATCCTGATGAAATGTCCCAGCAAATACAACGATGGCAAAGAAGGCCTGAAGGAATTCAAATCCGACCCTTCGGCTTCTCTTTAACCGCAACTTATGGATATCGTTTATCAAGGAGAACACACCGGCTGGGGCACGCTGGGTAATCTGTTCACCGTACTTTCTTTCAGTGGAGCTTTGCTTGCCGCTGTTGCCTACACTTTTGCACACCGCTACCGCTCCACAAGCGAAGAAGGCTCATGGAGAAAAATAGCCCGAACAGGTTATTTCCTGCATTCAATTTCGGTTCTCGGAATCATTGGTGTGTTGTTCTACCTGCTCTTTAACCATTATTTCGAGTTCCACTACGTTTGGCAGCATTCCAATACAGCCATGCCGATGCAGTACATTTTAAGCTGCTTCTGGGAAGGCCAGGAAGGAAGCTTCTTGCTGTGGACCTTCTGGAATATGGTGTTAGGGCACATCCTGATGCGTAGCGCCCGCGAATGGGAATTCACAACCATGGCTATTGTTGCTGTGGTGCAGGCATTCTTGGCCTCCATGCTTTTGGGCGTTTACATTGGCGATGTACACATTGGCTCAAATCCCTTCCTGCTACTGCGTGAACACCCCGATTTTCGTGACTTGCCCTTTGTTCAACAAGCCGACTACCTGAAAAATCTCGACGGACGCGGCTTAAATCCGCTTCTCCAAAACTGGTGGATGACCATTCACCCGCCTACCCTGTTTCTCGGCTTTTCGGCTACGTTGTTCCCTTTTGCCTACGCCGTTGCCGGAATCTGGAGAGCCGAATTGCGCAGTTGGATTAAGCCGGCCTTGCCCTGGACCTTCTTTGGCATTTCCATTTTAGGCACCGGAATCTTGATGGGCGGTGCATGGGCATACGAGGCCCTCAGCTTTGGAGGTTTCTGGGCCTGGGACCCCGTAGAAAACGCTTCCTTGGTGCCCTGGCTTACATTGGTGGCCGGCGGACACGTAATGCTGGTGAACCAACGCAACGGTCAATCGCTCATCACCGCGATTTTCCTCATCTTCATCAGCTTCATCTTAATTCTCTACTCTACCTTTCTTACCCGCAGCGGAATTTTGGGCGAATCGTCGGTACACGCCTTCACCGATTTGGGCATGAGCGGTCAGCTTCTCATTTATCTGCTGTTTTTCGTGTGGCTGCCCAGCGCATTTGTGTTGCGCGATAAAGCCCTAATTATTTGGCTCGCTGTTTCAGGCTCTCTCCTGGTCATCAGCCTCAGCGCCGGATTCATGAAACTGGTCACCTTCGCGTTTTTGTCCGTTTCGCTGTACATTATGCTCAACGGGCTTCGTAAAATGCTCACTGCAGCCGAAGGTCCGGAGCAAGAAGAAAACATCAGTTCGCGAGAGTTTTGGATGTTCGTAGGCGCACTGGTATTGCTCATTTCAGCCTTTCAGATTACCTTCAGCACTTCTACGCCGGTTATCAATAAATTCCTCGCCGGAAACCTGGCAAGCCTGTTTGCCTGGTTAAACGACCTAATGCCCAATGAACTGTTTGCCAAACTTTCGGAGGCTAAACTGGCTCCACAACAGGATGTCATCAAACATTATAATGCCTGGCAAATCCCTTTTGCCATTGTAACCGGCCTGTTGATCGGTTCGGGGCAGTTTTTAAGATACAAGCAAACACCACGCGCCGAATTGATTCGCCGTTTGGGTGTTGTGACCGCTGTTAGCCTCATTTTAACCGGTATTTGCGGAGCCCTTCTCGAAATTAAAGAAGTGATGCTGGTGATGCTCCTGTTTGCCAGCATTTTCGCCGTAGCCGGAAACGCTCAGTTTCTCTTTACTGTACTCAAAGGAAAACTTCCAAAGGCCGGCCCTTCAATTGCCCACATTGGCTTTGGACTCATTCTGCTCGGCTCGCTAATCTCGGCCGGGAAAAAGCAATTCATCTCCCGCAATGTGAGCCCTTTCGACTTGGGTAAGGATTTCCCTAACAACGAGAATATTCTCCTCGCCCGAAACGATACCGTCAAAATGGGCGATTATCTGGTGAGTTATCGGGGCGATTCAACAGCAGGCATAAACATTTACTATAAAGTCGACTACCTCCAAAATGGCGAAGACGGAAAGCCTAAAAAAGTATTCAGCCTGAATCCGTTCATCCAAACAAACCCCCGAATGGGCAACGTGGCCGAACCGGCAACGAAGCATTATTTGCACAAAGACATCTTCACCCACGTTACCTACGCCAAAGTAGAAACGCCCGAAGAAAAGCGTAAAGCTGAATCGGGCTGGCAAGAGCCCAGCGACCACGAGCTTCGGGTTGGCGACACGGTGTTTACCTCTAACGCTATGGTCATCCTAACCGGCGTGAATAAAAATATCGATGCCACACGCTACGGAACACAAGAAGGTGATATTGCAGTAGGTGCAGAGTTAAAGGTTTTAGGTGTTGATAATGAGGCATCTATGGTAATGCCGGTGTATATGATTCGCGGGTTCAGCACGGCTACAATAGATACCGTCCTCGACCAAAAAGGATTGGCCTTCAGCCTTTGGAAGATCGACCCTGAAAAAGAGCGTTTTCACATTCGCATTCGCGAGAAAACCTCCAATGCGGCCGATTTTATCATCCTGAAAGCCATCATTTTCCCCGGAATCAACATCTTGTGGTTAGGTTGCGTTTTGATGGGCATTGGCACTGGTATGGCGGTCTGGGTTAGGGTTCGTCAACAATACCGTAAACGTGCTCAAGCCTAAGCGAATCGTTGTTGTGGGAAGCGGACGGCTGGCTGAAGCCTTGTTAGCCAGTCCGGCCTTAACGCACCACAACCATGTAGAGCTCGCCGCCCGAAATCTTGTTCGCCAACAACAGCTTTGCGCAGATTTTCACTGTTTACCCTTCGATGCAAACAACACGCACGAAGCCACAGTACTGCTTTGTGTGAACGACAGTGCCCTGGCCGAAACCGCCGCCACATTTGGCCATATTGCCCGGGTGATGGTACATTTCTCAGGCACATCAGCACCTATTGAAGGAGAAAACTACGACAGCGCGGTGATGTGGCCTGTTCATTCCTTTGGGGAGAAAGAAAGGCCTGTTTGGACCCAAATTCCTTGGGTTACCGAGCACCGTGGCCATGAGGCTGAGCGGTTTGTGAGCGATTTTTTAGCTGCGCTAGGATGCACCTCAGTGATGCTTGATGTGCAGCAACGTCGCCAGCTGCACCTGGCCGCTGTTGTGATGAATAATTTCGGAAACCACTTGGCAACCCTCGCTTTTGAATGGTGCACCAAACAAGGACTTCCTGCTTCAACGCTCCAGCATTTGGTAGAGCAAACCTTCAGCCGTTTGCGCTTTACCGCCCCCGAGGCCGCACAAACAGGACCGGCGCGCCGTGGCGACAACTCAACCATTGAGCAGCACCTCAACATGCTCAATGCAAATCCACAACTGCAGGAAATTTACCGGATGTTCAGTAAACAGATTGCGGAACGCTATCTTTGAAGCATGCCGGCACTCTTTCGACTCGTTCGCCTTCCCAACCTGATCATCATAGCGCTCACCATGCTGGCTGTGCGCTATGGACTCATCGAAACCCTCTGGCGAAAAGCCATTTCCGACTTCCTGGAGTCGGGCTTCCTACCACAGGGCTTTGGGCTGCACATGAGTACAGTACATTTCACCTTGCTGCTAATTTCAACCCTTTGCATTGCGGCGGCCGGCTATATCATCAACGATTACTTCGACACCAAAACCGATCGCATCAACAAACCCGAGCGGGTTGTCGTGGGCCGCAGCATCTCGAGGCGCATGGCCATCGGACTTCACATCGTTCTGAGCAGTCTTGGCTTCCTGCTCGCGGCATGGGTGTGCTACCGACTATTTGCGCTTAAACTACTACTGTTTCAAATACTTAGCATTGGCGCACTTTGGATTTACTCGGCCTATCTCAAAAAACAAATGCTCTCCGGCAACATTCTCATTGCTTTATTGGCGGCCCTGGTGCCAGTAATGACCGGAGTGTATGAATTTGCAGCAGGCAGCTTACTTTCGCTCGAAATTATGAACGTAACACTCGATGAATCAGGCAGTAAGCTGCTAAAAACCGGCGCTATTCTCGTTATTGGATATGCCCTGTTTGCCTTTTTGTCGAACCTGATTCGCGAACTGGTGAAAGACCTCGAAGACCTCGAAGGCGACCTCGAAGATGGCTGCAGAACCCTTCCCGTGGTGGTCGGCGAAACTCAGGCGCGCTTTCTGGCCATGGGTATTGCGGTGTTCACCTTGATGATGCTGGCCCTCATTATGAAGTACCTGTGGCAATTCGAGCTCAACGGCCTTGTGATTTATCTCGCCATTGGCGTGCAAGTTCCGCTGCTCATGCTCATCCACAGATTGTGGAACGCCCGCGAAAAAAGCGATTACACAAAAGCCTCGTTATTGGCCAAAATCTGTATTGTTACCGGAGTTTTATCGATGGTCGTCTTTCGGTTTTTGTATTAAATCTTCACGTGTATGTCGTATTCACGCCTCATTCTGGCATCCGGCTCACCACGCCGAAAAGAACTTCTTGCGCAGCTAGGCTTCGCGTTCGAAGTGCGATCGCTGTCGGCCGATGAGTCTTTCCCCTCCACACTCCGCGGCCAGGAAATTTCAGAGCACATCTGCGCAACCAAGGCCAAGGCTATTGTGCCTTCCCTAACGGGGGATGACCTCGCGTTAACCGCCGACACCGTGGTTTGCCTCGACAACATGGTGTTGAACAAGGCTTCCGACGCCAACGAGGCAAGCCAAATGTTGAGATTACTCTCCGGAAAAGTACATGAGGTCATCACCTCATTCGCCTTGGTAAGCCTAACAGAAACACAGATAGTAAGCGATGTTACCAAAGTGCATTTTCTCCCTCTAAGCGAGGATGACATCGCGTATTACATCAGCACTTGCAAGCCTTTCGACAAAGCAGGCGCCTATGGCATACAGGAATGGATTGGGCTTTCGGCCGTGGAACGCATCGAAGGCTCATTCTACACCGTGATGGGTTTGCCCACCCATAAAGTATATCCTTTGTTAAAAAAATATCTCCGAAATCAGGAATAGGCAACCTACTTTTGAATCACCTGAACGCCATTCATGAGATACCTTTTTCTACCGCTACTGCTTCCTTTCCTAACCTCAGCTCAGGCCTTTGCTCAAACAAATTCGTTTTGCGCCGAAGCCATCCGAATTTGCCCGGAAAACCCGATAGCTTATCAAGTAACAACCGACTTTGGTCAGGCTGAGGATGGTCCGTCCTACAATTGCCTTGGCTCCACACCGAACCCTTCGTGGTATTATTTCCAAATTGGGAATCCCGGTACGCATGAATTAGAGCTTACCAATTCGCTCGACGAAGACCTCGACTTCATGCTTTGGGGGCCTTTTTGGGAGGAGAACAACTGGTGCGATTCGCTTACCGATGAAAAGGCTGCCGATTGCAGTTATGCCGGAGGAAACAACGAAGTTATTCAGTTTACCTCCACCCTTCCGAATGCCTACTATGTTTTGGTAATCACCAATTACTCCAACCAAGCGCTTGTAGCCACACTTGAAAGACTTAGCGGAACGGGCACCTTCGATTGCACTTCCAATGCCCCCTGCCAAATAAGCTTGTTTACCGCAGAACCTAGCTTTTGCAACGAACAAACCAACCAATTTGAGATTAACGGAACCTTGTGGACATTCAACGCGCCGCAAAACAACAACCTAATCATTGGAGTGGGTGAAAATACCATCAGCATTGCTCCTCCCTTTGTCAATCCCATTGAATTTAACGTACAAGGCCTGCCTGCCGATGGACAACCCTTTACGCTTAACGCCTTCTTTGCGGCCGACACCGACTGCAGTGCCGAACTAAACCTCACAGCTCCCGAAGGCTGCATTTCATGCAACTTACAAATATCTGGAGCCACCGAAGTTTGTGAAGGCGCCACACTTTCACTCAGCACAAACATGCCCCCGAACAGCCAGTTTTCATGGTCGGGACCCGACAACTTTAGCAGCGGAGCTTCCTCCCTGCAAATTGAGAACTTCGACGCGAGCAACGTTGGCACCTACACCTTACTGGTGGTGGGTGAAAATTGTGCCGAAAGCGCCGAAATCACCATAACAACACTGCCCAGTCCGCTTGCTGCAATTTCACAACCCGACACTACCATCTGCGAAGGCGATGATTTAACACTATCGGCTATGGTTGAAGAGGGTTTAACCGCAAACTGGATAGGCCCCAATGGATTTTTATCAACCGGCAACAGCTTTACTTTGAATGATATAGGTATGCTACAATCGGGCACTTATTTCATGGAGGTGAGCTCAGCCATCTGCTCAACCATCGACCTTGTGGAGGTTGAGGTTTCCCCCACTCCGGTTTTCACCTTACAAACCGATCCGGTGGTAAATCCACAACAAGGAAGCAGCTTACTCATTGCGCAGGGTGAAGAAGGCCTTACCTATTCCTGGAGCTTCTCCGGTTTGGGTAGTCTGATTGAAAACGTTCTTTACTCAAGCGACCGCGACAGCGCCGTAGTTTTTTGGGCTAATCTCAGTGGAACCGTGTTGGTCGTTGTCACTGCCACCAACGAAATCGGATGTTCATCAGAAACCCTCGTAAGGGCCATTGAGCTCGACCTTAGCGCTTCCATAGGCGAAATGCCTGAACAATTACCGGCCGTTTTTCCAAATCCGGCGAGCGCTTTCGTGGCATTTAGAGGATTTAACACTAGCGCTCAACTTCGAATTTACGATGCGGCCGGGCGTTTGGTACTCGATCAGAACGTGGTGGCCAATCAGCAAGTTTCAACAGCGCATTTGCCCAGCGGACTATACATCTACCAACTTGAGGGCAGCACTGTGAGTCGTGGTAAGCTTATACTTTCGAAAGGCCCTCAATAGGTTATTGGTGTTGTAGGTTGATGACATTGTCATCCGCCTTGGCGCAGGTCTTAAAAAATAAAGGCCACAGATAAGCGCCATTATGCACCGAAACAGTGGATAAAGATGTAACTGATCGGTTTGAATTTACTACTTTCGCCACTCAATTTTCTCAGCCATGCTTAAGCATTTTATCACATATCTGATTCCTCTTGCAGCGCTTGTTATGACAAGCTCTTGCGACGAAAAGAAAAGCGGAAACATCACCACCGATATGGTCAACAATTCGGCCTCCGCAGATGGAAAATCAGATACACCTGTTTCGACCATGAAATTCGACGCCGATACCTTTAACTTCGGAGAAGTAATTGAAGGTGAGCGCGTTTCACATGCCTTTAAGTTCACCAACACCGGTAAGAACAATCTGGTAATTACCAATGCAGCAGGCTCTTGCGGCTGTACAGTTCCTGAGTGGCCCAAAGCTCCGATTCCTCCGGGAGGAAGCGGCTCTATCGACGTGGTTTTCAATTCTGACGGACGCCCTGGCGTAGCCAATAAAACCGTTACTGTTTACGCCAATACCGAACCTGCAACCTATAAACTCTTTGTAAAGGGCAATGTGAAGCCCAAAGCAAAATAACTCCACTTCATGATGCACTCTGCAACTCTTTTAATGGCCGGTGGTCAAGGTCAAAATGGCCTCGCCTCGCTGCTGCCTATGGTTTTAATTATTGTGGTTTTCTATTTCTTCATGATTCGTCCGCAAATGAAGAAAGCCAAAGAAGCCAAACAGTTTAGAGAAAGTCTCAAGAAAGGCGACCGAATTATTACCATTGGCGGGCTTCACGGCAAAATTTCCGAAATCGCAGAAACCACCTTTTTGATTGAAACAGAAGGTGGCGGAAAAATCCGCATCGAGAAATCGGCGGTTTCGCAGAACGGAGTGCCTGCCGAAGGACTACAAGCTGCAAAATAAGTCCTTATGGCCCGGACGAAATCGAGCTCGGCTTGGCGTTCGGTGCGCATCACCAGAAGAAAAATTCTGGTATTTCTGGTTTGCCTTTTCACGGCTTCGGTGCTTTGGGTATTGATGGCCTTTAACGGGTTTTACACCACCTCAATCGTGGTACCTGTTAAATACACCAATATGCCCGAATCGAATGTGATGCTTGAAAACTTACCCCAGGAAGCAGAACTCGAAATCAGTGGTTCGGGTTATCACCTGTTGGGCTACACTTTGCGTCCCGACAAGGCAGAAGTGGTGCTTGATGGAGCCTACATCCGTTCGGTGCAACGCAATGAGCAACTCGACTTCTTCCTCACCACCAGGCATGGCGTCGATTATTTCAACCGATTACATTCCGACATCAACGCCTTGTATATCCGCCCCGATACGATTCACTTTAACTTTTTCCGAAAGGCGTACAAGAAGGTTCCGGTGAAGCTGAAATCGTATTTAAGCTTCGACCGCGACTATGGACTAACCGACAGCCTGCGGTGCCAGCCCGAAAGTGTAACCGTAACCGCTCCGGTTGAAGCCCTGAACCGCATTAAAGCCATCGAAACGGCACCGTTGGTTCATCGAAACCTCAATAAAAACAGCAGTTTTCCACTAAAACTTGTAAAGCCTTCACGTGAGGTTAATCTAAACCCCGAACAAGTGAACGTAGAGGTTTCGGTAGGCCGATTCACCGAAGGCCGGTTCAACATTCCGGTAAGCCTTCCCGATTCGCTCCTGTCGCGCATTCGACTCTTTCCGATTCAGGTGGTGCGGCTCTCCTACGAAGTGTCGTTGAAAGACTATGCCCGAATTAAACCCTCCGACTTTGTCGTATCTGTTGTTCCTTCACTTCCCGGAAGCCAGTCGGGAAGCCGAATTCCACTTCGTGTGCTTCGCGCTCCAAAAGGCGTAAGAAAGGTTCGACTAGAACCTGAATCGCTTGAATACATCTACCTGAGAAATTAACGGTCAATCATTTTATACCTTCGAAGGCATGCTAAAAATCGGACTTACAGGTGGAATTGGCTCCGGGAAAAGCACCATTGCCCGCTTGTTCGGCGTACTGGGAATACCGGTGTTTGAATCAGATCTTGAAGCCCGAAAGTGTTTAGCGGAGCAAGATGTGCAGGCGAAACTTATTGCCCTTTTTGGTGAATCGATTCTCCATGAAACGGGTGAAATCGACCGTCGAAAGCTGGCTTCGCTGGTGTTTTCTGATGCTTCGAAACTCCGCGAGCTGAATGCGGTAATCCATCCCGCCGTAGGCGAGCGCTTTAAAAATTGGTGTGCAGAACAACACACGCCCTACGTGATTAAAGAGGCGGCGATTGTGTTTGAACATGGATTGGAAAAGCAGCTCGATGGCGTAATTGCCGTTTGCTCGCCCGATTCGTTGCGCATTCCAAGAGCGGCAAAACGGCTTGGATTGACGGAAGAAGAAATTGAGCAACGAATAGCGCATCAAATGCCGCAGGAAGAGGTGTGCAAAAGAGCAAACTGGTTGATTTTCAACGACGAAAATCAAATGGTCATTCCGCAAGTTCACGAACTTCATCAGCAATTGATTAAACGCGCCCATGAAACTGCTTAGCGACCGTCAGATTAGAATTTGCGACCAGTATACCATTGAACAGGAAGGCATTGCATCAATCGACCTGATGGAAAGAGCGGCAAGTGCATGCTACCAGTGGATGCAAAATCATTTGCCCTTAGCGCGTGAAATCGTGGTGATTTGTGGCTCCGGAAATAACGGCGGCGATGGTTTGGCGCTGGCGCGATTGCTCCACCAAAATGGCTTGAAAGTCACGGTTTTGCTTATTGAATCAGAACGCTATTCGAGCGATAATCAACACAACCAGCAAAAACTGGGTGAAATCAACCTCCGCATTGAGAAAGCAGAACCCGAGCGGATTGCAGCCATATCGGCGGGCTCTTTAATTGTGGACGCCTTGTTAGGAACGGGTTTTACTGCGCCCTTGCGCCCCGAAATAGAAGGCTTGATTGAAGCGGCCTCTGCACGATACGATTGCCTCAAAATCAGCCTTGATTTACCCTCGGGATTTTCTGGCGAGGCTCCAGTCGACTTTGCCTTTCGGGCCAATATAACCTTGTGCTTTCAACGTCCACGATTGCAGTTTTTTTTCGCGGAAAATGAGCAATTTCTCGGACGCTGGGAGCTTCTCGATATCGGGCTTCAAGTGCCTGTTTTTGAATCAGAAGCCATCAACCAAGAGCCACCACACCTGCAAAATGCCCATTATATAACCCTCAAAGAGGTTCGACAACTCCTCAGAAAATCGTCGCGCTTTGCGCACAAAGGCAGCATGGGTAGGGCTTTGCTCATTGGTGGTGCGGATGGCAAAACCGGCGCACTTACGCTCGCGGTCGGGTCGTGCCTGCGCTCCGGCGTTGGACTCACCTGGGCTTACTGCACACCTGCAGCAGAGCGCGCATTGCATATTTTAGCCCCGGAAGCACAAATCATTCGCTCGGAATACCCTGAGTTTCCGGCCGGAAGCCTGAACACAGAAAGCTTCCAGGCCGTTGGTTTTGGTCCCGGCTGCGGCATGGCCCAAGAAACGGCAAACCTGCTTAAGCTTCTCATCCAAAATGCCAATCAGCCCCTTGTACTCGATGCCGACGCGCTAACGATCCTGGCAGAGCACAAAACCTGGCTGTCATTTTTGCCTCCGTACACCTTGCTCACACCGCATCCGGGAGAATTCGACCGAATTACCGGGAAACATACGAAAGGCTGGGATCGCCTGTGTTCGGCAATCACGCTCAGCCAAAAAACGGGAACTCTGATTGTGCTTAAAGGGGCCTTCTCTGCACTGGTTTGCCCCGATGGCAGTGTGTTCTTCAACAGCACTGGTAACCCGGGTATGGCCACTGCAGGTTCGGGAGATGTGCTCACCGGGTTGCTCAGCGGACTCATTGCGCAAGGCTACAGCTGCAGAGATGCGGCTATAATTGGGGTTTTCCTGCACGGACTCGCGGGCGACCTTGCAGCCAGCGCCCTGAGTGAGAACGCCTTGAAAGCCGGTGACCTGATTGAGTTTCTACCGGAAGCCTGGAAAACTCTGATTCCGGGCTAAGTTGAGCAAGATAGTTAGGACTTACTGAAAATTCAGAATTGCAGCAGATGCTGTATTTCTGGCTAATGAAAAATTGAACCTCATGAATTTAAGCGTGCATGAATTTTCAAAAGCCCGACGATAAACTCTTGCATTAGGTCTAATTCAAACAAAGGCTAAAGCATTATCAATAAAACTATTGAGTGTTTTTCAGCAAGCCCTAGTTAAGGGCCTACTGAAAAAGTCAGAAATGCGGCAGATGCGAGGCGACAAGGCGAAGCTGTATATTGAATACTGCGAGCCGCAGGCAACGAAGCAGATGCTGTATTTCTGGCTAACGAAAAACAAAGCTTCGTGAATTCAAGTGTGCATGGATTTTCAGTAGCTTGACGATAAACCCTTGCATAAAGCCTCATTCAAACAGGGGCTAAAGTGCTCTAAATAAAACTATTGAGTGTTTTTCAGTAAGCCCTAGTTAAGGGTTAATCTGGTTCACCAAGAGCCGCTTCACCTTTACTGTTCCGGCCGCCTCTACCACAACGAAGTACACACCGTTCCCCCAGCCTCTCACGTCGGGGTAAAGCTCAATGTCCATAAACTGACGAGAAACCTGGTAATAGCGTTGACGAAAGAAGGAGTCGAAAATCCACACATTGATGTCGGCAACATCCTTACAAATCACCTTTAACTTGAGCTCTCCGGCAGTAGCTACAGGGTTGGGCGTGAAGTCGAAATCCATGAATTCACAAGGCCCCTGATTGAAATTCAACAACCCTTGTGCATACGCGAAACACTCGTTTCGGTAGGTGATGCCATCGCAGCCGCACACCGGCTGATAAATGGTTCCAAAACAGGGATTGTTGGTGATCATCAGGGTGTCCTGACACACATTGGGATTAAAAAATTGAGCCTTTCCGGCCATAGGCAGGATGACCAAGATCATCAACCAAAAACGATTTAGAAATTCCAGCCTCATTCGACAAAAATAAAGGGTTCTTTACCAGAAAGCAATGTTCCGATAGGAATTATACTACCACCATCGGCGCGCAAGATTTCTTCGACTGCTGAAGCGGCTTCCGGAGCAGCGGCAATGAGCAAGCCACCGCTGGTTTGAGGGTCACAAAGGAGCATCAAGGCTTCGGCACTAAGCTCGCTCATATTCTGGTTGTATGCATTAAAATTCCGGGTGGTCATATCCGGAAAAACATAGCTGTTCATCAGTACTTCCAATCCTTCCAGCCTGGGAATCATAGCCCATTTTAAGTTAGCCTGAAGCGATGAGCCCTTACAGATTTCGAATAGATGGCCTGCCAATCCAAAACCGGTTACATCGGTCATGGCATGAACACCTTCCACGCGCCCCAAAGCCTCGCCTATCCGATTGAGCTTAAGCATTGATTCGAGCGCTCGTGCGAACAGTTCAGCATCAGGCATGCTTCCCCGCTTCAAGGCTGCGTTTACCATTCCAACACCCAATGGTTTGCTTAAATACAGGATGTCGCCACTTTGAGCTCCGGAGTTGGTTTTCAAATGTTTAACCTCACAAAACCCGTTCACTGCCAGGCCAAAAAAGGGTTCTGTGGCGTCTATGGTATGTCCGCCGGCCAGCGGAATTCCGGCCTCAGCGCACACCTGGCTGGCCCCGCGTAAAACAACTGATGCCAGCTCAGCCCCCAATTTCTCGACAGGCCAACCCAAAATAGCCAAGGCAAAGGCCGGTTTCCCGCCCATGGCGTAAATGTCGCTCAAGGCATTAACGGCGGCAATTCGGCCAAAATCGAAAGGGTCATCCACCACAGGCAGAAAAAAATCGGTGGTACTCAAGAGCAATTGTCCGTTTCCAAGGTTCCACACGGCCGCATCATCGTTATGGGAATTGCCCACCAAAAGGGCTCCATGCTCTCCTTGGCGAAGGCCGGCAAGCATTTTTTGCAGCTCGGCAGGGGCTACTTTACATCCACAGCCACCACCACGGGCAAATTCGGTAAGCTTCACCATTGGAGCGTTTTACTAAAGTTAACCAGTGCCAGGGCTGTTTGTTGTGCACTTACCACAAAAGGCTGATTCCGCAGCAATCGGTTTTGCTCCCGCTCCAACAATGCAAATCCATAAGCTTTATCGTAATACCGAAGTGCGACTTGCACCACGAGCTCCAAATCACCGTTTTTTAAGGCTTCAAGGGCGCGCTTCACGTGCTGCCCGCCAAGGCGTTTGGCAATTTTTTGTAAGGCTTTCTCCAGCGCCTCCGGCGGATGACTACCGTACTCAACCATTAAACGTTTGACTCGGTCTTGAAGCTCCGTTTCAATCAGTATACATGGTGCGGCCTGCATCTGCTTCCAGAGCGCTTCGTGTAAAACTATAGTTCCAATCTTGCGACTTTCGTCCTCAACCCAAATAACCTTTTCGAGATTAAATTGCTTGAGCTCATGGTGTAGTGTGTTTTCAAACTGCTCAATGCTGGGCTGAGGAGGCATACCCAATGCGCCGAAAGCCGAGCCCCGGTGCGAAGCCAGCGATTCCAAATCGATAACCTGCTCGCCCAGCTGACGGAGTGCTTGCAACACCTCGGTTTTGCCCGAACCTGTTTGACCGCCCAACAAGACAAACCGAAAAGGCCTGGTGAAAAACCGGTGGACATCCTGCCGATAGGCTTTGTAACCGCCCTTGAGCACCTCAACCTGAAAGCCTGCTGTATGAAGCAGCCACGCCACACTGCTGCTTCGCAGGCCACCACGCCAGCAATGAAGTGCAACCTGCCTTTGGGGCGCCAAAG
Source organism: Bacteroidota bacterium (assembly GCA_027483445.1). Taxonomy (GTDB): domain Bacteria; phylum Bacteroidota; class Bacteroidia; order M30B66; family M30B66; genus CAMCXT01. The sequence continues at coordinate 89,652 of JAIXUS010000064.1, read as the reverse complement.
CAATGGCATGACTGAGCATATCGGCCATTTTAGGCCCTACAATACGAAGCCCCTCGAGTAGTGCTTCCTGCTGTCCTTCGCGTTTGTACAAGGTACCTACTCGCGCCCGCTCTTCGTTGCTAAACAAAGGAAATGAGAGTGCTCCCGGAATGTGTCCGCGCTCGTACTCGGCCGGCGAACGTACATCTAAAAGTGGAATCTCGGGCTGCCAAAGCATTTGCGGAAAGGTAAACCAGTTTCGGCAAATTCGGCAAGAAGAAACAACTGTTGAATCGGTGAATTTTCACACCTTTACGCTGTGATGCACCTTAAACATTTATTTTGGGTACTCCTCAGCCTAATCAGTGTGCAAGAACTGTTAGGGCAAGTAGCGAACCCTGGTCTCGCCGAACAAACCGATACTGCTACAGGCGCTGAGGTTCGCCTGGTTGGCTTACTCGATGTTTACTACGGCTACGACTTCAATGAGCCTCAAAACAACCAACGTCCTTACGCTGTATCGTCGGCCGACCATAACCGACTGAGTGTTAACCTGGCATACCTTGGGGTAACCTACAAAAAAGAAAACCTGAGAGCGAGGTTTATCCCGGCTTTCGGTACTTATATGAATGCCAACTACGCCGATGAGCCCGGAAGCCTTCGCTTTTTGCATGAGGCCAATGCCGGTGTGAGGCTCTCACAAAAAGGAGAAATCTGGCTCGATGCCGGTGTAATCGGATCGCCGTATACCCACGAATCGGCTGTTTCGAAAGACCATTTCCTCTACACACGAGCATTGGCACCGGAATATGTGCCGTATTACCTCAGCGGACTGAAACTCAGTGCCAATGCCGGAAAAAAGGTAAAGCTTTATGCTTACGTACTTAACGGCTGGCAGGTCATCAGCGACAACAACACTTACCCGGCTTTTGGAACACAAGTAGAGTATCGCCCCGGAAAACGTTGGTTGATCAATTTGAACACCTATGCCGGAAACGAGGAACGTCCGGGAAACCTCAATCAACGCTGGCGTTACCTTTTGGATGCCTACATTGTGTTTAATCCGGAGGGCGATGTGGGATTTACAGCCAGCTTTTATTCGGGCTGGCAGGAACGTCTCGAAATGAATGTATTAAGAACCTACCAGTGGTGGCAGGCCAACGCAGCCGTGAAGTTCAAAATTGGACAAAACGACTTCATGGCGATGCGTCTGGAGTATTTCCGCGACCCACAAATGGTCATGATACGTCCAATTACCGATACGCAAGGTTTTGCGGCCGGATCCTCCACATTGGGTTACTCCCGGCGAATCGGGCAAAATGCCATGGCCCGGCTCGAATATCGATATTTCTTTAGTCAGAGCGCTATTTTCCTCGATGGCCAAAACCCTATTAGCGAATCGCATTTACTCATGTCAAACCTTTGCTTTTGGTTTTAACTATTGCTTCTCTAATACCATGAAAACACTGCTACTTCTGTTTCTTCTTTCAGGCCTTGGTTTGCTTGGACAATTGCGCGCACAAACCATATGCAGTGGCAATGGCAAACTCATGATTTACTCGAATTATGATGGAGGAATCGTTACGATTAACGTAGATGCCAATATTCCCAACCTCTACATTGGCATTTGTACCTACGAACCTGTGCAAGTTACCATCACCGGCCCTTTCGTGAGTAATGTTGCAGGGGTTATTTACGCCGGGTTTGCCTCCACACAAGGCAATAACAACTGCGGACTTGGTGATTTTCCAACCACAGTTACCGGTGTAGATGCCTCGTTGATTGACATTAATGTGAATCCACCGGCAGGACTTGCCAACCCGAACGGATGGCCAAACATTGTTGGTGTGGCAGGCGCGTGTAGTGCTACCGAAGATGCCGGAGGAGGAAATACGCCCGACCAGGTGGTTTTTTACTTTCAGCAACAAACCGGCGCCGCACTTTACGCCCATGTTACGCAATATGTATGCTGGTTGAATACCACCTACAACGTTTCACAGGGCGGCAATTGCTGTGTTGAGCCTACAGGAGCCTGCGTCCCTCCTCAGGTAAACCCGGGTAGCGACATTAGTATTTGTCCCGGACAAAACGCCAACCTCGGTGGCGCTCCCACCGCAAGCGGAGGCTCGTCGACCAATTACACCTACACATGGTCGCCAGCCAGCGGCCTTAGCAATCCGGCTGTTGCCAATCCGGTGGCCACGCCAACAGCAACCACAACCTACACCTTAACTGTAAGCAATGGCCCCAATTGTTCCACCACCGAAACGGTTACAGTTACTGTGGATGACCAACCGACATTAAACGTAACATTCGATGAACCCGACTTAACTCTCTGCGCCGGCGAAAACGTGGTGCTCACCGCGCAGCCCGGATTTAGTAATTACTCCTGGAGCAATGGCAGCACGGGACAGAGCATTACCGTTTCGCAAAATGCCCAAATTAGCGTGAGTGCCACCGGTGGTGCAGGGTGCGATGCCAGCTCCGAAACACTTGTGATTACGGTCGACCCCGTCTTTAGCGTCGATATCCTTCCCGAAGGGCCACACAACATTTGCGGCGACAGTGTTTTGGTACTCACAGCCGAAGCCGGATTTAGCAATTACGTATGGTCTAACAATGCTCAGGGCAACACACTAACCATTAGCCAAACAGGCGGCTACTCTGTGAGTGCTCAAAATGCAAATGGATGCACCGGAAGCTCATCGGTGGTTCAGGTAAACACCTTTCCACTGCCGATAGCCTCATTCACCTACGAGCAGCTCAACGATATAGACTTTACAGTACAATTCACATCCACATCACAAAATACCGGTGCCTGGTTTTGGGATTTTGGCAGCGGCAACACTTCCAATGAGCAAAATCCAAGTTTCGACTTCTTGTTTGATGACATTTGGCCGGTAACCCTGATTGCCAGCAATGTATGCGGTAGCGATACGCTCAACACCACCGTAGAAGTCATCAAAACGGGAATAAGCGATCCTGCACTCGAGCAGCTGCATTACAGCATTCAGGCCGGTGAACTCACCGTGTTTGGGAATTCTGTCAAACCAACGAATATTCAGGTGGAAGTACTCTCCATCCATGGTCAGCTTCTTTCCTCGGCCCTGTGGAAGGCGAACGGCAATTGGTCACAAAGCCTCACGCTACCCGATGTGCAAGGACTTTATCTTGTTCGCCTACGAACCGACTTGGGCAACCGGACTTTGCGATTATTAAGCAGGCCTTAATGAACATGAATCAAAATCAGCCTTGGTTAATCTGGTTGAAAAAGCTGGGTTGGGCTGGGTTTTTATTCTTTTTACTCAAAGGCTTGGTTTGGGTGGCCATTTTCGCCGGCGTTTGGAAGTGCAACCATTGAGGCCGGGCGCTTTGTCAAAGGCTTGCTGAAAACACTCAATCACTTTATTTGCTGCACTTTAACCGGGCTTGAACAGGATTTGGAGCTCGGATCTGTTGCTGGAATTTCGAAAATGCTTGTAACTCTGGCTTTTTCGGCGAGCACTGGCAGCGATTCAATGCTACAATTCACCACAAAACCAATCGGTACGAATTGCTGAAGTACATCTACAAAAAAACCGAAAGCCCCTTACGGAGCTTTCGGTTGTCAAACAAACTATGAATACACGCCCTACCCGCTGTTATTGTCCCTGTCCCAGCGAGTAAGCTTCTTTTCCGTCGAAACGATACAGATTTTCGATTTTGATGAATTCGAGACCTGCTTCGTGTAAACGGGTTATGAGGTTGAGTAAATCGGCATTGTTAATAGGTGTTCCTGCTTCTGGCTTGAAGCGCAAACGCCAATGGTCGGTGCAGAAAGTTTCGGGGAAACCTGTAGGCCAAACCACGATTCCACGGTTTGAAATCATGCTCAGCTTAAGCTTACCGCCATCTACAGCACTTACTTTTTCACCCAATTCATTGGGGTTTGTTCCTGTCCAATGCATGAAAACATCGGCACCAACAAGCTCTTTGTGCGCAGCCGGTTTACGTTCAGGCATTTTGAGGTTCAAGCTTCCGGCGCTGCTGTAAGCAACAGCTTTTAGACTAGATGGTTGCTGACCCAAACGGGCAATCACAGCGCTGGCAAACTCGCTGGTTCCCACCTTTTCGCGGCTCACACCTTCGCGGAAAATGTCGTAGGTATGAATACCGTCTTCGAGTGTTTTTAACCAGGCATTCTGGATTTTCGAGGCTACATCTGACTGACCAATGTGCACCAACATTTGAATGGCTCCTTGCAACAAACCACTTGGGTTGGCTACATTTTGGCCGGCGCGGCGTGGAGCCGAACCGTGGATTGCTTCGAACATGGATACTTCAGCGCCAATGTTCGCGCTTCCGGCTAAACCTACCGACCCGGCAATCTGCGCCGCTACGTCAGACAAAACATCGCCGTAAAGGTTCAGGGTTACGATTACATCGAATGCCTCAGGTGTATCGGCCAACTTAGCGGCTCCAATGTCGATAATCCAGTGCTCTTGCTCGATGTCTGGATATTCAGCACCAATTTCATCAAACACCTTATGGAACAAACCATCGGTTTGCTTCATGATGTTGTCTTTAGTAAAGCAAGTTACTTTTTTACGTCCGTACTGACGGGCATATTCAAACGCATAGCGTACGATACGCTCGCAGCCGGGGCGGCTAACCAGCTTCAAGCACTGCACTACCTCGTCGGTTTGCTGATGCTCAATACCGGCATACAAGTCTTCTTCATTCTCGCGAATAATCACCACATCCATTCCGGCATGCTTGGTATCCACGAATGGGTGGTAAGCAATTGAAGGACGAACATTGGCGTAAAGGCCGAGCATTTTACGGGTAGTTACATTCAGCGACTTGTAACCGCCACCTTGCGGTGTTGTAATGGGTGCTTTCAGAAACACTTTGGTTCTGCGAATTGAGTCCCAGGCGCTCTTGTCGATGCCAGAAGTGTTACCGCTGAGGTATACCTTCTCACCTACTTCGATTGTTTCTGTTTTGATTCGGGCTCCAGCAGCCTCAAGAATTCGGAGGGTAGCCTCCATGATTTCTGGTCCGATACCGTCGCCATACGCTACAGTTACGGGAACAGCCGTAGCCGAATGGCTAGCTGTTGTTGGAATTGATTCGGTTTGTTCCATCGCAAATCGTTAAAGTTTCCGCAAATAACCTCCAAGTTTCTTTAACAAGAAAGAAAGTCGGGATAGTTTCCCTGATGAATGCCATAAAAGCATTTTAGTGATTTCATTATCAACGCATTAAAAGCGTATTGATAAAATCCATAACCCCAAACAAATGGGCTAAATCGAAAGACTTTGCCTCAACGCCTTACCACAAAGCGCTCTACTCTCGAAAGGCCATCCGCCGAGAGGCGTGCAAAATAAACGCCGAACGACCAGGCACTGCTGTTGAATTCTACCGAACTCTGTCCGCTCACATCAGCGCGATGCAGAACACGTCCTTGAATATCAATAACTTCCAGCGATGCCTTGTTTGGCATAAGTTTCCCATCGCCCCATTGAACCAACCAGCGATCGGTTGATGGATTAAGCAATTGCAAGGTTTGACGGGCAAAGGCCGATGGCCGGATTGAAGTAAACAAGTCGAGATCTGTTGCCCAAATGCCCCGGCCAAACGTTGAAACATAAACCTTATTCAAAGCCTCGTTAATCTCAATGTCGCTCACAATCACATTCGGAAGCCCCATGCTCTCTTCGATCCACGTTGTGCTATCGGCCCGAAGAAGAAACACACCCGCATCGGTGGCCGCCAATAGATCGCGACTGCCCGGCAACGAGGTGACCATGTTTACCGGAACATTGGGAAGGTTGTAACTCACATTGCTCCAGGTAGATCCAGAGTTTGTTGAGCGATAAACCTTGGCGCCATCACTAAAGCCGGCAAAACAAATAAACACTTCCGACGGATTCACCGAATTCAACGCTATGCCCGTTGCATAGAGCGAATCTGGCAGCGAACCCGTCACATTCACCCACGATTGAGCTCCGTTGTTTGACCTAAACACTTGCAACGGTAGGTTATTGAGGTAATCGACTTTGCTAGCCGCAAAAACCAGGTTCGCGTTTGTTGGCGAAACACCCAACGCAGTAAGCGGTTCGCCCGTTCCGGGGATGGCACCACCCACCGACCAACTTTGTCCGTCATCATTCGAAAACACTACATTCTCATTGCCCAGATACAATCGCCCTGTCTGACTGGGAGCGGCAACAATAGGTGTAGTCCATTCCGACTCCTCATCGAGCGGATTGGAAGCAAGAAAATCGGAGCTAAATCCTCCATCGTAAGAAAGATAGAAGTTTCCAAACTGGCTTGAACCCAATACGTGAAAATCGTCGTTCGGACTTAAGTAGTTATCCATTCCATCGCCTCCAAAAATGCTAAACCACTCATTTCCATCGAAATAAAAGGTTGAGTTATCTTGCGCACCCGAAACCAATCGGCCTGTTGAATTTTTCGAACTCGACAAACGGTAAAAAGAGGTCACGTTCATACCATTGTTGAGATTGGTCCAATTGCTTGGCCAAGGACTACCATTATTGGCCTCTTCCCAGGTTTGAGAGATAATTTCGTTGGTTTTATAAACGCCACCGTCGTTCACCATGAAATACTCACCGGTAAGCGGGTGCCGATACATGTGATGCTGATCAGCATGAATCGTTGGTCCATAAAAAGTTGTCCAATGGGCTACCGGGTTAAATGACTGCCCGGCATCGTCGGAGGCCCAGAGGTTTACACCACCCACAAAAATCCTGTCTTCGTTGGCGGCATCTGTCAATAAGGTTAAATCGTACGTTCCTTGTCCACCAACGTTATCGCCTTCACCACCATCCAACACATTCAGTGGAGCAGGCGTAAAATTCCAGGTTAAACCGGCGTCATCACTGCGATAAAGACCATAATAACCGCTAAATTCATCCACAGCTACAGCATAAATCCGGTTACTGTTCTGCAATGGAATATCGAGCTTAATGCGTTGCACAAACCCGGTAGTTGGAATGCCCGTATTGAGCAGGCTCCAGCTTTGCCCAAAGTCGGTGCTTTTGAAAATACCGGCAAATCCATCATTGGAGTTTTTCACCCAGCCGGAGGCTGCATACAGCACATTGGGGTTTTGTGGGTCGCTAATTAAATCCCACATCAATGTGTCGAGGATGGTTGTCCACGAATCGCCACCATCGGTTGAACGGTAGATGCCTGTTTCACCAGCCGCAACAAGGGTTTGCGGATTTTCCGGATGAAGGATGACATCACAAATCAGAGAACCATCGCCATCCGTCTGATCAAATGTGAGTGCAGTGGGCTCCCAGGTTGTGCCTCCATTGGTCGTCTTAAAAACGCCCAAACCGTAGTGCGTATGACGCTTTCGGTTGGTGGTTTCGAGGTTTATACCGAGGTAGGCATAATCGCCCACCGAAATGTAAATCTCATCAGGATTTTGGGGGTTGATGTCGATATCGGAAATCCTAAGCATCGGCAGATTGTCGGTGAGCGGCGCCCATGACTGACCGCCATTTTCTGATTTCCAGACACCGCCTTGAGCCACACCTACATACAGAATCTGTGGATTTGTTGGGTGAAAGGTCATGCAATTCATCCGGCCGATTCCGACTTCTAGATAGCCGGTTAGATCGAAGGGAATGTTGTAAGGGCCCACCGGAAACCAATTTGCACTAAACGAGGAAGCCGACTTTTGGGAAGCCGACTTTTGCATCTGGTAGCGGAGAAAATCTCCGGCATCACCGGGTTCACCTTTTCCGTCGCTGTGCATCAGCATGTCGTGTTCCCAACGCTTTTGCATTTTCCAACCCTTTACCGCATTCAGGTCGGTGCTATCGGCCCATTGCTGGAATTGCCGCCGATATTCATTCATGGAATTGGCTCCGGGCAAAGGCTTATACTGGAAAGGCTGTGACTGAGCGATTGTGCTAAACAGGAGAATAATAAGGAGAAAACGAAACAAGCTCGGCATATTTTAGAAATGAATGCGAACTTAGGCAAAAAGTAGAACACTCCTACCTCGCAGGCACAGCCGCTGCGGGGCTTGGTTTACCGGGTGCTTTAAAAGGCTTTATCAAATCTTCTACACGATCGATGATTTCGCGTGCATTTTCAACAATACGCTGCCCCTCAGGAGTAACCTTGAGCGGGTAATTACCACGGCTAAAAATTTGAACGCCAAGACGATCTTCCATCACCTTAACCTGTTGACTTACAGTACTTTGTTCTGCGTAGCACACATCGGCCGCTTTAGAAAAGCTACCGGTGTCGGCCACTGCGATCACGTATTGGAGCTGACGCAGGGTGATTAGCATGTTTGGGACAATTTATAAGCAAATGTAACTTTTTCATTACGACTCCCAATGCAAATCAAGCCCGAAAGTGGATTTTAATCGAGGTTTAATTTCCCCCCTTGTCGGGCTCAAAATCCAAAACGATTGAATTCATACAAAAACGCTTGTATGTAGGTGCCGGACCATCATCGAAAATATGGCCTAAATGCCCGTCACACCGGCCACACAACACTTCTGTTCGAATCATACCATGGGTATAGTCGGGCTTGTAAATCACCGCCTCCGGACGCTCCGCCACAAAAAAGCTGGGCCAACCGCAAGAGCTGGCAAACTTGGCATCAGAACGAAACAATTTATTTCCACAGGCCGCACAGAAATACGTTCCTTTCCCTTCAAAATCCCAGAATTTCCCGCTAAAAGCGTACTCAGTGCCCTTTTGGCGGGCAATGTAATAAACATCGGGACTTAACACTTTCTTCCATTCTGCATCAGGAAGTACCAATTTCGAAGTATCGGTTCGGGAATAATAAGGGTTTCCCTCTTTTTGAACTGGATTGTTGGTTTGCATAGCCATTTGAGGCGCGCTTCCGTTGCTGCACTGAATCAGTAAGAGCAAGAGAAGCACAATTGAAAATGTGAATTTAAACATTGGAAAATCTGAGTGTATGAAACGCTTGTTGAGCCCTATTTGTTGCCAAAGTTTCGATGTACTTTCTTCCGCTTCCCGAACCTGCTTTTGGGCGTTTCGGTCGAGCACTTCACCTTTGCCCGAAGCGAACGAATCTATATGCCTAAATTCCTCCTAATTACCGTGCTGCTTTGTACAACAGTGGCGCAGTCACAAACTATTCTACGCAGTATTTCTGATGCCCATCAATTGGCAATGCGCCAAAATCCGGGCGTGCTTTCATCAAATATTCAGGAAAAAATGGCCCGATTCGAGCGTAAATCTGTCGGCTCTTCCTACCTTCCAACCATTCAGGCCCAAGCCCAGAGCGACTACAATGTCGAGCTACCGGTGCAGTTAATTCCAACCGAAATCTTTGGCGGCCCAGCCGGCGGATTTCAGGAAGTGCGCTTTGGCCGACCTTGGAATTCATCGGCAAGCATCGACTTTAGCCAACCCATTTTGCAGGCCGATAAACTGGCGCAAATTGTGGCCGCCCGACATACCGAAAAACAAGGGCAGCTCGAACAACAATACAATCGCGTTGGAGTGCTGCAATCGGTCTCCAGAGCATATTTCAGCGTGCTTATTCTTCGCGAAAGCCTTCAAATCAATCGCAACCTCGACTCCACCGCTCAGGTTCTTTACCTCAATACAAAAGCCCGTTATGCAAAGGAGCTGTTGAGCAAAATCGACCTGAATCGCAGCGAAAATCTTTGGCTTCAAATGCACCAGCAAACCTTGAAACTCGAAGCTGAGCTCCAAATAGCGCTTAAACAATTATCGACTCTGCTCAATATTGCCGACGAAAAAACCATCCAAATCGACGATCAACTGCAGAACTACAATAACTCGGTCGAAGTTGAACGCGTAAATCCCGAACAAAGGCTAAGCTACCTGGCCGCCAAAGAGGCTGAAGCAGCGGCCAAATGGCGTTGGAAACAACAAAGCTGGTCGAGGCTTCCCAAGCTAAGCCTTAACTCGCGTTATACCTTTGCTTCTCAAGGAGATACCTGGCTTGGAAACGGCTCTAACAATTTTCAGTTTGGAACCATCGGACTAAGCCTCAGTGTACCTTTGGTTAAAGGTGGAAACCAACACTGGCAGAGCCGAAAGTCGCAACTGGGCTTCGAAATGAGTCAACTGCAAACCGAACAAGCCCTGTTCAAGGCCGATGCTGAGCTGCAAGATTGGTTGATCAAAAGCAAAGAACGTTCTGTAGCAGCCGAACTGGCTAAACGCCGCGATTTGCTTAGCGCCGAAAGCCTTAAACTAAGCCTGTTAAGCTACGAACAAGGTGTTGTTTCGCTCACCGAAGTGTTCAATGCCTACAACGAGCATTCGCAGGCCCGAAATGCCTGGGTTCAGGCCGCGGCCGACGCCACGTTGTACCGCCTGTTGCTCGATCTGGAAAAAGTAAAGTAATTGACTTACTTGAACTATCAAGGTTTTTCCACATGCGTGGATGACCCTACGGTTCAACGTTAGGTCATCAACCATACAAAAGCAGGAAAACATCCAACATGGGTCTGGTTACCTCAATGCCTTGTTCGCAGCCCCAATTGCCTTGGAGGTCATCAAACCATAACCAAAAATAGGCCCTGCCAAAAATTTATGATGTAGGTTTAAACCAATAGCTGTATCTTCGGTCATGCGCGACGGATATGAGAAGAGCCCTTGTTGGATTGTTTACGTTCATCACCTTGGTAATGGCTCAGGCCGATGCCTCTGCACAGAGGGATTCGCTCACTGTTTACGTATTTCTTTCTGAAACTTGTCCGATTTGCCAAAGTGTGAGCACCAGCCTCCGAGAAACCGCTCAACATTTTCAAAACCAAGGTGTTGGATTTATAGGCGTTTTTCCATCCATGCTTTCCACCTCTAAAACCCGTCAGCAATTCGGACAAAAGTATAAGCTCCCGTTCCCGCTGGTTGCAGACTCTGCCTTGCAACTCACACAACAATTTGATGCCAGCGTTACACCTGAAGTTGTTGTGGTAAAACAAAAAACGAAAGAAGTGATGTACCGTGGCTTAATCGACAACTCTTTCGAGGCGGTTGGCCGACGACGAAGGGTGGTTACACAGCATTACTTAAAAAACAGCCTCGAAGATCTTACCGAAGAAAAAATTCTATCTTTAACCTCAACAATTCCAGTGGGTTGTATCATACAAAAATGAAAACAATGAAGCATTTTTTTGCAGTCGCAGTTTGTTTCTGCGCCACATGGGTAAACGCACAAAGCGTTAATTTTTCCGAGCACATTGCGCCCATCATCTATAACCACTGCACTACCTGCCACCGCCCGGGCGAAGTTGGTCCTTTTCCACTCACCAACTATGCAGAAGTTTCAGCCTATGCAAACACCATTCAGCTGGTAACGCAAAGTGGCTACATGCCGCCCTGGAAGCCAGACCCCAACTACCAACGCTACCAAAACGAGAACTTTCTGAGCGATGAGCAGAAGCAACTGATCAACGATTGGGTAAACCAAGGGGCCCCTCAAGGAAATCCTGCTCTCGAGCCATCCCTGCCCGTGTTTCCCTCCGGCTCGCAAGTGGGCGTCCCTGATTTGGTACTTTCCTTTGCCGAATCGTTCACACAGCCCGGTAACAACCTCGACACTTACCGCTATTTTGTGATTCCTACCGGACTTACGCAAGACCGCAACATCAAAGCGTTGGAGTTTCGTCCCGGAAACCCCCGCATTGTTCACCATGCCCTGATTTGGGAAGATACCACTGGCGAAGCTATGGCGGCCGATTTAGCCACACCTGAATACGGATATGCCGAAGGAGCCGGTAGCACCAACCTTGGCCAAATGCAATTGCCGGGTTATGTTCCGGGTGCGGCACCGGTTGTTTACAGCAACGGAATTACGCAAAAATTGCATGCTAGCTCCGATTTGAAAATTCAGGTGCACTACGCGCCAACCTCGGTAGAGGAAACAGATTCAAGCACCATCAATGTTTTCTTCGAAAACGGAGCCGCAGACCGAATTCTCCAGGGAACCATTCTTGTCCCCATTCCGGGTATCATCCAAAACGGTCCGTTTGTGATTCCGGCAAACCAAACTCGGGAATTCCACGGACTAATCAACGTACCTTTTGATGCGAGTTTGTATTCCGTGGCTCCTCATTCGCACCTGCTGGGCACCCATTGGAAAGTATTTGCCATCAAGCCGGATGGCGACACAATTCCAATTATTTGGGTGCGCGACTGGGATTTTAACTGGCAAGGTTCTTATCAATTTAAGCAGCTCATAAAAATACCGGCCGGTTCTACCATTCATGCCTATGCAGGCTACGACAACACGGTAAATAACATCTACAATCCTAACAATCCGCCGGCTTCGATTTCATGGGGTGAAGGCACCGCCGATGAAATGTATTATTTGCCACTTGGATATTTATTTTACCAACCGGGCGATGAAAACATCGTATTCGAAGATCAAACCGTGAGTTTGCCGCACCTTGCCGGTACAAAGGACAAACTCTTCCCTGTATCTCCAAGCCCAAGCAGTGGACCGGTAAAATTAAGCTACAGCCTGAGTGAGAAATCTTCCCTCAACATCCGCCTCACGGACCTCAGGGGTAATCTGATTCAAACCATTGAATCCGGTAAATGGCATCAGCCGGGTTATCACACCCGAGAGCTCGACCTTAGTCATTTGGCCTCGGGAGTTTACCTGCTTGAATGGAGCAACGGCAAGCACAGGCAAACCGAAAAGATTGTCATCTCCCGCTAATGAACGAATTGCCAACATTTTGAAAGGACGAGCGTAACGCTTGTCCTTTTTTTTATTGAAAAAATGGTCAAAGGGCCAATAAAATAAATCCATCTCATGGGTGATAATTCGTTTTTCGAACAATGATTTTATTGGGGCGCCTGCCCGAATTAATTTCTCATTTCCCCCGGAACTTACGGCGGGCACCGCGTCTTCCGCTCCTACTCCTCATCCCTTTGCCAACACGCAGGCCGACTGCTACGGTCTTGCGGGGTATCCGCTTCAACCGCTGTCGCATTGGCCCAATGCTCATTGTCGGCTTTGCACGTATCATTGATAAACATCCACTTAGGGCTTACTGGAATGCACACAATGGTTTTGTTTATTGCACATTAGTCCATTTTTGAATAGGATTTGGTGCAAGGGGTTTTATTTCAGAATTCTAGAATCGCTGCAATTTTGCAGTTTTTAAATACAATTTTTCATTTGCCAGCAGTACAGGATTCACAGGGTTTCTGATTCTTTCTGTAAGTCCTATTTAGTGTTTTAAGTGGACTTAATTTACCCGAAAAATAAGTAAGCCAAAGCGATTGAGGTAATTATTCCGACCAAATCAGCGAGTAGCATGGCGCCAATGGTGTATCGGGTATTTTTTACTCCAACTGCTCCAAAATAAACAGCAATCACATAAAACGTGGTATCAGAAGAGCCCTGAAGGATGCACGACAAACGTCCGGGAAATGAATCAGGGCCAAATTGGGTCATCGTGTCGATCATCATTCCACGTGCACCAGAACCACTCATAGGCTTGATCAGTGCGGTTGGAAGGCCATCCACAAAACGTGTGTCGGCTCCAAAAAAAGCAAAGAATTGCTTCATTCCATCAATGATCACTTCAAAAGTACCGCTGGTCCTCAACAAGCTAATGGCCACCAAAATTCCAACCAGATAAGGAATAATCCTCACGGCAGTATCGAAACCGCCTTTGGCCCCATCTACGAAAGCGTCGAAAACAGAAACCTTCTTGTATAAACCGCCCGCAATGATGATGAAGAAAATAAACAGAATTAATCCATTTGAAAGTACTCCTGAAAAACTGCTGAGTCCTTCAGAACTCAAGCCTGTTAAAAACCAAACCAGTAAACCAATTAAAGCCGATAAACTTAAAATCCACGCCAAAATAACAGGTTGCAATAAATTAATTTTCTGCTTTAACGAAACGATAATCATTGCAGCCATTGTAGCTACAAATGTGGCAATCATGCAAGGCACAAAAATATCTGTAGGGCTGCTCGATTTTAAAGCGGCTCTTGCAGCAATAATACTCACCGGAATTAGCGTTAAACCTGAGGCATGCAAGCACAAAAACATGATTTGAGCATTAGAGGCCCGCTCTTTATCGGCATTCAGTTCCTGTAGACTCTCCATGGCCTTGATACCAAAAGGAGTTGCGGCATTGTCGAGCCCCAATAAATTGGCCGAAAAATTCATCATCATGTGTCCGGTCGCCGGATGCCCTTTAGGAATATCCGGAAATAGCCGGCTAAAAAAGGGGCCAATCCACCTCGAAAGCAACCGCACACCGCCAGCCTTTTCAGCTATACTCATCAAACCCATGAATAAAGCCATAATTCCAATGAGCTTAATGGAAATGTTTACCGCAGTAGTTCCTGTATCAATCATTCCATTAGGATCGGTAACCATTCGGTTGAAAATGGTGTGGTCGCCAAGAACTATCAGTTTCCACCCGGCCACTGTAACTGCAACGAGAATGAATGCCGACCAAATTCTGCTTAATGCCATAACCTGCGATTTGCAGGAAAATTAAGGGCAATTCTTCCTGTTTTTCCCAATGGCCCGAGGAAGTTCTCCATGGTGAGTTCTTAATATCGTGTCGATCAGCTGCATCGGCAAAAAATCAAGTAAATCACGACTCATTTCCAGGGAATTTAAGATTCAACAGATTCATAATAAGAACATTACATATTAAACGTGTATAAACGTTTAACTACCGACTGTGGAGAGAAAAAGGTGTATTTTCTCCCCATTGGGAAGGGGCTATTGGGAATAATCCCTCAGCAAAAAACACCAATCTTGCAAATTAAGTTTTCAACCATACTTATCAAAAGTACAAACCGAATTACACTATTACGATATAATTCCAAATATAAATCCCCGACCTTAGATGAAATTCAATAGCCTCTCTTTTGCGCCGCAAAAAACGAAAAACATGCGCTTTACCCTCGCATTCGAGTCAAACAACCGCCAAAACGATAAATCCAGATTTAGAAATTCCAGTGATTCCTTGGAAATACATGGCCATCTACCATAAATACCCACACAAAATGCCCTTAACTGTCGTATTTTTGCCAGCCAATTTACACTATGAAATTTCTTAAGTTTTACATAATCAACCGATTGTGGATAATCATCGGCTTGCTGGTTTTGGGAATTGTATCGCACATCTGGCTCGATACCGTGTTGGCCTGGATTTGTTATTCGCTTGCCATTATCTCCTTGATTCTCTACTTCTTGGTTGGAACCATGCGAATTGTTCAAGAAGCGGTAATGGCCGGTGAGGTTGAAGAAGCCACGCGGTACATACGGATGATCAAGTTTCCCAAACTGTTGTTCAAACCTTTACGTCAGGCCTATTTCATGCTCCAAAGTAACTTAGCCCTGGCCAACGACAATCTCGACCAAGCCGAAGAGAACTTACGGGCTTCGTTGAAAACCAATTCTACATTGGCAGGCGACATGCGAGGCACCAATCTTTTGCAACTGGGTATGGTTCAACTGCGAAAAGGCAACACCAAGGAAGCCCGTCAACACCTGATTGAAGCGGTGAAGGTGGGAATTCCCGATAAGGACAATCTTGCCGCAGCATACCTTCAGCTTTGCTCAATCGAAATGCAACGTCAGCAGTTTCGCTCCGCCAAGGAGTACTTTAAGCGGGCAAAAGCAGCCAAACCGAAAAACGAGGAAATCGTCAAGCAAATCCAACAGCTGGAAAAACAGATTCCACGTCTGCCGGGTTAAACGTCAAAAGGGTGCCGGCACATTGAACTCCACTCTTTCACAGGTGGAGGGATGGTTAAATCGAATCCAGCCGGCATGAAGCATCATTCGTGTGGATTTATTTCCGTACAAATCATCTCCCAAAATCGGCGCATTCAATCCCAGCTTGTGCGCTGAATGGACACGCAATTGGTGCGTTCTACCGGTTTGAGGATAGAAGTAAACCCGGGTTATCCCACCCACTTCTTCAATTTTCTCCCATTTCGTAATGGCTTGTTTGCCGTATTCGTAGCAAACCATCTGCCTCGGTCGGTCGTTTAAATCAACCCGAATTGGCAGGTCGATTAGACCTCTATCCAGCTCCAAACTTCCCTCAAGCAGCGCCTCATACCGCTTTTCAATACTACGATCAATGAACTGCTTTTGTATGGCAATATAAGCCCTCATTGTTTTGGGAATCAACATGATTCCAGAGGTTGCCAAATCCAAACGGTGCACAATAACGGGTCCTTCAATATTGGGACGTATCTGCTTCACCTGCTCCAGCACCGAGCTTTGCTCCGTGAGCCCCGGTACCGAAAGCAGCTGCTCAGGCTTGTAGATGACCAACAGCGCCTCGTCTTCATGAATGATTTCGATTTGCGGCTTATGCTCACGACTTTCAAATACTGTGTTGGGTTCTTGAGGAATGCCATCCAACATATGCCCTAAAATAGGTTTGCACTTTCCACGGCAAGCCGGGTAGAAATGACCATGCAGCCTGATTTCAGTGTCGGGTGATTTGCCCCACCAGAATTCGCCCATACACAGCGGACGAAGTCCATGGCGGAAGGCAAATTGCAACAACTTAGGTGCTGCGCAATCACCGGCACCCGAAGGCGGCACTACCTCCTGAAAGATAGAACGCAGGCTTTTTTCCTCACACTTTTGATTCAAAAACCGATACTCTTCAAAAAGTAAATCTTGCAAGGCATTCGATTTACACTTTCGATTTTGCCTCAATTGTTGCAATTTCTCTTCCTGCTGAGTAAGTCGCCCGGCCGCTTCCAAACGACGAGCCTTCCAAATTCGGGCTAAATCCTTGTAGGCCAATTGCTGCAACCGGCTCTCCTCGTTTAGCCGAATGGATTCGCTTTTCAACAAAATTGTATCGCCGCTGGCTTCAAGTTGAGCGCGCAGCTGTGCCCGCTGCCTTCTGGCCTCCTTGAAGCGCTGTTTGGCCTGCGACAACTCAAGGGCTGCCGCCGCTTCCACTGCAAGCAAACTCTGCTGTGCAGCCTTCAGTTCGGGCGACGACTCCAGTATTTCTATTTCACGGTTCAACAAGTTGAGTTCCTCTTCACCACGCCGATAAAAGCCCTCTGGGGCTAACATATCGAACACCGGCGGCACAAAACCGGCGAGGTTAACAGAGCCGGCCAACTTACCTGAAAAGGCAGCTAAATAAGCCAATTCCCTGTTGGTAGTTTCAACAACCAAAACCCCAAACATTTTACCGGAAGTGAAACTGCTGTAAGGTGGCTTAAACCCAAAGTCGTGCGACCAGGCTTGCTGGTGCTGGATATAATGCTGCAATTCATCACACGCCAAAAGGGTTAGTGAATGTGGCTCGTAATGAAAGGGATAGGTGAACTTTTCGGGAGGTAAAATGTCCGACTTGAGTGGATGCACGCACGTGTGCTCCCAACTGGACACCTGTTGAGCATTCCAGTTCATGGTTTAATAGGCCAGGAGTGCCTCAATGGCTTCATTTACCTTGTCGGCATTGGGAATCATCGTAAACTCTAGCGTTGCGTTGAGGGGAATGGCCGGCATATTCTCCGATCCGATAACCCTAACAGGGCCGTCGAGATACTCAAAACAAGCCTCTTGTATTCGCCCGGCAAGACTTCGGGCAAAGGAGTTGTTTACAGGCTCTTCGGTAACAATCAAGCATTTACCCGTTTTTCGTACCGAGTCGAAAATTGTAGCCTCATCGAGCGGATAAAGCGTTCTCAAATCTACAATTTCGACCTTACCATTCAGGTCTTTACTGGCATTCAAGGCCCAATGCACGCCCATTCCGTAAGTGATCACCGAAAGCGTTGAACCTTGGTCGACAGTGCATGTTTGAACGATGTTGGCCTTCCCAAGCGGTAACACATAATCTTCGGCAGGCTCAATGCTGCGTGCCTCCTCGGTACCTTTTACCTTCGACCAATACAGGCCTTTGTGCTCCAGCACTACAACCGGATTCGGGTCGAGAAACGCGGCTTTCAACAGTCCTTTCAAATCGGCCCCATTGCTAGGGTAAACGATTTTTATGCCTCGTATGTTGGTGAGCACACTTTCAACCGACGAAGAATGATAAGGGCCGCCACTTCCGTAAGCCCCGATAGGAACGCGCAAAATCATGCTTACAGGCCATTTCCCATTCGTCAGATAACACGAACGGGCCACCTCTGTAAACAACTGATTCAGTCCAGGCCAGATGTAATCGGCAAACTGAACCTCAACGATAGGTTTTAGTCCAACTGCCGACATACCCACAGTGCTTCCAACAATAAAAGCTTCCTGAATGGGCGTATTAAACACCCGGCTATCGCCAAATTTCTGGGCCAGGGTGGCGGCTTCCCGAAAAACACCACCTAAGCGGGCTCCAACATCTTGACCGTAGAACAAGCACTCCGGATTTTTCCGCATGAGTTCTTCCACCGCAAAAAGGGCACAATCTACCATTACTACCTTCTCGGCACCAACGGGCCTGCGTTCGCCTTGCTCAACGAGCACCGGCGTAGGAGCAAAATCGTGGGTAAACAGGTCCTCCGGCCTGGGGTCATCCGCGGCCAGCGCCTGCTGGTAATCCTGCTCAACCGTAGCGCGGGCCTCTTGCTCGATATGAGCAACAACTTCTTCAGGCAATCCTGCCGACAACAAAGCGGCTCTGAGCACCGGGTAAGGGTCGCGGCTACGGGCCTCCTCCAAATCGTCGCGGTACCATTCCATTCTCACGCCCGAAGTATGGTGGTTGAGCAAAGGAACACGAGCGTGCAGGAGAATTGGCCGCCTTTCCCGGCGGATGACCTCAAGGCACTGTTCGACCTCAAGGTATGAAGCCACGAAATCGGAGCCATCCACTTGGCGTGCCTCCAAACCACTAAACCCTCTGGCATATTCAAAGGCATTCTGAGCACGAATTTCAGCGGCGTTGGCCGAAATGTCCCACCCATTGTCCTGAATCAAATACAAAATAGGAAGTTGCTTCAGGGCTGCCATTTGGAAGGCCTCAGCAATTTCGCCCTCCGTAACCGAAGCATCACCTAAAGAGCATATTACCAAGGGCTTTTCGCCTTCATACTCATGTTCAATGCCGGTAGCTTCTTTGTACCAAAACCCCATTGCTGCGCCCGTGGCCGGAATGGCCTGCATTCCGGTCGCCGAACTCTGATGCGGTATTTTCGGCTTATCGGCATCGCGCAAGCTGGGGTGCGAATAATAAGTGCGCCCCCCCGAAAATGGATCATCGCGCTTGGCCATCAACTGTAGCATTAAGTCGTAGGGCCTCATGCCTATACCTAAAAGCATCGAATCATCTCGGTAATAGGGGAATGCGTAATCCTGCGGCAACAGCTGCAAAGCAACGGCCAACTGAATAGCCTCATGTCCGCGCGAAGTGGCATGCACATACTTCGACACCACCTTGAATTGCGCCTCATAAAGTTCAGTCATCGCCTTTGCTGTGGCCATCAGCCGAAAGGCCTTCTCTAAAATTGAAACAGGTACAGTGTGCATGGGAGCCGCGAAGATAACAATTTGAAAAGCCGGAAGAACACAGGAAAAAACAGTTTTTGCTTAATCAGCTAAGCAAATAAATACACTTTTTGCTTATTGCATTAAGCAATTCAACATTTAGCCTCCTATATAACTGATTATATGCTCATTAAAACTTACTTTTTTCACACCTGTCTCGTAAAGTTCTTCAAGAGTCTTCTACTCTATTAAAAAAATAACGCTTATATATAGTTCATTATCTGATATTTAATGCTATATAATATGTTTTGCTTAGTAGATTAAGCAATTAATGTGTATTTTTGTTGGGTGTAATAAGCAATTATGATAGATCTGGATAGCCTATTTGAGAAATCGGCCCGGAAATTGGGCCATGCCAGAGCAGCAATCACCCGCTCGCTCATGGGCGAAATCGACTGGAACCAGCGACTAATCGGAATTAAAGGCGCGCGAGGTGTAGGAAAAACCACACTCATGCTACAACGGCTTCAACAACTCGAGCTTCTTCCCAACAAGGCCCTCTACGCCAGTTGCGACAACATCTGGTTTAGCAGCAATACCCTCGTCGACCTTGCCGAAGCCTTCATGAAACAGGGTGGTCACACCCTTTTTCTCGATGAAGTCCACAAATACCCTAACTGGGCACAAGAGCTCAAAAACATCTACGACGATTTGCCCGAACTCAAGGTAGTTTTTACGGGCTCTTCGCTGCTTGAAATTCTCAATGCCCGGGCCGACTTAAGCCGCCGAGCCATCAGCTACACTATGCAAGGGCTCTCCTTTCGAGAATACCTGGCCCTTGAAGCCGGAACAGAGTTTTCGGCCGTCACGCTTGATCAACTCCTCCTGAATCACCACGAGCTGGCCAGCAATATTACCCAACAAATCAAACCCTTAGAGCATTTCCGCGCCTACCTCGAACACGGCTACTTTCCCTTCTACAGAGAGTCTGTCCACTTGTATACAAGCCGCCTCGATGAAATCATCTCCATGATGCTCCACATAGAGCTTCCCCTGCTGCGCAACCTCGAAACATCCTATATCCATAAAATCAAACAGTTACTGCAAATTATTGCAGAGTCGGCGCCCTTCATTCCAAATGTGTCCAAACTGAGCGAACGCATTGGCATCAACAGAAATACGCTCATCAGTTACTTGCTGTACCTCAACGAAGCCGGCCTTACCCGCAACCTTTACAAAGATGTGAAAGGCATTACCCGCCTGCAAAAGCCCGACAAAATATACCTCGACAACCCCAACTTTTATTTCAGCCTAAATCTTAGTCCACCCAACATAGGTCACGTTAGAGAATGCTTCTTCCTCAATCAGTTAGGCTATCGCCACCAAATCGAATTCATCACCGATGGAGACTTTCTGGTGAGTCGTCGTTGGCAATTCGAACTTGGAGGCAGAAGCAAAACAGCCAAACAGCTTCAAAAGGCACCGAACGGCTTTGTGGTAGCCGACGAGCTCGAAATTGGCCACTTAAACCGCATTCCGCTTTGGCTTTTCGGTTTTCTCTATTGAGCCGCCCTCTGAACGTTATTGATATACAGGCACATTCACAGGAAGTACCCACCCAAAAGGGTCGACCTCTTTTTGGGTCTTGATGGCATTTAACCTGCGATTCACCTCCTCACCCACCGGATTTCCAGCTGGTAAAGCAATGTGTGTATCCTGATACCCAATTTCATCAATCAAAGCAATTCCAACAGCAGTGCCGGTTCCAAAGGCCTCTTCGAGGGTTCCGTTAGCTGCAGCTTCGCGAATCTCCTTCATTGAGACGGGACGCTCGGTAACCGAAAAGCCCATGGCGCGCAACAAGGTCATCACCGAACTGCGGGTTACTCCGGCAAGCACCGATCCATCCAGAGACGGCGTGATGAACTCTCCATTAACCTTGAAGAAAATGTTCATCGTTCCCACTTCCAGAATATATTCAAAGTCGTGGGCGTCGAGCCATAAAACCTGGTCGTAACCCCGCGACTTAGCCTTTTCGGTGGGTAAAATAGCGGCCGCATAATTTCCGGCAGCCTTTGCTTCGCCGGTTCCACCTTGCGCGGCACGGATGTACTGCGTTTCAGCGAAAAGACGAATTCGCCTGCTGAAATAGGGGCCCGCCGGTGTGGCGAAAATGATGAACTTGTAGTGCGTCGCCGCTCGCATACCGGTAAACGCCTCGTCGGCATACATAAATGGCCTGAGGTAAAGCGAACTGCCATCAGCCGTAGGCACCCAATTTCGGTCTAAATCGACCAATTTCTGAAGGGCCTCCACAAATAAATCCTCGGGAAAAGCCGGCATTCCCATCCGCTCCGCACTGTGATTCAAGCGTTTCGCATTTTCTTGCGGACGAAAAAGCACAGGAGTCCCATCTTTACCAACATAGGCTTTTAACCCTTCGAAAATGGCCTGCCCGTAATGCAAAGCCATTGCCGATGGATGGGTCGAAATTGGCGCAAGTGGCTCAATACGAGGGTTCTGCCACTGTCCATTTGCGTAGTCGCACACAAACATGTGATCGCTGAAACTGGTGCCCATTGAAACACGATTCACATCGATATCGTGAATTCGGCTTTGGCTAACTGGTGTGATGGTGATGGTTTCCATAAAGTTTGATTGGGATTTCGTCAGGAATCCGACCTAGACCGATCCTGGTGAAAAGGGAAGTAATTGGTTTGTTGTTTAGGCCTATTGGCCGGGATTTCGCGAAGCGGCTCAACTGCACGAAGTGATTCGTAACACTGCGCCGGAAGCTGCTGATACAGTTCGGTTCCGCGGGTTTTCCACGCAATCATATCGTCGCTCACTTCGCGGATAATCTGAGCCGGATTGCCCACAAGCAATTTACGCGGAGGCACAACCATACCCGACTTCAGAAAGGCCAGGGCGCCCACAATGCACTCGTCGCCAAGCTCAACATCGTCCATAAGCACAGCATTCATGCCCACCAAACAATTAGCGCCAATGTTGGCCCCATGAATTATGGCCCCATGACCAATGTGTGCCGACTCTTTGAGCCGGATTGATTTTCCGGGAAACATATGAATGGTGCAGTTTTCCTGCACGTTACAGCCATCCTCAATCACAATCTCGCCCCAGTCGCCACGAATGGCTGCACCCGGACCAACATATACATTGGCTCCAATAATCACATTGCCCGTTACCGCCGCTTGTGGATGGATGAAGCTACTTTCGTGAACTACCGGAATAAAGCCGTTAAACGAATACACCATCGCCTATGCCGGAGTTTTAAACTTCGCGAGTGTGTTTTTGGTGAACTCTGAAAGCACCAAACGACCTGATATTGCTGCTCTTTCAAGCAATAGAGTGTCCCAATCGTCGGTTCCACGCCAAAATACACGCTTCATTTCCATCATCGCTTCGGGGTTGTAGGTGCACAATTGGCGGGCAAAAGCTTCAACGGCCAGGTCCATGCTTTCAAGATCATCGAAAAGCTTGGTATACAAACCTTTATGAAGCGCCCACTCGGCTTCGTAAAAGCTATTGGCATCGATGGCAATCTGCGAAGTGGCCGAAACACCTATCTTTCGTTCAATGGCCGGACTCACCACAAAAGGGCCAATGCCTACATTGAGTTCCGACAGTTTGATGGCTGCAAAACGCGTGGCAAAGCAGTAATCTGTTGCCGCTGCGAGGCCAACACCGCCGCCAACAGCTTTACCCTGAACGCGCCCGAGAATAAACTTGGGACACTTACGCATGGCGTTAATCACATTGGCGAAGCCCGAAAAAAAGACGCGCCCGGTTTCTGCATCATTAATCTGAATGAGTTCCTTAAACGAAGCTCCTGCGCAGAATGTGCGATCGCCGCCACTGCGGAGAATGATTACTTTGACCACTTCCGATTGCCCAACACGGGTAATGGTTTCGGCCAATTCACGAAGCACTGAGCCCGGAAGCGAGTTCTGTTCAGGGTGGAAAAACTCAACGGTGGCAATGCCATCCAGTATAGATTCCGTCACATAAGGAGCTGTCATAATCGCAGGCGATTTTTCATTGGTAAAGCAAAGATAACAAACATAAATAATTTGGCCCAGGAGTCATTAATCAAAATATCATCTTGTAAACCAGCCTCAATCCCAACATAACAATGGGCGAAAAAATATGTAATGTTGGTTGTCTATACGATTTTTTACCTGGGGCGCCTGCCTCGCTGTACATCACGGTATGGTTGAGCTGCAGGGCCGGGCACCGCGTGTTACGCTGCTACTCCTCAGCCTTTCGCTCGCCCGCTCTCGTTCCCACACTCGCTCTGTCTTGCGGGGTATCCGCTTCACCCGCTGGCGCATTTTTATCAAACTTCTAAGCTCGGTAACCCCGAAATGCCCTACTACAAAATCCCGAACTGATTAAAATGATGGTTCAAATGCTTCACATTCATTAAATCCCACTCCAATTTTTCAAGCTCCCCGAAAACTGCATTTTTTGTTTTGGCTTCGGGATTGGCCTTGAAATAAGCCTCAAAGGCATCCCAAGCCTCTAACATTTTTGATTTTGCCGTATTTAAATCAGGATGCTTTAATGGTTCCAAACTTCCCTTCTGCAATAAAGGATGTGGGTATTCTTTAGGCATGGGTTTGTGGTTGTAAACCATCTCAACCGCTTTGGGCAAATGCTCCGGCGCAGTGGCTACCTCGAAATGTTGAATTTCACCGCCCGCAATCCTGAAGCTCATTTCCAAATGCTCGATCATGTGCTGTGTTGTCATCAAACCCCAATTAGGCTTTAAATCCTCGGTCAGTAAATTTAGATACTCCTCAATGTTACCACGGTTAATTTGCACAAAGGGCGAGCGTTTCTGAACCATTGTTAAAATGGTTGCCACGGCCACCAATTCGTCGCTCTGGTCGAACACTTCGACAAACCATTTTACAATGCCACAAGGAATTTCCTTGCCGACCGAGTCTCTCTCTATCTTTTGCTTGCAGGTTAAACGCACGTAAATTGTGTCGTTGTGGTAAATCGGGCGAATAAACCGGCACTCCTCCAAGCCATAATTGGCGGCCACCGGACCTTTGTTGGGCCATACGAACAAGCCTGCTGCAGCTGCTAAAATGAAGTATCCGTGTGCCGTGCGTTTTTCGAAAATGCTTCCTTTTAGCGAGGTTAGGTCGGTATGGGCATAAAAATGATCCCAGGTAACATTGGCGAAGTTGATGATGTCGGTGTCGGTAACTGTGCGTTTGTGGGTTTTCAGCGACATACCCGGCTTGATATCGTTCCAATAATACTGGAACGGGTGCTGTTCGGCCTCTTTGTACGCTGCGTTGGGCTGATAAATCCCGGTCACTTCGGTGAGCGTAGTTGGACTACCCTGCACGGCGCAGCGTTGCATATAATGCTTGATTCCGCGTACACCGCCCATCTCCTCGCCACCACCGGCACGTCCCGGACCGCCGTGCACCAACATGGGTAAAGGCGAACCATGACCGGTGCTTTGTTTGGCATTCTCGCGGTTCAACACCAGGATTCGACCATGGTGTGTGGCCGAACCTACAACATAATCGCGGGCGATATTATCGTCGAAGGTTACAATCGACGACACCAGCGAACCTTTACCCATGCGGGCAAGCTCAATGGCTTCGTCGGTGGTTTTGTAAGGCATAATGGTAGAAACCGGACCAAAGGCTTCGGCCTCGTGAACAGTAAGGTTTTCGAAGGGCTTCTCTTCCCGAAGCAATACCGGAGCGATAAAAGCTCCACGCTCCGAATCGGCGCCGGTAAGGCTCACCACTTCGGGATTTCCGTAAACGATTTGGGCCGTTTGGGCAATTTCAGCAATGCGCGCTTTCACTTCACGAACCTGCTCTTTGCTCACCAATGAACCCATCCGCACTTCCTTGATGCGCGGGTCGCCAATGCTTACTTTGTCGAGTGCTTTGGCAAGTGCTTTTTCTACCGCTTCAACGCGATCTTCAGGTACAATCAGGCGGCGGATGGCCGTACATTTTTGCCCGGCCTTAACGGTTATTTCGCTTCTGGCCTGAGAAACGAACAAATCGAATTCGGGTGTTCCGGGCACTGCATCGAGTCCGAGAATGGAGGCATTGAGCGAATCAGCTTCCATATTAAATGGAACCGACTCTGAGATGATGCGCGGATGAGCCCGCAATTTTTGTCCGGTGGAGGCGCTTCCGGTAAAGGTAACCACATCCTGATTTTCGAGATGGCTAAGCAAATCGCCTGCTGAGCCACAAATCAATTGGAGTGCGCCTTCGGGAAGAATTTTAGAGGCGATGATTTCGCGCACTACAGCCTCAGCGAGGTATGAAGTAGAGGTTGCAGGTTTAACAATGGCAGGCACTCCGGCCATCCAGTTTACGGCACACTTTTCCAACATGCCCCAAACCGGAAAGTTAAAGGCATTGATGTGCACGGCAACGCCCAGCTTGGGTACTAAAATATGGTGCGCCATGAATCGTCCACCGCGGGAAAGGTCGATTGGTTCACCTTCGACGTGATAATTTTGGTTAGGAAAGAGTTTTCGAAGTGAGGCGTTGGCAAACAAATTCCCGAACCCACCTTCGATATCAATCCAGCTATCGGTGCGCGTGGCACCAGTTCGGTAGCTAACTTCGTAGAACTGTTCTTTCCGCTTTGTGAGATACAGCGCCAAAGCTTTAAGCATATTGCCGCGTTCCTGAAAGGTCATTTTACGCAGTTTTTCTCCACCTTTGGTTCGACCATAATGCAGGATGGCCGCAAAGTCAAGTCCTTCCGTTCCGGCATGACCAATGAGCTCACCGGTAACCGAATCAAATAAAGGGGTGCCATCGCCGGCGCCATCGATCCACTGACCAAGAATATAGTTTTGGATTTTCACAGTAAAGGTTTGATTTTGAAAATTTTAAAGATTTGATACTTGGGAAATATCAAACCGCAATTTAGCAGAATTCGATACCATTATGAGGATTATGTTGCTATGGATTCGACAGGAAAGATGAGTATATAAAATTTAACTTGTGTACATGAATTATGTTTTTTAGGTTTGACACTTAATCCAAATCCATTATGAATACATCCATTAGGTTTCTTATTACTGCCGCACTTTGGATTTGTGTGCATTACACGGCAAAAAGTCAAATTGAAGGGGGCAAAGACTGCATTGATGCACTTCCTTTGGTGAATTGGCAAACGATTACTTACAACAGTTCGCTAGGCCAGGGCTTGATTCCGAATGAAGTAAATCCTATGACATCCTGTTTAAATAATGGAGAGACTAATAGCGCTTGGTTTCAGTTTTATGTAAACTATGCAGGTTTGGTTTCGTTTACGATTATTCCGGAATCCAACAGTGCCGACTTTGATTGGGCGGTTTATGATATTAGCAACGGTGGATGCGATGCAATTTATAATGACCCATCAATTGAATTAAGCTGCAACTTTAGCGGAAGCACCTTCCCTACCTCAGCGACCGGACCTAATAATGGGAGCAATCCCCAAGATGAACCGGCAATACAAGTTCAAGAAAATCATATCTATGCGATATTAGTAAACAACTTTTCCGGCAATCTTTCTCCATATCAAATTGATTTCGCAGGAACTACGGCTGAATTTGGCCCATTCAATGAAATCATAGGAACTGTTTTTTATGACTCCAACAACGATTGCACAGATAACATTGAATTACCGGCTTCTGATATTTTTGTTAGAGCATACAATGCTAATAATCAACCGGCGGGTGTAGGTTATTCACAGCCCAATGGTAATTATAAAATGTTAGTTCCAGCAATAAATCCACCGACAGAAGTTAAAATTGAACAAATAGAATTTCCTTTCGTGGAAGGATGTTCCCCATTAACACAGGCAATTTCATTCCCACCAAATGCTGAGAATGTGATTTTTGATCAGCTAAACTTCTCATTTACATATGCTGAACTATGTACCCAATTTGAAATTGAATATATTCCAATCATTTATAGGCGTTGCTTCTCGGCATACAATCATGTTAGAATAAAAAATTCAGGAAGCTTGAATCCTGGCAGCAATGATTTCAAATTAACTTATCCAAATGAATACTTCTATCCATTATCATCGAACGTAGCATTCGAAAGCTTGGGAAATAATGAATACTTGTTTCACCCACCGGCTCTAGATCCTTTTCAGGAATTTATTGTTCACGTATTAGATACAGTGCAATGCGAAATTGAATTAAATACAATACTTTGTGTTGATGCTGAAATGACTACCCCAAATTCATGTCAGGATACAATTAACAATGAACTAAAATTATCAATGCGCATTGATACATTACACAATAAAGTAATCGTTGAGAATATTGGTAATGCTAACATGGCAAATACATATTTGCTTAACGTATACAACATTAATCCACTGGACACTGAATTCCAAGAAATCGCTGGAAATCATGGTATTCAACTGAATACTAATGAAACCACTCAAATTAGTGTTTTTTCGCCATTTATTACAGCCACGCTTTTAGATTTATTCGGAAATACTGAAAATCTAGAGGTGGGAAATAGTGAAGGTTTGTCTTCAAATGATACACTAGTCCATTTTTATTCTTTAGATAAAGACCATGGTTGTGGGGCTGTGATTGGCGCCTATGATCCAAACGATAAATTGGGCTTTCCTGCCGGTTTGGGTGAATTAAACCGAATAGAACCGGAGCAAACTATCAATTATCGAATTCGCTTCCAGAATACAGGCAGCGATACCGCATTTACGGTGTTGATAAGAGATACATTGACAAGCTATTTAGACCCTTACACTATCATTCCCGGAGCATCGAGTCATCCTTACACATTTTATTTGGATGAAAATCGGGCAAGATTTCTCTTTAACAATATTAACCTTCTTCCACAGGAGGCTAATGAAGCGGAAAGTATCGGTTTTGTTGAATTTAAAATCAAACAAAAACCCAACAATCCAATTTCGTATAACATAGACAATCAGGCTGCAATTTATTTCGATTTTAACGAGCCGATTTACACCCCGGTGCACCGTTACTCGATTTACCCTTTGCCATTATCGGCCAATTCCGTGATCCAGGAAAGAATTGAAATTTTCCCTAATCCATCAACAGGAATTATCAATATTGGATGGAAAAAAGAATGGAACCAATTCAGTAAACAAGTGCGTATTTTAGATCTCGAAGGCAGAATAATCAGAACATTCGAAAATCAAGACTTGATGAATCCGATTAACTGCAGTGATTTAGCAAAGGGCTGTTATTTTATCGAGGTTTTGTTGAATGGGGAAAAGCGGTTCTATGAGCGTTGGATTAAATTCTAAGGAAATTGTGGGTTTGCGTGAGGGATTGGAGTGGAAAGCCCCTGAAGGCGAAGCCGAAAGGGCTTGAAACGAAAAGCCCGACCCGAAGGGGCACGCCCAAAAAATAAATCAAAAGAAAAATTGATTTAACGGAAATTGGGAATTAAACGCGCTCAAGTATGGCGGCGTAGCCTTGTCCCACGCCAATGCACAGGGTTACCAAGGCATAGCGCTTATTTTGGCGCTGCAATTCTAAGGCTGCCGACCACGCGATGCGGGCTCCGGTAACGCCGAGTGGGTGCCCGATGGCGATGCTTCCACCATTTGGATTGATGCGAGGATCGTTATCGGCCAAGCCCCAGGAACGCGTACAAGCCAATACTTGCGCGGCAAATGCTTCATTAAGCTCGATGATATCCATATCGGCCATGGTTAATCCGGCTCGTGAAAGAGCGCGGTTTGAGGCTTCGACCGGACCAATGCCCATAATGCGCGGCTCAACACCTACAACAGCGCTGGAAACGATACGGGCCAAAGGTTTGAGCCCATACAACTGCACTGCACCTTCAGAGGCAACAAGGGTTACCGCAGCACCATCGTTTAAGCCGGAGGCGTTACCCGCCGTTACGGTACCTTCTTTGCGGAAAGCCGGACGAAGCTTGGAAAGACCTTCTAAGCTTGTAGTGGGTTTCATGAATTCATCGGCCGCAAAAATGATGGGATCACCTTTGCGTTGCGGAATAGAAGCGGGCGTGATTTCTTGCGCCAATCGTCCGGATTGCTGTGCTGCAGCGGCTTTTTGTTGCGACCAGAGCGCGAATTTATCCTGATCTTCTCTTGAAATTTGGTGAATATCAACCAGATTTTCGGCAGTTTCGCCCATCGCATCGGTGCCAAAAAGACTTTGCATTTTGGGATTGATAAAGCGCCAACCAAAACTGGAATCATACATTTTGGCATCGGTGCCATAAGCCGCGCTGGGCTTGGAAATAACCATGGGTCCGCGGGTCATATTTTCCACACCACCGGCTAAAAAAACATCGCCATTTCCGGCTTTTATTGCATTGGATGCGTTGATAATCGCAGCAAGTCCGGATGCACAAAGTCGATTTACGGTTTCGCCGGGCACTGTAAACGGCACTCCGGCGAGCAGCAAGGCCATTCGGGCCACATTTCGGTTATCGTCGCCGGCCTGGTTGGCACAGCCTAAAATCACATCATCGATAGCGGTCTGAGGCAAATTGGGGTTTCTCTCCAACAATTTTTGAATAACCAGTGCGGCTAAATCATCGGCCCGAACTGAGGCTAAACTACCTTGATATGAACCTATTGGAGTGCGAATGCCGTCGATGAGATATGCTTCCATTTGAAATCCGGTATTTAAAAATGACTTGACCGGGCGGCAAAAGTAGGAAGAAAAATAGTAAGCGATTTAAATTAACTTGAGGTTTCCTTGAAGACAGTCTATCACTTAGTTTATAATACTTTAAGCCTTTGATCAACAAGATAAAGCTTGGCTTTCAAAATCCTTGCATCGCTGAAAATGCAATGCTCAATGTTTCGTTAGTCTCCGAAACACTATTTGCCTAGTTGAGTTCAGTTCTTCGATTGCAATCTATAGCTCAGCATTCTCCCCTCTCAATAGTCGAGCTTCTTACCTTTTAATTGCCTTGCTTCAATGAGAATTTGCGATGCAATGGGAAGTGATTAAAGTAAAAACTATTCAGTATGAATAATTTTTTGTACGTGGCCATCGTCATACACATAGAATAGAAGTTTTCCCTGAGATGGTCTGGCTTCTCGTCCCAATATATCAACGATCTTTAATATTTTTCGCGACTTTTCGATATCATTTGGATTGATTAAGCTAAGAAAGCCCAAAAATTGATTTTTACAGCCTTCGTCATTTGAAACATTTAAATCTACAATGTTGTTTGGGTGTGAGGTGTAAGCACAGATTTCACGGTTTAATGGGTTCCCATTCGATGATGTTGAATAGAATGAACTGGAGGTGTATAAATTAGAGCAAAAAATCCACGCTGTATCACCAGGTAAAATGTTCAAATCGAGAAATTCTTCAGAGTAAGCATTAAAATAACACCAAACACTTGCTGAATGAAAATCGTTAATTCGAATTCGCTGAATTGGATTATCACCAAAATTCTGAACACATACTTTAGCATCTACCCAAATACTCATTACAAAAGTCTCTTCGAAGTATGTTACTCTGGTGTTAATTATCTCAATATCGACAATCCCGGCATCCGTTCCAAATCGCTCAAATTGTTCATTATTATTGAACGAATAGTCGAGATAACGGATTGATGAAAATTCCGTTAACGCATAGGGCTCAACAAATGTGACATGATATTGATCAAAGTCATACAAATGATCGAATGATATTGATAGAAAATCATTCAAGTTGACGGAATGCGGAATTGAATGAAGTAATTGAAACTCAGAGGTGGACTGCATGGAATAAATAAATGTATTGCTACCATCGCTAGCTGATATAAAGATTTGGTCATTGATAATCTTTATTTTTTGGGGAGAATGACTATTGGGTAAAGTAGTGTAAACAGTATTACTGAAAGATGAATCCAAAACCACAATCGAATCGCCTGAAATAAAATAAAATTGATTATTATGAACCGACAAATATTTTAGGGGATTGTTAAATGTATTTTCAAAAAGCACGTTACCCGATGTATCTACTTGCTTTAACTTATCATTTTCAACCACCAAAAAAGCATCATTTTCTAAACCAACCAAAGAATTAATTTCTTCTAAATTGGCAATAACAGAAGAAATAAATGCACCATCAAATTTATGGAGTGAAAGAATCTCAATACCGGAATTGGTTGTTAAGCCTATGTTCAATCTATTGTCCAATCCTAAAGAGAATGCAGAAACGGAGTCTAAACTAAAGGGTAGAATTTCATTGCTTTCATAAACATCAGAATACATCCACAATTGCAAACCTTCATGACTATATTTTTCAATAATAATTGCGGTTGGTAGCATTACGTCACAATCGGGCAATGAATAAGTAAGCACATAAATACCCGAAGAATCCGCATGCATGTGTAGTGTTTGTGTTCTAAGCATTCCTCCATATCCTATAATTTCTGCGTTTATCTCGTATTCTTTCTCCCACAGCAACATGCCAGAAGTATCATGTTTTGCCAAGATATGTTTATTTGTAGTAGACAGGATTGGAATTTCGTATCGGGTAAAATAGGTGTAGCCCCCATAATTCAACACTTGAGAAGCCGTTTGACCTATTTGATTGTTAAAGCCCAATTCAACATTCAATCCTTGACCGATCAATGAAATTTTAAAACCTATAAAAACCAAACCGAGAAGTATACGCTTCAAACTCATAATGATATATATTTGATGAATTTCGTATCAAATATAATCAAAACTGAAAAAGAAAGAAAATCTTATGATTTTAATTTATACACCATGCACTTTATTCTCGCCTTAACAGTGTGGTTTCTATGGCAAGCAAACTATTCCCAATTTTTCTCTGTTCGGTAAACCGTTCCGCGAAATTGAGCCACCAATGTTTCGCTTTTGAAGATATCGATACTGTAGAACCCAAAGCGGTTTTTGAGCGCGTCTTCGCGGGCTAGGGCTCGAATAATATCACCTGGTTTTAATGGCTCGAGGTGATGAATGGAGGTATCTACACTTACCGAATGGCGGCCATGACCGTTCGCTGCAAAAGCCAATGCACTGTCGGCCAAAGCGTAGGTAATTGCTCCATGCGCTATTCCAAAACCATTGAGCATTTCGGGACGAATCTCCATCTCGAGTACTGATTTTCCGGCGCCTGCTTCTAATACACGAATCCCCAACCATTGGCTGAATGCATCGTGTTGCATCATCTTTTCAACGATTTGTGTAGGATTCATCAGGAGAAAAAGCGTTGATGATTACGGGCCAGCTTTCTCAACAAAACGGAGCACCGATACCGGTCTTCGTGGTACTCTTGATACAATGCATCCAATTCGTGCACACAGTACTCGACACCCAGTTCGTCGGCCCAGGCCAAAAGCCCTTTCGGGTAATTCACGCCTTTTTGCATAGCCTGATCAATGTCGTGGGCTGAGGCTACGCCCAGATGGCACGCATCGGCGGCTTCGTTAATGAGCATGACCAAAATTCGATTGAAAATATATTTAAGTAGGGCCTCGTCGTGCAGCGGTTCCTGTCTTACTTCACCTTCCGCATAGTTGTAATATCCGCGTCCGGACTTACGTCCAAGAAATCCGGCTTCGGTTAAACGTTTCTGGGTGAATGCCGGTTTGTAGCGCGGGTCAAAATAGAAAGCAGAAAACACGGATTCAGTAACGGCGTAATTCACGTCATTGCCGATAAAATCCATCAATTCGAATGGCCCCATTTTAAAGCCACCGAGCGATTTCATAGCGTGATCGATCGTGGAGAAATCGGCAATTCCTTCCTCATAAATCCGCAATGCTTCTGAATAAAATGGACGTGCCACGCGGTTTACGATAAATCCTGGAGTGTCTTTGGCTACAGCCACCGTTTTCTTCCAGGATTGAATAGTATTCACGGCTAATTCAAGTATTTCAGGCCGTGTTTGTACTGCCGGGATGACTTCGACCAAAGCCATGAGTGGCGCAGGATTGAAAAAGTGAATACCCACAACCCGACCCGATGATTTTACGGAAGCTGCAATGGAAGCCATAGACAGAGAGCTGGTGTTAGAAGCCAGGATACAATGCGGAGTAACTATGGTTTCTAACTCTTCAAACAGCTTACGTTTTACTTCGAGATTCTCAATGATAGCTTCAATGATCAATTCAACATTTTTTAAGCTATTGAGGGCATTGATGAATGTGATTCGATTTAAAATTGTTTGGGCTTCAGATGAAGAATATTTTCCTTTTTCCACCAATTTAGAAAAGGTATTTCTCAATTGCATGGAGGCGCGCTCCAAGGCTTGCGGAAAAGCGTCATACAGCAGCACATTGCATCCCGCGGTAGCGGCTACCTGAGCAATTCCACTTCCCATGGTTCCGGCTCCAATTACAGCAACCTGTTTAATTTCCATCGTTAGGGGATTCAGAATTATTGGCCTTTGAACTCCGGTTTGCGCTTCTCAATAAAGGCATTTACACCTTCCTGATAATCGTACGATTGACTGGCTTCTATTTGAAAATCGCTTTCGCTCTGTAGTTGCTCCTCTAAGGTATTTGTTAAACTTTCATTCAACAATTGCTTGGTCAATCCTAGTGCTTTTGTGGGCATTTGTGCCAATATTAAAGCCATTTTCAAATATTCTTCCTCAAAATTTTCGGGACTAAATACTTTGTAAATCATTCCCATTTTCTCAGCATCCGCAGCGCTGACTTTATCGCCCAAAAGGCACAATGCACTTGCTTTTTGGAAACCAATCAGTCGAGGGAGAAAAAAGGTTCCTCCGCTGTCGGGTACAAGTCCAATTTTACTAAAAGCCTGTATAAATGCTGCTTGTTCAGAGGCCACAACGATGTCGCAGGCTAAAGCGATATTTGCCCCGGCACCTGCTGCAACTCCGTTCACTGCGGCCAGAATAGGTTTTGGAATTCGTCGGATTCGTTGGATAATTGGGTTGTAATGTTCTTCGAGGATGGCCAAAAAGCCGGGGTGCAATTCGGGTGTCGTAACCTCTTTCAGATCTTGCCCCGCACAAAATGCCTTACCGTTGCCGGTTATCACAATACAGCGAACTTCAGGATTGCCGGAAAAGTCATCCAGCGCACGCTGACATTCTAAGGCCATAGCGCGGTTGAAGGAATTAAATACGTCGGGCCGGTTTAAACGGATAATTCCAACAGATTGATTTATCGAAGTTTGAATGAATTCCATACATGCAGATTGTGCTGCAAATTACAGAAATCAACGTCACTACAAAGGAAAATAAAAGCAGATTTTACTTCAAACACTTAAAGTAATCAAAGGGCTCCAAGCAGTCGTCACAACGAAAAAGAGCCTTGCAGGCCGTGGAGCCAAATTGGGAGATTAATCGTGTGTTTTTGCTTTTACATTGCGGACACGCGACAATTTTTGCTTGTCCCAAAAGCACGGCTTTATCGGCCTCGGCCGAAAGTGGAGGCGCAATTCCGTAATCTTCCAATTTTTGGCGTGCCTGAGGTGTTATCCAATCGGTAGACCATGCCGGCGACAATACCAACTCAACATCAGCACGAATGCCGGCCTTTTCAAGCGCATGTCTAATGTCGACAGCCATTGTATCCATCGCCGGGCAGCCACTGTAAGTGGGTGTAATTTTAACGATGGCCTGATTCTCGGCGGTAAAATATGCCGAACGAACAACGCCCATTTGTACAACTGATAATACCGGAATTTCAGGGTCATTCACTGCGTCCAGTAAAGGCAACAAGCGAGAATCTATATCCTGATTTTCGAGTTTAATTACCATTGCATATTGGGATATGTTCTTTGCATATACTGCATTTCCGTAAGGATGTAACCCATGTGTTCGCTGTGGATTCCTTTTTTCCCTCCTTTTAGAAAATACTTTTGATCGGGAACTTGCAAGGTTGCTTCGGAAAATACTGCATGTATTGTTTGGTAATAATCAGATTTAAACTGTGCAGTATTAACGGCAATTCCTTCATTTACCAGATTGAGCTCTGATTCGTTATGATGAAAAAGCTCATCGGTATAGGTATACAAATCGTCTAAAGCTTGTTGTGCGCGACGATGGCTTTCTTTAGTTCCATCGCCCAATCGGCGAACCCAATCGGCAGAAAAGCGGGCATGGTAGGCTACTTCTTTAACTCCTTTAGCCGCAATGGCCGCTAAGGTTTCGTCGTTGCTTTGCTGCAAATGTTCCATAAAGCGGATATGGTAAACATCATACAGAAATTGACGCAAAATAGTGTATGCAAAGTCTGTATTGGGTTGTTCTACCAGCAATACGTTTTTATACTCATTTTCCTTGCGGAGAAAGGCAAAGGTATCTTCGGATGAATTTCCGCCTTCTAATTTTGCGGCGTATTGAAAATAACTCCTTACCTGCCCAAATAAATCCAGGCCAATATTGGTCAGTGCTATATCGGTTTCGATATTCGGGCCGTGCCCACAGAGTTCACCGAGACGTTGACCGAGAATTAAATTATTGTCGGCAACCGTGCAGATATATTGAATTAATGCTTTGCTCATCGGCTAATTATTACATGTGCTTAAGTTCGTCGGGTAAAACGTAGAACGTTGGATGGCGGTAGGCTTTGTCGGCGGCCGGATCGAACAATTCGGCACTTTCTTCGGGCTGCGAAGCCGTAATCATTGCGGAGGGAACCACCCAAATGCTCACACCTTCGCTGCGTCTGGTGTAAACATCGCGTGCATTTTCCAATGCCATTTGTGCATCAGCAGCGTGAAGGCTTCCGCAATGACGGTGTTCAAGACCATTCTTGCTGCGGATAAATACTTCCCAAAGGGGCCAATCTTTCATTGTTGTTGTATTTAATGTACGTTAAACTGCTACACGCAACGGTTTGTTGGATTGTTTTTCGGCGTATGCCATTGCCGCATCGCGAACCCATGCGCCTTCTTCGTGTGCTTTTCTACGAGCCTCGAGTCGTTGCTTATTACAAGGACCGTGGCCATTTACAACTTGCCAAAACTCTTCCCAGTCGATATCTCCGAAATCGTAATGCTTGCGGTCTTCATTCCATTTGAGTTTATCGTCGGGAATGCGCAATCCAATCAATTCAGCCTGAGGTACTGTTTGGTCAACAAAGGCCTGGCGGAGTTCATCGTTTGTTTTTCGTTTGAGCTTCCAACGCATGCTTTGTTCTGTGTTTGGTGATTCGGCATCACGAGGACCAAACATCATTAATGAAGGCCACCACCAGCGGTTTAATGCGTCTTGGGCCATATCGCGTTGGTCCTGGGTTCCGTTCATCAAGGCCATCATAATTTCGTAGCCCTGGCGTTGATGAAAACTCTCCTCCTTACAAATCCGAATCATAGCGCGGGAATAAGGTCCATACGAAGTGTTAATCAAAGCCACCTGATTCATGATGGCGGCTCCGTCAACCAGCCAACCGATGGCTCCCATATCTGCCCAAGTTAAAGCCGGATAATTAAAGATGGAGGAATATTTGGCTTCACCAGAAAGCAATTGCTCAATGAGTTCTTCGCGGGAAATTCCAAGTGTTTCGGCAGCGCTATATAGATAAAGCCCGTGACCACCTTCGTCTTGCACCTTAGCCAACAGGGCTACTTTTCGGCGCAGCGTTGGACAACGAGTAATCCAATTCCCTTCCGGAAGCATCCCCACAATTTCACTGTGCGCATGCTGAGAGATTTGTCGAATATGGGTTTTACGGTATTTCTCCGGCATCCAATCTTTCGCCTCAATCTTCTCATCGTTTGCAATACGCTGGTTGAAGCGTTCTTCCAGCGATTTAATCTCCATTTCAGACATGATTTTCGGATTTATTTTTTGTTAGACATCAAAATCGACCACCAATTTATTGGATGTTGGTACAGCCTGGCAGCTCAGCACAAAATTTCGGGCAACATCGGCCTCTTCCAACGCATAATTTATTTTCATTTCCGCAGTGCCTTCTACCACCTTACAACGACAGGTGCTGCAAACACCGCCTTTACAGGCAAACGGAAGGTCGGCGCCAGCCGATAAAGCTGCATCAAGAATATTGTCGAACTCTTTCGACATGGTAAAATGGAACTCCTTACCCCCATCGATTATGGTAATATCGGTTCCTTCAACTTGCTTTTCGGCAATTTTCTTCGCAGCCTCAGAATTCTTCGCTCCGGATGTATTAAACAATTCGAAATGAATTTTATGTTTTTGCATTCCGGCTTTTTCCAAGGCATCACGCACCATGAAAATCATGGATTCCGGTCCGCAAATAAATGCAGCTTCAGTCTTAGAAACATCAACTATCCGCGAACAGATGGTATCCAGTTTTTCTTCGGTAAAACGACCATTAAAGAGTGGAATATCGCGAAATTCTTTGGTGAGGAAATAAAAGACTTCAAGACGGTCGAAATAGCGGTTCTTCAGCGCCTCAATTTCTTCTTTGAACAAAATGGATTTTACATTCCTATTCAAGTAAAACAACTTGAATTTGCTGTTTGGCTCGGAGGCTAAATGTGTTTTGAGAATTGAGAGTATCGGCGTGATTCCGCTTCCGGCTGCGAAGGCTGCATAATTGTTGGCCTTTTCAGGATTTATTTCTACGAAGAAATTCCCGTTGGGAGGCATAACCTCCAACACATCTCCTTTTCGCAACTGAGTATTGGCAAAGGTTGAGAATAAGCCTCCATCCAACTTTTTAACGGCAACGGTCCACTTGTTTTCGAGCGGACTGGAACAAAGCGAGTATGACCGACGAACATCCTGACCATCGATACTGGCTTTCAGGGTGAGGTATTGCCCTTGGTGGTAAGCGAATGCCTCGCGACAATCGTCGGGCACATCAAAGGTGATGACCGCGCAGTCGTCTGTTTCCTTACGCAATTCTGCAATTCTTAATGAATAGAACCTCGACATAGATGCTTTTCTTAAACTAACACTTGTTAGTCTATAACGCAAAGATAGAAAAAATGTTTTCTACAAATCAATCTTTTTGAATGATTCCCTGCATGAGCACTTGGACAATGTTATTGCTCATATTTTGCTGGTTTACAGGTCTTTTGCGAATATACCACTGATACAATGTTCGTAACGTAGAGAGGAAGGAGTACAGCACGATTTCCTCATCGATCGCTTCAAATTGTTGCTGCTCAATCCCTTCACGGATGATTTGCCGAAAGCTTAATTCATAGTCATCCCGCATGCGGGAAACACTCGAAAAAGCCTCTCCTTCGAGATGAATCCAATCGTTATTCAGGCAGGCCATGGCGTCGGGATTTTGAAGCGTTAAGGTGATGTGCAGTTGAATCACAGATTTCAGTTGCTCAACGGGCGATTGCTTCGCGTTACGAATTGACAGCATTCCTTGCGTAAACTGTTGAGCGGTAGGGATTACAATGGCTTC
The DNA here is from genome assembly GCA_027483445.1 of Bacteroidota bacterium. Classification (GTDB taxonomy): domain Bacteria; phylum Bacteroidota; class Bacteroidia; order M30B66; family M30B66; genus CAMCXT01. Next base: position 50,886 of record JAIXUS010000064.1, on the reverse strand, counting down.
GAGAATCGATTGTTTTCCGTTGAAATGATTGTAGAGGCTTGCTGCCTTGATATGGATGGCCGCGGCCAGATCGCGCATGGAAACGGCTTGATAGCCGCGCTCTCTGAACAAACGAGCGGCGAATTGGATGATTTCTTCTTTGCGATTTGGGCTTTCCATGCTCCAAAAGTAAGCGGAAGCATTAAACCTTCATTTCGGTGTGAGATATTCGGCTTCGTTGTGTGGTATTTGAATAGGTGAAAAAGTCTGCTTCCCTTTGCCAGCAAAACAAAGTACATGAATAGGCTAAAAACCGCTGCATATTTGGTGATATTGCTTGCTTTCGGATGCAGACCCGCTGAAAAAACTTCAGAAAAACCCATTCGCAGAGACCTCGCGGAAGTTGTATATGCCTCCGGAAACGTTTACACGGAAACGGAATACCGCATTTTTTCAAATGTTCAGGGCTACCTCACCGAATTGATGGTTGAAGAGGGAGATAGCGTGAGTGTAGGAACTCAGCTTGCAAAACTCAGCGGACCCAACCGAGAAAGTGAAACCATTTTTTCTGCTGAGGCGCTTAGCATAGCGAAGAGAAATGCAGGAGTTAACAGTCCGGCACTTAAACAAGCAGAAGAGCGTGCTGAGGCGGCTCGGTTGCGAAAGGAAAACGACGCCGCAACACTAGAACGATATCGTGGACTCTATAAAGAGGGAGCTGTTTCAAAAGCCGAATTGGAGAGAATCCAGTTACAAGCGGAAACCTCAGCCAGAGAAGCTGATGCACAGCAGGCACAGCTTGAAGTCCTAAAAAACACAACGCAATTGGAATTAAACAGCGCTATTAATCGATTTACGCAAAATCAAAATTTATTGAATGATGGCATTATCACCGCGGCAATTGAAGGAAAAGTGATTGAACTGTATAAAAAAATTGGTGATTACATCCATCAAAATGAAGCTATTGGTTTTGTTGGAGGCGGGAAAATAATTGCCCGTTTGAATGTTGACGAGGCAGACTTAAACCGCATTAAAAATGATCAAAAAGTGTATATTCAATTAGATGCTTTGCCGGGCAAAACGATAGAGGGAAAAATCCGAAAAATATATCCAAAATTAAGTAAGGCAGAACAATCATTCAGGGTTGATGCGGAGTTTACCGCGCCTTTAGAAACCTCTGTTTACGGACTAAATTTAGAAGCAAACATCGTTATTCGTGAATCAAAAAATGTATTGTGTATTGCTAGAAAATTCGTGAGTAATTCGGACTCAGTAAATGTGCGGCGGGAGGGGGAAATTCAAAAAGTAAAAATTTCACGTGGCGCCGAGGATCTGTCATGGGTTGAAGCAGTAACAGGAATTTTAGAAACCGATGAATTGTTAATGCCATGAAGTCGTTTCGTTTATCGCTGAAGATTGCCTTGGTGCATTTGCTATCCAAGAAAAAGCAGACCATTATAGCCATGTTAGGGGTAACCTTTGGCATTTCGATGTTTATTGTTATGATATCGTTCATGACCGGGGTAAATGATTATTTGATGGATTTAGCCTTAGATGGTTCGCCACATATTCATGTATACAATCCGGTGAAAACGAAAAGAACACCGCTATCAGCCAGCGTTTATGATACCAGTAAAACTCAAATATTTGTGCATCATCAAAAGCCGAAAGCAGATCAAAATAGAATTCGTAGCGGGTTTCAAATTCTACAGGAAATTCAAAAGCTGCCTTATGTAACCAATGCAGCTCCACAACTGAGCTCACAAGTCTTCTTTAACAATGGTTCTTTGCAATTTGGTGGGGTTATGATGGGGGTTGATATTGAGCGAGAAAATACTATGTATAAATTGTATGAAAAAATAGAGAGTGGATCGGTTGAAAAAATGCGCTCTAATAAAGATGGCATTTTATTGGGTGAGAATTTGGCCTTAAAACTGAATGTAGGAGTGGGCGACAGAGTTAGTTTAACGGCTCCAAATGGAAGTGTGTTCTTACTAAAAGTGGTCGGCACTTTTGCCTTCGGAATGACGAGTGTAGATGAAACACGATGCTATGTTGGGCTAAATACAGCACAGAAAATTTTGGGGAAACCATCCGATTACATCACCGATATAAATATTCGGATTCGCGATTATAATCAATCAACAGCCATTGCTGAAGAAATTCAGGCATTATTTGGATACACTGCCGAGGACTGGAAAAAAACCAATGCTTCGATATTAGCAGGAGAAATCATCAGAAATACACTCACTTACGTAGTTTCCGCGGCCATGCTCATTGTTGCAGGATTTGGCATTTACAATATCATGAATATGAGTGTAGTGAACAAAATGAGAGACATTGCCATTTTAAAAGCAACCGGCTTTGAAGCAGGCAATATTGTTTCTATATTTTTATTGCAAAGTTTAATAATCGGTTTAAGTGGAGCATTTTTAGGGATGTTCATCGGAGCGCTGTTAAGTTATGGAATAGACCAGCTGCCTTTTCCAGCCAGAGAGATGATCAAGCTGGAAACATTCCCGGTAAACTATGAACCAATACATTACATACTTGGAATTGTATTCGGTTTCATAACCACTTTGTTTGCCGGTTACTTCCCGTCTCGAAAAGCCTCGAAAATCGATCCAGTCGCTATCATCAGAGGATAAACCACAGATCATGTTTGCCGTAAACGCACAAAAAATTACAAAATACTTCCATGAGCCTAGTACTTTCGCAGTACTGAGCAATATTGAATTTTCGGTTGAAAAGGGGGAGTTTGTCTCATTAATCGGAAAATCAGGTTGTGGAAAATCAACATTGCTGTATATTCTATCAACCATGGACACCGATTATGAAGGGACACTGGAATTAAATAACCAGAGTGTAACAGGTTTGTCGCAAGATGCCTTATCGCGATTTCGCAACGAACATCTGGGATTTGTATTTCAATTTCACTTTTTATTACCGGAGTTTTCAGCCTTGGAAAATGTAATGCTTCCAGCGCTAAAGTTGGGTAAATTTAGCAATGAAGAAATTGAACATCAAGCCATCGAAAAATTAAAGCAGGTAGGCATGGATGAGTATGCCCGAAAATCGGCAGGAAAACTATCTGGCGGTCAGCAGCAGAGAGTAGCCATTGCAAGGGCGCTAATTAACAATCCTGCAATAATTATGGGTGATGAACCCACAGGAAATCTCGACAAAGCAAATACATACATTGTATTGGATATTCTCAAGAGGCTTTCTGAGGAGAACAAGCAAACCATAATAACTGTAACGCACGACCCAGATTTCGCGGCCAAGAGTCATAGAATTATCGAAATGGAAGATGGTAAAATGGTGAAACGATGAAATTCAAAATCGGGAAATATAAATATCAGCTTCTTTTTACTGCTTGCCTGGCTACGGTTGGATTGGTTGTACGACGAATTTATTTTGTGCCGGTTATGCCAATTTGGTTAGAGGTATTTGTATGGATGATTACATTTTTCACGCTGAATGGATTGGTGAGTTTTTTTAGCAATATCAATCGCTGGCTCGATCATTACATTCCTTTTGATAAGAATACACCACTCCGGGTTACTTTACAAATGACTGTTGGAATGAGCCTTATTTTAATCATCAGAACAATCGGTGCGTATTTTATTCAGAAGAATATTCCAGCACTTCAGTCAGAATCAATTAGTCAAGCCATTATAGTTGCCGATGTCTTTATGGCCGCGGCGGTAAACTTAGGAGTGATGAGCAATTACTTGATTAAAAAGTGGAAAGAGACCCTCATTCGTGCAGAGAAATTAGAGATTGAAACCATTCAATTGCAGTACCATCAATTGAAGAATCAAGTAAACCCACACTTTCTTTTTAATTCTTTTTCAACTTTACAAGGACTCATTCAAACAAATACGGCAGATGCCTTGCGGTATGTGAATCATCTCTCTAAAGTTTACCGATATGTGATGCAATACCCTGAGCAATCGCTGGCTACATTAGCGCAAGAAATACAGTTATTACAGTCCTATCAGGAAATTTTGGAAATAAGATTTGAAAAATCACTTAAATTGATCCTCCCCAACATTGAAGCATTGCCGGAAGCGAAAATTCCTGCAGCTACGCTCATTTTACTGATTGACAATGCCATTAAGCACAATGAAATACACCGTGATCGTCCGTTAAGAATTGAAGTTAATCTGAATGGTGATTATTTAGTGGTCAAAAATAATTTGCAACAAAAACACAGTTTGATTGAAAGTCATAAAAAAGGCTTGGCTCAGCTCGTTTCGTTGTATTCTGTTTTATGTGACAAGAAAGTATTGGTGGAGAAAACAGATCAATTCTTCTGTGTGTCAGTCCCGATTATTTCATGTTAAACGCTTCAATTTTGTTTTACTTATTTTTGAAACATGAGAATACTCATTATCGAAGACGAACCGTTGATCGCACGTGGCCTCAGTTTGCAAATTCAACAATTGATTCCTGATTCCGAAATTGTTGGCGTTACTGCGAGTGTTCGGGAAACATTGGAACTGCTCAACAAACAGCCCGCTCTTGATTTAATTTTTGCCGACATTCAATTGAGCGACGGTATCAGCTTTCAAGCCCTGGAGAAAATAGATCGGGGTATTCCTATCATTTTCACGACAGCTTTCGACGAATATGCCATAAGAGCCTTCAAACTGAATTCAATTGATTACCTTTTAAAACCGATTGATGGAGAAGAACTAAGACAGGCCTTATCGAAACTCCAACATATAAAGCAAAAAGCGCTTCAGCCCGAATTTTATGCAGCACTTCAATTGCTGAACACTCCGGGAACCCATATTCAAAAGTACAAACACCGCTTTTTAGCCTTTAGTGGAAAATCAATTGTACCTGTGAGTATTAAGGAGGTTTGTAGCTTCGAAAAAGAAGAGATTATTTTCTTGAGAACGCGCGAAGGAAAACAACTTGTAACCGAATATCGCTCCTTAGACGAAATTCAGGAGCTGGTTGACCCTTCTTTATTCTTTCGAGCAAACCGGCAAAATCTGGTGAATGCCGAATGCATCTATAAGTTTGAAGTCGACTTCATGGGAAAAATTAATCTCTTTCTAAATCTTCCCGATAAAAAGCAGGTTCAGGTAAGTAAAGACAAAGCGGCTGAGTTCCGTCGTTGGATGGAAGAAAGGGCTTAAATTGCGCGGCATGGAAATTCTTTTGCGTAAAGCAGAAACAGCCGATATCGAAGTAATTCACCGCTTAGCGGTTTCAATTTGGAACGACCATTACCCGGCAATCATTGGTCAGAAACAAGTGGATTACATGTTGGGGAAAATGTATTCTTACGAAACCTTAAACGAACAAATCAAGGAGAAAAAACAGCAATTCTACCTCATTGAAAGCATAGAAGAAGCCTTGGGGTTTGTTGCGGTTGAGCTACAAAAAGATGAAACCTTATTTTTGAATAAGTTTTACATATTGAGCAACATTCAAAAAAGAGGATTTGGTGCACAGGCATTCAAGGAGTTACTAAAGCGCTACCCAACAATTGAAAAAGTCAGACTTCAGGTAAACCGACAGAATTACAAGGCAATTAATTTTTATTTCAAACAGGGATTTACCATTGAGGAAGTAGCCGATTTTGATATTGGAAATGGCTATTTTATGAATGATTTTATGATGGTATTTAGAAGACAATCGACTAACGAACCACGATAATTCTCCTACGCGTCAATGAGCCATCACTAAACTGAAGAAGTAGTGAAAACGCGCCAGAATTTAACGTTGAGACGTCAATTCCTTCGCCTGTCCATTTTCCGGCCAGGCACTCGCGCCCCATGGCATCATAAATATGATAGACGGCGTTTTGAAGCGACTTAGACGATGAAATCATAAGTATATCACTGGCTGGATTGGGAAAAATCAAAAGGTTATCGTCGTAATCTGCATCGATTCCACTCAATAAAATATCGAGTTCAATTTCGGTGCTCCCTTCGATGCATCCGTTCGATAAAAATAAAGTTACCGTGTAGCTTGCATTTTCGAGTGGATAGGTATGAGATATGGTTTGGCCGTCAGCTGTGGTTCCATCACCAAAATCCCACCCGTAGTAAGTGGCTCCATTGGGAGCACTAAAGTTTACCGTATTTTCGTTCACAACCGTGGATATTTCCAAATCAGGCAAAGGTGTAAGGTTACTGATTAATGTATCGCTCCGGCCAGTGCCCAAAGCATAATAAGAACCTGAATTCCCGGTTTTAAGCGAAACAGGGCGAACCATATATTCAATAACGCCATTATAATCTGGACATTCGCCTTCATATCTGTTCAATACAATGGGTTCATTATTCAATAAATGAAAGGTGTCAGTATCTGCATTTCGACGATAAACAAAATATCCTACACCAGATAAGTCTAAAGAATCCCAAGTAATTGTTGCATATCCATTTGCGAAGCTGGCATTTACATTATTCACCACAGGAAGTGGGTGGCTTTTCAAGGTTGGATCGCCATGCAAGGCCATGTGTATACCTCTAGGGAATAAGTTAATGTCGTAAAGGCTTGTGTTGTTCATGCTTTGTAGCGCTGAAAATCCGAGACTCTCGCCCAAGGCCATATGATGAAAATGCCAGTATGGCCTTCCCGACCATACATTTGCCAGTACGGAGCCCCCACCCAGAGCTGCTCTGAGGAAATTATTTGAGTTATCCCAATCACCGAAATAGCTTCCAAAAGTCATTGTAAAAATGTTTTCGAGGGAATCAATGGCATAATCGTTTGTATTGCCCACTCCGCTTGCTGCGGTAAACGACCCAGGACCGCAACCATAAGACCACAGGTGAGAACCTTGTCTCATAGTAGTGAAGTAATCGGAAGTTGCAATACTATCAACCCCTACTGATGATGAAAAGGTTTGCCATGCTGAAGCAGTAAACCCCTCAGACAGTCCGGTAAAGTTATCATCGATTAATGCGCGTTCCCTCACCGGAATCCGACCTTCATAAAAGGAATTGTCTTTCTGCAAATACTTTTTTAGCAAAACTCCCTCATTGCCCAGGGCTGGAAGATTGCTCAAATCAACACGACCAACTTGCAGCTCCAGGTTACCTGGAAAAGCATTTTGATCAAATTTACCGTCTCCCGGAATATTGTGATTTCGAGCCTGAGTAGCGCCGGTGATGTTTACACTTACATCGGTCCAGTTACCATCCAATTCAGCGTAATAGCCATCCGCCGGCCAGGCGCCTTGATGATCAGGAACATGCCCATCGGGAACTACATTTCCGGAATACGGAACGGGCACTCTTCCCAATAAAAAAAGCGCGGTAATATTTGGATGCAGGTTTTTATACTCAATAATTGATGACTTAATTTGTTGAATTGGGTCGGTGGGAGAAATTTCTAGTGAATGAACCCTGATATTGCTTAGCCGCCTATTCTCTTTCCATTGCACCAATTCGCTTGAAAAAGTCGATAAATGCGTAGTGTCGAGCACAAGCAAAACATCACCATTCCAATGCTGTGCCGGCACCTCAAATCCCGATAAAATATAACCATACGCTGTGGAACTTCCTGTTCGAATTACCCGGTACTCATAAGCTTGTCCGGCTTCAGCAGTTGAATCGGCAAAACCTGTAGCTGTGCCAGGTAATGTAGGGAAGGCATTACCCCAAACCACCTCACTTTTTGCCTTACGGTAAACCAAATACGAAGAAGCAGCGCCGCTTGCAGGCCAATTTATTCGAATTCTGGGCACCTCCGATTGCACGGTAGCCGACAGATAAACGCTTTTGGATTGACCGGGTGTCTGGGCGCTTAAGCCGGTTACTAAAAGACTGGTAATCAATAGCGTTGAAATCAATGCAAGGTGCATCACGAATCGGTTTGGACAAACTAAATGTATTAAATATCAATAGATGGTTCGTCTTGAAAGAGATTATTAACAATTGACAGCCGAAGGTCGGCTTTCACGTATCTTGCGCCCATGCTTAGCTATCAGCAATCTATCCTCGAAAAACTAATTGTACATTTTGTTGGGAACCCCAGCAATGAAGAGCCTTTACAGATATCTGCCGCCTGCCATGAATTTGCCGACGAGCACCACGACGATCTGCTGCGTTTTTTAATGCATTCCTTTAAAACGGAAGGGTTCTATCATTTTAATATGTCTGGGAATCCGGTGTACGATGCCTGCAAAGCGCTTTTCGAGGGCAAGCAAGGTTTGGAGGAAGCTTCTGCAGCCATCGCCAAAAAGCTCTACGAGGAAAGCACCCACCCTAAAATCCTGCCCGGTGATTTATTGGTAGCCCAAATACGAGAAGTGAATTTGAGTAATGAGTTGCATGATGCCATCGTCATACTGAAAGCAGAAGTTGAAGACCCATTCATGCAAGTTGAGTGGAAAGGCGATGTGAGTGATGCGATTTTGTCGAGAGGTTATCGCCTCGACCGCGTTGATAAAGCGTGTCTGATTCTCTCGGCCAATCCTCTCGAAGGCTATAAAGTGTTGGTGGTCGACAAAACGAATGGAAATGCTGCAGAGGCCCAGTATTGGATCGATGCCTTTTTGGATTTGGAAGTGTCGGAAGACAGCTACCACTTTACCCAGCAATACATGAATATTACACGGCAGTACGTTCGCGAGCAGTTACCGGAAGATTTTCAAGTTACCCCGGCCGACCAAATTGCAATGCTCAACCGCTCTTCGAAATTCTTCAAGGAAAAAGACCAGTTCGCCCTCGAAGAATTTGCCGATGAGGTGATTGGAAGTCCCGAAGTTGCCGATGCATTTAAACAGTATGCTGCAGAAAATGTAGAAATGTCGGGAGTAGACCACAGCGTTTCAGAGGCCTTCGACATTAACCGTCAGGCGGTGAAAAAGCATGCCGGCATGTTTAGAAGCGTACTCAAGCTCGACAAAAATTTCCACCTCTACATTCACGGAAATCGAAATATGATTGAGCGCGGCTTCGATCAGGAGAAAAATCTGAACTACTACAAGGTGTATTTCAATAACGAAACTACGTCTTAACGTATTGGCTCGCTGAGTTTTATGCTTAGCTCATTTTGGGCCCGTGCCGGGATGGAATTGTCGCAAGGCCGAATCTCCACACTGCGAAAGTGATTCGAAAACAAAGCCTTGTACTCCGCTTCGTTCCCTCCAAATGGTGGTCTGTCGCTGTTCATGGCTGTAGCAAACAACAAACCCTCTACGCTTCCTTTGGGCGATAGAAGTTCGGCCATTTTCCGGGCGTAGTGCACGCGCAGATTAGGGTGTAATGCACAAAAGAAAGTTTGTTCCAGGATAAGATCGTAGGTTCCGGTATGCGCAAAGAAATCGCCCAGAAGAATCCGGTGCTGATGTTCAGGGCAAGCCCGCTTTAGAGATTCAACAGCCAAAGGCGCAATGTCGATAACATACAAGTTCGCATAGCCGTTTTCCCAGGCATAACGCGCTTCCCACGCATTTCCGGCTCCTGGAATCAAAATTTGGGCTTCGCGGTTTGAGTAACTGTCGAGAATTTGCTTCAAATAGGGCGAAGGATAGCCAATGTCCCAGCCGGTTTCTCCACGCTCGTAGCGCGCATTCCAAAAGTTTTGAGGTTGCTCTTCAAGTTCTTCAATCATCGTTTTTCCAACAATACGATATTCTCAACATGAGTAGTCTGGGGAAACATGTCGACAGGCTGAACAGCCGTAACCCGATAGGCGGTATCCATCAAGGCCAAATCACGCGCCTGAGTAGATGGATTACAACTTACGTACACCACGCGCCCCGCACCACTTTCAACAATACGCTCACAAACAGCGTTGTGCATGCCTGCTCTGGGTGGATCGGTAATAATTACCTCCGGATATCCTTCACCCTCAAAAAAACCGGGTACCAATACATCTTTCATGTCGCCCGCAAAAAACTCCGCATGCGAAATTCCATTCAGCGAGGCATTCAGCCGGGCGTCTTCAACAGCTGCTTCCACATATTCAACACCTGTAACTTTACGGGCCATGGAAGCCAAAAACAAGGCAATAGTTCCCGTTCCCGTGTAGAGATCATACACATGCTCTGAACCGGTTAATTGGGCCAATTCCCTCACTTTCTTGTATAACACATGGGCTTGCTCGGGGTTAGTTTGGTAGAACGACTTGGGCCCGATGCGGAACCGAAGGTCATCCATCTCCTCCACCAAAAAGGCCTCACCATGATACAGCTGTATTTCGAGGTCGTACCAAACGTCGTTGCGCTTGGTGTTTACAGCATACATGAGCGAAACAACCTGGGGAAAAGTCTCCTTGAGTTGTTCAAGAAGTTTGAATACAGCATCGTTGGCTTCAGTAGCACTGATCACCACCATCCATTCGCCTTTACGGTTTCGCCGTAGCAACAGGTTGCGAAGTAATCCAACATGCTGAATTGGATGGTAAAACGATAGATCGGCCTCCATAGCCCAGTCGCGCACCCGATTTCGAATTTGGTTGGCCAGGTCATCCATCAATAAACAGGTATCAATGGGGATGACTTTATCGAACCTTCCAGGCATGTGAAAACCAAGGGCCCGACGGTCAATCCTCTCAGAATCGGCTATTTCGGAGGCCGTAAGCCAACGGGTTGCCGAGAAAGTAAACTCGAGTTTATTGCGGTAGTGGAACGCCTCAGGAGCGCCCAAAATGGGCTGATGAAGGGGTAAGTCCAAATGGCCAATTCGCTTAAGGGCATCAATTACAGTCTTCTCCTTGTGCATCAGCTGATCGGCATAGGTAATTCGCTGCCAGGTACAGCCGCCGCAAAGCTCAAAGTGGGCGCATGCGGCATCAATTCGCATTGGAGATTCTTGAACAATACGATGAGGAACAGCCTCACGGTAACCGCTCTTTTTTCGGGTTACGCGTACGTCCATCACATCGCCGGGAAGGGCATCCTCCACAAAAACAACCAGGCCTTCCAGCCGGGCAATGCCTCTGCCATCAGACGAAAGAGCGGTAATTTGCAGTTCAGGCAAAACCTGAATTGGTTTATCGTGTTTTCTCATTGGGCGCAAGTTCAGCAAAAACTACGGAATTGCGCTAAAAAGCTACCTTTGCGAAGCATTATCAGCACGTTTATGCATTCTACATCATCCTTTACAGACCACATCGTTGCCAACAGCAATGCCGATTTCATTGCCCGCGAGGAGGCGCATTCGGCGCACAACTACCACCCCTTGCCTGTTGTGCTCGAACGTGGCGAAGGTATCTTTGTTTGGGATGTTGAGGGCAAAAGGTATTTCGACTTCCTTTCAGCCTATTCGGCTGTAAATCAAGGACATTGTCATCCAAGAATTTTAAAGGCCCTTTACAAACAGGCCTCAAAAATTACCTTAACCTCCAGGGCTTTTCACAATCGCGAATTTGCGGAGTTTTCCGAGTACGTAACGGCTTATTTTGGATTCGAACGCGTTTTACCGATGAACACCGGTGCCGAAGGAGTCGAAACGGCTCTTAAGCTGGCCAGAAAATGGGCCTATCAAGTGAAGGGTGTTCCTGAAAATCAGGCGAAGATTGTAGTTTGCAGTCAGAACTTCCACGGTCGGACCATTTCGATAGTTTCAGCCTCTACAGATCCAGACTCAAGGCGAGAATTTGGCCCATTTACGCCTGGTTTTGAGGTGATTCCGTATAACGACCTTCAGGCTTTAGAGGCTGCAATTGCCCATCCGCACGTAGCCGGATTTTTATTCGAACCGATTCAGGGCGAAGCTGGAGTGAATGTTCCGGATGCCGGTTATATTGCTGCGGTGCGATTGCTTTGCACGCAATACAATGTGTTGATGATTGCCGACGAAATTCAAACAGGCATTGCCCGAACGGGACAACTGCTTGCCTGTTGCCACGAAGGAGTTAAACCGGATGTGCTCATTTTGGGCAAGGCCCTTTCGGGCGGATTTTATCCGGTTTCGGTGGTTTTGAGCAGTCATGAAGTTATGCTTACCATTAAGCCGGGCGAACACGGAAGCACTTTTGGGGGCAACCCACTGGCTTGTCACATTGCAAAGGAGGCATTAGAAGTGGTTCGTGATGAGCGACTCGCAGAGAATGCGCGAATTCGCGGGGAGCAACTTCGTGCAGGACTAAAGGCTATAAACTCCCCGAAGATCAAGACCATTCGTGGCAAAGGTTTACTCAACGCGATTGTGATTGATGAGCGTGATGGAGTAAGTGCCTGGGACATATGTATTCGTATGATGCACAATGGCTTACTGGCCAAACCGACCCATGGCGATATCATCCGTTTTGCACCACCATTGGTGATAAATCATGAGCAAATGGATGCCTGCATCGACATTATTGCGCAAAGCTTAAAAGGATGAGCCGGAAACGCAAATGGATTGCTGTGGCCTTAGTAATTGCCGCAGGAATCTTCATTTACCAGCGATACCGAGTAGCTCCCAGCTTAGAGTGGCAAGGCATTCAAGCTCAACAACTCAATGGTCTGCCCTTTCAACCTCAACAAGAAAACCGTTCGCTCTATATCTTCCAGTTTTTTGCCACGTGGTGCATCGACTGTCGGCGCGAACTGCCACATTGGGTTGGTCTGATGCCCTTTATGGAAAAGCAAAATATTGGATTTTACCTGTTAAGTGACGAAAAATTAAGTTCCCTTAAGTATTTCGAAGAGACCCTGGAAAAACCAATGCTATACCGATTAGACAGAGCGTTCAAGGAATATGGGGTGTACACCCTTCCAACAGTATTGGTTTACAATCCGAAAGGAGAAATCGTATTTTCAAAAACAGGCAGCTGGACACCAAACGAAAATGAGTTGATTCAACTCTTGCGTTGAGTTTTGCTGAATAACGAAAATCAGAATAGGTGTTAAGACCTATTGCCTGTGAAAATCTTTCATTAATAAAGGTTTAGGGCAGCCATATTCACCGCTACCCAAACCTCAATTGAGCAGACGTATAAAGATCTCGGGAGAGTAGATTTTTTGTGTTTACAGATGACAAAAGCAAGTGCTGGTTGTAGCCCGCAAAAAGTAAGCGGAAGTGGCTCAACACATTTTCCAGACTTTTGGGTAAGGGCCACTATAACAGTTCAGTTGCACGGCATTGGTTAAAAATCAAACCGCCCTTCGGCCATTTGGTTTGGAGAAGGGCGGTTCGCCTCAGATATAAAAACAGGTGTGTTTGTGATGGGTTATTACCCATTACAAGGTTACGGAGTTAAACTTTGCGACACGCCCCTCAATCACGTACACTTTGGAGGACAAAAGTGATTTTCTGAGCGTAGACAACACCGTTGACAAAATCCACAGTTAATTGATTATCTATTGTTTAAAAAATCAGTTTAATGAGTTCCAAACATTATCCTGAGCAAGTGATCGCCTTAAAATGTAATTTTGACACTCAGCTAATTTGTCAATAAGTTTCTATGGCATTTAGTGAAGGTATTCACCTATTTTACAAATTTGCCAATTAGAGTATGTGGAGGATCTGGACAGTTTTCGCGGCGATTGCCATTAGTACAGGATGTGGGCAGCATTCAGAGGAACAAGGCCATGGAGCCGACGTTCCCGATTCGGCAAGTTACATTATTGTAGAATTGGCAAGGGTTGACACTTCCATCCACTCAAAAACAACGTTTGAATCAAGATCACAGGCTGATTCGTTTCTGAGGAGAGCCCTAAGCGCTTCGATTGAGTTTATTTCAGCAGAGGAATTTGAAAGACTTAGTCGGATTTACTACAGACATTTCAAAACAGAGGCCGAAGAATCCGGGTACTGGGATTTATGGGAAGGTGAATTAGCTGTTAGAGCCGGCGCCTTTGAAAAAGCTCAAAAATCTTTTAGTAGCTCTGTACAAAAGATGCTACAAAACAAAGATTCAGCTTCAGTTGGGCATACATTAAACTGGCTAGGGGCTACTCAAATATACCTTGGCGACTTTGTAGAAGCCAACAGGACTCACGTTAAGGCTCTGAAGCTGTATGAATCGTTAAAGGATTCTGCAGGCATGTTTGCCACCTTGCGCGAAATAGCGTCTGTGAATTATCGTCAGAACAATTTTGAGAAGGCAGAGAAAATCCTTCTTGGGTGCCTAGACTACTACAAAAAGCAGCCTTCAAAAATTGCCCTTGCAAGTACCTACTTAACGTTTGGAGAAATGTATCAAATCAAAGGAGACATTTCTCAGTTTAGGTATTACAACCTATTGGCTTTGAAGTCGTTTGAAGACGAAAGCTATTCTGAAGGAATCGCTCAAACTTACAACAATATGGCGGTGAGTGAGATGAGTACAGGCAACTTTCAGGGAGCCAAAAGCTGGCTACTCAAATCGAAAGCGCTCACCGATTCAACTGGCGACAGTTTACAAACACCTATTCAGCTGTATAATATTGGTGTTTGCGAAATGGAAACCGGCAATTTAAATGAGAGTGAGGATTTATTGTTGCGCTCGTTGGCCATCAATGAACAGCGAAAGATGCAGGGACAAATCACGGTAAGGACATTTTCTCGCCTAGCCCAAATTGCAGAGCGAAGAAACGACTTTAAACTAGCCAGTGCTTATTTGAAAAAGAAGCAAGCCGTTTCTGATTCAATATTCAATCTTGAAAACAAAAAGGCGATTGATGAAATCCAGATTCAGTATGAAACACAGAAGAAGGAAAACGAACTTCAGGCCTCAAAATTGGCCGAAAAACACAAAGAAAACTGGATTTGGATTCTTACAACCATAATCATCTCAATCCTATCGATTATCTTGATTACGGGCTTGTTACTCATCACCAGGAATCGCAGAAAGGAAGAAAAAAGAAAGCTCGAGGAAAGACTCCAGAAAGCAGAATTTGAAAAAGTTCAACATGAGCTTGACTTTCACAAGCAACAACTGACTGATTATGTAAGCACCCTCAAAGAAAAGTCGCAGCAGATTAAAACACTGGAGGAAAATCTCTCACAACGGCAGCATAATACGGTCTTGGTTGATGAGACAAGTACTGATCAACCTCAACCTGAAAATATTGAATCGCTGTTTGGGTTTAAAATCCTTACGGAGGATGACTGGATGCGGTTCAAAAAGTACTTCGACAATGTTTATCCGGGGATTATACAGAAGCTCAGAGAATCCTACCCCGACATTACTGCGGCAGAGCAACGCTTGTTCATGCTAATTCGACTGAATTCCGACTCCAGAGAGATTTCGCAAATGCTGGGTATTTCCATGGACAGTGTGAGAAAAACAAAGTATCGATTGAAAAAGAAGCTCGAGCTATCAGAAGAAGCCAGTTTAGATGAATTCGTGAAGAAATTTTAGCCTTCATTAATATCCAAAGTTTCCGGAAACAATAGATAAAATAGAGAGCTGGAGCAACAATTCACAGCTTAGCTTGAATTGAATTCTTCGAGCCTCAGGCAACGAAGCCAATGCTGAATTTTTGATTCCCGAAAAATGTGACTTCATGAATTCAACAGTACTTGAATTTTCGAATCGCCATGAGAGACCCTTACAATCAATTCCATTCAAGTATTGGCTAAAGCACTATGAATGATAAGATTGAGTGCTTTTCAGAAAGCCCAATTGATTGAAATTTAAGCTTAAACACAGCCCATACAATTGCTGGCTATAGCAGGTGATGGAACGCGAAAATAAAATCCTTCAGCTTTCTGCTAAAGAAAAAGGGGCTCATTCGTTAGAAAGAGCCCCCTTCGGTTAATTTTCGGTATGAGAATTACTCAGCCTTCGTAATGCGTCCTGTTGTACTGAACTTGCTGCCATTTACCAACACTTGGTAAACTCCGGCTTCAAGCCCATTCACTTCAAGTTCAAGACTGGCTTTCTTATCCACATTCTCAAAAACGCGGGTTAACACCAGGCGGCCGGCTGCATCGAGCACGTTTACGGTCAGATTCGACTCACGCTCAGGCATATTCAACTGCACCATAGCCACACTGCTAACCGGATTCGGGTAAATTCGGAAGCTTTGCTTGTCGATGGCACTGATACCGGTTGGGTTCGCTCTTACTGTAATCTGCATGGTTTTCACTTCCATACAGTTTGCGTTAGAGGCGATAAAGGTAACAGTGTACACGCCAGGTTCAGCGTAGGTATGCGCGGGGTTAAGTGATCCAGTTACGATCGACCCATCACCAAAATCCCAAGTGAAGTCGGTAGCCCCGGCCACGTTAGCCGTAAACTGAACCGGTGCTTCCAAAGCATCAGCCGTATTCGTATTGGCAGTAATGGCAGCAGTTACCGGACTACCAGAAGGCACAACCACTTCGCGTTGCAGCACACTTCCAAATGCATTACTCAACATTATAAAGTAATTGCCACCGCTGAGGTTGTTTATTTGCGCGGTTCCGCTAAACGATTGTTCCTGAGCCACAGAAATACCCTGCTCGTTAGTCACATTATAAGACCACGCTGTGGATGACGGGCTGTGAATGGTGATTGTTGCATCGTTCTGAACACAGCTTTCCGTAGTCGAAGAGATGAACACCGAAGGCTTGAGGTGCAGTCGGAAGCGATTCACATCATACTGAGTGTCGTACACGTAGTTGTAGTTAGGATTGTTGCGCAGGTTTTGGAATACCCCCAACTTTGTGTCTTCCAGAATAATCTGAACAGATTCCTCGATGTTATCTACATGCTTCAGTCGAAGAGTCTGAGGTCCGCTTGCGGCGGCTTCAAGACCTAGACCAACAATTTTATCGTTGCTTAACAAAGAAATCGCTTGTATAGCTAAATCTTCGCCATCAGCCTTTGAGTAGAAGGCAATGTTCTCGTTACCACGCATCTTACGGGCATCGTACTGATTATCGATTCCATCAGTAGCGTCGGGACGGAAAGCAATCAATGTTTCATTGTAATGATTGCCTTCTGTGGTTACACTTAACCAGAAACGCTCGATTGGCTCGGTTGAGAAGAACGCGCTGTTCGAAGTGGTTCTCATCGAGTTGTTAAATTGCACCGAGTTGGTGTTTTGCGCGTCGATGAAGAAACCTTGACAAGAAGCAATGTTACCGTTGAAGGTCAAACCACTGTTAGGGCCTGAAACAAATCCAACGTTATTCCATATGGCATAGTCTTCAGCAGCATCGTAATCGGTACCGGAAGATCCGTCGTCATCCCAGAAATACAGTGCGGAACCGCCAATTTGAGGATTTGCAGCTACGAAGGCGCTGGCTGAAAGTGCACTTGGATAAGGGTTTCCAATCAAGTTAAAGCTAGTAAAGGAACCATTCACCATTGGGCCATAGCTAAGCGAACCATTGTTTGCAAAGCCGTTGAAGTTGGCGGTATTAGAGGCTGTTGCGATGTAGCCACGTCCAACTGTCATAGCTCCGCTGGCACTTTGCCAACCGGCACGAAGACCTTCAACATCGGTTCCAGTGGCTGCTGAAGGGCTGTACTGGAATCGATTTTGACCCAAAGAGTTTACAGAACCATTTGAAATTGGCGAAGACCAGTAATTGTAAATATTCAAGCTGCTAGATCCTGTGCGGCGTACGTTAACACGACCGGTCACAGTTCCGCCACCACCAGGTGTTCCGGCTCCATGCATCAAAGAGGCATTGTTATCGATTGTGATACCATCGCCTGTTGCAAGGCTGGCTCCATTGGTTACTGAAAGAACCCCTCTAAAGGTAGTATTACCAGAGTGTACAGCTGAGGCTGAGTTAAATACAACTCTTCCTGAACCACTCACAATGGTATTGGCACCCACCCAATTACCAGATACGGTAAGCTCATAACCCGAAGGAACGGTAATTGAAGCACCTGGAGTAAATGAGATGTTGCGGCAGAATCCATTACCCGGTGTAAGGAATGATGGAGCGAATGTTCCAGTCAAAATCTGAATATCGTCAGAAACCGAAGGGACTACGTTAGGCGTCCAGTTTGCCGGATTGTTCCAGTCGGAGCTGGTAGAACCATTCCAAACCAAACCACCCGAAAACTCTTCAGCAACCTGGAATTCACCAAAGCTGGTCAGGCCGGTCACTTGAGTCGAGGTAGGCGTTCTTAACCCAACTGTAGGTGAATCCCATGTAACACCGTTATACCGTCCGATTGACAAGCTATTGGTGTTCACGGATCCATCAAGGTCAGATGAATTAAAGTTAAAGGTTGCCGCAGCACTGCTAAATCCAACAACACCAATGTTTACGATGCTGTAGAAGCGATTCACCGAACGAGCCGGGTCGAGCAGCGAGCTTCCAACATCTGGATGGTCACCCACAGTTGTCCGAACAGTTAAACTACCTGCCGAGTTGGTTGAACCGGTAAAGCTCACATTAACAGGAGCGTAACTTGATCCGTCACCAACTTCGAAGAATTTCGATGATGTAGCTGATGCAATTCCCTTCTGCAAATTACCATTCACGTGAGATGCTGCCGAGCCACCGGTTACAGAGGCATTCGACAACAAAGAGATTGCATTCGCACCAGTTGAGATGATACCAGAACTCAAGGTTAGCGAACTGGTAACAGCAATAGATGCATTCAATTGCTTTATGCCAGCTCCATTGATCGACAAATTAGAGAACTGAACAGCATTGTTGATGGCTTGAGCTCCACCGCTTAGGGTGAACACACCAGTACCGGCCGCGAATCCAGATACACCTGGAACATTCGTAAAGTTACCGCGAAGGTTGATGTTGCGGTTACTTAAGTTCACAACAGCACCAGACTGAATGGTAAGGTTACCATTGATTTGAACATCAACCACCGAAAGGTTCTTTGTGCCTAAGCCTGTGAAATTCAGGTTGTTGTAAGTCGACTGAGAAGGAAGTGTCGCCGTTCCGGCTGAGTTATACTCAATGGTTCCGCCTGCTGTACTTAAGAAGGTAGAAAGGTTACCACCCGGGAAGATAAACTGATTCGAGGCATTCGGGGTCATTCGGATTGTACCGGTACCGGTTACAGTTCCAAAGTTATGTCCGAATGTATTGTTCAAATTCAGTGTACCATTAATCTCAGAGGTTGGAGCATTCAAGCTGTTGGTTGTTGCAGTAATGGTATGCGTTGGAGCAATTACCACAGAATTGAACGAAGGTGCCGTTACAGATGGCGCTCCGTTATGCTGAAGCACAGGGTCAACAGACCATGAAGATGGAGTATTCCAGTCGCCCGCAGTTACGCGGCTGTAGAATACCAATAGCTGGTCGAATTCTGAAGGCTCACCGGCGGTAAAATCGCCATCAAAATAGTTAACACCCGAAATCGTAATGTTGTCGGACGCTGGGTTTACAGTGCCTGGAATACCAAACTGTGGGGTCCAAACATTGTTGAAGTAACGACCGGCCACATAAGCAGATTCGTTTCCATTGCTGGCATCACTTGGCAAATAGGTGTAAGTGTGCGTTACAACAGTCGATGGAGAGAACCCGGTTGATGAAGTGTTCCAGTAGTAAAGCAATTCCTTAGGAAGTGGATCGGTGGTAGCCGGGTGACGTGTATTCACCGGTTTTACTGTAACCGAACCTGCCGTTGAGTTGGAAGTAACATTGATGCGCGCAGGAGTGTACTTCAAGGTTACCCCGAATGGAAGGAGTACATTTTGAGGACCTGCGGGGAAGAACTTACGAATACCGCCATCACTCAATACGCCATTTACACGGATCATACGGCTTGGGCTGAATGCACCGGTAATGGTGCCGAGTTCACCAATTGTAAGCAGGTGGTTGTTAATGTAGAACAAGCCATTTGTCAATCGAAGCTCACCATTCACGGCAATCGCAGCTTTAAGCTCTGCGCCGGCACTGTTGTTAATTTCGAGGTTACCAAAAACACCACTACCATCACCTGTAATGTCCTGCACCGATGTTCCGTTAGCAATCAGGAAAGATCCGGAGCCATTGGTAATCGTTCCATTATTTAAGATGTTACCTCGAACCGTTGCGGTGCTGGTACCCATATCCATATCGCCATCTATAAGCTGTAACTGCCCTTCAACACGGATATTCGAATTGGCCGATAGGTTCAATACAGCTGTAGGTGCTGGATTACTGATAACAAGGTTAGCAAAGTTGGTTAGGTTACCTGATGCCCCGGTAATAAACTGAGTAGCAGTATTACCGAAGAATGTGGTGGTTTGAGTGGCCGTTGCCGGACGGAAACCACCGAATGTAACACCAGGTGTCGATACAGAATTCTCATTCACGAGATTACCTCCGATGTTCACACTAAGACCAGCAGCGTTAAATACGGAGCCTCCTAAAACACTCAAATTGCGGTTTACCGTTAGCGGATAATCGGCGATTGTGAGGTTTTTTGAGGTGAAGGTGCCATCAACAGTAAGGTTCCATAACGATGGCTGGGCTGCGAAGATGAACTGAGAACCTGTTACGGTCGACCCGGTTCCGATACGAATCTCACCTCCTGAAATATTTACAGTTTCTGGCTCAAGACGGAAGTCACCAAATGCACCGCTGGCCACACCTGTTCTATCAACAATCAGTAAAGCATCGTCTTCCATAGTGAAAGAGCTTCCCTGACCAACAACTTCGAATTTCGCCCGTTGGTGGTTGGTGTTTTGCGTTAAGCCCGGGTTTCGGCCTCGAACTAAAACGGTTGAGTTGTCACGCTGAGTGTAAGTTAGCGCACCAAGTAGGTTCAACACCGAACGACGAATCTGTCCGTTCACGTTCAATACACCATTACCTTCAATGCGTAATTCAGGATTTCCGGTAGAAGCGTATTCAAGGTCGTTGTGCGTATCGTTGATTTGATCACCAACATTCACAACACCTTGCAAGATGCTCAAGCGTCCGGCAAGCAATAGGTCGGCATTGTTTGAGTTTGCCATTCCTACATTCACAACTGCACTTGGGTGGTCAACAATGAAGGCTGAGGTTTGAGGAATCAGGAAGTTCGCTCCAGCCTGATCGGTGAGCGTTAGGTTAGCTGACTTTGCAAGGCGCAGTGTACCATTGAGCAAATTCAACCAATTGTTGGTTGGAGCCGTTAAAGTTCCAGCAACATTGATGGTGAACACAGTTCCTTGCCCTACACCCTTATCGATGGTCAATCCGCTCAAGCGGGTAACGGCAGTTCCGGTCAAGCCTGTGATTCCGCGGTCAACATTTCCAACAAAGCTCAGGTTTACATCACTGGCCTCATTGAAGTCGATTAACCCATTGTTGGTTAAGTTTCCATTGATGCTCATAGTGTGTACAGCGCTTCCGGCATTCTCAACCAATATCGAGGCACCTGCACTCACATTTAAGTCGTTGGCCAACACAAAGTTTTGATTGGCACCTGCTCTAAATTGGAGCGTACCTCCAGTTACATTCATGTTTCCACGAACGTTCATCGTGCGGCTTGCTGCATTATTTACTAAAGTAGAACTAGCACCCGTTTGCTCGAAGTTTTCAAAAATCTCAAGGTTGCTATTGGGCAAGGTGACGGTATTGGTTCCCAAAGGATTAACCACCAAATTACGATAGCTCACAATGTTCATGTTTGTGGGTGCCGCCGTAACCGTCGGAATGCTAAAATCTGTTCCGGTAGTGTAATATTCTGTTGTACCTCCTTCTTCTGTGAAGAAAATACCGAAGTCGCCACCCGGGAATTCTGCCGTAGGAGTTGATGAAGATATCCTTAATCGCCCGGCACCACCGGCTGTTGCGAAAGGAAGTGCCCCAAAATTATGTCCGGTCGTAGACCCAACATTCAGCGTTGAACCGGCATCAATAATCAATGAACCTGAGAAGGTATTATTCTGATTCACATTTACTGTGTGGAAGAACGATACGCCATCACCAATATAAACAGGCGTTGATGCAGAAGGAATGCTTGAGGCCGGAGGACCGCCAAAGGCAACATTTGACCATGTTGTAGGTGAGTTCCAAAGACCATTTGCGCGGCTGTAGAAAGGAACAACAATTCCGAATGCCGCTGGAGAACCTGCAGTAAAGTCGCCGTTTACATAACTCACTCCAGTAAATAGGATATTATTGCTGGCCTCAACCACTTGATTAACATCGTTTATGGTGGTGTAGGCAATGTTTTGGAAGTTGTAATATGCCGGTATGTAATTCACATTATCGGCCAGGTTACCATAGTTAAATGTATGGTTCACTGAGTTTGCCGGAATACCGCTAAACCCGGTGCTTCCAATTTTCCAGTAATACTCGTAACAATCGGGGTCGGTAACATACAGCTGACGGGAGGCCACCGGACGGATGTTTAATGTACCCCATGCAGATGGCGCAGCAGAGAACTGAATTGTAGCTGGGGTGTACCCGGCGAAGGCTGTACCAAATGGGAACAGGAATGCTGCAGTATTGCTGTAGGTCTTCACAATACCACCGTCAGACAAAAAGCCTGCGGTGCGAATGTAACGGTTGTTCGAAAATGCGCCCGGCACAGCCGTGATGGCAGAAGCAGCTTGCAACCTTAACCGGAAAATGCCAATTGAGAACAAACGATCTGTAGCGATATTCAGGTTGCCATTTACCCTTACAGTATTGGTTGCCGTAACACCTACCGATCCAACGGCGCCTGCTGTTGAGGCAATCTCGAGGTTCTGGAAGGTTCCGGTTCCGTTTCCACCAATCGTTTGAGGACTGGTTCCGTTCAATGTAATTCGTCCGGTACCAATGTGGCTGGAGTTGTTGATTACATTGCCTCCAAAGCTGAGTGTTTTACCACCATCATCAAGAATACCTGTGAGCAAGTTTAAACCACCAACAGCACTAATTGTAGATGCCGAACCGGCTATGGTAAGCACGCTCACACCGCCTTTGTTTACAGTTAAATTATTCAAACCACCGGTTAATGTTCCATCTACCGTGAATACCTGAGCTGAGTTTCCGCTAAATATCAAAGTATTGGCGCCCGAAGCATAGGAGATTCCCGTGTTAATGTTAAAATTCCCTTTCACTTCAACATTGTTTCCGTTGGCATTAAACGTAAATGCCGATGGACCATTCAAATTGAAGTTATTCAGAACAACAAGTGGCTGTGCAGTCAAAGAGTTGGCCGAACCATCGTTAAAGTTAATGGTGCTGATTCGGGCCTGACCGGTACCTGCAACTGTGCGGGCTACATTCAAGTTCCATAGCGGAGCCCTGGTAGAAATGTCGAAGTTGAAGTTTCCTGTAACGTTCAGATTGATGGTTCCGCCGGTAACATTATAGTTCAGGGCGTTTGAACCAATCATTAATCCACCACCACTGGTTCCGGGGCGGGAAATGTTAATCGTACCACCACTCATTCGGAAACCATTGTCGGCATAAGCTATCGAGAAAATCGCATAATCGCCACTCAATGAGGAGTTACCATCGAGGTTCATAACACCGCCGTTCATAATAAATGACCCACGGTGAACACCAATCGAAAGCTGATTTGAGGTTCTAAACAATCCCATATTTACAGTTCCGCCATCAATCTGGAAGGTTCCTGATTCCCTAAGTACCACAGAACGTTGTCCGTTGGTGCAGGTAAGTGAACCGGCAGTTATTCTTAGAGTTCCATAAGGAACGATAGCTCCACCGGTACCTCCATCAGTAACATTGGCTCCGTCGATCCATAAAACGGGTAAACGCGTTGAGCTTCCCAAATTGTAGTTTCCTCCATCGTTTTGACCTAAACGTGGAACTGTGATGTTAGGTCCAAGTCGCAGAATACCGTTGATGGGCTCAACACCTATACCTGCGCCCCAGAAGTTTACAGTAGAGGTTGGTGATGCGTCAACGAAAAGCTCAAAGCCATCGTTTTTATCCACGAAGAAATCGAAGAAGGTGGCAGTTGCACCCGCTGCAATACTGGCTACATTGTTTGTTGTTGCTCCGCGGAAAGTGAGCGTTGCGCGACCAGCAGTTGCCGTGTGCGCAGCACCATTTTGCAGCACAATCTGACCATTAACGGTGAGGTTACCATTGATAGAGAAATTGTGAGAGTTAGTGCTAGCAATTCCTAAACGACAACCAGCACCAATGAATACGTTGCCCCCCACGGAGTAAGTATTGTTGCCGGTACCAAAAAGGAAATTAGCATCACCTGAACCTGTGCGGCTAATCGTGAGATTTCCATTAATGGTAGCACCTGCATTTACTTGAGCATTGAACGAAGTGCCTGTAGAATTGGTAATGCGTAAGTTATTGTAGGTGGCGATGCTTGGAAGCACCGAAGTTGCAGGAAGGTTATAGTATTCGATAGTTCCTCCGTTTGGAGCTACGAAATTGGTGAATGTTCCAGTAGGCAAGGTAACAGGACTCACCAAGGCTGAGATACGCAAGGTTCCTTCGCCAGAGATTGCTCCAATACTATTTCCAGTTGTAGTTCCAAAGTCAAGCGTAGCTCCATTCTCAAGAATAACAGAGCTCACAGTTCTGCTCACCGAGGTCGTAACAGTTCTTCCGGGAAGAATAACAATATTGTCGCCCGAGCTGGGAACAACAGGACTTACCAAGGTACTTCCCGAAGGGTCGATTGTCCAAGTATTAGGGTCGGCCCAATCGCCAGACTGGTAGGAGTATAGAATAGTTCTTACTTGCGGGTCTAAGGCTGTCCACTGACCTGTGAGGAAGTTTGTTCCCACCGTCAGGAATGGATTAATACCCGAGGAGGACGCTCCGGTTGGAGGAACCAATGCTGAGCCATTCCAAACTCTTGGAACATAATTCAACTGGCTGCCTGGAGGTCCGATTACCTCTGCACCTAAATACTGAAAGTTGGCATTCGCCGTAATAGACGACAAGTTAGTGGTTACAATATCCCAATATTTGGTGAGTGCGTTGTTAAAGTAAGGTACGTTGGGCTGACGGGTAGGGACTGCGCGAACCGAGATGGCTCCATTGCCCGTAACAGTTGCTGAGAGTGAGGTGATAATGAATGGATTGTACAATCCGCCTGAGGTTCCCACCGGATAAGTTCCATCGGTACCCGGCATATTGGGTGCTCTGAAATCTGTTACCGCATCTCCTTCTTTGATGAGTGAACCACTACCATCAGTAATGAAATATCGTGAAGCGCTAAAGGAACCTTGTAACGTGGCATTCGGCCCGATTCTGAGGTTTGATGCGCCTAAGCTTACCAAAGCATTCACAGAAACGTTCATCGTGTTCAAAACAGATACATCCCCCGAAAGGGTCTTTAAACCTGTTCCCGAAATGAGGAGCGTCTGGTAATTATTTGAGGAGAATATTGACTGTGTTCCATTCGCATTGTAATCGACAGTTCCTGAAGTTCCGGCAAGAGTACCGATTGCATTGCTACTACCGCGCAAGCGTAAAACGTTGCCGGCGGTATTGCCCATGTGAATCGTTCCGATACCCCCCAAATTGCCATCGACACGTATGGTTGTACTGTTGGTCCCTAAATTAAACTCTCCCGATGCAACAGTTAAGGTAGAAAAAATATGCGTGAGGCTGGAAGCCCCGGTATTGTATTGGAGTGTTCCACCGGGTTTGTTGATAACCACATTTTGGAATGTAGGGTTGGCTAATCCGTTAAGCGCGAAGGTGGCAAAGTTGCTTTCTTCGAAGGTTAATGTAGCTCCTGCTTGAAATGCAAGGTTGCCCGGAGAAACAATATTTGAAGCGAGATTTCCACGTACAATGATTGAGGGCACCGACTTGCTTCCAGAGTTTCCGCTAATGGCCAAGTTATGGTATGCAGCACTCTTCAATGTTTGATTTCCGGCGGCTGAATAAGTAACAAGGTTCGGAAATGAACCTGCATCAAGGATACCCAACGACATTGGCGTACCTGAAGCTACGGTGAGTGCCGAAGCATTTCCGTTTGTCCATGTTGAAGCGCTGTTTCCACCATTTAAAGTATTTAGCGTAACGGTGGCATTGTTGGTAACCACGCGATCAGCTGCAACAGTAATGGTACCACCTCCCAAAGCGATAGTACCCGTTCCGTTCAAAGAGAGTGAGTTCAGGAAAGTGATTGATGCAGTGCCAGAGCGGTTAAATGTTCCCTGATTGGTAATGTTGCCTCCAAATTGTATAGGTGAGGTGGTGGTAACCGTAAAGTTCCCGCCGCTCGCAACAGTGAAAGTACCATTAAAGGTATTGGTTCCTGCATTGTTGTTGTCGGTTAGCGTACCATTCACCTGCGTTGCTCCATTCACCGTGAAGTTGCCGGAGTTTAGTGTTAAGGAAAAACCGCTGTTGATCGTCAGACTGCCAACACTAACCGCCGAAGTTGGAGCAACCATGGCCGAGGTAATTGTCACATTATCGTCGGCATCAGGCAACCCGTTTGGCGAAAAGCTCGCACTGACCCAGGAGGTTCCTGTAGTGGTATAGTTCACCACTTGGGCGTTGGCTTGAGTGAATCCAAACAACATCAGGACGAGAAGCATTAAACTGCGACCTATCCATTTTTGGTTGAATAAAAATGTATACATGGTGTGATTGTTTACAGAAGGAAAAAGCAATAGTCCGTCTCTCGATCGTCGTTGCGTCGGAAACGAATGCACAGGTATTAAGCCCACCTGTGGAGGACTATTTGCGAAGAATTTTTGGAGAGTGTACATTTTTATACATTCAATAAGATTAACCGTTGACCTTAAACGCGACTTCGTTTTGAAGGTTATCAAAAACAAGGAGCGAGGAGTAAGAGTTTTTGCCATTTTGATAATTATTTACGAATTAATTACATTTATAACATGCTCTTTTCTGAAACGATCAACTGTCTTTTTGCATTCCCAGCAATAGTCAACACGAATTTCGAATTGATTTACAAGCAAATGCAAGAACAAAATCACAAATCACTAACAGCGCATATTTACTTCACGAAGCAAAAGTACGATTTTTCTTACATCAAAAAAAAGTAGGGGAAAATCTCCACACGGGTTAAATTCCAACCCGTACAAGGGGCAGTGTTACACTTTCGCCACCCATGCCTAAACGCATAATATACAGGCCATTAGAAAGACCGGAAACCCTAAATCCAAGCCGACCACTTTCAAAAATCACCGGAACATCCACCGGCAATTCCCGTCCGCTCAAGTCGTAGATTTTGGCCGAAACGGGCTGTAAAGGGAATGAAACATCATACCAAACTACTTCATCGCTCGATGGATTCGGATACAGAACATGCCCCGAGAACTCAGCACTTAGCCGTCCCAATTCAAAATCAGCCACCATGTCCGACTCCGGGTCCAGCTCAATGGAATCGATGACCGAAGCTACAGAATGACTGAATTCTACACTCTCGGAATCGAAGAAAACCAATGTGTCTTTTTCCAAACCATCGCCCTTCATTCTAATTTTTAGGCTTAATGGAAACACCACTCCGTTCTCTGCCGAGGGGCGCTGACGCAACCTAAACCGAACCGATGCCTCTTCATTCCGCCATTCCACCAATACCTTTGGATGTCCTTCCAACTCAATCCATGCCTCAAAAAACGGCTCTAGCGACGCGCCATAAACTGCCTCCATGTGCGCTCTGAACTGATCGGTAGTGGAAAAGCCAAATCGCAATGACGGGTCGTTTAGGTAATTGCGACAAGCCATCCAAAACACTTCCTCGCCTACCCGCTTGCGAAGCATGTGTAAGACCATTGCTCCTTTGTAGTAACTCAATCGGCCATCGAAAATCCGCGACACCAGTGTGGTATCATCCACCATCACAGAGCCATTTGGCTTTGAAATTATTTCCAGAATGTTGTTGCGCTTCCAGAAGTAGAATTGCAAAGGATTGAAGCGCTCAAAAAACAACCCGGTTGCCCAGGTCGCAAAGCCCTCGTTGAGCCAAATGTCGGTCCAACTGTGGCAAGTAATCAAATTCCCAAACCATTGATGCGCCAACTCGTGAGAGGTAAGCCAGGGACCCAAATCGGCCATAAAACTCATGGTTTGATGCTCCATACCTCCACCCCATCCAAACTGAGCATGACCGTATTTCTCCCGGCTAAATGGATAAGGCACAAAAAGACTGTCGAAATACTGAAACATCGCCCTCACCTCGTTTTGCTGCCATTCCCACTCACCGCGTTTCGAAGGGTAGCAATAGTTGAGCAACTCAACCTCCCCTTCGCTAAGCGGAACCATAGATCGGATTTCATCATAGGCCGTTACCGCCACAGCAATGAGGTAAGGCGCAACCGGATAACTATGCTTCCAGCGATACACTAAAGCATCGGCTAGGGTGTCGACGCCTAGCAACTTACCATTGCAGGCGGCCTTGTTGCCCGGCGGAATGCGAATTTCATAGAGACTCGAATCAATTTTATCTGATAAACCCGGCTTTACCGGCCACCAGTCGGCCGCTCCATCAGGCTGCGAGAGTGTCCAAACGATGGGAAAACCCTCGGGCGTTTGGCTTTGTACGAAAGAACCGAAACCGCTGCTTCCCGGCTCTCCGTGATAAAAGATACTCAGCTCGAATTGGCTTCCAAAAACCTGCGGATTTATCGCAATCTGCAATTGGCGGCCTGCATGATTCCAAGGCAAAAGTTCAGCATTCAGCTTCACTGAATCAACTGTCAATGATGGTGAAAGCTGCAGCCTCAGGCTATCGTAAGACGCATTCAACAGCGTAACTCCGTACCGAATCTCACCGCGAATGGCCCGCACAGAAGGGTCTATCTCCCACAAAGCATGGAGGTAGTGAATATCTTCATCAGAACCGGCTTCGGCCGCCCTAAGGGTTTCGCCGAAACAAGCCCTGCGTAGGTGTGAACACTCAATCTGCGCCCCCGCACTTAGTGTAAAAAAAACAATTACCCACAGCAATAACAACGGTTTAAGGCTACACAGGGAAAAATACATGTCGAAATTTAGCAATTTTTAACACGCTCGTAAGGCATTAGCCGTAAATTTGCCCTCTTGCAAATACAACTACCATGTGGAGCACAACTGACGGAAAACTTTACAGACACTACGAATTTCGCAATTTTGTGGAGGCTTTTGCATTCATCACCAAAGTGGCGTTGATTGCAGAAAGAGCGAATCATCATCCGGAAATTCGGAACGTGTACAACAAGGTGGAGATCTTTCTCTACACGCACGACGAGGAGAATTCAATTACAGAAAAAGACAAGCATCTGGCCGAAAAAATTGATCAGGTTTACAAAACCACGGTAGCGGCCTAAGTTTAAGATTTACCCAAAAAAAGAAGGGCTTTGCAAACACGCAAAGCCCTTCTTTTTTATTAGCGATTCAGCCTGAACCGAACCGGGAGCTTGTAACGCACTGCAACGTTGCGGCCGCCCACCTTTCCGGGTTGCCAGCGAGGCATCAATTGTACTACTCTCACCACCTCCTCATCGAACCCAAAGCCCACAGGCTGAATCGATTCAATCTCACCAATCGTACCATTGGGGTAAACTACAAACGACACATACACGGTGGCCTCCCGATTTTGCTCCATGGCCCCACGGGGAAACCTCAGTTTACGCTTCAAAAACTGAAAAAGGGCGCTTTCTCCTCCCGGAAACTCAGGCATCACCTCGGCAATGTCTATGGGTCCGCTGCCACCCGAACCACTTCCGGCGGTCGAGTCTACGCCATCTCCACCACTGCCCCGGGCGCCGCTTCCGGTGGTCGAACCTGAAGGCTGACCGCTGCTACCGGCGGGGTTCTCGTTGAAAACCGTAGAATCTACCTGGCTCACAGCGGGCTGAGGGTCTTTGCTCACCTCGGGCGGGAGTTCTCCATCGTTCCTCTTTTCGGTACCGGCCGGAGCAGCGGCCTTTGACTTGGGTTCGGAGGGTTGCTTGTTGAATTCATAAATCACCTCCGGATTCGACAGCTCCCGCAATCCGTCATCCACAAAGCCCTGCACCTGACTAACGGCTCTGAAATGCAGGTAAACGGGCAGACCAAAGAAAAGAATCAGCGCCGATACAAAACCGCCAATAATGCGGCTATCGTACTGTCGGCGGAGGGCATACGCTCCATAGCTTTTGTTCCGATGCTCGAACACGATGTCATCAAAACCGGGAATGTGCTGTTTCATGGCGGTTGATATTGAAGGGTTTTCGAGATAACGCCTTCAATGGTCATTGTTCGTATGCCATGTTGCTTACAGAAAATTGAGCTTGTCGCCCAAACTTCAAGCGCGAGGATGGTAGTCGCGGATTACCTGCCGCAAGTAATCCCGATCGAGGTGTGTGTAAATCTCGGTGGTTGTAATGCTCTCATGTCCAAGCATTTCCTGAACAGCCCTAAGGTCGGCACCGCCTTCTACAAGCGAGGTGGCGAAGGAGTGGCGGAAGGTATGCGGACTAATGCTCTTGCGGATTCCGGCTTTGGCGGCGAGCTCTTTCACGAGCAGAAAAACCATCACCCGCGATAGCGGTTTACCATTGCGATTGAGGAAGAGAAAGTCATCCGCCCCCTGGGCAATTTTACCCTGTGAGCGACTATGCAAGGTAAAGCGGCGAATAAAGTCGGCCAAAAACTCGGGCAGGGGCACTAAACGCTGCTTGTTGCCTTTTCCAATAACCCGAATGAGGCCTTGATCGGGCGAGATGTCGGATAGCTTAAGGTTTACCAGTTCAGAAACCCTGAGGCCACAGCTAAAAAGCGTTTCCAGCAATAAAACATTTCGCTCTCCTTCGGGCTTGCTGCGGTCGATGCAGGCAATCATGGCGTCGATTTCTTCTACCTCGAGCACAACAGGCAGCTTTCGCCCGAGCCGTGGCGCATCGAGTTGTTCTGTAGGGTCGGTTTGGAGAGCATTTTCGAGCAAAAGGTAGCGGTAAAAAGCCCTGAGCCCTGAGATCATACGGGCCTGCGAACGAGCCTGCATGCCTAACTCGACGCACCACTGGAGGAGGCCGCGCAATTCGTCGGGACTCACAAGGGCGGGTTCTTTCGAAATTCCGTGTGTTTCGAGAAAGGCCTGAAGCTTAGACACATCGTTTTCGTAGGCCGCTAGAGAATGGGGTGATAGCGACTTTTCGAGCTTTAAATGCATCCTGAAACCCCGAAGCGCTGTTTTCCAGTCCATTTCTGTTGTATTTTCACGGCCTTATGCGTAAGCACATCCACATTATTAACGGTCCGAATTTAAATCTTCTGGGCAAAAGAGAAACTGAAATTTACGGTTCAGTGCCCTTCGACGAGTATTTAGAGTCGCTCAGAATGCAATTTCCCAAGCTCAACATCACCTTTTACCAAAGCAATGTAGAGGGAGAGCTGATCAACAACATTCAGGAAATGGGCTTCAAGGCCGACGGGCTGCTCATCAACGCCGGAGGTTTTACCCACACATCGGTAGCCATTGGCGATGCCATTGCGGCCATTACCGCACCGGTGGTCGAAGTGCACATCAGCAATATTTTTGCCCGTGAGGCCTTCCGACACAACAGCTTTATTGCGCCACATTCGATGGGCATCATTTCGGGCTTCGGCCTGGAGAGTTACCGGTTGGGCGTATTGTATTTTATTTAGGACCTACTGAAAAACACTCAATAAATTTGTTATAAGTGCTTTAGCATCTGTTTGCCCCCATTCATATGCACGGTTTTGAGCCCTATTTTCTCGATATCTTTGCGGACGATTTTTTTATGTCTAAAACATTTCGTTAGTCAGAAATACATCATCTGCTTCGTTGCCCGCGGCTCGCAGTATTCAATATACAGCTTCGCCTAGTCGCCTCACATCTGCTGCATTTCTGACTTTTTCAGTAAGCCCTATTTAAAGAAGCCGCCCAACCAGCGTTCCAAAGCTTAGGGCGACAGGCTTCATAAAGGCGATTTGGGCGCCTGCCTCGCTGATCATTTCGGTTGGCTGATGCTATATCGCCGGGCACCGCGTGTTTCGCTCATACTCCGCAAAACAGAGCCACCAACGCGCGTTCACACTCACTCCCGCACCCACACACACACTCTCCCGCTCTCACTCCCACACTCACTCTGTTTCGCGGGGTATCCGCTACACCCGCTGGCGCTTTAATTCTCAAACACAGCCCCGTGGCTTTGCGATTAAAATTTAGCAAACCCATTACAGAACAAAGATCACTCAAAAACAACTATTTCGAGAGAGAAAGGTTCTTTGGCGCTACTCCTTTTAACCATACAAGGGTTGAAAGGCAAATACTATTCACAAACAAGTAATTTAAAACTTGCTGAGATAGTAAAGGTGTTGTTTGTTTTAATTAGAGTTGTTACATTTAGAGAATTAAAACTAAATGGGAAAATAGGGAAGGGACTTTCGCATGTTGGCTAGTTAGCTGCAACCCTATGGCGACCGACAGAGCAACATCAAACCGACAGAAAAACGACCCGAAAAGCCAACCGCACAAAATGGCACATTTGGTTTTGCCCGACACACAAGCCATCCCTTCGCAAAACCAAAAGAGCCATTTTTTTTACCAACGCACTGACATCGTTTCGACATTAAAACTTATCTTAACCGACTGAAAAAAGAATATAAAATTGTAGATGGAATTAAAAGAATTGAAACCCAGAAAGGCACTAAACAAAGCCTTTTTAAAAGTAAAACCGAACAGGACTGAAATTGAAGGTTTCAAGACCAATCTCATTACTTTACTCGACAGGACAAATGACACCGAAAGCGAAGAATTTCATAAAAACCTTGTAATTGACTTTTTAAAGAAAACCTATTACGACCCAAACCATTTTATAAATACCAAAGGTCGAAACGACCTTGTTATTCATAACGGACAAAATGCGAACTCGACAGTTGGCGTAATTCTCGAAGCGAAAAAACCAACCAACAAATCGGAAATGATTACAACCAAAAAACTGAATGCAAAAGCATTTCAGGAATTGGTATTGTATTATTTACGAGAGAGAATTACACACAAAAACCTTGAAGTAAAACATTTGGTGGCGACCAACATTAACGAATGGTTCATTTTTGACGCTACCCTATTCGACAGACTTTTTGCACAAAACAAAAATCTTGTAAAGCAATTCAACGACTTTGAAGCAGGTCGTTTGGCAGACACCAAAACTGACTTTTTCTACAAGCAAGTTGCCGAACCATTTATTGACAGCATCACTTCTGAAATTGAGTTTACTTACTTCAACATTCAGGATTTTCAAAAACCTTTACGCAATACCGACAAAGCAGACGATAATTCGCTGATTGCTCTATTCAAACTGCTTTCGCCAGAACATCTTTTAAAACTTCCATTCACCAACGACAGCAACAGCCTTGACAAACGCTTTTACAGCGAGTTGTTGCACATTATCGGCTTAACAGAAACCAAAGAAGGAAGCAAAAAACTGATTGAACGACACAAAGCAGGTGAACGACACACAGGAACTCTTCTCGAAGATGCAATTATTCAACTTGACAGCTTAGATAAATTGAGCCGACTTGAAAAACCAAACCAATTCGGCAACACCCAACAAGAACGACTATTTAATGTTGCTCTTGAACTTTCGATTACTTGGATAAACCGCATTTTGTTTTTGAAGTTGTTGGAAGCCCAACTCATCACCTATCACAAAGGCGACAAATCGTA
Organism: Bacteroidota bacterium; assembly: GCA_027483445.1. Classification (GTDB taxonomy): domain Bacteria; phylum Bacteroidota; class Bacteroidia; order M30B66; family M30B66; genus CAMCXT01. The sequence continues at coordinate 17,571 of JAIXUS010000064.1, read as the reverse complement.
TTCGTTTCTCAACCTTGACAAAATCAAGAATTATGACGACCTGAACAGCTTGTTTTTTCAGGTGTTGGCACGCAAGTATGACGACCGAAACGAAGATGTAAAAAAGATTTTCGAGAAAGTTCCTTATCTCAATTCTTCGCTTTTCGAGCCGACCGACATTGAGCAGGTTACTTTGTTTATCAGCAACCTGAAAGACGATAAAACTATTCCAGTCATTTCTTCTACCGTTCTCAAAGACAAACAAGGAAAAAAGCGAACAGGAAATTTAACCACGCTTGAATATCTCTTTGAGTTTCTAGATGCTTACGACTTTGGAGCAGAAGGCGGAGAAGAAATTCAAGAAGACAACAAAACGCTGATTAACGCTTCGGTTCTTGGATTAATTTTCGAGAAAATAAACGGCTACAAAGACGGTTCATTTTTCACTCCCGGTTTCATCACAATGTATATGTGCCGTGAAACTATTCGTAAAGCAGTTGTACAGAAATTCAACGAAACAAAAAAATGGAACTGCACAAGCATTGAAGAACTTTACGACAAAATTGACGACCGAAAAGAAGCCAACAAAATTGTAAACAGCATCAAAATTTGCGACCCTGCCGTTGGTTCAGGACACTTTTTAGTTTCGGCGCTCAATGAAATGGTTGCCGTTAAAAACGACTTAAAAATTCTGCAAGACCGTGACGGCAAACGCCTTAAAGAATATCAGGTAGAAGTGGTGAATGATGAACTGATTGTAACAGACGAAGAAGGAGAACTTTTTGAATACAACCCTAGCAACAAAGAAAGCCAACGCATACAGGAAACGCTATTCCACGAAAAGCAAACCATTATTGAAAACTGCCTTTTCGGTGTGGACATCAATTCCAATTCGGTAAATATTTGTCGTTTGCGTTTATGGATTGAGCTTTTGAAAAATGCTTACTACAAAAACAGCACAGAACTTGAAACCCTACCGAATATTGACATCAACATAAAATGCGGAAACTCTTTAGTGAGCCGTTTTGCCATTGATGCAGACCTGAAACAAGCCTTGAAAAAAAGTAAGTGGACGATTGATAGCTATCGTGATGCTGTGTCTACTTATCGAAATGCTAAGAATAAGGAGCAAAAGCGAGCAATGGAAAAACTAATTCTTGAAATCAAGCAAAGTTTTTCTAGTGAAATTAGAATGAACGACCCACTTAAAAAACGTTTAGATAAACTTGCTAATGAATTGTACCATCGTTTTACTGGCACATTTTTATTCGAACCTGATACACCATATGGAAAAGAAGAAAAAGATTTAAACAAAAAACGTAAAGCAGCACAAACCAAACTGGAAAAAGAAATTGAACTTTTAAATTCCAAAATTGAAGAAATAAAAGCCAACAAGATTTTTGAAAACGCTTTTGAATGGCGTTTTGAATTTCCCGAAGTGTTGAATGATGATGGCGATTTCGTGGGCTTTGATGTGGTTATAGGAAATCCGCCTTATGGTGTGAACTTTAATAAGGAAAATGGAAAGTTTTATGGTAATTTATTTGACACATTTAATCTGCGTGGGGAAAGCTATACCTTGTTTATAGAACGAGCAATTACGGTGTTGAATAAAGCTGGACACTTTAGTTTTATCATTCCTGACACAATACTTAATCTCGGATTTACAGATGCAACACGAAGGTATGTGTTGAAAAACACAAAAGTTTACGAATTGACTTTACTACCTTCAAATGTATTTACAGATGCTACTGTTGATACGATTTTGTTATTCTTCCAAAAAGAAATTTCAAATGAAGATTACAATAAATCAGATGTTTTAGTAAATGCTTTTGAGAAGAAAAATCTTATCCAAAGTTTAGAAAATCCTACTCGTAGTTTTTTAATCAACAGTAAAGTTTGGTATGAATCTAATAGCTTTAACCTTCAAAGTAATTCAAACGAACTAGATATTATTTCCAGGATTGATAAAAAGTTTCCTTTGGCAGAATCTTTCTCTGAAATTTTCTACGGAATTAAAGTTTATCAAGTTGGGAAAGGCAAACCCGCACAAACGCCTGAAATTAGAGATTCAAAACCGTTTACTTCAAATGTTAGAAAAACAAAAGAATGGCTCCCTTTTTTTGATGGAAAGGATATTGGTTACTACTCTTTATTGTGGAAAGAAAATAACTGGATACATTACGGTCCGTGGCTAGCTGAGCCAAGAGTGCCTGAAAAATATGAAGGAGAAAAAATTCTTATTCGGAAAATCACGGGAAAAACCTTAATTGCTAATTACACTTCTTACACTTCATACTGCAATACACTTTTGTTTGTTTTGAAATTGAAGAAAGATAAAGCCAAAATCAGTTATAAAGCATTGTTAGGTATACTTAATTCAAAATTTATTGGTTGGTATTTCCGAAAGAAGTTTCAAATAACTGATGAAGATACTTTCCCCCAAATTATGATTCGAGATATTCAACAGTTTGCTGTTCCAAATGTCAAAAATCAATTAACATATGAACTTGAAATGAAGGTCAATGAAATCTTAACAAAAAAAGAAGTTGACCCCTCAGCAGACACCACCGATTTAGTAAACCAAATAGACCAATTGGTTTATCAACTTTATGAGTTGACGGAAGAAGAAATTAAAATTATTGAAGCATAATGTCGAGAACATCAAACATAAATAATCCATTCTCGAATCTTTTCGATATCAAAGAACGTGATATTGACACATTGGTTATTAAAGAAAACTATTCAAAGGATAATTGCTTTGTCTATGATAAAGAAAACATTATTGGTGGCTTCATTCTGATAAAAAAGAAAAATGCAATAACCATTCTAAGAGTTTCATTTTATCGGTCAAAACAAGACGGCAAATATCTTCCTCGTCTTGAGTTTAGAAAGGAAACGGATAGTGGTGAACCAAGTAAATCGAAAGGAAATGATGTAATCATTAGATTTTCAGATGGAGATGAAGCCAGGGCTTTTTGGAAGGTAATACACTTTCTGCAAGGATTTAAAGAGTTGGTTGACTTAGGCGATTTTCATTCAAAATATCAAGCTGTAAGTTTTGATTCTTACTTGGTTGATTTTAAAACAAAAGTTCAGGCTGAAAAAGTAAAAGAATTGACGGCTCTCTCAGAATCAATAAGACTATCAAAACAAGAAATAAAAGAACTTTTATTGCCGCATCGTAGAAATGCAATTCATTGGTTTTATGCTTTTCTAAAAGACCTCGGTAATAAAGATGGTGTTAAGGCATTTGAATCTTACAGAAAAAAGCACTCAATCAAAGAACAGGGAGAAGAAGCAATTTGGCATCATTTTTTAAAATCAAACGATTGGATTATTGGTTTAAATATTGACATAAAGTTCATTCGTGATTTACTTTCAAAACAGAAAGTAGGATATGAAGATTCAAAAGGTGTTGGCAGTCCTGAAGTGGACTTGTTAGGCATATCTTATTTTACAACCTTAATTGAGTTAAAGACAAGTAGAACTAAAATTTTCAAAGAGAAAAAATCTACGAAATCAAGAGCAAATACTTGGGACTTTTCAGAAGACTTTATCGAAGCATATAGCCAAGCTTTATCACAACGAAGTGAAATAACAGAATACAAAGACATAAAAGATGAAAACGGCAATTTAATTGACACTAAGAAAAACAGAATTTTAGACCCAAAAGCAGTTTTGATAATTGGTAACAGAAACGAAGAATTTCCTCACATCAGAAATTCTGAATTTGATATGAAGACTGACTGCTTTGAGAGAATGAGAAGGGATTCAAGAAATATTGAAATAGTAACATATGACGAGCTGTTTGAAAGAGCATTTCATATTGTGTTTCCTGACAAGTTGCCTAAAGATTGGTTTGACTTAGAAACTGAATTTTTTAAATCAAATGTTTTAAAAGTATAAACTAATGATACCAAAGCCAACGCTTCACAGCCACACACATTGCCAAGTCGCACCAGCCAACGCTCAGACCAAAACTTGGCAAAGAGTGTGTCTGTCTCACCGCACAACCAACAGACAATCAGGATGAAAGACAGAAGGGCAGCACCTAACAACGTTCTACCTCAATCGCCTTAAGTAGCAACGAAACCCCAAAAAAAATGAAAACCCTCAAAACCTTTACTTTACTGCTGTTTTTCGCCACAAACATGTTTGGACAAAGCGCTGTTGAGGCAGACAAAGAGCAGATTAAGCGCTTGATCGTGCAGTCGTTTGATGAAATTTGGTCTGAACTGAATGCAAAGAATATTGATAAATACTATACAAAGGACTTCCTTCTGTTGGAACACGGCGAAATTTGGAACAACGATACGATTGCCAATTATTTGAATAAGGCCAAACTTCGAATGGCGAATTTAACACGCGTAAATACCATCGAAATTATCGATATAAAAGTTGGAAAGGGAACGGCCTGGGTTGCCTACCAAAACTACGCGACATTCTCCACCGAAGGCAAAATAACCCGAAAAGCACATTGGCTGGAGAGCGCAACAGCCGTATTGACCGAAAATGGGTGGAAGCTCGATATGCTGCATTCTACAAGGGTTCCGGATAACTAAGAAATATGCTGCTATTCCTTACCTCTCTCTCGCCTCTCTCTCCGCGGGAGAGAGACGACACTTTACGGTATAACGGGGTTTATAGGTGGAAGGTAAATCTCGATTAAAACAGTAAATCACTCTCCGCTCTAGCTCTGAATTTCGAGGGACGATACTTTACGGTATAACGGGGTTTACAGGTGGAAGGTAAATCTCGATTAAAACAGTAAATCACTCTCCGCTCCCGCTCTGAATTTCGAGGGACGACACTTTACGGTATAACGGGGTTTATAGGTGGAAGGTAAATCTCGATTAAAACAGTAAATCACTCTCAATCTCAGCTCTCGCTCTGAATTTCGGAGGACGACACTTTACGGCAGAACGGAGGTGATAAGCGCAAGGGATTGAAGCCGGCAGCTCCCGCAACGCTAGGCAGCGGGACTATAGGCGTAAAGCCCGGTGCCCGCCGAAAGAGCCAAAGTAAAGTTGGAGTTTAATTCGGGCAGGCGCCCAACTCCTCAAAAAATCCGTGAAAATTAGTGATAGGTCGGGTTTGCATTGATATGCATGTACTTCGTTACAATTTGGCCTTCGCGTGTATTGAAATGCAGGAAATACAGACCGGTGGGAATTTCGGGTAAATTAATTATGTGGGTTTCTTCAGTACACACAATTTCTGCGATATGCGCCAATTGTGCATTGTATAGCTGAATCGTTCGAATAGCAGGACGTTTGGATTCGAAAAGATACAGTGTTCCGTTGGATGGATTGGGGTAAAACAGCAATTGATTGGAAAGCGGTAATTCAATATTCGAGGGTGTACTTTTAATTTTAAATTTATGTATGTGTATATCGGGATTTAACGCTAAAAACTCAGAGCCACCAACAATGAGCGAGGTATCGCCCGGAGCCACAACCAGCGAGGTAGATTCGGCATTTTCGGCATTTAAATAAAATAACCCATTGTTGCCAAAATTCAAATCGGGCTGCCCATTTTCACTTACTTTCCGAAGCGCAAATCCATTGCTACCGGAGATTCCACAGAGTAAAAACGAGGCATCACTCTGCTGAATGGCCGAAACTGCTTTCAATCCAAATCCGGGCGAACCTGCTAAAACACCACCCAGGCCAAACGTATTGTTTAAACTACCGTCGGCATTGAGTTGCACCATAATCAGCGATTCAGTTCCGCTGCCTTGTTCGGCATAACCACACAGGGTAATTCCGCCTTGAGGCCTTAAAATTATTTCGCGAATTGTTCCGGGAAATGTGGAAGGCGAAAAGGAAATGTTTTCAAATCCTGAAACCGCTGAGCCATCCTGATTGAGCTTCAAAACGCGCCAAATGGTTTGGTTATTCAGAAACTCAGCGTAGGCCAACCAAATCTTCCCATCGGAATCGGTGGCTATACAACGCTCAAAACCATCCGTTTCGCCGGTAATTGGGAGTTGTAGCAATGGCTGGTTTCCCCAGGGCTCAACATTGCCGCTTGCTGAACAATGCAAAATGCAGAGTTTTTGGCTACCTGAAATAAACGCCTGAAAGGCAATGTAAACGCCCAGCGCGTTGTCGGCCGCCATTTCAACCAACGAGGAAGTAATGTTGAGGCCCGGCAAGCTAAACAGCCGAAAGCCATTGATCGCAAAAGTGCTATCGGGAGTGCCATCTGCAAGCATGCGAGCAACCACAATGCTGCCGCTGTTCAAGGAGGAGAGTCCGCAGGCTAGAATTCGGCCATCGGGCTGCAGCATAAGGTCGGTGGCCTTTTCGAATGCTCCTAAATCGGTTTCCACCCGACCGGAAAGACCGAAGTCCTGGTCGATGTCGCCATCGGGTTTTAGGCGGGTGATGGCAAAGTCGGTATTGTTGGCCGAACCGCCGGTTGATGCGATAAGAATATGCTGATCGGGCTGCACTTTGACTTTGTGCACGAGATCGAAGCCCCAGTCGTATTGAATTTGTCCGTTATCCCCAAAATCAGGATCGGCCATGAGCATCTGCGCTTCGACTGAAACGGCAAGCAGCATGCATAAAGCTGATATAAAGGCATTTCGGATCATGCAACGAAGGTAGTTCGGATTGATGAGTGTTTTGACAACAAGTTCTGTATGGCATCGGAAAAATCGGCTGTTGAAAACTACCTGTAGCGGGTGGTTTGACGGGCATACTGAACGTGAAACTGATTGCTTTCAACACAGAATGAGAAACTTTCCTATTGACATTGTAAAATAGGTGTTCTATATTGCCATCAACAAACGCTAATTCACACCTTCAGACTCTGTGCATCCCCACGCACGCTTTACGCGCCTATGATTAAACTGTACTTTTTTTAACCCCGATTGGGGTTCATTCTCTCAGGACTAAGCGCCTGAATTCCAATTGTTTTCTTACACGTACAACTCCGGTTTTTTGAACGGGCCAGCTCTTTTTTGCCCTAATTAAACCTTCAAATACCAATTCCGACCTGTGAATTACCGGCTTTTCAGAAGCTTTTTATTGATGATCTCGCTCTTGTTGGCGGGAGAGGCCTGCATTGCCCAGCAGCGAACGAGCATACATCCAACCAAGCGGTATGCGGTGTTTTATGAGGTGCAAGGCAAAGGTTTTCCAATGATTCCCAAAGGAGCGGCATTCGATTCGACAGAAATCCGACGGTATGCCGACTCTACAGCGGCCTGGTTAAAGCAGAATCCAAACAGCCTGCGTTCGGCGCGTGAACAGCAGCGCGATTCGGTGATGCTCAATTACACGCAGATTCGTCAACTTTCTGCCCGGGAAAAATCCGGAGAGCGAACCCTTTTCCATGGTGCTGAGCAAGGGCTTAAAGTTCAGCGCGAATTCAGGTCGCCCCGAACGAATGCCGGCAAAGGGAAAGAAGTACAAACGGAGCAAGCCGCTGATGTTTACCTATTGAACCCCATTGATTTTCAACGACTAAAGGCTGAATTTAAATGATGAAGAAGGGGCTTTGGCTGTTGTTGTTCTTGATTTGGATTGAGGCGGATTCGGAATTGATGGCGCAGGTGTATACCATGTGCCAGCCTGGCAGCAACGAAAGTGTGAACACGTGTAGCGGGAGTTTTTTTGATTCGGGTGGGCCATCGGGCAACTACACCAACAATAACAATTGCAGCTACACCTTTTGTGCAGACCAGCCGGGGCAATGTATCATGGTGGATTTCAGCAGCTTTCAGGTAAATGACATCTTCCTAGGAGTTGCATTTGACTTTCTTGATGTGCATGATGGTGCCCCTGCTACGCCAGCAAACTACATGTTTTCAATAGCTGGTGGCCCTTTTCCAGCCCCCTTTCCGGTAGCCTCTGCCACGGGTTGTTTGACGTTTGTATTTTCGAGTGATTTATTCTTCAACGATCAGGGTTGGAATTCGGCAATTACATGCCAACCCTGCCCAATACCTTCCAATACCAGTCAACAGGATTGTAATGGGGCCATTCCGGTTTGCGAAGAGCAGTACTATCAGCCCTTTGCGTATTCTGGCAACAACGGTAGCAATATCGTACCGGGTGGCTCCTGCCTTGCATTTGGTGAGCTTAACAATTCATGGTATGTGTTTACCGCCCAAAATAGCGGTAACCTCTCTTTTGTGATTACGCCCAATTTCAGCGCCGACGACTACGACTGGGCGGTATACGACATTAGCAATGGCGGCTGTTCGGGCATCAGCTCAGGGGTAAGTCCTGAAGTTTCCTGTAATTTCTCAGCAGATGTCGGCACCTGGGCCGGGCAAACCGGGGCTATCTCCGGGACTCCCTATTTTGGTTTCGGTAGCAATCAGGGTGAATTCGGCTCCGCATTTAATGCCAGCATTCCGGTGGTTGCCGGCAACACGTATGCATTGGTGGTTTCGAACTTCTCGGCTTCGCAAGGCGGTTATTATCTCGATTTATCGCCCTCCACAGCAACCTTATTCGACAACTCAGCGCCCTTGCTGGAATCGCTTGTGGCGCCAACCTGTGGTAGCACGCAAGTTACCGTAAACTTCTCCGAGCCCACCTTGTGCAGCTCCTTGCAAGCGGGAGATTTCACACTGAGTGGCCCGGGTGGCCCTTACACCATAACCGCAGTAAACGCACTTTCGTGCACTGGTGCGGGCATACAGTTTACCCAAAATGCAGTATTAACTGTATCAGCACCCTTGTTACAGTCGGGCAATTATGAAGTTTGCCTCAGCAATGCAGCTGGAGGCATAAGCGATTTATGTGGGAATACAAGCAGCGTCGGTTGCGCCAATGCCAATCTGAGCACCTCTATCGTTGCCAATGCCGGCCTCGACCGTGTGATTTGCACTACCGGACAAACGGTTACCCTCGGTGGAAGTCCAGCCGCAAGTGGAGGCTCCGGCTCATACACCTACGCCTGGACGCCCGCAGCCGGAATCCAAAGTGGCCAATCGAGCGCCAATCCGGTGGTTTCGCCTTCCTCAAACACAACTTACACCCTGGTGGTCACCGATGGATTGGGTTGCACGGCGAGCGATGATGTTCTGGTGAGCATTCAAACCGCTACGCCATTGAGCATTAGCTACAACGCTCCCTTCTGTGTGAATCAGAACACCACACAGGTTGTAAATTTGCAGGGGGTAGCGGGTGGACTTTACAGTGCCAGCCCGTCAGGACTTTCCATCAACGCAGCTACGGGAGCCATTTTGCCCTCTTCGAGCACTCCCGGAACATACACGGTAACGTATACCGCACCGGCAGTTGGAGCTTGTCCGCCGCAAACGGCCACCAATACCGTTCAAATTACGTCATTGCCCGGTGCCCCGATTTTAAGTCCTGCCCTACCCTGCCCGGGTACCGCCATCGAGTTTGTGAGTTCCGGTTCAGCATGGACAAGCTTCAACCTGAATGGTGTGGAGGTTCAGGCGCCGTCGAGCGATAACAGTTGGACGTCGGGCTCAGTAGTGGCTGGCGACCAGGTATGCGCGATTTCCTACCCGGTTCCGCCATTTACCTTCAACGGGCAGATTACAGAAGCCGAATGGGGAGCGCCGCTGGCAACCTCAGCAAACGGGCCTTTGAGCGGCTTCGGTGGAAGCAACAACCTCGATGCTTTATATCTCAAAAATATGTCGGGCTACCTTTTTGGCGCGCTTGCCGGGCAAACGCAGGATGGCAGCAACAATCGCTTCTTGCTGTTCATCGATTCTGAGCCCGGTGGCTTCAATTCGCTTTCAGGTTGGACAAACCGCACGAATGCGCCCTATTTTTCGGTAGAAAACCTCAACAGCGGAATTCAATTCGATCCCGGTTTTGAGCCCGATTACATTTTGGCGATGAATCAAGCGTTCGGAATCGGCTTTTTCGATTTATACCGAATGGCCAGCAATACCAGCGTATTTCTGGGTCAAACAGGATCTTCGCCGGTATTAGGTTACCAAAGCAATGGAGGCAGCGGCAACCTGTTGGCCGGATATGAATTCGGCTTGCCCTTGTCGCGTCTTGGAAATCCGGGAACGTCCGTCGCTGTTTTTGCCATGTTGGTGAATGATCCCGGTTTTGGAATCCCCACTTTTGTGAGCAATCAATTCATAACGCCAGCGGGCAATGGAGAGAACAATTACGGCAACGGAGCCATCAATTTTGGAGCAGCAAGTCCCAACCCTGTAAGCTATTTCTTAAGTGCCGATTGCGAAAGTCAAACCTGCGTTACAGTAACCAATCCGGTGACGCCCAATTTTGTAACACCGGCACCGATTTGCACCGGAGAAAGTATTTTGCCCTTGCCCACCACTTCGGGCAACGGCATTGTGGGAAGCTGGAGTCCGGCCTTGAACAATACCTCAACAACAACTTACACATTTACGCCTAACGCGGGCCAATGTGCGACCAATCAAACACTTACAATTACGGTAAACCCATTGCCGGGCACCGGAACTATTTTACACGATTAAACCAACACGCTATGAAGAAACGCTACGTATGGTTAATTTGGATGGTGATGGGGATTTTCCTCTTACCCCAGTTGCGCGCTCAGGAAAACAATTCGGCCCAGCCGGATGTCATTTGCGAGGGCGACATTAAGTTTTACCGGGTCGATCCCGGAGAAAACAGTGGAGGCGGCTCTACAGGCTCCACGTATGCATGGTCGGTTACTGCGGGACCTTTCGCCGGAACCATTACGCCCAATCAAGGGCCTGTGGTGGCGTGGACAGCGCCTTTGGGAAGCACCAATCGGGTGCAGATCGACTGGGGTGCTTCGCCGCCGGGCAACTACACCTTGCAGGTGATAGAAACCTCCGCCGATGGATGCCAGGGTACAGCGGTAGAGCTGCAAATTCAGATTACACCGCTCGAAACCCCCACATTTGCACCCATCGGGCCTTTGTGTTCGGGAAGTACTCCTCCTGCGCTCCCTTTGAGCTCAATAGAAGGCATTACCGGCACGTGGTCGCCTTCAACCATCAATACGGCAGCCCCGGGAAGCTTTAACTACACCTTCACGCCCGATGCCGGACAGTGTGCGAATCCGGCTACAATCTCTGTTGTGATTACCAACACCATTGTTCCCACATTTACGGCCATTACGCCTGTGTGTGTTGGAGCAGCAGCCCCAACCTTGCCCGGCACTTCAGTAAATGGAATTAGCGGAACTTGGAGTCCTTCCACTGTAAACACGGCAACTGCCGGAACCACTGCTTACACATTCACACCCAATCCCGGACAGTGCGCTTCGCCGGTTAACCTCAATGTGACGATCAACCCGGCAACACAAAACCCCTTGTTTGTTGGTCTTCCTACCACGCTCTGCATTGGAGCAAGTGCACCGGTTTTGCCGTCGAGCTCACAACAGGGCTTTACCGGAAGCTGGAGCCCATCAAATACAGTGAATACAGCAACTTCGGGCACAACAATCTACACCTTTACTCCTGATCCTGGTCAGTGCGCCCTGCCACTTTCTACCAGCATAACCGTGAATCCGGCTTCTCAAAATCCATCGTTTGTGGGAATCCCGGCATCGCTTTGTCAAGGCACGACTCCACCCGCACTACCGGCTGCTCCGCTACAAGGCTTTACCGGTACCTGGAGCCCGGCAGTGATAAGTACAGCTTCTGTGGGTTCTACAAACTACACGTTTACGCCCGACCCCGGACAGTGTGCCTTACCGATTACTTTCAGCATCAACATTACAGCACCCAACACCTCGAGCTTCAATGCAATTCCGGCATTGTGTGTAGGCGATCCGGCACCTTCGCTGCCTGCGAGCTCGTTGGAAGGCGCAACCGGAACCTGGAGTCCTGCAACGATTAACACTGCTGCAGCAGGCAACACCGTGTACACCTTTACGCCCGATGCCAATCAATGTGCTGCTGCAGGCAGTTTGAGTGTTACTGTGAATTCGTCTACGGTGCCAAGCTTCGATGCGGTGGCGCCAATTTGTTCCGGTGGCAGCCTCGCGGCCTTGCCCACTACCTCGAACAACGGCATTACAGGAAGCTGGAGTCCGGCGCTAAACAATACGGCCACAACCACTTACACCTTTACACCCAATGCCGGTCAGTGCGCAAGCACCACCACCCTCACCATTACGGTCAATGCGCCTCAAACTCCAAGCTTCGATCCTGTGGCTGCGATTTGCGAGGGCGCACCATTGGCCACTTTACCGCTCACCTCGAACAATGGCTTTAGCGGAACATGGTCGCCGGCCATCAACAACTTAGCCACTACAACCTACACATTTACCCCATCGGGCGGGCAATGCGCCACCACAGCAAGCCTCACCATTACGGTTAATGCTCCGGTAACGCCCACATTCACGCCTATAGCAGCCATCTGCTCAGGTGCAAGCTTAGCTGCCCTGCCACTTACTTCTACAAATGGCATCACCGGTACGTGGAGCCCGGCGCTCAACAACACCGCCACCACCACTTACACGTTTACGCCATCGGCAGGACAGTGTGCAAGCACGGCCAGCCTCACCATTACGGTCAATCCCTTGCCAAGCATTAGCCTGAACGGATCGGCGAGCTGCGCGCCCGACTTGTTAACCTGGTCGGTGAATGTTACGGTAAGCGCAGGAACCCTAAGCACATCAGCCGGTACGGCCACCAATTCAGGTGGAAACAACTGGACGGTGAGTGGTGTTCCGGCGGGTAGTAATATCACCTTAACGGTGGATGACGGTAGCTGTAGCAATACGCTCAGCGTAAATGCCCCGAACTGCAACTGTCCGCCTGTAGCTCCTCCAATTGGAACCGGCGCTTCATACTGTGCGGGCAGCAGTCCGATTCCGGCCCTTACCGCCAGTGTGGGTGGGGGAATTACCATCAACTGGTATGATGCGCCAAGCGGTGGAAACTTGCTGGGCAGCGGAACCAGTTTTGTGCCCACCGCGCCGGGTACTTATTATGCGGAGGCCGTTGATAACCTTACCAACTGCGTGAGCTCAACCCGAGCGGCCGTTACGCTTACCGAAAATCCACTTCCAACCGTAAATGCCAGTGCCAACGTGAGCATCTGCGAAGGCGACAACACTACACTGAACACCTCAGGTGCAAGTAGTTACGTTTGGTCTCCGGGTAGCGGATTGTCATCCACCGTAGGTGCAACAGTTACTGCAAACCCAGGCAGCACCATCACTTACACCGTAACCGGAACCGACGGAAATGGCTGCCAGGCAAGCAACACGGTGCAGGTAACGGTAAATCCAAGACCCAGTACATCGCCTATTTTCCACGATTAATGCCTTGAGCCAACGGTGAACCGCCTACACACATTTCTCCTGATTGTCCTGCTGCAGGGCTTCGGTTTGAGCCTAAGTGCCCAAACCGACAGCCTTTGCGTGGGCAATACCGTGGGGAATTACCACGTGGTGGGTATGGCGGGAAGTACATTTTTGTGGAATACACAAGGCAATGGAACGGTGTTGAGCGGTCAGGGCAACGATTCCACTCAAATTCAATGGACCACCGTACCGGGGCTTTACCAGCTTCAGGTAACGGAAACGAGTAGTGAAGGCTGCGCAGGAGACCCTGTTTTACTGTGGATCGCCATTCTGCCCAACCTGAGTGCGACCGAAAATGTGTCGGTTTGTCCGGCGCAGCTGCCTTACAGCTGGAATGGAAACAGTTATTCCTCGGCCGGCAATTACACCGTTACGCTGAGCACAGCCGGTGGTTGCGACTCGGTGGTGACCCTCAATTTGAGTGTGCTGCCCAACCTGAGCGCGACCGAAAATGTGTCGGTTTGCCCGGCGCAGCTGCCTTACAGCTGGAATGGAAGCAGTTATACCTCGGCCGGCACTTACACCCTTACGCTGAGCACGGTGAGTGGTTGCGACTCGGTGGTGACCCTCAATTTGAGTGTATTGCCTCAAATTTCGGTGAACCAAAGTGTGAGTATTTGTGAAGGTTCATCGTACACCTTAGCCAATGGCGTTGTAGTGAATGTGGCCGGCGTGTATCCGGTAACCTTAAGTTCGGCCACAGGCTGCGACTCGGTCATCACCACAACAATTAGCCTCATACCAACACTGCAAAGCAACCTGAGCCTTCGGTTTTGCGCCGGAGATCAGTTTACCTTGCCCTGGGGCGAAGTGGTGAGCAATCCCGGTGTTTATACCGATACATTGCCCGGTGCCGGCGGTTGCGATTCGGTGGTGGTGGTTACGCTGGATGTGGATCAGCCCATCAGTTTGACCTTGAGCCCAGATTCCAGCATTTGCGGCGGACAAAGCATCGCGCTCAGCGTTCAGGGCGCGGAGAACTTCTTCTGGTCGCCGGCCGGCAGTTTGAGCGACTCCACCACAAGTACCGTGATGGCATCGCCCACCCAAAGCACCAATTATGTTGTTGTAGGATTTACGGGAGCTTGCAGCGATTCGGACACGGTAACGGTTACCGTTTTGCCATCCCCACAAGCCCAAATTACCTTAAGCCAAAACCCGGTATGTGGAGGCGACAGCGTACTGGTGAGTGTTAGCGGAGCCGAAAGCTATTTGTGGGTAAACAGCGGTTTGCCCTGCGACACCTGTGAAAGCTTCTGGCTGCCGGCCGACAGCTCAATTACCCTCCAGCTCCTGGCGAGCACGGGGCCCTGCCAAAGCAGCACTTCGGCTAACTTGAGCGTGCTGCCCGAGGTGGTGGCGAGCATCAGTGGCGACACCACGCTATGCCAGGGCGAAACCCTCACCCTGATTGCCGGAGGAGGAGGCACTTATGTTTGGAGCGACGGTACGGCAAACGATACCCTTCAATACATGCCCGGCGGAAGCAGTTTTGTTTCGGTAAATGTATCCAACGGCGCCTGTTCCGACACCGCGCAAGTGGCAGTATTGGTGAGGCCTTTGCCGGTGGTCGATGCCGGGGCCGACACCACGATTTATTTTGGTGGAACGGCCAATCTGCAAGCCAGCGCCAATGCCGAAGTGCTTTGGCAACCCACCCAGTTTCTAAGCTGCATCGACTGTCTCGATCCACTGTCGAACACACCACAAAGTCAAACCTACTGCCTTACTGCCGTGAACACCTACGGCTGCATGGCCAGCGATTGCGTAGAAATTACGGTAGATACCCTTTGTGCAGGCTTGTTTGTACCCAACGTTTTCGCTCCCGACGAATCGGGCCACAGCGAGAACAACTGTTTCAGGCTCTACGGCGCAAGCTGTGTGAGTACCATGACCTTATCGGTGTTTAACCGCTGGGGCGAGAAGGTGTATGAAAGCAGGAATCCGGGCGATTGTTGGGATGGCCAATTCAGAGGTCAGGCCTTAAACACCGGTGTGTACGTGTTTTATCTCGAAGCTCAACTCATTACCGGCGAAAGCCTCAGCCGACAAGGCAATTTAACCCTCATTCGCTAACCATGAAAACAAGACTGATACTCCTGCTGGTATGCCTCTCTGCTTTTACGAAAGCACAGGACATTCACTTTTCGCAGTTTTTCATGGCGCCCCTGAGCCAGAACCCGGCCCTGGCGGGCATTTCCGGCCGATCGGAAGCCAGCCTCAATTATCGGTCGCAGTGGAGGAGCATCACCATACCGTATCAGACCTATGCTTTTCAAGCCCACAGCCGGTTTGGAACAAAAAAGCAGCGAAACTTTCTGGCAGGTGGGCTGCAAATGTATTACGACCAAAGTGGCGACGGACTTTTGCGCACCACCGTTATCAATTTAACGCTGGCAGCCCACGTGAACATCAGCAAATACCACAGGCTTGGCCTCGGCTTACAAGGAGGTCTCGGGCAACGGCGAATTGATTTTGGCGACCTTCAATGGGGCAGTCAATACACCGAAACCGGTTTTAACGGGCAGGTGGCTTCGGGCGAGCTTATCGGAAACCCAAGCTTTTTATATCCCGACTTTTCGGGAGGCCTTTTGTGGTCGTACGACAACAATTCGGGGCGTAACAGGGTGCAGGGCAACAACTACAACAGAGGCCATGTGGGCGTGTCGATGTACCATTTTAACCGCCCCAATTATTCGTTTAACAATACCGGCGAGCGCCTGATGACCCGTTGGGTTTTCCATGGGCACTTTCTGGTGAGCTTACCCAATAGTAAACTGGCCTTAAATCCCGGCTGGGTTGCCTATTTTCAAGGACCCAACCGGCAAGTTTTGTTCGGAAGCATGCTAAGGTACGATGTACTGTCGGAGTCGAAATATTCGGGCGCGTTCGAAAATGTGGGTGTTTATTTAGGAGCCTTTTACCGTTGGAATGATGCCGTTATAGTGTCGTCGCTGATCGAGCTTGGCCCCTGGGGTTTTGGGTTTAGCTACGACGCCAATTTAAGCACCTTACGTCCGGCCACCAATGGGCGCGGAGGGTTCGAATTGAGCATTCGCTACCGCGGCGATGCCTCAGCCTTCGGTAAATCGGTGCGGTTACGTTAAGGTATACAATCCCACACAAAGCCATGGAACTCTGGAAAAAACTCAACCACAAGCACGAAGACGAAATCTGGGTGCTCAATGCCCCGCCCGAACTGCTTCCGGTAATGCACGAGGCGCCGTGCCGCATAAACACCCTGTACGATGGCTTTAATCCAATCGGGTTTGCGCTCATTTTCGCCACCCAACAGGCCGAGCTAAACGAACTCATACCCCACATTGCCGGCATGCTCGAGGGAGACGCCATTTTGTGGATTGCCTACCCCAAGCAGAGCTCCAAACGGTACACCTGCGATTTTAACCGCGACACCGGCTGGGCCATTTTAGGCGCATACAAGCTCGAACCCGTGCGCCAGGTAGCCATTAACGAAGACTGGTCGGCCCTGCGCTTTCGCAAAATCGAGTACATCAAAAATTTTACGCGCAAGGCCAAAATGGCCCTCTCTACCGAGGGCAAAACCCGCGCAAGCAAAGCAAACAAAACAAACATTGCCTAAGGCTTTCTCCCCGGTTTTTCGAGTATTGGGGCGCCTGCCCGCCTCAGCTTTCCTTACCATTTAAGCCTTATTCAAGGGGCACTGCAATTCCGTTCCTACTCCTCAGCCCCCTTGCGCTCCGCTCCTGGGGCCTGCGGGGTATCCGCTCCAATTGCTGGCGCTGGGTTTATTGGGGAATACATCAATAACACGCTGGGAATATACAAGTTAAGGGTGGCGCGCTATTAACGAAAAACCCGCAAGATTCAGCAAAAAGGGAATACTTCTGTTCGAAAGGAAACGAAAAAATAACTATAATTCGATGATTAGCAACAAAATAGACTAATAATAGAGAATGTATATAAATGATTTATTAAAACATTCAATATATTTCGACGGATTAAAAAAGAAAACATGAACAAAGGTGCAGTAATGCGCATGTTATAGGCAACTCAATTTCAAACAAATAATACAACTAAAACCATGGGACTATTCAGTTTTACCAAAAAAATCACAAAAGAAGACAAATTGCGTGATTTTCTTAAGAAATATGCAATTCCTAAAATCGCATATGGAAATGGAGAAAACTTAGATCAGGAATTTAGGAGTAATAGACAAAATGGAGGCTACCAAAGAGACGTTTGTCTCTAATGGACAAAATGGAGGCTGTTTTTTTTGTGATAATCTTTAAACTAAGGGTTTGAAGGTTTTTCTTTGCTAAG
>JAIXUS010000067.1 GCA_027483445.1 Bacteroidota bacterium | reverse complement strand
GCCCGGTGGAGTATGGGCTATCATTCATGACCCAGCGCGCGGGGTGCGCAAAGTGGCCCCGGCAGAGATTGGCCGGTCTTTTACGGGTGTGGCGCTGGAACTGACGCCCACACCCGCCTTCACCAAGAAGAAGCATGTTGAGCGGGTTCGCCTTACGGATATGTGGAGCACGCTAAAGGGCCTCAAAGGCCCCGTGATCCAGCTCTTCATGCTCGCCCTCGTCGTGCAGGTGATTGGCGTGTTCAGCCCGATGCTGAACCAGTTGATCATAGATGATGCCATTTCCAAAGGTGATATGGATTTATTGACCACCATCGGCATGGGCATGGTTATCTTGCTCTTGATCCAAACCGGCATTGGACTGTTGCAAGGCTTTGTCGGCATGTATCTAGGCACGCAACTCTCGTTTCAGATGCAGAGCAATCTGTTGCGCCATGCCCTGCGCCTACCCGTGGCTTGGTTTGAGAAGCGCCATATTGGCGACATCATGAGCCGGTTTGGCTCACTTGGGCCGGTGCAAAGCTTCCTAACCAGTGTCCCGATTGGTGCGACCCTGAATGTGATCATGCTGGTAGTGGGTGGCACGATGGCGGTGCTGTATTCGCCTTTGCTGTTTGGTTGCGTGATCGCCACCATGTTGATCCCGCTCATCGTGCAAGCCGTGACCTTTCCCTGGGTGCGGCGCAAGACCGATGAGGGCATTAGCCTTGGCGCGGTCGCGTCCACGACCTTCATGGAGACGTTGCGCGGGGCACGGACGTTTAAGCTGTTTGGCAAAGAACGCGAACGGGTCAGCCAATGGCAGAATGATACTGCAGCCAGTGTCAATAATGACGTCACCATGCAGCGCGTCGGCCTGTGGGGCGGGGCGGGGCTTGGTATCGTCACGGGCCTGCAAGGGATCGCCGTCTGGTGGCTTGGGGCCAAGCAAGTGATTGATGGCACCATGAGCCTTGGCATGTTGATGGCTTTTCAATCCTATGCGGGGCAATTCTCTGGGGCACTCTCAGGGCTGATCGGCCTTTATTTCCAATGGAAGACATTGGAGCTTCACTTAGAGCGACTAGCCGATGTGGTGCATGAGGACCCCGAAGCTGGCGTGGATGAGCCCATTCAAGAAGGCCGCTTGTTTGAAGGCCGCATTGGAGCCGATAAGCTCTCCTTCCGCTATGCGACCCATGAGCCTTTGGTGTTCAAGGATGCAAGCTTTTCGATCGATCCCGGCCAATTTGTTGCCATCATCGGCCCGTCCGGCGGTGGAAAAACGACCTTGATGAAGGTCTTGCTTGGCCTGCTTGATCCCACCGAGGGCGAAGTCAAAGTCGAAGGGGTGGGCCTGAAGAATTTTGGCGTGCGTACTTTCCGGCATCGCATTGGCGCAGTCTTGCAAGATGATCGTCTGCTGGCGGGCACGATTGCCGACAATGTGTCCTTCTTCGACGCAGACCTCGACATGGCCAAGGTGGAACAGTGCTTAGCCAAAGCTTGTGTGTTGGATGATATCCTCAAGATGCCAATGGGCACGATGACCTTGGTGGGTGATTTGGGCTCCACCCTGTCTGGTGGACAACAACAGCGCGTGCTTCTCGCCCGCGCGCTCTACCGTGAACCCACGATCCTGTTCCTCGATGAAGGCACGGCCAATCTTGACCCAGAGACAGAAGCGCGGGTGGCGGAGACCCTGCGCGGCCTATCCTGTACCCGTATTTTTGTTGCGCATCGCGAAGCTGCGATTGCGGGGGCGGACCGTACGCTGCTGGTAGCGGGCGGTACTGTGACCGAACTTACCGAGCAAGCCCAAGTGGCGGCGGAGTAGATATGCGCTTCGCACCGTAAGGTGCATTCCATCCATGGAATGCACCAAGGTCGAGCAATCCCAAAGATCGTCAATGATGTGCCTAAGCCAAAGCACTTGGAACGGTTCAAGGCCGCACTTCGCTTGCCTTGAAACCGCTCGACAAAGGTTTCTGCGTAGGATGGGGTTTCAAGAGGTAAAATCGGCCTTGCCGACGCGCCAAAGGTGCGCCTCTTGACGCCTCATCTTGCGCGCACAAACTAGAACTATACCTTTGCCTAGGCACAGCCTGCGGCAAAGGCTGTCGAAGTAGAAAAGGCGAAATCCAAAACCGCAAGTCTTGCGACAGTGCAGTCCTGTCTGATCGCACCCAACGTGCTGGCAAACGCCCGCTTTCAGCCTGAAGTGCGTGCGACGCGTCACCAATCCCTTCACTTTAGTGTGATTTGACAGGCCGGGGTCCCGCTCACACGCCGCATAGAGCAATATTCTTCTAGGGGGCTTTTATGCGTGCACTGATTTTGTCGTCATTGGGTATTATGCTTGGTAGTGTGATATCGACACCCGCACTCGCTTTGCCCATTTCGTTTGTGAGTGCGGCGCCACCCAGCACCGGCGCGATCGCCTTGCCTGTCGGCAAAGATGGCAAGCTTGGGGAAGCGGCTATGGCGGTTGACCGGATCACAAATGGCGGGATTTCGCGCGCAATCACTGCTGCTGC
>JAIXUS010000055.1 GCA_027483445.1 Bacteroidota bacterium | reverse complement strand
TACTCCTTTTTCATACTGAGCCAGCATCGCAATGATCTGTGTCTCGGTGAATTTTGTCTTTCGCATACGCTTTTCAAAGTTAGCAGTTTAAAACGTAGCTATTTTGGGGGGAGGCTTCATGTTTACAAGGGTTATTTTTGGTCGTTTTCGATATGGAGAAAAACAGCTACAGTTGATTAATCAAGTTTCAACAGAAGGCAGTTTTGGGGTTCATTTTAGTGCTGGTAGCATTCGAACTTCTTTTAGTCTCATTGATCATAAGAATTTTCAGTTGAGCTCTTTTTTTGGAATAGTGCAGAGTGGATTAGAAGTACTTAATCATGAAGAAGAGTCAAATGAGGAACTGGAAAGCGAAGCTTACTGGAATATTGACGCCGGGATTACAACCTCAATCTTTCTGTTTAAGCGCACTGAGTATTATAATTTATATCTTCCTCCTTCAGTTTATGGCAATAAAGCAGTGTCAAGTGGTTATTTGGTTTTTAGTGTAGGAGTAATTCCAAGTCTTTTCAATATTCCAACCAACATCACAGGTAACCTTCTTTATTTTACTGCAGGGGTAAGATTCGATTATACTCAGAAGAGTTTGCGGTACCGAATACGTAGATCCGGTCTGATGCACTAAGCATAAAACCGGTTGAACAACCTCGCTCTCTTCACCCTGATAAATAGCCTGATTTGAGCATTGAATGCTTTGGCTTTTCTGTAAACATCGAGTTTTTCGAAATCAAACATGGCTGTTCAACGCGCGGGTTTGAGTTTGAGAGCAAAAAAAAATCAGAGCAGTGTTTCGCTCTCGCTCTCACACTCGCTCTGATTTTTGTACCCGGAGCCGGGGTCGAACCGGCACAACAGTGAAGTTATTGGTGTTTGAGACCAACGCGTCTACCAATTCCGCCATCCGGGCTAATGCCTTAGCGAAAGGTGGCGCAAGATAGCAGATTCTTATTTTTGTTTGAACCTCTTCTGAAGAAATTTGTGGTTAACCTTTACTTTTTTGGCTATTCAAATGTAATAATCAAATTAACAGACAGATACGCTTAAGATGCCTTCTGAGCACCTCATTAAATTTCACAGAATCGCCATACAATAGTTAAAGAAAAACGATTAATTTTGCGCGCTTAAAAACTATCGCTATCCCAAATCATGGACAATCCGGTCAAAATCTTTTCAGGTTCCGCATCGAGGTATCTCGCAGAGCAAATTGCAGCCGGATATGGGAAAGAGCTCGGCAAAGTCAGTTTCATCCGCTTTAGCGATGGAGAATTTCAAACAGCATTTGAAGAAAGTGTTCGTGGAAGCGATATGTTTATCATTCAAAGCACCTTTCCGCCCACCGAAAATCTGTTTGAGCTTCTCTTGATGATTGATGCCGCCAAACGCGCATCAGCCCGACAGATTATCGCCGTGATTCCATACATGGGCTTTGCCCGGCAGGATCGCAAGGATCAGCCACGCGTTGCCATTGGGGCAAAATTGGTTGCCAATCTGCTTCAAGCCGCAGGCGCCACGAGAATTATGACCATGGACCTCCATGCAGATCAAATTCAGGGATTCTTCGATGTTCCTGTAGATCACCTCTACTCATCATCCATATTTATACCGTACATCCAAAGCTTAAATTTGCCAGAACTCACCATTGCAGCCCCCGATATGGGAGGCTCAAAAAGAGCGAACGCATACTCCAAGTATTTGGGTGCCAATATGGCCATCTGTTACAAAGAACGCAAAGTCCACAATCAGGTGGAACGAATGGCGCTCATTGGTGATGTTGCTGGTAAAAATGTTGTGCTCATCGATGATTTAATCGACACAGCCGGAACCATAACCCTCGCAGCCGATATGATGTTGGAGCGTGGAGCTTTATCGGTTAGGGCATTCTGCACACACCCGGTACTCTCCGGTAAAGCCTATGAACGCATTGAGAATTCTAACCTAACGGAATTGGTGGTAACCGATACCATTCCACTGAAACAGGAATCTCCCAAAATCAAAGTGCTTTCAGTAGCCGGACTCTTTGCCGATGTAGTAAGCAAAGTGCACAACTACGAAAGCATCAGCTCTACATTCATCTGTTGAAATTTTAACCAAATCCATACACACCATGAAAGCAATCTTTATGAGCGGTTCTCCCCGTGAGAACGTAGGGAAAAAAGATGCAAAAGCACTCCGTAACCAAGGCCTCGTTCCTTGCGTGCTTTACGGAGGTTCTGAACAAATCCACTTTGCTGTGGAAGAAAAACAGTTTAAGCCTTTGCTTTTTACCCCCGACACACATACCGTTGACCTTGAAATCGCCGGTAAAAAGTACAATGCCATCCTTCAAGAGGTACAGTATCATCCTATCAATGATAGCGTTCTTCACGTTGATTTCTTCCACGTGAGCGACGACAAGCCTGTGGTAATTGCCATTCCTGTGGCAGTGTCGGGTGTAGCACCCGGGGTTCGCGAAGGGGGTAAACTTCAAGTGAAACTCCGCAAGATGAAAGTGCGCAGTTTGCTTAAAAATCTTCCTGATAAAATCGATATCGATATTTCTTCCTTAGAAATCGGGCAGTCGGTAAAAGTGGAGCACCTTCAGACGAAGAATCCTGAAATTGTTTTCCTCGATGCACCGAACGTAGCCGTTGTTTCTGTAGCTGCAACCCGTGCTTCTCGTCAAGCCGCTCAAGACGAAGGAAAGAAGTAATTCAACCGCAAACTCAAGAAAAGGCTGTCTACCCCGACGGCCTTTTTTATTTTTAGCCCATGAAATATCTCATCACCGGACTGGGAAATCCGGGCGCGGAATATGAAAACACCCGGCACAACATCGGGTTTTCGGTACTCGACAAGCTCGCTACCCTAGAACAGTCGTCGTTTGAGAGCGTTCGTCATGGTCACCTTTCTACCATAAAACACAAGGGGCGTACCTTGTTACTGCTTAAACCAAATACCTACATGAATCTCAGTGGGAAGGCCGTTCAGTATTGGTTGCAAGCTGAGAAAATTCCATTGGAGAATATGCTGGTCATCACCGACGATCTTGCCCTTCCCTTTGGAACCCTTCGCCTGCGTGGTAAAGGTTCAGATGGTGGCCACAACGGATTAAAACACATACAGCAAACCCTGAACAGAAGCGATTATGCTCGCCTCCGATTTGGGATTGGTGCCGAATTCAATAAGGGCCATCAGGTCGATTATGTGCTATCGCCCTGGAATGCCGATGAGGCTGCGCGTTTACCTGAACGACTCGAAACCTGCTCTCAACTGATTAAAAGCTTCTCCACCGCTGGCCTTGCCAATACGATGAACCTCTTCAACAACAAATAAAACCATCAAGGCGAATACTAAAGCTGAAATTCCGTAATTCGCTATTCCCAAATTTTAATGTTTACATGAAAAAACTGATTTTCTCACTTTCGCTACTCTTCCTCTTTCAGCTGAGTTTTGCGCAAACCCGAACCAATAAGAAAGACTCGAAATACGAATTCACCATCGAAAAAGAAATTGGAAATACCGAGGTGAAAAATCAGGGGAGCACCGGCACCTGTTGGTCATTTTCTACCTTATCATTTCTGGAGTCTGAGCTTGAAAGAATGGGTAAAGGGAAACTGAACCTTTCAGAAATGTATATCGCACGACGGGCTTACACCATGAAAGCAGAGCGTTTTGTGCGCATGATGGGTAAGACGAACTTCGGCCAGGGCGGCGCCTTTCATGATGTGATGAATGTGATTCGTGAACACGGCCTTGTGGCGGATGCCGCTTACAGCGGATTGATTTACGGACAATCCAAGCATCATCACGCCGAGCTCGAAGAAGTGCTCATGGCCATGCTCAACGCGTTGATGAAAATGCCAGAAGGAAAGTTAAACCCGGCCTGGAAATCAGCATTCGAAGGTGTACTTGATGCCTACTTGGGAAAACTTCCTGAAAAAACGGAGCTCAACGGTAAGCAAGTGAGTCCTAAAGATTATGCAATGCAGTTGGGCATTAATCCCGACGATTATGTCGAAATCAGCTCGTTCACCCATCACCCGTTTTACAGTGAGTTTGTTTTAGAAGTGCCCGACAACTGGGCTTGGAACACCGTTTTCAATGTCCCTTTGGACGAAATGGAACAGATTGTTGAAAATGCCATCCGCAACAATTACTCTGTTGCCTGGGCGAGTGATGTAAGTGAACCGTATTTTTCACACAAGAGCGGTTTGGCCGTGGTTCCGGAGAAGGATGAACTCACGAAGGAAGAAAAAGAGTCGATTTTCATGCAACCCTTTACACAACGCAAGGTAACCCAGGAGATGCGCCAAAAAAGCTTCGACAACCTAAGTACACAAGATGATCACGGTATGCACATTACCGGTATGGCCAAAGACCAAAACGGAGCACGTTATTATATCGTGAAAAACTCCTGGGGAACCGAGAATAATGAATGCGGAGGTTACTTTTACTGCTCTGCGGAGTATTTAAAGTTGAAGACTACTTGCATCATGGTTCACAAATCGGCCATTCCGGAGGCCATTGCCAAGAAACTCAAGTTGAAATAATTGAAGCCATTTTTTTCAGTAAGATTCTCGAAAGCCTCCTTGTTTGGGGGCTTTTGTATTTACTGAATTCTAATTCTCCCCAATTCATCGTTTCCATTACCTTTGCACACCGTTTTTCGTTTCACTATGATGCTAGAAATCAAAGTGCCCTCACCGGGCGAATCCATCACCGAAGTTGAGATTGCCAATTGGTTAAAGAAAGATGGCGATGTCGTTTCTAAAGATGATGAGTTGTGCGAAATCGATTCCGATAAAGCCACACTCACCGTAAATGCTGATCAGGCAGGTAAACTAAG
The DNA here is from genome assembly GCA_027483445.1 of Bacteroidota bacterium. Classification (GTDB taxonomy): domain Bacteria; phylum Bacteroidota; class Bacteroidia; order M30B66; family M30B66; genus CAMCXT01. The sequence continues at coordinate 5,782 of JAIXUS010000055.1, read as the reverse complement.
TATCAAAGTTGAAGCAGGGCAGAAGGTAAATGTGGGTGATGTAATTGCAACCATTGATACCAGCGTTGCTCCAGCCGAAAAGCCCGCTGAGCCGGCAAAGCCTGCCGCCGAAGCGCCTAAGCCTGCCGCCGCAGCAACCCCGGCTACAACACCTAGCCCAGCACCAGAAACCGCAAAATCATACGCTTCCGGAACGCCATCACCAGCAGCCGCAAAAATGATGGCTGAAAAGGGAATCTCAGCCTCTGATGTTAACGGAACTGGTCCGGGCGGACGAATTACAAAAGCCGATGTAGTTTCCCTGTTAGCCAACGGATTCGGCGGAAAACAAGCCCCCTCGAATTCTCGCGATCAAAAGCGTGAAAAAATGACCAGCCTAAGAAGAAAGCTGAGTCAACGCCTGGTGAGCGTGAAAAACGAAACTGCCATGCTCACCACATTTAATGAGGTTGACATGTCGAACGTAATGAACCTCCGTAAAGAATACAAAGACAAATTCAAGGAAGTACATGGAATTGGTCTTGGTTTCATGAGCTTTTTTACGAAAGCGGTAACCATCGCCTTGCAGAAATTCCCGGCTGTAAATGCCATGATTGACGGTGAAGAAATTGTATTCCACAATTACAGCGATGTCGGAATCGCCGTAAGCACTCCTAAAGGCTTGATGGTTCCGGTAATTCGCAATGCCGAAAATATGTCGTTGGCCGATATCGAAAAAGCCATTGCAGCCATGGCCGCTAAAGCCAGAGATGGAAAAATTACGGTGGATGACATGTCAGGAGGAACTTTTACCATCACCAACGGCGGAGTTTTCGGCTCGATGTTAAGCACGCCAATCATAAACCCGCCGCAAAGCGCAATTTTAGGAATGCACAACATTGTGGAGCGCCCCGTTGCGGTAAACGGAAAAGTGGAAATTCGTCCGATTATGTATGTAGCGCTCAGCTACGATCACAGAATCATCGACGGGCGTGAGTCGGTTGGTTTCTTGTACACTGTAAAAGAACTCATTGAAAATCCGAAACGCATGCTCTTCGCCGGCAAAAAAGGGGAAGAAGTTTTGCTCAATCTCTGAGTCGCTGCTATTTTTAGGAAAGGCCGGGTTAATCTCCGGCCTTTTTTTTTCCAATTAAGTTTGGGTCATTTACACGGTTAGATGGCGTGAAAAGCAACCTAGGTGAATTTAATTTGTCGACAGATGTTTGTAATCGGATATCATTCCTTAACTTCAAATAACCCAAAAATACAAACCATGGACTTAATTAAACTACTGAAAACCAGCGATCAAAATCAATTAGGCTGGAGCTTGAGTTATGCCGATCACGTTATATCCGATGTTAACCTCCAAAAAAATGCGGAGACCTACAGAGACCGAGTTTGGATAGAAAAACCCGGTGAAAGAGCAATGCCAATGGCTAATGTCATGGGCGAAGAATATAATCTGGCCTCCTTACGTCGGATGGCCTTTCCGTCAATTGCCGGTGTAAAAGCCATTCGAATTTACACAGGACTCGATTTGGACACCAAGAGAGTTCACCATTTTCTTGAACCAATTGTTATTCTTGAGCCAATTGATAGTGGTCGAAGAACTTTTGAACTCCCTTTGAGCTCCGCTTCCCAGTTTCACTCCGATCGTTTTGAAGGCATTTTGTATAAAATCGAAGCGACCAATGTGGTTCGCATCGACACCGATGATGCACAGATGGAGCGATTTATCCGTTTGTGGAACAACTACGCCGAATGCATTCGCTTTGAGTCAACCCTTTTCGATGCCTGGCGACTGAGGCCTTTCGATTCGGGCAGCGACACAGTAAGCTGTATCCTTCCTTTCGATGTGTTCATTGATGTTGTAGAAGACAACGAAACCCCTTCTGGTTTTATCTATACTACCCTGAGTTTAAGCTCAACGCAGTATCGCCAGAATACCTGCCTGTCGTGCCGAGAATTGGTAACTCGAATTCGGGTCTATTCGCTAGCAGATCTGAGCTTCCGTGGCTTTTCCGCCAATTACGCCCAGCTCTGCCCCGCGCGCTGCGCGAGACTCAAAGCCTCACTGGTTGATTCTGCAAATAGGGTTTTTGAATTGATTTGATTCAATTATCGAATTTCTTTAACAACAGCTGAAGGCCAAAAGTCTTTTTCAAATATTAATCGCTCCAAAAAAACAATCATGAAGTCTGCCCCTTTTTTTACGCTATTTGTATTTACACTCATTCTTAGCGCCTGTGGTGGAAGTCCCACCGAAAATAATGAAGGTAATGCGGCTGAAAAGACCCCTGAAAAACAAAAGAAGGGATTCAGTTTCGACCTTGGGCAGCATGAAATCTCCTATGCTGTTGCAAATGAGCTTATTGATAATTATTGCAATTCAGTAATTTATCAAGAACGCCCAAATGGCATTCCCATTTCGGTGAGCAGGGCCGATTTTAGAGTCATCAATATGGAGGATTTTCAAAGTGCTTTTCCGATAGACAATGAAGATAGCCGAACAGCCATCAGAATAACCTTTGGACTTGATATTCGAGGAAATAGATTGGAGTATTATCTTTCTCCGGTAAAGTTCGGTGAAATCAAAGAAAATGAGGCGAAAGAGAGTATCGTTGATTTTACTCCACAAGATACTGTCGAAGGTGATTCACTGAAATATTTAAAAAGTGTACCCGTTTTTCAAATAAAAGCGGATGGCCGTTTGGTAAAAATAGACACTGCTTCTAACGATTGGAAAGTGATGTTGGGCTATTGGACTGCTTACAAAAAGTCCATTTTTTTCAAAGACCAATCATCCGCGAAGTATTCTGCATACAATCCAAATACTTCCACACGGAGTGTTTTGATTCCAACACAGGTACTCTATAACTTAATCGAATCTCAGAAATTAAAGAGTCTGAATGTTACCAGTGTGCTCTATTTCTTTGAAAAGGAAGCCAAACACTCAGTTGTTTTTTCTGGAATTGCAGATTCTACTCTTAAGATTGATAAGCAACTCAGCAACAAGGCACTCGAAGAGCTTCTTGATGAATTTTATACCGGATGTAACGGAGGAAAATTTCCTGTAAAATTTAAAAAACCGAGGATGTTTAAAGACTTAAGTCCTGAAGAACAGGCCTTCATCGATTTAAAGCTCAACAAAAACAGTAGTGCACCGTTTGGTATGGCCGCGAATTACGCGCAGCTTTGTCCGGCGAAGTGTTTACAATTGATTGGAACCATTGAGCCAAGCCAAAGAGTACTCAGGCTGAAGGGGATGGACAGGTAAGCTTATAATCTAGCATAATCGCATGTCTGACCTGCTTTTCACACTTCCTCAATTCGTTATTGTTTGTGTGGCCTTCCTTCAAAGGTCAAAACTGAGTACAGGAATGCAATTTATGGGCTTACAAGCATTCATCTCCTGCATAGCTGATCTTCTGGCCTTTAGTTGTACAAATGTTTGGGCAGTCAGCAACGAGTTTATCTACAATTACTACATGATAGCTGAGTTTGTAATCATTGCTGTTGCATTTAGAACTGCGATGAATTCCAAGCCAATCCAAAGAGCCATTCAAATTAGCATCATTACATTCCCCATTTTTGCCGTGTTTATGCTTGGGCTAACCAGCTTTACGAGCATGAATTATCAGGTTTTGGCAATTTCATTTCTGATTTTATCGGTTGTTAACCTTGTTTACCTCATTTTGCCCGATATTCGGGTAAATCCTTCTGATGGATTAGTCCTTGTTGCCATCGGGCATATCATATATTTTCTTGGAGTAGCACCATACTTCATTGGCCGAGAGTTGATGATTCAAAGCCAGCCTGAAAAAGCAAACGAACTGTTCTTTTACATCAACATCGTTCTCGCCATTTGCCGATACCTGTTTATCATCTTTGGCTTTCTCTCATTGTCGTTTAGAAAAAAAGTGAAAGTATCACCATGACCGATCAGTCGCTGTATATCGGTATTGTCTTGGTCACATTGATCATTTTACTGCTCATCGCCAGCGTAATCATCTCTGTTTTTCTCTCAAATCGGCAACGGCTAAAGCAAGATGTACGACTTTCTGAACTCAAACTGCTCTACGAAAAAGAACTTCGCCATGCCGAACTTGAACTTGCCGAGCAACTGATGACGCATATCGGGCGGGAATTGCACGACAATGTCGGTCATACATTGCTAAACATGCAGCTAATTATCGAAAATCAGAAAATTGACAATCCTGAGAAATCTCCACATTTTAATAAGCTTGCTGAATTATTAGGGCAATCTATCGAGCAGTTAAGGATGTTAAGTCGTTCTTTGAGCCACGACTATTTTTCAGATTTAACGTTTCAGGAGGCCATCCACAAAGAGATTGAACGGCTCGAAGCCTTTTCCCCCATGAAGGTCGATTACCTTCCCGGAACCCGCAAATACGAAACACTCGATAAAGATCAACTGCTGATGAGCTACCGAATTTTTCAGGAAGTCATCAACAACATTGTCCGCCATTCAAAAGCGACATCCATTGCCGTTAGAAGCAACTTCAACGATTATTTGCTAAAAATCGACGACAATGGGGTCGGTTTCGATGTTGAAGAAATGCTCAACTCAAGCAAAGGTGCGGGCCTGAAGAATATCTCCAAAAGAGCCATGCTGGCCGGCCTCGATTTGAAAATTGAATCATCTATAAATAAAGGTACTACCGTTACTTTGTCGCTGCCTAAATCAGAACCCAATGAACTCAAATAAAAAATCCATCATTCTTGTCGATGACCATGTTATTGTTCGAAATGGCCTTCGTGAATTAATCGAGAAAATCGGAGATTATAAGGTAGATTTTGAGTTCGACAAAGGCATCGATCTGCTTCAGGCCATCGATGCCGGTACCCGAGCAGATTTGCTCATCCTCGATCTTTCTATGCCGGGTATGAATGGCGATGAAGTGCTCATTGAACTCAACAAGCGAAAGGTCGATATTCCGGTTCTTATCCTCACACTCAACAGCGAGCCGGGAAAACACATTCAGCTTTTCCGACTCGGAGCACGTGGCTACATTCAAAAAAATTCTACCGCCGATGTGCTTCGCGACGCCATTGAATCGGTGCTCCGATTTGGATTCTACCAAAACGAATTAATGCTCGAAGCACTGCGGAAGGACTCGCCATCACAAACCAAAGAATACAAGTATCAGGTGCTGGAGCAACTTACCGACCGCGAAAGAGAGTTTCTTAAACTGGTATGCGACGAAAAAGAGTATACCTATGAGCAGATTGCCTCCATGATGGGGGTCCACCGCAGAACGGTGGATGGCTACCGGGAATCCATATTCAGCAAATTCGACATTAAATCGAAGGCAGGACTTGTGCTGTTTTTGGTACGCAACGACCTGATCGACATTCTTTAAATTCGAAGTTCTCAAATCCGCGCCTGCAAAAGCCGGCAGTTGAGCAATGACTCCATTTCCGGAGAACGCAACATTGAGCTTAAAACGTTCAGCAATCATAGCGCTAAGCGAAAAAGCCAGAAATGCGGCAGTTGCGATGAGACTAGACGAAGCTGTATGTGAAATACTGTATGCCGCGGGCAACGAGGCAGATGCTGCATTCTGGCTGGCGAAAAATTGATTGTATTGAATTCGAGAGTGCATGAATTTTCGAAAGCTGTTTGAAAAACCCTTGCATTAAGCTTCATATTAAAAAGGGCTTACTGAAAAAGTCAGAAATGCATCAGATGCAAGGCGACAAGGCGAAGCTGTATATGAATACTGCGAGCCGCGGGCAACGTAGCAGATGATGTATTTCTGGCTAACGAAGTAAATTAGAT
>JAIXUS010000021.1 GCA_027483445.1 Bacteroidota bacterium | reverse complement strand
CTTGCGGTTTGATACCAACATGATGTGCCTCCCAAATTTATGCTGCCTTGTTGGCACGCTTTAATTGCGCTCAACTTGCCTTTGCTCGGGCGGCAACGTCAATCGGGAAACTCGGTCCACACTGATTTGATTGAAGGCAGGCTGTGGCCGCGCAATGGCTGCGGCCAGTTCGCGCTTGAGTAAACTAACCGCGCCCGCATTTTAGGCAGAAGATGGCGACGTTGGGGGCAGGGGGCTCTGACCGCTTATTTAGGCGGGAGCCGGGGTGTCTATGCGCTGATTGAAGAGGGCAGGCGGCTGCCCGACCTTTTGGCTGACCAAGGCACCGCGGACCCATTTCTAGAGGCCCAACAAAAAACGCATCTGCCGGTGCACGCCTGCGAGGCCGCCAAGCAAAAAGCCACCACGGGATGCAAAACGGCTATGATTATAGCTATTGTTTCACCTCAACCTTTATGGACCAGCATTTGCGCTGGCATCATGAGCGGCCTAGGTGGCGCGGAATGAGCAATATCGGGTAACGGGACTCGTTTACAGATTGACGTTAGGTAAGGACAAGTCTTCGAGTTATCAGGCAATTTGCGACTATGGTTTTACGCAACCGCGACAAAATGATTAATGCTTATTCAAATTTATGTTACCGCCCTGACATAACCCCCCGATACGCGTCGCGCTCAAAACGGCGCTTGGCCGTCTGTCGGGGACATGCAATGAGTATCACAAAATCAATTCTTGGCACCACCAGTATGCGTGCTATTCTTGCGGCAATGAGTGGGTTCGTGGGCCTTGCAGGAAGTCCAGCACTGGCAGCTGATTCACAAGTGGCCACGCAAGTCAGCTCTGTTGCAAATGAACAATCTCAAGCGGCGGCGAGTTCTGACAACGGACGTCTTGAGACGGTAATTGTGACCGCGCAGCGTCGGGTCGAAAATCTTCAAGACACACCAATTTCAATATCCGTTTTAACCGCACGCGGTCTCGAGAACCGGCGGGTGACTTCCCTTTTGGATATGGGCGATGGGTCGATCCCCTCCTTGTCGGTGAAGCCGTTTTTCACACGTCCTGGTGCTTTGATTATCAACATCCGCGGTGTTGGTGTCATGACCGACTCCAACCAGCCCGCCCGCGATCAAGGTGTAGGCGTTTATATTGACGGCGTTTACATGGGCCGCCCACAGGGTCTTGGCACTTCCTTGTATGAAATTACAGGCATTGAGGTTCTAAAGGGACCGCAAGGTACTTTGTTTGGCCGCAATACTGCTGGGGGTGCGGTCAACATTGTCACCCGTCGTCCGAGCGGCAAGTTCCGCGCTGAGGCGACCGTTGGTGTCGGCAATTTTGGTTCCTACAAGTCCGAATTGCGGGTCGATCTGCCTGAGTTCCGTGGCATTTCTGCCAAGATTGACGCCGTAGTGATTGGCCGCGACGGACTTGTGAGTAACCCACTTGCCCAAGCCGATGATTATGGCGAAATCTCGCGCGGTGGCCTTCGCTTGGCGGCACTTTGGAAGCCAAACGATTCTATGCGGGCGGAATATGCATTCGATACCAGCTTCGATGAAAGTACCACGATCTATCAACAATTGATTGCCGGTGGTACGGCAGCCTTGCCAGGCCTGCCTGTTGTTCAAGCTAACCGCGCGACCCGCGGTGTGATCGGAGCGCCGCAAGAACCAAGCAGTGGCGATCAATCTGGACACCGCTTGACGCTTGAGTGGGACCTCTCGGATACCCTGAAGCTGAAAACGATCTCGGCCTACCGTGAGCTGTACCAAGATCAATGGGATAATGCGAGCCCGACCGCCTTTACCAGCTTGTCGCAATCCGTAACCATTGGGTTCACGGGTCAGTCCTTCTCGCGCGTCAGTACCGCTGAATTCGTGCAGGACCAGACCAGCCACGAAATCCAGCTCTCCAGTGAGACAGAGCGTCTTAAGTATGTCGTTGGTGCCACCTACTTTGTGGAAAACGTCGCCGATAACGCACAGGCGTTCTTCACAAATCGGTTCACCAACCGCGAAGGTACCACAACCGAACTTCTGCCGATCAATTATGCGGCAATCCCCTATGACCGGGTCAGCAATGTGGAAAGCACCAGCGTGGGTGCCTTCGCCCAAGGGACCTATACGCCAGCCATGTTCGCTGATCGGCTGCATCTGACACTTGGTGGTCGTTATTCCCATGACGAGAAGGTCGGGGCGCTGACGATCGTCAACGGACGCGCGCCAACGGTCAACGGTGTCACAGGCCCACAATTATTGGACTATTCGGATGATCGTTTTGATCCAATGGTCAATTTGGCATGGGACTTCAGCGATACAATTATGGCTTATGCCAAATATGCAACTGGCTTCCGTTCAGGCGGTGCAAACTCTCGTTCGCTGACTTACTCGCCATTCGGGCCAGAGGACGTTGAAGTATTTGAAATCGGTGGCAAGGCAGAATTGTTTGACCGTAACTTACGCCTCAATGCTGCTGTTTACTCCGGCACCTATACGGGGATCCAGCTGGACTTTAGCGCGCGTTATCAACAACGCGATGCGAATGGCAACATTCTGACAACGACCCGCACCACGCAAGAGGCTACCAATGCTCCGGGCGAGGGCGATATTGCAGGTTTCGAATTTGACGGAACTTGGGCGGTCACTGACGAGCTGACCATTTCGACGAGCTATGCCTATAACAAGGTCACAATCCCCGACACAGCCAATCCGTTTCCTCAGGCCGATGGCCGGATCATCACGATTCCAATCCCGATCCGCCAAACCAACACACCAGAGAACTCGGGCAGCATCTCTTTTGACTACAACCGCCCAATGTTTGGTGCCAACTTTACCGCCCATCTGAGCTTCAATGCGGATGACGGGTTCTACGTTAGCCGGACTGACGTTGCCTATGATCCTGTCACCAATAAGGTAACCATTCCTTCCCCAAAAGGAGATGGCGGTGTTGTCAGCAATGGACGTATCGCTCTTAGCCAAATCGAGCTGCCGAACGGAGCTGAAATGTCTGTTTCTTTGTGGGCACGCAATCTGTTCGATAGCGAACGGCTCTTCTGGAAGGGCTTGGACCCTGTACGCGGCGTTACAGGTTTCTATATCGAGCCACGCACATTCGGTCTCGACTTCAAGATCAAGCTTTAGACTAGTCCAACATCTAGAGAATGGGCGGAATGGCGTGGGACGCTGTTCCGCCCAATCGATTTTTCAGTCCCGGTTTCAGCAAAGCGCGATGATCAATTGGCTTAAAGCGGTTGGCGTTTAGTTCGGTCAGGTCTGAAAGATTAAAATAGGGGCCTATCAGATACCCCTAAAATCATTGGAAATTCGCACTTCAAGTTTGAGACCTCGTTGTGGAAGCTAAGTTGAAAAGTCACCTTTGCGGCAAAGTAGAAACGGCACTGTGAGGGGGGGGCGACGGGCGCGGAGTTCCCAAATTTCGCAGCGCTCGGCGGCCCACCGACTTGCCTCTGCGCCTTTTTGTGTTGGTATGCGTTTCTTTCAGTTCTCGCCATCACTTCAGCTTTGCGCTTACAGTCATAAATTCGCATAATAAGTATTATGGGACAAAATGGACGAAACAGATGGCTTTTGAGCCCTCTAGATTGACATGTGAACCCCGGCGGTTAGGTTTTGCTGCAGGGTATCGGGAGAAAAATAT
>JAIXUS010000070.1 GCA_027483445.1 Bacteroidota bacterium | reverse complement strand
GCGATCAACCGCGATTTTGGCTCGCTTGATGCCTTCAAGACCCAATTCCGTGCCACCTCCATGGGTCGTTTTGGCTCGGGTTGGTCGTGGCTGATCGTCAAACCAGACGGGAAGCTGGCGGTCGGTTCCACCCCTAATCAGGACAATCCTTTGATGGATGTCGGCGATTTCCGCGGCAAGCCCATCCTTGGCAATGACGTGTGGGAACATGCTTATTATCTGAAATATCAGAATAAGCGTGCTGACTATGTCGATGCTTGGTGGAGCGTGATCAATTGGAACCACGTTTCCAAGCTTTATGCTGAGGCAGTGAAGCAATAGGTCCGGCAACATCGATTCCGGCTTTTCTATCAAGAAGGCCTTTGGTGACTGCACTGCCGCACCAAAGGCCTTTTTCGATTCTGTCTAGGTGACTTAGCGCGTCAAGGTCAGATTTCCTTTGGAAATCTGTCGCGCCGCGACGCAGCGAAGCTGCGACCTTGACCCGCGAAGTCACCGCCAAATAATAGAGGACATGGTTTTGGGACCAGAAGGGTCACCAAAACCATGTCCAGACGATTAGCTATAAACGCGCCTGCTACCCCGCCGGCAAAACGATCACATAGTGCTTTTCCATATCTTCAAGCACCTCCCAAACGCCCTCAAAGCCGTTTGGAATGACAAAGCCATCGCCGGTTTGAACCTCGGTCACCATGCCAGTTGACGAAGTGAGACGGGCACGGCCCTTGGTGATATGGCAGTATTCCATCTCGTCATAGACAACCCGCCACGAGCCGCGCGTCGCGTGCCAGACGCCTGCGAAGACGCGTCCATCGCCACTTTCATAGAGATTCTGCGTCCCACCCATGGCCCCGGCAACCACAACCCGGTCGGGCTCTGGCTGCCAAGGCTCAACCGGCTCAGCATGGTTACGGAACAGAATGATCCGCATTAGGGCTTTGCGACGGGCGGCGCTGGAGGCGGAGGCGGCGCGATACGTGCGCCCAAATTAGCCTTTACATCGCGCGCGTCAAACGCGTCGACCCTGTCCGCTGGCTTCGGGCCTTTGCCCAAAATGATCTCAGCCGTGGCCTGAAAGCGCGTGATTTCTTCGCTGTCAAACCGGTCAAAGAACGGGTCATAGAAGCCGTTTGACCAGAAGGGATCATAATAACTCACCCAGCCATATCGCGGGTGAAAAGTCCGGAAGGAGCCGTAACCAATTCCGCCACCGAATGCCCAACGCGACCCCAACCGGGGGCGGCTGTAGGTTTTTGGATCGGTCGATCGCTGGGCGACCTGAAACCAGTCATAGCCATTGTCGATGGTCACATCAGCGGCCCGCAATAAAAGCGAATCCTCAACCTGCTGACGGGTAGTCTTGGTATTGCCGTCAAACGTAATTCGAAAGCGATTGGCTTCAATCCGTTGATCACTAAAGCCAAATTTTCCTGTCGCTGCTGCTTGATAAGGTGTTGGACCAGACTTGGTGGTCGTCGTGGCGCAGGCTGAAAGGCCGACCGTCGCAGCAAGGGCAATCAAAGTTACAAGCGTTTTCATCTCATCTCTCCACTTGCCCGTCCCAACACTGAACATGCGCGCATGGGCCTCATTCGGCAAGGGTTAACCACTGTTCTTTCGAACATATTTTTGTGTTTGGTGGCTCTAGGACTCCTGCCATACCGGCAAAGCCATCGACGGAAAGACGCCCGCGAGACCCAGCGCAATGTCTTCGCGGCCCGGTGCCGTCATGGCATGGAAGCCGATGGGCAAGCCGTCGATCAGGCCCATGGGCGCACTGATGGCGGGGAGGTCGCCGACATTGGCGTACATTGTGGCATAAGCTTGATCGATCGGTGGACCGATATCGTGATCGAAGGCGACATGCGAGACCGTTGGGCTGATGATGCCAGCCAATCCTTCACGAGTAAGACAAGCGCGCAGGCGCTCTTTGGCCAGCGCAATCGTCTCATAGGCCTGATCAATCCGCGCTTTTGGCGAATTCTTGCCGTAAAGCAGCATGGCCCGAAACTCATCCGTTAAGCCCGACGCAGGATCTGCTAGTTCGGTGACCCATTCGCCTGCGCCTTCAATCTCACACACCAAAAGGCAAGCCAAGACGATATCGATATCGGAGAAGCCCAATGCGAGATCGACCTCGACAACCTCTGCCCCTGCGTCTTTCAGGCGTTGGCAGGCCGCATCAAACACCGGCTGAACCAGCGGTGGCGCACCCGCGCGGTCTCGCGCGACGGCAAAGCGAAGGCCTTGTATTGAGGAAAGCGGCGCTGGTGCGCCTAAGGCTTTCGCGACGGCCCACAAGGTCTCTGGGTCTTTCGCTAAAGGGCCTACTTGATCCAACGTGGTCGAAAGCGGCACAACGCCAATTTGCGAAACCAAAGTACCCGAGGGCTTCCACCCATACACACCGCAATAAGATGCCGGCAGACGGATAGAACCCATGGTGTCTGAGCCCAAGGCCGCATCGACGAGGCCCGCCGCCATTGCGGCACCCGAACCACCTGAGGACCCGCCAGGAGAAAAATTGGGGCGCCAAGGATTGATACAACGCCCATAGGCCTTGTTATCGGTGGTGGCACCCAAGGCACCCTCATGCATATTCAGTGTACCAACGATCTTAGCACCCGCGGCCCGCAATGTCGCCACCACCGGCGCATCTTGGGCCGCAATAGCATAGCGCCGCGCCTCAGCCCCTGCCGTGTTGGCTAGGCCCTGTACTGCGATGTTCCCTTTCACCCCCAGCCGAAGACCAGCCAGTGGCCCGGGCCCAGCAGGCGGGGTTTCATCAAAGGCGATGAAGGCGTTTAGTGCCTCATTGGCGGCAAGAAGGGTTAAGTGATCCATCAGCGGTGATCTAGCAGGCGAATGGGTTTTTGTCTGGACTCAATCTGGGTCAAAGCAGCAGTACCGCCGGGCGGCACCAATTCAACCTGCGCTTCAATGCCGAGTTTACGCTTCAACGTCTCGCGATAGGCTTCAGGATTGCCGCCGCGATCTTCGCAGACCACGACAAGTTCATCGCGGCCTTGGGCATCGCACATGACTTTGCAAATCCACTCGCCGGCAAAGGCTGGCAGTTCGGCCAAGATCGGCCCAACCGCTTGTGGAAAGACATTTATGCCGCGCAGCTTCACCATATTGTCTGACCGGCCGAGGAAGCCTTCAATTCGCTTAAACTGCACCCCGATCGAACTTTTGTCGGTGCGGAAGGCACTGACGTCATGGGTATTGAAGCGAATGATCGGGTAAACATCATCCTTGAACAGACAGGTGACGATCAAGTCACCAGTCTGGCCATCGGGCACAGGCTGGGCGGTATCGAGGTCGCAGATTTCGACCCAATGTGCATCTTCCATCACATAGTGACCATCACGATCCGGCCCTTCGCCCGCGATCATCCCGGTATCACCAACGCCATACCAATCATAGCAAGCCGCCCCTCCCCAAAGGGCGGAGACCGCGTCCTTATCTTCGCGACCAAATTGGCCTGAGATCAGACGGATGGGGATATCGATACCCGGCTCTAGCCCTTCAGCACGAGCCACTTCAGCGAGCTTTTTGATATAGTCGGTGAAGCCCAGAATGACGGTCGCGCCAAAGTCGCGCATTAGCGCCACTTGCGCGGCACTGCGCGTTTCAATCCCCGTGCCTGCTGACAT
>JAIXUS010000017.1 GCA_027483445.1 Bacteroidota bacterium | reverse complement strand
CGAGGCTGCCAGGAGTTTCCCACATTTCAACAGGACACAATCAACAAAACTTTATATTTTTGATTGTAGCTAATTAAGGGGAGGCTTCACTTTGATTTGCCACAAAGCTAGATGCAGCAATGGTTTGAGCACTTTTAAACCTCCAAAATGTCTATTAAGCCTAAATTCGGCAATTACATAATCTTAACACGAAGCTATTTATTCATTTGTACGAACCACAGGCAACGGAGCAACTGTAGTTTTGGAGGTTAACGAAATACTAAGTTTTAATAATTCAGAAATAAATGGATTTTACAAAATCAAACTAAAAAACCCTTACACTAAGCTCAATCTAAATTGGACCAAAACGCTATGAATAAAACTATTAAGTTTTTTAGGTTAATTTTAATTTCTGAAAATATCAAACACCATTATCGAATGAATTATGGCTTTAATTACGATTAATGAAGTTTTCAGTATTTATAGTGGGCACTTATTTAGAATAAAATGGCTAGCAATGGCATTCAGCAACTCTATGCGTAACACTGATTGAACTGCGAGAGTTGATGTGGTTTATACAAGATACCTATGCCATTGGATTCGACTTACTCGGTTTTATATCGATTGAAAATACAGCAAAGGAACTGTGGGCTATGTTGTGAAACGGAAGTTTGCGCAAGCGGGTGAAGCGGATACCCCGCAGGAAGCGCATAGCCGCCGGGCATGGCGGCTATGCTGTGACGAGGAGTATGAGCGAAACACGCGGTGCCCGCCCTGTTATTCGAGGTTGGGCAGGAGGCCGACCGGGCATGCGCCCTGATGCCTGGTAATCAGCTGAAGGATTGCGGTTAGCGGCTTTGACTTGAGCAATTCGCTGTAAATCAACTGGATTGGTTCTGTGGTTGGCGCCGTTGAAGGAAAAATTGAATGGCCGGTGCGAGTGCTAAAAGGATGAGGCAACCGGCGACGTTGTACCACAGGAAGCTGAGTGTATCGTCTAATGCTATGGCGAAAACACTGATCTGGGCTAGAATTGCGGCGATGAACACTGCTTTTCCGCCGACTTTTCGCAACCAGAAAGCGGTGAGGAAAATTCCCAGTAAGGGCCCATAAAACAATGAACCTAAAATGTTTACGGCTTCGATGAGACTGTTTCCGATTTCGGAGGCGAAACAGGCAATGAGTACGCAAAACAGGCCCCAATAAAGGGTGTAACGGCGCGACCATCGAAATTGCTCCTCATCGTTTAACGGCTGTTTTCGAAAGCGCAAATGCAGATCGACCATGGTTGAGGAAGCCAGTGAATTGAGAGCGGCGGCAATTGAGCCCCAGGCGGCCAGGAAAATGATGGCGATGAGCAATCCAACCAACCCAACCGGCAAATAATCGAGCACGAAGCGCAGAAAAATATAGTTATTGTCGTTGGTATCGGCGCCAGGCATGGCTTTTTTAAGACTTACCTTGAGATTGTTGCGCAGGCTATCGGCTTGTACCTGAGTGGCGCGCAGTTCGCTCAAAGCCTGATTAGCGGCTGCTGTTTGCTCCAGGTTACGGGCCTCTGAAAATCGAATGGCAGCTTCGCGGCGTTGCTGAATGGTAGCCTCGAATTGGGCTTCAGTTTGAATAACTATTTCCCGGGCCTCACTCTGGCGTGCCTTTTCGAGCAAGGCCTGATTGAAAAATACCGGCGCTGAGGTAAACAGATAAAAGCCAAAAACCAGCACACCAAGCAGCAGAATAAAAAATTGCATGGGTACTTTCACAAACCCATTCATGATAAGGCCCATGCGACTTTCCTGCATCGATTTAGCGGTGAGGTAACGTCCTACCTGACTTTGATCGGTTCCGAAATAGGAAAGCGCGAGAAAGAAACCGCCAATCAAACCGCTGAATATGTTGTACTTGTCGCTCCAATTGAATTCACCTTGCTCATCGATACCCGTGGTAATGACATTGAGTTTACCGAGGCTACCACTCAGGTGCAGGGCATCAACAAAGCCGATTTCTTCGGGCAGCATGCGAACCACCAGGTAACCGGCCAGCAACAAACCACCGAAAATGATAAATAGCTGTAATTGTTGAGTGTAGGCCACAGCTCTTGCACCGCCGCTCACGGTGTAAATAATCAATAAGCCACCCATTACGAGGTTGGTGAGGTAGATATTCCAACCCAAAAGGGCCGACAAAATGAGTGAAGGGGCGTAAATGCTCACTCCTGTTGATAGTCCGCGCGATACCAAAAACAGCACAGAGGTGAGTGTGCGGGTGCGGATATCGAATCGGTTTTCGAGGTATTCGTAAGCAGTGTAGACATTGAGCCGGTGAAATACGGGGACGAAAAACACGGCAATCACAATCATAGCGAGCGGTAAGCCGAAGTAATACTGCACGAAGCGCATACCGTCGCTGTAGGCTTGTCCGGGCCCACTCAAAAAAGTGATGGCGCTGGCCTGCGTTCCCATGATGCTTAGTAAAACCAGAAACCAGGGCAGTGAGCGGTTGGAGCGGAAATACCCATCTAAATCGCGCGTGCTGCGGCTTTTGTAAATGCCATAGCCCACAATTCCGGCCAGGGTTAACACCAAAACAATCAGGTCGATGGTGCTCATGAGAAGAGTTGACTAATCCAAGCGTAAACGCCTATTTGCAAGGCTAAAAATAGCAGCAGCAACAGATAAAGTGGACGTAAATCGCGTTCCTCAGGGCCGCTCATAGGTTCCAACAGAAAGAAGGTTTGCAAAAAGTCGAAAGGCGCCGGGAACACCTGCCGGCAATTGTCGGAAAAACGAAAGGCCTGTATATACAAAGTGTCCTTCGCCGTATGGAGCGTAAAGCAGGGCGCCGCTCAGTTCCGACTCTCCGGGGTCGGCCATGCGCAGTAAGTCGGCATAACTACTATCGACCTTTTCGCAGAAGTACAATCCGCGCTCCTGCACCCAGCCCTCGAAGTCGAACTCATTGATACGATTGGGATGGTTGAACAAGGGGTGTTGAGGATCAACAATCTTAACCGTGGCTGTTTCGTCGGTTACACGGTTTCGGGAAATCTCGAAAGGGAACGGTCCCGGCGTTACTTTCACATCCGAAATCCAGTTGCGGGTATTGTATTGTACAATGAGGGTTCCGCCTTTTTTGGTGTAATCGAGCAGCAGAGGCATCCATTGAGCCATTTCTTCGCGCGAATTCAAGGCTCTAATTCCGACCACCACAGCCGGGGTTTGCGCAGGGTCAAGCGCTCGGATGCGATCATCGTCCAACACATCTACCTTGTAACCTGCGCCTGCCAAGGCCTCCGCTACTTCATCGCCGGCCCCTTCAACATAACCAATTCGCTCCACACCGCGTTCGATCGGAGCATAGCAAACCTTTATGCTAAGCGGACTGTGGCGTGTTTGAACAGGAATATGGTCGTATTGAATACGAATTGTTTCCTGAATAGGCTGTCGGACACTGTTACCTTCGGGCATAAACTCGAGTATAGCCTGGCTGCAAGAGGCTTTCCGGTCGACCCTCGAAGGCGGCATTTGAAGGCTAAACACAAGCTGGTGACTTTTCCCTTTCAGGGTGGAGAGGTCAATTTCGGCGGGACTTACCCGAAAGCCGGAATTTTCGTCGAGGTTTAGCCGCAGTTTCCCTTTAAGGCTATCGCGCAGCAGATCTACGAAAAAGCGCAGTTCAAGCGGGCTTTTCCCATCGGTTTGCAGTACTTTTTGCGGGGCTCTTCCCCTTATCGGGGGGATGACTTCAACGGCCCGGGTGAGTTCACCTTTTACCGGGTCGACCCACTTGTAAGTCAATGGCAGCTTACGCTTGATGGCAATACCATTCACCAGCACTTCCGATTCTGCGTAAAAACGGGCTTCCCCTTCAGGTTTTCCGGTGATGAGCCTGTCGGGGTGTTCGAAGCGTCCTTCACCATGGGCTTTTTCAAGCCAGTAAGGGTTTGAAACCGGTGTATTGACCGGAATCCGTAGCTTGATTCTTCGCTCGATTTGTTGGTTTCGGTTAAACTTTTGTCCGAGCTTAAGCGGTTCGGCCACGCCAGGAAGTCGAAGATCGCTAAGTGCCACCATGTTACCACGGCGGTAAATGAAAGTAAAGTTGGCTGTTAAGGTGTCTCCCGGCGCGTATTCAAAAGTTGGAGCGGTAAAGTCTTGATAAATGCCGGCCATATTCAGCAAAATGTCTTCGAGGAGTCGAATTTTGTGGTTTCTCAAAAAGGTGTCGGGAACCTGAAGGAGGTCGGTATAAACCTGCACCAGCAATGGAATGGAGGCCGCCACATTGTCTGGGTCGAACTGTCGGATGATGTCGCCCATTTGAATGTCGATTCGGTCTAATGCCGGAAAATGCTGCCAGCTTGTAGTAATACCGTCCATGAACGTTGTTTGGGCGGAGTCGCCGGCAAGGTGTGTAAAGTACTCCATGATTTCGCCGCGCTGCATTTTCACCCCAAAACCTTGGCTTTTGTGCATGCTTCGGCTCATCGAGGCAATCTCACCCATACTCAATCCGAGGTTACCATTGTAGGCTCCAACATCCATTTTGAGCATTCCTTGCGTGGATGTTGCGGCATTTCGCGAGGGCATGAAGTTGTTCCACATGAGTCGTTTCGCCTTCCACACCGGCGCAAAACGCAATTGCCAGGCGAAGCGTTTTGGGTCGGCCGATGCCTCAAAGGCTTCTACAGCCAGCATGGCCGACGCCGTGTGATGTCCATGCCCGCCTTCGCCGGTTGTTGGAAAGCGGGTTAAAATCACATCAGGTCGAAAACGACGTATCACCCAAACCATGTCGGAAAGGATGGAATCGCGGTTCCAGATGCGGAATGTTTCCTCAGGGTTTTTGGAATACCCAAAATCGAACGCACGGCTAAAGTATTGTTCAGCGCCATCCACCTTGCGTGCCGCCAACAGCTCCTGGGTGCGAATCAGCCCGAGGTCTTCTTCTGTTTCCGGCCCGATTAAGTTTTGCCCTCCATCGCCACGGGTAAGCGAAAGGTATGCTGTTCTAAAGTGAAGCGAACGGCTGAGGTAGCTCAGCAGACGGGTATTTTCATCGTCGGGGTGTGCCGCTATATAAAGCACCGACGCTGTAGTGGAAAGCTTTTGAAGTTGCTGGCGAATTTCAGCCGAAGAGGATTGTCCGCTAAGTTTAAGCACCATCAGCCACGCAGCGAGTAAAATCAGCCTGTGTTTCATGGGCAGCAAGATAAAACATTCAGCACAGGCCACCGAGCGAATTGTGTAGAGCCGGAATTCTGCCTACCTTGTAGCACTGTGAATTACCTTGCGCATCTATACCTTGCCGGAGACGATCCAGGCTTGCTCGTTGGCGGTTTTATTGCCGATGCGGTGAAAGGCCGACAGATAGAGCAGTTTTCAGAACCGGTAATCAAAGGCATTCGCCTGCACCGGCAAATCGATATGTTCACTGATGCTCATCCGGTAATTGAGCGTGGAAAAGAAGCACTGAGGCCTAAATTCAGAAAGTTTTCGGGAATTGTTATGGATGTTTTTGGCGATCACTTTCTGGCCAAAAACTGGGAACAATATTCTGGGGTCGACTTGCGCGACTTTGTTGAGCAAACCTATTCGACGTTGCACACCCACAAAGAAGCGTTTCCTGAACGGTCGAGATACACCTTGCATTATATGAGTATGCAGGATTGGCTTTACAATTACCGGCATATTGAAGGTATAAAGCGAGCCTTGGGTGGCCTTGCGCGCAGAAGTGTATTTCCGTCGGGCATGGAAACAGCGCACAAAGAGCTCGAACGGCATTATTTATTTTATCAATCGATATTTAGCGAGTTTTTACCGGAACTCATTGTTTTTGCCGGAAGAAATGGTTCTCTTTCCACGTTTGGCAAGTAGTTTAGCAATAAAAAGAAGGTGTTTTTTACCTTGTCTTCAGGAATAAAAAGAATTAAAATATTGGGGTGATGACAGTGTGTTTGAACTGTTGAATTCTGTTGTAAAACCCAACGACGGAATAACAAGCTGTTTTCGAAAAGCCATCCGACAACCCAACTAAAGTCGGCAGTAATTAGGGTCAGCGAGAAGGATTAAACAGATTCCCGATGGTCATCCACACGAAGTGTACATTTTGCAAGACACAAACAATCAGGACCTTAAAAAGTGTTCGGTAATTCTTGAGTAATCATCGCTTTTCGGCTTGCAAATAGACAATGCAGGTCGGTAATTTGCAGCATGACTCGTCGCATATTGTTAACCGGAGGTCCCGGATTCGGCAAATCCAGCATCATTACCGAATTTGAGCATCGGGGCTTGGTGGTTTTTCATGAGATATCGCGGCAAATCATTCAAGACTCGTTGGCTCACAACCTTCGACAGACGCCCTGGGAGAACATTTCGAGATTTTCGGAACTTGTTGAAGAAGGGCGCATTGCTCAGCACCGGCAAGGCGATGGCTTGGTGGCTTTTTACGACCGGGGCCTACCCGATATTGCCGGTTTTTTATTGAAAGACAAACAGTCGATAACGCCCCGTCTTGAACAACTTTGTAATGAATTCCGGTATTTTCATACGGTATTTATTACTCCACCTTGGGAAGCCATATACCAGCGCGACCATGAAAGGCACGAAGACTTTATGTCGGCCATCAAGGTGCACAAAGCGTTGGAGCAGGTGTATACAAATCTGGGCTACCAATTAATTCCAGTTCCTATGGGTTCTATTCGCCAGAGGGCCGATTTCATTCTCAATCACCCGGTGCTTCGTTAAGTACGAATTCGCTACCTTTTCGCCGGAATGCCATCACCAGAAGAAATACTGCTTCAATACTGGGGTTACTCTCGTTTCCGCCCGTTGCAACGCGAAATTATCCAGTCGGTTTTAGAGGGGCACGATACCCTTGCACTTTTGCCGACCGGCGGAGGAAAGAGCGTTTGCTTTCAGGTACCGGCATTGTGCATTGGGAAGTTGTGTTTGGTGGTTTCGCCGTTGATAGCCTTAATGAGCGACCAGGTTGAAAACCTTCGAAAACGAGGAATAGCGGCAGGCATGTTGTCGTCGGCCATGTCGCCACAAGATTTACCCGTAGTGCTAAGCAATGCGATGGCCGGTCACTATCAGTTTCTCTATGTTTCACCCGAGCGCCTGGTGAATGAGCATTTTAGAAACGCCATGATGGAAATGGATATCGGACTTGTGGCGGTAGATGAGTCGCACTGTATTTCTCAGTGGGGCTATGATTTTCGACCGGCGTACTTGAATATTGCAGAAATCCGTCCACTTCTCCCTTCTAACACACCACTCATTGCCCTCACAGCCACGGCCACTCCTGAGGTTTGCGACGACATCAGGCAAAAGTTACAGTTTCGCAAGGGCCAAACCTTCAGCAAAAGCTTTGCGCGGAAGGAGTTAAGTTATGTGGTGCGAGAAACAGAGGATAAGCTGCGCACTTTGCTTCGGATTTTAGATAAAATTCAGGGCAGTGCAGTGGTCTACGTGCGTAACCGCAAGAAAACCAGAGAGGTTGCCCTTTGGCTGGAGCAGCAGGGCGTATCGGCTACGAGCTATCATGCCGGTTTAGATGCGCCAACCCGAAGTTTGCGTCAACAACTCTGGATTGAGAATCAGAAACGGGTAATTGTGAGCACGAACGCGTTCGGAATGGGCATCGACAAGCCTGATGTTCGGGTAGTGGTACATCTCGACATTCCCGACAATCCTGAAGCGTATTTTCAGGAGGCCGGGCGTGCCGGTCGTGATGAGCAGAAAGCCTGGGCGGTATTGCTTTATGATGAGGGCGACTTACAAGATACCGAAAAGCGATTTCAACAGCAGTTTCCGGGCATCGACACCATTAAGGCGGTTTACAATTGGGTCGGGAACTTCTTGCAGGTTCCCGTTAATGCGGGCGAGGGTATCAGTTATCCGTTTGATGTAGCGGCTTTTGCCAAGCGTTACAACCAAAGCCCTATCACCTGTTTGCAGGCCATCCGCTTCCTGGAACAGGAAGGACTACTCACCTACTCTGCCGACCAATCGATGCAGTCGAGGGCCTTTATACCTATCGATAAGGAGAAGCTTTACGAGTATGAAATGTTGCATCCGTCGATGGAGCTATTGGTGAAGACTCTTTTGCGGTCTTATGGCGGCATGTTTCAGGATTATGTAGTGATTCGTGAAACTGAATTGGCTGAACGTTGTTTGTTAAGTTATGATCAGGTGTGCCAGAAATTAGAACGTTTAAACAAAGATGGCGTCGTTAATTACCGTCCTGCATTGAAGGTTCCGTTGATGCATTTTTTAGCTCCGAGGCAGCATCCTGATCTGCTCAGTATTTCGGTTAAGCGTTACGATGAGCGCAAAAATGCAGCCCGGGAGCGGCTTGAAGCAATGCTGGCCTATGCGCGGAACCTAAACATTTGCCGCACCTTAATGCTATTACGCTACTTTGGAGAGCAGAAGGCTAAGGCTTGCGGGCATTGCGACATTTGTGTATCGGCCAGGCAATCTGAGCCATTGGGTTTTATTGAGCAATATCTTCGAAAGAAGCCATCTACGCTCGACGAGGTGATGGCAGCGTTTAGGGGCCCCAGACCACAGTTTGAGCTGGCGATACGCGAATTGGCCGACCAGGGGCTTATTGAAGAGCGAGCTGAGCAACTGTGGCACTGGAAGGGCGAATGATAGAACGAAGTAGGGCTTACTGAAAAACACTCTATAGTTTAATTTAAAACACTTTAGCCTCTGTTTGAATGAGGCTTAGAGCAAGGTTTTTTAGTCTAGCTTTTGAAAATCCATGCACTCCTGAATGCATGAAATTCAATTTTTCGTTAGCCAGAAGTAAACATTTCAGTGCACCGCCGGAAAAGCCTACATTGCAGGCATGAACCGATTGATTCGCTATTACGGTATCATTTGGGCGCTATCGTCGATGGGAGCCGTAGCATTTTGGCTGCATCTTCAAAACAGCTGGCAAACCTTACGTTGGTTTCAATACAGCTCATGGGTGGCCTTTTTCTATCTGTTGTACAACAGTCGCTCGTTGCGCAGCAGGCAATCGTCATTTTTACTCAGCGGCATCATGCTCTTGGTTGTTGGTCAGGCATTTAAAGTGATGCATTGGCCTTTTGCCTTCGAGCTGCAGCTAGGCTCAGCGCTTTCGGTATCGATAGGCTATACGTTGTTTGTTGTACGACGCACCCGACGGCGCTTGGTTGATTTACTGAAGCTATCGTTTGTACTGATTAGTGCCATCACCTTTGTGGTGTTGCTGCTGAAGCTGCCTTATTTCCAGCCTTTAGAAAAATTAAGCTTTGGAAGCTTTTGGCTGGTTTACGCCTACATCTGCATTTTGGAGGCCGGAGGACTGGATCAAAGTCGCGAAGAAGAGGTACAGGAGCAGCAGCAGCCGGGCGATATACTCTAAAACGTGGCTATTGCCTATCTTTGCGGCCCATGATTACCTCGTTTACCGAAGAAAATTACCTTAAAACCATTCACCGCCTAGCGGCCGAAGGTGCTGTGAATGTGAGCACCAATGCGATAGCTGAGGCTTTGCAAACTAAGGCTTCTTCGGTAACAGACATGATCAAAAAGCTCTGCGACAAGAAGTTGTTAGACCATGTTCCATATCAAGGAGTAAGGCTTACTGAGGCCGGTTCGCGCAAAGCACTGGACATTATCCGTAAGCACCGTTTATGGGAAGTTTTTTTGGTGGAGAGGCTTGGCTTGGGTTGGGACGAGGTTCACGACATTGCCGAACAGCTAGAGCATACGGTGTCGGAGCGGCTTTACGATCAGCTCGATAAATACTTGAATTATCCACGTTTCGATCCGCATGGCGACCCAATTCCTGATGCTCAAGGTATTCTCACGGAAGAAACATTGAGCAGTCTTTCTGAAATTCCTGTGGAAGATGCTGTTTGGGTATCGCGTGTGACCGTTCACCTTCCCGACTTTTTACAGTATCTTCAAGACATTGGACTAGTTCCCGGAAGGCAGGTGAAGGTGTTGCGTAAATTTGAATTTGATGGCTCCTTGTCGGTGCAAATTATTGGTGGCAAGGAATCGATGCTATCGCGGCAAGTAGCCTCACATATATTTGTTAAATACTGAACCTGTGGCAGAAAAATCTAAGAAACCGGTTCAGTTGAACATCAAAAACCGAAGGGCCTCCTTTGAGTATATTTTATTGATGGAACTCAGTGCAGGTATTCAGCTCACAGGCACTGAGATTAAGTCGATACGGGCCGGAAAAGCCAACATTACCGATGCTTATTGTGTTTTTGTAAAGGAAGAATTGTTTGTACGAAACCTGCACATTGAGGAATATGAGCAAGGCAATCGTTTCAACCATGAACCCAAACGCGACCGGAGATTACTGTTGCACCGTCAGGAGTTAAACAAGCTTCGTTCTAAGCTCAAAGACCAAGGGTTAACTATCGTTCCGTTGCAGATGTACATCAGCGACAGCGGATATGCCAAGCTCGACATTGCCTTAGCCAAAGGCAAAAAGCTATACGATAAACGCGAAAGTTTAAAAGAGCGTGATGTTAAACGCAACATGGCCCGGCGGGAGGAATAATCTTACAAAACCTGTATTTAATGGTATAACATAGAAATATGACCAAAAATTATTGGCGGGTGATGGCTTTTAGGCGCGCAATTCTAAATGCTCAAATCTCATTATATTCACAAAAAAATAAGAGAAAACAATGAATAATGAATTACAAATATTTCTGAATTCGATAAAAAACAAATCAGTAAACATTCATCCTGAGCATTTTTTGGCAGAAAACCTGCAGGCATTTCAGCAAATGGAGTCGCTTGGCTTTGGAACCTATGTGTATGATTATCAAAATCACATTCACCATTACATTAGTCCCAATATTTTCACCTTACTTGAATTCACATCGGCCGAATTAAAGGAACGTAATGTTGAGGCATTGTTCTCGAAGATGGCCAACGAAGATTTACATCGTGTAATCGATATACTAGGCTGCTGTATTCAATATGTATTTAATCAGCCCTCCAAAATTTCATCCACAGCAATTAGCCGCCATTTTTATCGGATAGGAAAATCCGTGAACTCGTCGAAGTTAATTTTGCAAACAAATCGAATTTTCAAGGTTGGCGAAGGGTTTATTGATTTAGGTATAATTCAGTGGGTAGGGTCGGGAGATCAAGTTTTTCCTCCCTATTTACATTTAAAAATTGGAAATATTCAGAAGTATTTTTTCCCAAAGGGCACTAATTTAGGCACAATAGAACTCATCGGACGTGAGGAGGAAGTCATGTTTTGGTCGTTGCAAGGGCTAACAATTCCAGAAATAGCGCTTAAGTTAAACTTAAGTGTGGATGGCATCCGGTTTCACCGGCGAAAAATTCTGAAAAAATACAAGGCCGAGAATTTTGAGGCTGTTTTACAAGAACTAAAAACAAAATCATGAGTCCGAATCGCGGGGAATTAACAGCCGATGGTATTTTAAGTTCGCTCGCAGCATTAGCCATAAATAAGAGTCCTGAGGCATTTATTGCCAAACACCGCGACGGTTTCAGGCTTTTAAATGAGTTGAATGTAGGGGTGTTTTTATGGAATTATCGCGACAAAATGCTTCACCATTCGAATCGTGCATTTCAATCAATACTTGGAATTACTAAAAATAAACTCAATCCATTTGAAGAGGTGTGGAGCAGAATTCATCCCGAAGATCGCTTGCGTTTGCCTCAATTGCTGCAAAAAGTGCTGCCAATTTTAGAAACCGTCAACATAAAGAATTCCGATGAATTATATATTCGATTTCATTATAGAGTTTTAAGCAGAGGCCAGGGGCAGCAATGGGTAATGTCGCAGCATAAATTCATGCATGAAGAAGGACAGATTATTGATTTAGGAACGATTACCCCATTGAGTATAAGCCAGCATCACCCTCCTAAAACCCTGAGTGTATTGATGAATGGGAAAGAACAAACAATCTACACCGATAATTCAACACATTTTATGGAACAACTTAATGGGCGAGAAAAGGAAATACTTGAATTTAGTTTGAAAGGATTAAGTTTAGCGGAAATTGCCGAAAAAACAGGATTAACAATATCGGGTGTTCGGTTTCACCGTAAAAAGATACTTCGAGCGTCAGGAACACGTAATTTTATTGAATTAATGAGATCATTCTGCTAAAATTCGGCTCATGCAATACATCAACCTCCACACCCATCGCAAGCCACAGGTGGAAGGCGAGTGGTGTATTCGAAATGGGTATACTGGGGCCGGCTACTCGCCGGATGACCTTCCGTATTCAATTAGTTTAGGCATCCATCCATGGTTTATACAAGAGAACGGTATAAATCAATTAAATGCTATCCAAAAAAGGCTTCATCACAAAAATGTGATTGCCATTGGAGAATGTGGATTAGATCGTTTGCGTGGCCCAGCCCTAAGGCTTCAAGAATCGATTCTTGAGGCACACATCGAACTGGCCAATGCAGCTCAAAAACCCATGATTCTCCATTTAGTGCGTTGTTATTCCGACTTTCTAAAGTTTACCAAGCAAATAAATGTACCTTGGGTAATACACGGATTTAAAGGAAGTATTATCGAAGCGAGGAAAATGCTCGACAGAGGGGGCTGTTTATCGTTTGGACACAGGATATTCTCCAATTTTGAGTTGCGAGAAACATTACTGTTTTCACCAGCCGATCGTTTGTATTTAGAAACCGATACTAAGGCGCTCAGGATTGATGCAATTTATCAACATGCCGCATTAATAAAAGGGTTCGACGTTAGCGAATTACAGGAATCTCTGAGGCATAATGCTCGTCGGGACTTCCTAAATAATTCACAACTGAAGGCCTGAAAACCATCTGCGACGTTTTCGCAAATGAGGTTTTGAATAGAATAACAAAATTACTGTGTGAAAAAAGGGTTTTGTAATTGACTCAAATAAAACGTTGGTTTGATTACTTTAGGTAGTTAATGAAAAGGACTTACAGAAAATGGTAGAAATGCTGAAGATACGAGGCGTCAAGGGAAATGTAAAGCCATCATTTAGCCTTCAACTTTAACCGATTAAAAAGCATTAAACAGCATCAAACAAATGGTTTAACTGTTTTTCAGTGGCCTTGCAAAAACGGGAGCCACGTGTCCCCGCCCAATCTCAAGTTCGGAAATCCATGAAATCTCTGCAAAAAGACTTACCAACCAAACTGTTGAAAATTAAACGTTTATAAACGTTTAACGCTTGCACAGGTTCCCCGAATTCGCGATCTTAATACTGGGGAGGAGGATGGTGGACCCCGGAGTTCTCAACCTCAACCCCCACAATATCAATACAATTCAACCTCCTTTGGCTTTCCAATTGATGCCCTTTTTCTCTTTTCATCAATATAAACCAGTCATTCAAAATTAACGCGCTTGTTTCTTTTGGATATTTGCCCTGCAAAAAAGCAGATATGACAAACAACATTCCTTCATGGATGGGTAGGAGCCGCCTGCTCATGGGAGAAGAACCCATCGAAAAACTCATGAATGCGCATGTTTTGGTAGCCGGATTGGGTGGTGTAGGCGGAATTGCCGCAGAAATGCTGGTTAGAGCCGGAATTGGGGAACTCACCATTGTCGACGGCGATGTGGTTGAAGAAACCAACCGAAATCGACAAATTCCGGCCTTAGTCTCGACCAACGATCAGCTAAAGACTGAAGCCATGGCGGCAAGGTTACTCGATATAAACCCCGAATTGAAGCTGCACATCAAAAGCATATACCTCAAAGAGGAGAAAATACCCGAAACCTTATCGGAAAAGAGGTTCGATTATGTGATGGATTGCATCGATACCCTCACGCCAAAGGTGAATCTGATCTATCATTCGGTAAAGCTTGGACTGCCGGTTGTGAGCTCAATGGGTGCAGGAGGCAAGATAGACCCAACATTGATGGAAGTGCTCGACATTTCAGAAACAAGACACTGTAATCTGGCGAAATATGTGAGAAAAAGGCTTACACGCATGGGAATTCGAAAAGGAGTAAAGGTTGTGTTCAGCCCTGAATATGCCAATCCTAACCGAATTGTTTTAGCCCCGGAAGGAAACCCCAAGAAAAGCCTCATTGGAACCATAAGCTACATGCCCGCCGTGTTCGGGTGCACTATGGCCAGCGTGGTAATCCGCGATATTGCCGGTATTTCTTCCTACGAGCCCGGACCTCCGAAAAAGTCCAAAAATAAGTAGCCCAGCCATCCCTTGCGGGAGACCGGGCTCACTCATCATCACACTTATCGTTGCGTCGCCGTAGCGACCAAAGTGTTATTCAAATACAATGCGCGACACCGTCTTTTGCTGACCTTGCTCAACCTCAACGAGGTACATGCCAGACGCTAAAGTTCCGCGATCTAAACCAATGATGCCTGGAGCTGCAACTTCGCTGCGTACCAGTTTACCACTGAGGTCGAAAAACCGAACTGTAGTTGTGCCTTGCAGACTACCTGTACGGATGAATAAGGTTTGGGTTGCCGGATTCGGAAATATTTCAAATCCTGCGTTTGAAGATGGAGTAAGGCCAACACTTCTAAGGTCGACTTCCAATGAAAGCGTATCGCTTCCGCAAAGGTTAGTAAGCACCAATGTCGCTGAGTACAATGCCGGTGAAGGGTAGGTAAACGACACATCGCCATTGAGAAAAAGGTCATCGTTACCGTCAGAATTGAAATCCCAAAAATAGTTGGCCGGACCCGCACTCTGATCGGTGAAAGTAACGGTAAGCGAATTGTCGAGAACAGGGGTGAAAGCCGCGGCTGGAGGATTAATCAGCAACACATTCACCACATCGGTAGCCGAACAGCCGGCCTGGTTAGTTACTGTAAGCGTGTAAGCCCCTGCAGAGTCGATAGTCGTGCTGGCATCGTCGTCGCCATTCGACCATTCGTAAGAGGCGAAGCCCGGACCAGCACTCAGTTCAATGCTGCTACCATTGCACAAGATTCGGTCGGCCCCAAGGTTTACCGTTGGCACCGGTGATATGCTTACTGTTGTGGTATCGAAGGCATTACAGCCATTCTCCCCGAAAAAGACAACACTGTAGGTACCCGCCTCGGTAACGGTAAGGTTCGAGGTTGTAGCTCCGGTCGACCATAATACGGCAACGAAAGGACTGCTTTCGAGGCTTGCCGTAACACCGCCAAAGGCTGATGACGGAGGCGAAGTAACCATGTTCAGGAATATATCGTTGCCGTTGTTGTCTTTCCCGGTTTGCGTTCCATCAGCATTCCTGAACACCATAAACAATCCATTGATAATCGAATCCTGAGGTATGTTATAGTAATCGTAAACATGAATGGTGATGGACCATAAGTCTTCACCGATTGAGGTCATCTCCCCTAAACCATCATCTTCGCCCCAGTTGCCCACCCAGGGAAGCACCGAGCCACCAAATGGAACGTATTCGAATGAAGAATGCATATACACTTTCTCAGCGCCCACCAAACCGGTCTGACCTTGAGTGGCGTCGTAAACAATGGTGAGCGAATCGCCTTGCGGAGTTATGCTTACACCCGGATTTAACACCAGGGTTTGATCGCCGCAAATGCTGTAGCTCGAGGCGAGGTTTAGACTTACTCCCAACACATCATTTTGGATGCGCACAGAATCCGTAACAACGCATCCATTGTCGGCCGTGGCGTTTACCACGTACACTCCCGGAGCTGTTGCAGTAAAGCCTGCAGTGGTAACGCCGTTGCTCCAGCTAAAGCTCTCAAAATCGCCTTGTGCAAGTACCGGCAGGTTTACCGTTGAGCCACAAAATGAAGTGTCGCTGGTCAAGGTTAACTCAGGCACATCGTTAAAGTTCACAACCACAGTGTCGGAAGCCGAACAGCCCGCCGTATTGGTAACGGTAACTGAATAGGTACCCGGAATTTCAACATTGATGTCCGAGGTAATCGCTCCGGTCGACCAAAGCACCTCGGCAATGCCGTTCGACTGCACCGAGGCCGTGATTCCGTTAAAGCTTGAGGTTGGCGACGAACCTTGTAAATTCAGGAATATGTCGTTGCCGTTAACGTCCTTGCCCGTCGCCGTGCCATCCGCATTGCGGAAAACAATAAACAAGCCGCTGATGGGCGCATTGGTCGGAATGTTATAGTATTCGTATGGATTAATGGTGATGCTCCACTGGTTGTTTCCAATAAAGGTCATTTCTCCTACGCCATCGTCCTGCCCCCAGTTGCCAACCCATGGAATAACCGGGCCGCCAAAGGGTACCTGCTCATAAGTCGAATGCATGTATACGGTTTCTGCACCGCCCAGGCCGCTCTGCCCTTGCGTGGCATCATACAGAATGGTGATGGAATTGCCGAACGGAGGAGCCACAAATCCACTTTCTAACACAAAAATCTCATCGCCGCAAACGGTAACGTCGTCGCCTAAATCAACCACCGGCGCCTGCTCTAGGGTAATCGTGATGCTGTCGCGGGCAATCTCACCGTCGAGCGATACTTCAACCCAATAGGTGCCCGGTGTACTCACAGTAATCGAAGAGGTGGTGGCTCCTGTCGACCAAAGGTAGCTGTCGAGACCTTCGTCGGCGCTCAGTGGCCATGGACCGGTGCCCGGACAAGCAGAAAAATCGTTGCCGAGGTTCACCAATTGCCCCGGCTCACTCACGTTATACACAAAGTTAAACCCTTCATCGTTCTGAAAATTTAGGGTATGCATGTCGTAGTCGGCATTCACCGTTTCAACGGTGGTGCTAAACACATAAAACTGAATCTGGTTGCCTGCAATAAAGCTGGGAATAATTCCAAAAGCCTCCTCACCAAAAACTTCCATCGGAATAACCGAAGAGGTCGCGAAGGCATCAACGCTATACCGAATAAAGAAGAACTCTTCCGGCGAAGGCGCATCGCTCAAAAAGGCACTCACTTCAACCGGCTGGTTTGGGGCAACCATGTTTAGGTTGGCATCAGTGGTAATTGAATCGATAAGCACCGGCCTGGCACTGGTGGCCATGAAAATTGCTGAACTGGGATTGTAACCATTGTCGCGCCAGTTCACTGTGTACCAAGTATTGTCGGCAAGCGTGATGGCATTATCAGGACCACTGTTGTATTGGTAATTCTGGAGGGTATTCACAGTAACATTCACGCCGGCCCACTTGTTTCCGTAAGGGTTACCGGTAGAACCACTGGTGAACAGGAAGGTGTAATCGCCGGCATCCACATCGCCTGTGTCGGCAGCATGAATCACCGTTTGCCAGCGACGGGTTCCGGTGGTAATCACACGAACCTGGCCGCCCTGAACTTGCGTTTCGCTGCCAAAAACCGATCCGGCCGCGGGTGGATTGGTAAAGCCATTCCACGTTCCGGGTAAGTTCAAACCTTCTGGTTCGAAGATCTGAGCACTAAGCTCAGCACCCAAACTGCTAATCAATGCCATCACCAATAAACACAAGGCGCTGCGGCGAAATTTTGAGTAAACACCCTTCATCTTCATTCGTTTTAGTAGTGTCAAAAATACACTATCTATCTAAATGAATGTAAGGCTGATTAATTTTGAGCTATGGAAATTAACCTGACCACCCCTGCCCTGCTCTTCCCGGCCATCTCGCTGCTCCTCCTTGCCTTTACCAACCGGTTTCTGGCACTTGCCGCACTTATACGCGGCTTACGCAAGCAATACGACACCGATCACGACCGGGTTCTGCTGGCCCAAATTCAAAACCTGAACAAACGGGTACTGCTTATTCGAAACATGCAGGCTTTTGGTATTGCCAGCTTGCTGGTTTGCGTGGTATGCATGTTTGCGTTGTTTCTGAACGAAGCCTTGATTGGAAAATTATTGTTTGGAATAAGCCTGGTGCTCATGATGGTTTCGTTAACACTCTCGCTTCGTGAAATTCTTATTTCGGTAAACGCCCTTCGCCTCGAGTTGTCGAAAACACTCGAAGAAAGCAGTAGTGGAGAAAAATCAGCCTGAGTTCTTACTCGGTAACTACCACCGAGCCAATATGGTCGTTCTGATTACCGATCTTATCGTAATACCTCACCTTACACACATATTGGTCTAAAGGTACAGGCTTGCCCATATACGTTCCGTCCCAACCTTTATTCCAGTCGTCGGAATAGAAAATCTGGTTACCCCAGCGGTCGAAAATTCGCATTTCAAAGCCGTTTGGCGATAAGCCGGTAGCCTTAGGCATAAACGTGTCGTTCAGACCATCGTCGTTAGGCGTAAATGCTTTAGGAATGTAAAAGGCTGTAAAGCCTCCTATATGTACGGTTTGGATGGCCATATCGCGGCAGCCATTGGGATTCGTTACTTCCAGAGTTACCTCAAAATAACCGGTATCCTGATACGTGTGCATCGCATTGGGAACAAACACCATGCTTTGTGCAGGGTCGCCGAAGTGATAAGAATACGTGCTCGCACCCACACTCTGATTTTGGAAGTAAACCTGCGGATAATCCAAGGTAGTTTCGTTAGGCGAAGCCGAGAATGCCGCCACTGGATTAGCAAATACCTCAATCACCGGCTCCCAGGTCATCGACCGCTTGCAACCATTCGAATCTTGAACTACAAGCTGTACCGAATAAATGCCGGGCAAGTCGAAACACGGAAGCGCCTGCTCTGTGTTTGCCGTAAGTCCATTGCTAAAGCTCCATAGCCAATCTGTGGCTTGCGGAGAAACTGCGTAAATCTTAGCACAGAAAGGAGCACAACCACTGGTATCATCGGCTACTATTGCCAATTCCGGAACCGGATTTACCTCTACGAACACCGAACGCGTTCCGCTACATCCGGTCGAATCGGTTACCGTTACTGTGTACCAACCGCTGGCCATCGGGTTTACCCCGATATTGGCTCCAAGTGGACCATGCTGCCACTCGTAAATGTACTGGTTGTGAATACCATTGGCCGAAGCTGTAAGAATTGTCTGCTCTCCCGCGCACAATACCGTATCGCCCTCAATAAATATATCGAAAGCAGGCGTCGAACTGAGCATTGCCGTTGCTTGTCGGCTGCAACCGTTGGCATCGATGGCGTTAACTACATATTCACCGGGTGGTAATCCTGCGATAGCAGGCGCAATAGAGCCATTGCTCCACTGAAAGCTATATGGAGTAGTGCCACCCGTTAAAACAGTAGCAATCGACCCGTCCGGTAAACCGTCGCAGCCGGGTTGGTCAATCACCAACTCTAAGGTCAACATTGCTGGCTCAGTTAATACCTGAGATACCTGAACACTACAGCCATTGGCATCGGTAATTGTGCATTGATAACTGCCCGCCGCAAGGTTGTTATTGTTCTGGGTTTGTAGCCCATTCGACCATTGATAGCTGTAAGGCTGTGTACCGCCGTTAATGTTCAGAAAAATTCTTCCGTTACCCGCACCGTTACACGTTAAATGCTGAGGCGTTGCTGTAACAACTAAAGCCAGTGGCTGGTTGATGGTAAAATTGGCCGTAGTACTACAACCGGCATTGTCGATTACCTGCATCGAATAGGTGCCCGAAGGCAAATTCGCAGGTATTGTCGGCTGAAGTCCCTGCCCCCACTGGTATTGATATGGTGCAGTGCCGCCGCTTACGCTCAAATACACACCACCGTCGCCGGCATCGAAACATGAGGCATGGCGAACCGAATCGACCATCACCGAAATGGGTGGAGCAGAATTCAAGGTAACCGAAGTGCCGGTTTGACAGTTATTTTGGTCAGTAACCTGCACGGTGTATGTTCCCGGTGTTAAATTACCGGCAACCGGACTGTTTAAGCCTGCAATCTCATTCCATGTGTAGTTATAAGGCGCCGTTCCTCCGCTAACCTGCAGGCTTATGTTTCCGCTGCTGGCACCGCAATCTCCGGGCGAGGCAGTGGCAAGAATGAGGATGGGTTGAGCGGGTTGACTAACCTCTACCGTATCCATCAACACACAGCCGTTGGCATCAGTAATTTCGAACGGATACCATCCGGCCGTTAGGCCTGAAAGCTGGAAAGCCGTTGCCCCGCTTTCCCATACAATTTGTAAGCTGCCTGTTCCGCCACCGGCTGTGATCTGTACCGAAGCATCGGCAAGGCCATAACAGGTGGCCGGACTCATTTGAGCAGTATGGGTGATGGCCGCAGGCGACTGAACGCTAAAGTTTTGAGTGGCCGAACAACCGGCAGCATCTGTAACGGTAACGAACTGCAATCCGCTGTTAAGCGCTTGTGCCAAAAGTCCACTTTCATTGGAGCTCCATTGCACCGAAAATGGCGGTGTTCCTCCAGTTACCTGAGCTTGTGCTGATCCGTTATTAAGTCCGAAGCAACTGGTGGACTGAATATTTACGACACCCACCGTAATGCCATTGGGCGAAGGCACTGCAACCGTTCTGCTCAACAAGCACTGCGAGGCATCGCGAATCTCAATAACATGCTGCCCTGCCGTTAAACTGCCAAAGAAAGGATTGTTTTGAAAAGCGCCTCCATCAAGCGAATACTGATAGGGTGCCGTTCCGCCCGAAGCACTAAACAGCAATGAACCGGTTGAGCCGCTGCACGACGAAGGTGTAACCGACCAGGTAAAGCTGATAGAATCGGGTTCGGTAATCAACACGGTTGATGAAGCCGTGCAGCCCATCGCATCACTCACCGCAGCGGTGTAGGTTCCGGCCGACTGTTGTAAAAGATCTTCTGTCGCATCGCCTGTGTTCCAAACGATGGTAAACGGGGCGGTGCCTCCGCTTATGGTTAAATCGAGATTCGCATCCGAAGCATTGAAACAGCTTACCGGCGTGGCTTGAATACCGGCCGAAAGAGCAGTAGGCTGGGTAATGACCACAGAGCCACTTTGGGTACAACCAGCAGCATCGACCACCGAATAGGTATGTAATCCGGCCGAAAGGCCCGACAAGCCCATTCCACTCTGACCATTGCCCCAGTTGGCCGTGTACGTACCAATACCGCCCGATACTTGAAGATAGGCCTGTCCGTCGTTTCCACCAAAACAGCTCACCGCTACAACCGAATCACTCACCACCAGAAGCGGCGGTGGTATCATCGATATGGTGCGACTTATGGTGCAGCCATTCCAATCGCTTACATTCACAGTATATGCCCCCGAACCTAATCCGCTTACAACAGAACCGCTGGCTCCGTTAGACCAGGCAAAGCTGTAAGGGGCAGTACCTCCGGTAACAACAATGCTTGCAGTGCCATCGCTGCCGCCGTTACACGAAATTGCTGTAGTAGTTACAACCGCAGCAAGGGCAGTAGGTGCATTTAGGTTGATGACCTCCGAAGCCGTACAGCCTGTTGCATCGGTTACCGTAACGGTATACGCGCCCGCCGCAAGATTGCTGACGTTGGCCGTGGTTTGCCCCGACGACCAACTAAACTGGTAAGGTGCCGAACCTCCCGTTGCCGAAGCCTGTATGGCTCCTGTTGTAGCCCCAAAACATGCAATTTGTTGGGTTACATTTGTGGTAAGCACTGGACCATTTTGCGAATTCACCACCGCATTGCCTTGAACGCTACAGCCGTTTGCATCGCTAACAGTTACCTGGTAAGTGCCTGCAGTAAGTCCACTTAAGCCCGCAGTGGTTTGGATCGGATTCGTATTCCAGCTGTAGGTGTAAGGTAACTGTCCGCCCGATGCCACCACCGCCGCTGTTCCATTGGCCGCACCGCACGAAGCCTCGGTCGCACTGAGGCTTAAACTTATGCCACCGGGCTGGGTAAGTGTTGTTGAAGCCGAAGCACTGCAGCCATTCGAGTTGGTGGCTGTTACCGTGTAAACTCCGGCATTCAGACCGTTCACAATCGGAGTTGTTTGTCCGCTGCTCCAGGCATACGTATACGGTGCACCGCCGCCGCTTACCACCGCAGTGGCCGAGCCATTTGCAGCTCCAAAGCAGGTAAGGTTGCTGGAATTGATACTCACCGTTATACCATTTACCAAGTTCAAAGTGCCGGTTTGGCTCACCTGGCAGCCATTTGCATCACTCACCGTTAAGGTGTAGGAGCCAGCGCTCAATCCTGAGAGAGCAGCTGTGCTTTGTCCACTGCTCCAACTGTAGGTATAGGGCGATGTTCCGCCGCTCACGTTGGCCGAAATGGATCCGCTTGGCGTACTGCACGTTGGCTGTGCAACATTGAGGTTCAGCTGCAAAGGCGATGGCTGTGTAATTGTTGTGTTGCGGGTAATGGTGCAGCCAGCAGCATCGGTAAGGGTAACCGAAATGGCGCCGGGTGGTAAATTACTCACTGCTGCCGTTGTTGCTCCATTGCTCCATGCATAGGTGTAGGGCGGCGTACCGCCTGATGCACTTAAACTTGCACTACCATTGGCCGCACCTGAACAGGAAATCGCGGTAGCATTCAAGGTTGCCGTAAGAGCAGGCGGTATATTAATCGAGAAGTTTCGGGTTAGGCTGCATCCATTGTTGTCGGTAACCACCACCGAATAACTACCGTTTGCCAGACCGCTTACTGAGGCGGCCGTGCTTCCAGAGCTCCAGGCGTAAGTATAAGGTGCCGTGCCTCCGCTTACACTCAACGAGGCCGAGCCTGTAACGGCACTGCACGTAGGCGGAGCCACATTTACCGTAGCATTTAAGGCGGTTGGCTGGGCAATGTTAAACGACTGTGTAGCGCTGCACCCTGAAGCATCGGTAACCGTAACGCTGTAGCTGCCCGCTGAAAGTCCACTAACACTCGCTCCTGCCCCACCATTACTCCAGGCGTAGGTGTAAGGCGCTACTCCACCTGTTGTGCTGGCGGCGGCACTGCCCGAAGCCGATCCAAAGCAAGTGGCATTTTGTGGATTCACATTTAACGTCAAAGCCCCACCCGAACTCACTGTTACATTAGCCACCGTTGAACAGCCCGCCAGTGATGTTACCGTAACGCTGTAGTTGCCGGCTGCCAGTCCGGTTGCCGTGGCCGTAGTTTGACCGTTACTCCAGGCATACGTATAAACGCCGGGCACTGCAGGCGTTACCGAGGCCGTTCCGTTGTTGGCGCCGCACGAAGCCGGTGTTGTAGAGGTGCTTACATTAAACCCGTTTAGGGTAATGCTCTGAATTAAAGTATCGTTGTAACAACCGAGGTTCAGTACCAAACGTACCGAATAGGTGCCCACCGCACTAAAGGTATGCGAAGGGTTAAGTAAGGTAGAGGTGTTTGCCGCCCCTGATGCCGGGTCGCCAAAGTTCCACTGCACCGATTGAATAGCACTCGATGCGCCGGCGCAACTGTTGGCCGAGGTACTCACCGAAGGGGCCGAAAATCCAACATTTAAGCAGTTTGCCGTTGCTGTGAAGGGAGGCGTTGGTGGCCTTAGATAAAAAGAAGCCATATTGGGCAAGCCCACGCGAGAGGTACGCCCGGCAAGCGGGATGGCCCCATTCACAAACCCACAGCCCGCTCCGGCTGTGTTGGGGTTGTTAATCACCGATAGAAAGGTGGAATTCCGGGCAATATAGATACGTCCGTCTGGACCTAACTGCAAACTCCCAATGATGGGTCCGGTGGTGGCCACCACAAAGCGACTGGCCACGATAGCCGCCGCGTTGCCCGCACAAAGGTTAAATTGTATGAGGGTACCCGGATTGGTGGCACCGTAGGCCATCCGCCCGTTGGGCGAAAACTCGCAACCGTATAGACCTACATCGCTGGCCAGGGTGATGGCGTTAGAGACCACCCCGGTTGAATTGTTAAAATCGTAGGCCTCCATACGGTTGGCGCCACTGCCCGCAAAGCCATAATAGCAGGCCAGCAGGCGGTTGCCGTCGAGATTGGCCTTAAGTTGCCCATATCCCGACTGCACGATGCCGCTCGGCACAATGCCCGCATTGCTGAGCACTGGCGTGGTGTTTAAGCCCGTGGGCGTAAGCAGCCAGGTGCGGAAGGTGTTCGAATTCCAGTCGTGACTCACAATCCATACATCGCGGTTGTTGCAATGCCTCACTGCGCAAATTTTCTCGCACGAAGGGGTTTGCAAGGGAACATTCTTGGTGGTGGTTACGGCGCCCAAGCCGGCCGATAGACTCATATCGACAACCGAGTAGCGAATGCCATTCGGACCGACGTCGGCATCGGCAGTAAAAATAAAGTAGCGGTTAGGATTTAAGGGTTGCTGTACAATAATGGCACTTTGGGTGGATGATGCATGTCCGGTAAGACCGGTACCATTGGTCATTGGCAGGTGGTTGGCATTCCACACTGTTACCCCGTCGGTGTAAAACAGCAGATTGCCGGCCTCGGTGGAGATTGAAGCACAGCCCTCGGTGGTCGACAGCACCCCGTTGGTAAGCGCCACCGGAGCCCCTGAGGCAAATGACACACCCGCCGTATTGCCAAAGTACCAGTTGTTAAACCGGCCACCTTGGCCCATGGCCACCAGCTGAATGCACACAATGGCCAAGAATGCCAGAATAGCACGAATGCCGCTTGTTGGAGTAGATTTACAGTGTTGTTTAGTGCGCATGCCGGAGCAGTACTAAATGCTCTCCATGTTTACGGACATGCCGCGTCCGGGTTTTTCAGATTTGCACGAGAATAGGCTTCGGCATTACGTAGGTTTACACAAGGCTATCGAACGATAATGTATTGATTATGTATTCATTAACCCTAAACTCAAACCCAATTAAGTCGATTTCTTGCACCGGCCAACCCAACACCATATACACCGCAGCCGCCGAGCCCTCGTAATGTGATTTTAACAATTCACCATGCCTCCGACCAATAGCATTTGCGGCATTTCGGGGCCCACCAAACCAACGCAGTACGCAAACAAGCCTGCACAGCCCTTAGTGTTGCGGCTCAACCTGTATATGGGCTCAACCCTTAATCCGGACTAGATATGTTGACCTGGCTTTGAAAACAGAAAAGGAGTACGTTAATTCGCGGGTGTGAAAATGACAAAATGCGCTAATAAAATGTATGTAGATACTAGTTATGCGGCAGCTTAAAAGACGACTCAGCTAATGACAGACAATAAACTCAACCAAGACGAAAAGCAGGCTCAACTTTTAAAGTATCGGGATTTGGTCTTGGCGACACTTGATTACTACATTGACAATAAAGAAATGCAATTCAAGACAGCCGACTTTGACTCTGAGGAACATTACAAAGGACTTAAAGTAAAAACAGAAGAAAATTACCAAAAGGGAAGACTGACAAGGCTGAAACAATGGTTTCGTGACTTGACAGAAATGCAATTAGAAACAGGTGACTTAAAATTCAACAAGTATCTGCAAGACAAAACCAAGTATGACATTGACATTTTTAAATCTTATTTCCAACGTATTGACAAGATAATTGAGAAAGGAAAAATCACGACTGACAACCAATTTTACGACATCAATATAATGGTTGACCAACTTTGCCAAACCGAACCAGTTGAAAATGAAAAAATAGAAATATTAAACAGACTTTTAAGTGAATATGAACAGCGAAAGGCAAGAAAGCCGACCGCATAACAGCGGTTTGACTCAATTGCCGGGCATTTTGCTAATTTAAACCTTGTTGTATACCTTTGGCTTAGGTGCATGTTGAATGGCCGGTGCGCATCAGTTGGCAACTGCGCCGAACCGCCGAACCGTTGCCCGCAATACTACAGGCAAGCTCCAAACAAATGATTCAAGTAAAATGAAAAGCTTATTTACGGTGATTCTTACTTCAGCTTTTCTGGTTTCATTTGGACAAGCGACTTGGAAAAGTCTTGACGATTTTCCCAAGAAGTGGATTAAGGTTGAGCGTGACAGTTTGGGTTACTTAGTATATGACCCATGCAATGGAGGAACACCAATGATTACGATTGATAGCGGTTATGTGACCATTTACTGGCAACTAGACAGCCCAAATAGTCTGGTTATCAACAAGTTTATCCGTCTGGTGGGTAATAGGTCATTTTACATGAATGCAGCAGACAAAGGAGTAAATTGCGAGTTTACTGTAGAAGTCAAGAATGATACACAAAAACTGATTTTATGGTCATTTGATGACTTTAAGTGGGTTATGACTCCTTATGAAAATAAAAGTGAATTTAGACAAGTGAATAATCCATGCCTGACAGAAATGAAAACTGAGAAGCAATTTTTACCAGTTGAATTTTAACCGCATAACTGGTATGGAGGAAAAGTAAATTTAGGCAATTACAAACTTCGACCGTTTGAGTAATTATAGGCATTTGGGGTTTCTCGTCTTTTACTATTTTTTTCGTCGTGACTGGCCGTTTTCGGTTCAAAATTCCCAAATGTACTAAGACCTGAATACGTTTAAGTCATTTTAAGAGCGATAAAGAGCAAAATGAGAATATACCTTCAAGACCTAATAAACAGACTATCGCAGTTCAGTGAAAAACTGGATAACACTGCATTATTCATTGATAAACCTTGGGTCCTAATTGACATTGAATCCAATTATCACAAATATATTTTCAAAAGAGACGGACAATTAGTTTTGTCACTCAACGGACAAGTTCAATTAGGCAATTGGGAATACCTACAAGGAGCAAAGTCCATATTAATTGACAGAAT
The DNA here is from genome assembly GCA_027483445.1 of Bacteroidota bacterium. Classification (GTDB taxonomy): domain Bacteria; phylum Bacteroidota; class Bacteroidia; order M30B66; family M30B66; genus CAMCXT01. The sequence continues at coordinate 22,173 of JAIXUS010000017.1, read as the reverse complement.
AAAAGATAAGATTTTACTAAACCAGTCCTTTTTCGATAACGCTGTTATGATTCTAAAAGTCGACGGAACCAATAATGAGCTATTCATCTTAGCAAACGAAACTTTAATACCAGACTTAGATGTAAAGAAATATCTACAATCTGTTACTTACAAAAAATTTAATGTGGTTACAGGCATGCTAGAGAATGGTAAAACGTTAGAAATTTATAGAGGTACATCTGAGATTTTTTTGAAATTAGGGATGAAAGCCACAATTGATGGAGAGCGGCCTGATGATGGGAAATATAAATCTCAAAACACAGGTCGTTATTATGAATTAAAAAATGGAAAACTTTTTAAGATAACTTACCCAAAAGAATATCAAACTATTGATGGTTTAACCATTGTTATTGAGCAGGTTTATGAGAAATCAATTTCGGTAGGCGACTTAGTTTACATTGAGAAACAACTTGCAAATACAGGGAAATATAAGCTTGGAAGTTTCACATCAATAAACATAGTTGATGGTGTTATTACAAAAAAATCAATATTTTGAAAAAAAACAGCCTCATAACAACATTCCACAAAAACCACCATATTTCTCGCACACAAACTTTTTACATGCCTTAGGGAAATTTAGCAATGGTTTAAACATTCCTAATAAATTCGGCAGCAATAATATACCCGAAATTACAATACCTTATCAGGACTAATCACTATTGCATTATGCCAAAGGCATTAATCCTACAGGTTTCCCGACAGCCCCCCAATTTTGTCCTTGCCCCTAGCCCAAAGCGCCGGTCGCCTTTGCTACCTTTGCGGCCTGATGAGGATTCGATTTTTGGGCTTTGTAGTGCTTTGGCTGGTGTTGGGTCATTCGCCCTTGCATGCACAAGGCAGAAAAGTAATTGGTAAAGTGGTTACTGAAAATGGCAAGCTGGGTATTCCCTTTGCCACGTTGATGGTCTATAACGAACGCGATAGCCTTGTAGGCGGGGCACTCTGCAACGAAAAAGGTGAGTTTGAAACCCTCCTCAGGGCTTCCGGCAAACTACGCGCTAAAGCCTCGAGCATCGATTTCGAGCCCGGCAGCATTCCGTTCAGCCTTCCGCCGGCTCCCGGCCTCACCGACCTTGGAGATATCGTCCTAAAAGCCAAAAACAAGCTGCTTAACACCGTCGAAATCAGCGCCGAGCGCGAAGCCCTCTCGCTGAGCATCGACCGCAGAAGCTACACCGTCGAAAAAGACCTCGCGGCCCGCGGCGGTAATGCCATCGACGCCCTGAAAAACATTCCAGGCGTTATTGTGGGCAGCAACAACAGCGTCGAACTCCGCAACCAGACGCCCAGCATTTTCGTCGATGGCCGGCCAAGCCTGATGACCCTCGACATGATTCCGGCCGACGATATTGAGCGGATTGAGGTCATCACCAACCCTTCTGCGCGCTTCACCGCCGATGCTACGGGTGGAATCATTAATGTGGTGATGAAAAAAAACCTGAACCCTGGCTATTCCGGGCGCATCAACGCAGGACTCGGAACCTTACAGCGCCGATCTATTCAAGGCAATATTCAAGTGCGCGAAGGCAAGGCCAGCTATCTGCTCTCGGCGGGCTACAACGAAAGCTTCAATCCCAACGATGGCAGTTCAACCCGCGAATATGGAGTGCCCGATTCGGTGTTTCTCCGGCTGCTGCTCGACAATCGCAACCGGAGCTTTCGCGATGGGTATAACGTTCGCGCGGGCTTCGACTATAAAACCGGCCTTCGCAGCCAGTTGAGTAGTTTTTACAGTTACTCCACCAACGGCATGTTCAACATCGAGTTGCAAGAGTTTGGGCTGTACGGTAAAAATGCGGAACCCTTTTTTAGCGGCCGGCGTAACAACCTGCAAACCAACAACTGGGAGGTTCATTCGGCGGGTTTGGTGTGGAAGAAAAACTTTCCTCAGGCCGAGCGAGAACTCACGTTCGACGCCAATGTTACCCACTCGAACAACCAGAATAACCTTGATGCCATCACCGCTGAGGGCCTGAACAACTTCAATCTATCGGGAAACCAAAATCGCGGGCGACGTCAGGCCACACTGTACAGTTTACAAGGCGATTACGTGAAGCCGGGCAGCGACGAAGGGCGATGGGAATCCGGATTCAGGCTATCGTACAAGTATTCGGTCTCTGATTTTGCCGCCCTTTCAAGCGCCGACACCTTGGCCCAAAGCATTAGCGATCCCACACTGAGCAACCGCATCACCATCGACGATTTCATTGGTGCCGCATATTTAATCAGGCAGCAAAAGTTTGGTAAGTGGAGCCTTCAGGCCGGCCTTCGTTATGAACACACGTGGTTTGTAGCCCGCACTTCGCAAACGAACGAAGATTTTGCATTCATCTATCCGAATGGTTTGGAAGACCTTGATAAAGTGCTGTTTCCATCCATATACCTATCGCGTAAAGGGGCGAAGGGCCGCGAGTTTCAGGTGAACCTTTCGCGCAAGATTGGTCGCCCGGGCTGGATGCAGCTCATTCCCTTCGTAACCTACGCCGACCGGCAAAGCGTGCAAATCGGCAACCCAGTATTGGCGCCGGAGTTCATCATGTTGGCCGAGTTAAATTATTCCCTAACGGGGGATGACTGGAGCGGGTTGATGTCGGTTTACGGCCGCAACACCGATGGAGCCATCACCACCGTGGTGTTTCCCCTACCGAACAACCCCGAAGTATTGGTGAACACCTATGCAAACGGGCAACAACGACAGGATGCAGGCTCGGAGCTTACCCTAAAACGCAAGCTGGGCAAGCAGTTCGACCTGAGTGCTTACGGGCATGCCTTTTATTCACGGGTGAGTGTGCAGGGCGACACAGTTTCGGCTTCGAACGAAGGCTGGAGCTGGAATGCCCGATTACAGCTGAACTATCGTGCAAGCAATAAGCTCTCGTTTCAAGTGAGCGGGAATTATGAGGCTCCGCGGATTATTCCACAAGGCACTTTGCTTCCGGTTTACTTTGCGGATGCCTCGGTGAATTACCGGTTTAACAGCCATTGGCAGCTATCGGCCACATTGAGCGATGTGGCGAACACCAAGCGTTTTGGAACGCGCATTAGCAATGCTTTGTTTACCCAGGAGCTCGTTCGGCGCTGGGAAGTTCGGTATTTGCGTTTCAATATAACCTGGAACTTCGGAGAGCAAGATGTAAGCGTTTTCCGGCGCCGCAGTCAAGGCCGGCGCGAACCGGGCAGCGGTGGAACCGAAATGCCTGAGCTCTAGGGCTTGATGGCAAACCGAACACTGTAGTCGATGCGTTGCAACAAAGGAATGCGCTCCAGGCTTTGGAAGTATTCATCGGTGGCTTTTCGGGCACCTTTCCAATGTCCGTAATCGTCGATGATTAGCACGCCTTGCGAAGCCAGTCGAGGGTAACAGTGCAGCAGCTCGTGCCGTGTTGATTCATACCAATCTGTATCGAGCCTAAGCAATGCGATGTGATCGGGAATGGTGTTCGGGATGGTTTCCTCTACCCTTCCTTGCACGAAAACGAAGCGTTCAGGACTAAGCTTTTCAAGGCTTATGTTGTGTTTTACTTCTTCGAGTGAAGCCATGCACCAAACAGAATCGGCTTGTTGTTTAGATTCGTTTTGGAGGCGTTCGCGGGCGTGATGACCAAACAGTTCCACATCGGGGGCGCCGGGCTCTGTCATGCCTTCGTAGGTATCGTAAAGATAAATTTTACGCTGGGTATCGCCGAGATGATCGAGCATTGCAGCCATGAGCATGCCGTTTCCACCGCGCCACACTCCACATTCGACCAAGTCGCCGGGAACATTATTGTGGTTGATGTATTCGAGGGCTTTATAGAGGGCAAACATGGCCTGAGGGCCGGTCATTGAATACTTCCCAAACCGGCTGTAAAGTTCGAGAAACGCAGGATCGTCGATATCACGTGGAATACCGTTTACCTCTAGCTCGGTTTGTGTTTTCCGAAGGCTATAGCCCAAAGAGGCCAAAGTACGACGCAGCAAGGGTTTAAGCATGGCGCAAGATAGCGAAGGGATAAGAGACAATGTAGATTCCGGGGAGCATTAAAACAGCTACCTTAGGTAGGGCATACTGAAAAACACTCAATAGTTTTATTTGTAGCACCTTAGCCCCAGTTTAATTGAGGCTTAATGTAAGGGTTTTGAGTTCGGCTTTTGAAAATCCATTCACGCTTGAATTCATGGAGCTCAGTTTTTCGTTAGCCAGAAAAAGTCGATAAATTTTTGCTTATTGTGTATATTTTAGCGTTAAACATTCACTAAATTTCATTAGGTTAGCAAAAAAACTAGCTATGAGAGCAGTTTTATTGTGTATATTCACTTTCATTGAATTGATTTGTCATGGACAAATGGCTGCATATACAGTAAGCTCCATACCTTTTATCCCAATATCTATTGATACCGGAGCTACTTCACTGGGATTAGAGGACGAAAGTGCGGCATTGGCTGATTTGGGGTTTTCGTTTACTTATTTTGAGAATACCTATCAATCTGTAAAGGTAAGTTCGAATGGGTTTGTTCAATTTGGACCGTATCCTGGTATTATAACGCATAACTTTAATTACCCATTACCATCTCCTAATATTCCGGTAAACGCGATTTATCTTGCCGGGATTGACTTAGACCCATCCATAAATTCAGTGAGGCATAAAACCATAGGTACAGCCCCCAATCGTATATTTATTTTGGAATATCTGAACGTATCAATTTGGTCATGCTTTGAAAATCAATTTACAGGACAATTGAGGTTATATGAAGGTTCGAATGCAATTGAAATGCACATCACAGAATTTACCGGGTGTGGTGAAGACGAACCTGTTTGGAGTGGTTTTGCCATTCAAGGCATTCAAAATGCAGCCGGAAACCTGGCTTTTGTGGTGGAGAACCGGGATTTAGATGTGTATTGGGAAGCATTGGAAGAGTCGTGGAGATTCGATCGCTACATTGTGGATACGACCCAGCAGTATACGATAGGGGGGCGAGTTTGGCTAGATGTAAATGGAAACTGTGAGGTAGATGAAGAAGATACGCCAATCTTGAATCAAGTAGTAAACTGTCAACCCGGAAATTTAACTGCCACCACCGACTCTGATGGCTACTATTCTTTTGATTTATTTCCAACCAGTTTGTTTGCGATTACCAGTCAAATACCCTATGCACTACAAGCCAGCCATGTGATCAATTGCCCCAATGAAGGAAGCTATACAAATGTATTCTTGACAAGCAGCGAAGCTTTAAGCCAATTGAATTTTTTCGTTGAGCCGCAGATTGTTTGTTCAGATGTAACGCCCATTATTAATCATTTAATGCCTGATGTACCCTGCAATCAAGCTGCTCGAACACATTGTATTGAGGTTTCAAATAAGCAATACAGGCCTTCTGAATCTTTCTTTGTAAAACTTCAATTACCAGAGGCGGTGCACTTTTTAGAAAGCAACCCACCCATCAACATCAGTGATGGCAACAGTTTTATTTGGATAATCAATGATTCTTTAAACTATCAAGAATCCAAATTTATTTATTGGAAAGACTCCCTGATTTGCGGTGAAAACTCGCTGTTGCCTTTTTGCAGAGAAGTTGAAATAATCACTGAAGTTGATTGCAATCAGTCGAACAATTCATATCTGATTTGCGAAGATCCACAGAGCCCGGTGTCAGCAACGTTGGAGCCTTCGCTGCAAGTACTTAAAGTGCTACCGATCCCAATCTTTGATGATGAATATGCAATTAGTCAAAATTCTGTGCAATATTTTTTTCGCATTCATTTTCAAAATACAGGAACAGAAATAATCCAAGATCTCGAGATTTCAGATTCATTAGCCAATTTCTTTTATCCACAAATTTTCGATGTACAAACAACTACTCATCCGTGCACTACCGAACGAATTGGAAATAAAATCCGGATTATTTTTCCCAATATTCAATTACCACCGGCCTCAGTTGATCCTGTTGGGAGTCATCTGTCGATAGTATTTAGGCTTGGCGCCGATATAACCTTACAACCGGGAGATACTGTATACAATAACGCGCAGTTATTAGTCAACGGGCAATCGCCAATTGAAACCAACGAAATAAAAATTTATATGCCAGATAATTCAGCATCTTTAGCGGGTGGTTTAAATCAACAGACGATTCAATTTGTTCCAAATCCAGCCTCGCAACTAGTTTCTATTAGCGGAGAATTCCAAAACCATGATTTGATCATGGTCGACATGCTTGGCCGTGAAGTGCGAAGAACTAAACTTCAGGGTAAAAACCCATCCATCGATTTGAACGGTGTTTCTCATGGAATTTATAACGTCACAATCAGTAGCGGTTCTTCAGCATTTAGCAAACTGCTGTTTGTACACAACAATTAGCATCAGATATTCATTTAGGACCTACTGGTAAATCCAGAAATGTAGCAGATGTGAGACACTGGAAACTGATCAATAGATGCTAATCTAGACTTCGATATTCAGTGGGTGTTTTCCCGGTTTTTTGTTTAAAAAGTCTACTGATAAATTGTGGATACTCAAACCCCAGCAATTAGGGCCTACCGAAAAACAATCATTAGTTTATTCATAGCACATTGAGCCCTGTTTGAGTATAACTTAGTGCAAGGGTTTTACGGTCGGCTTTCTAAAATCTATGCCTTTCTGAATTTTTAAAGCTCAATATTTCGTTACACATTAAATACAGCATATGCTTCGTTGTCCGCGGCTAGCAGTATTAAATTTGCAGCTTCGCCTTTTCGCCTTTCATCGACTGCATTTCTGACTTTTAGGCAGGTCAGAAGTAGGATTAAAACAGCCCCAAACAGCTCTCAGGCTTTTTTCGCTCCTTTTGAAGCATTAACTCAAAATTTACGGTCAAAAGTTCTACCTGGCGCCTCGAATCTTGTTGATGAATTGGCCCCCAAACCCGCATTTTTTCCTTGACAATTACGGGGAAAAGGGCGAAGGGCATCCCACAGCTTTCCCCTTCGCCGGCGTAAAGTTCGGGTTCCCGTTAATACCTCCGACCAAGCCTCATTTCTTGAAATGAACAGGGCTGTGAATAAGTAGGTGGATGGGTGGTGGAAAACCCGCGAAGGCACGCTGAATTGCGATTTAAGCACGAATTAGGTTCCGATTTCAATACATGAATTGGGTCGCCATTCTGCGAAGAAGCCCCAAACCGCCCTCCGGCATTTTTCACTCCCTACGATACGTCAATAAATCATTAGTAGCCAAATTTTCTACCTGGCGCCTCGAATCTTGTTGATGAATTGGCCCCCAAACCCGCATTTTTTCCTTGACAATTCCGGGGAAAAGGGCGAAGGGCTTCCCACAGCTTTCCCCTTCCCGGCGTAAAGTTCGGGCTCAGCTAAACACACCCGACCAAGCCTCATTTTTTGAAATGAACAGGGCTGTGAATAAGTAGGTGGATGGGTGGTGGAAAACCCGCGAAGGCCCCGTCAGAATTCACTATACAGCACTACGCCCTTCTCCATGCGGTTAAATGACTCTCCAATTAACATTAACGGGTAAGCACCAGTCGTCGGGAGCCCACGCCATTGTTGGCGCTTAGCTGGATGGTGTATAGTCCGGAAGGCAAAAAATCGAGCCCGAGTGTTTGGCCGGTTTGCGCCCCCAGCTCCACCTGATGCACCAACGAGCCGGTTATGCTAAACACCCGTAGCACTGCACCCGGCTCGGCTTGCTGCAATGCCACATGTACCTGGCCTGTGGTTGGATTTGGAAAGACATCAAACAACAATTCCTTTGTAAACGCTGTAGCTGTTGGATTCTCATTCGAATACAAGAAGAGATTGTCGATGAAGAAGTTAGAACCAGACCGGCTCGATGCACGCAGCCTGAATGCTACCTCGCCGGCATCGCCCACTTGCGAGAGAATGTCTTGCTTGAATGTATCCCAATGGGCTGCTCGGATTGGCCGGAAATTCAGCCACAAGGTATCGAAAGTACCCAACTGCGAACCGCCACGGTAAAACACGCGCTGCCACGTGTCGCCGCAATCTGTTGTAAGACTTAACTCTACCGTATCGGCCAAAGAGTTATTGCGAAACCTGTAGGCATAATCGAAACGAAGCAACAAGGAGTCGAGGTTTGCCGGAAGGCTAATAAATGGCGTGTAGGCAAAATCTTGCTGACCGGTATTGTATGATAGGAAGGACATTCGGCCAGAAAAGCGACTTTCGCCCAAACCACGGGTGCTAATCGTGTCCCAGGTGCGCGAATAATCGGGGTTTTCCAATAGCCAATTGTTTCCACTAAAGCTGTTGAATTCGAAGCTCTCGGCGTAAGGCAGGCTGAATGTTGGACGAACCTCTACCGTGTGTATCCTTCGGTTGTTGAGCAGGTCGCGCTCCGGAATGTCGATAAAGGGCGAAAACACCGCCAATAGCTCAATTCGCCCTGTCACGTTCAGGTTAATTGGCGCATTGAGCACCATACTTTCGCCCGGCAAAAGGGTCTGATCGGTGCTAATCGACGTAAATCCGGTGGTACCAACACGGCCAAAACTCAGTTCACCGCCGTTGAGCTCAACACTGCCCACGTTGCGAATGGTCACCAAAAAGGTTCGTTGCCCGGTGCAAGAGAGGCTCGGACCGCTAATCGACTCAATGGCGACATCGAAAGGCTCTGTGTTGGGTGGCACGGGAGTGTGACTTGCAGACAAAAAGTTGAAGGCAGCCTCCAGGTTGATGATACCGCGTCCGTAGAGGTTATCTTCGCCCTGCTCACCCAAATCGATGGCTGTTTGATAGAGGGCATTCAACAATTCACGGCCACTCAGAAAGGGAAAGGCCTCTTTGAGCAACAGAACGGCGCCTGCCACATGTGGACCAGCCATTGAAGTACCTGAATATAAGGCATAACCGCTTTGCTGAACCGAGCTGCGCACATTCACACCCGGAGCACAAACCTCGGGTTTTATCTGAAGCTGAGCCGTTTCACCGCATTCAGAAGGGCCTCGGCTCGAAAAGGAAGCAATTGGAAAACTGGGCGAATTGCCATCCACAGCACCTACCGAAAAAATGGTCAAACTGTCCATTACCACGTAGGCAGGCATGCCCATGGTAGAAGGCTGTGGACCTTCGTTTCCGGCTGAAAATTCAACGGCAATTCCGGCAGCATCCAATGCGTCGTATAGGCCTACAATCAAAGGATTGGTGCACAAGTCGGCAATGGTGGTATCGCCAAAGCCCCAGGAATTGCAAATCACATCAGGAACATCGTCGCTGGTTAAAGGGTCGCCATCCGGGTCGAGGGCGAACTGAAAGGCCGAGAGGATAACCTCGAGGGGCAGCACATCGGCCAAATCTTCCACAATAGGGTCGGTAGCCATGAAGCTGGCATTGAAGGCCACACCAATGGTATCGGCAGTTTCAGGGTCGAGTCCTAACACAGTACCGGTAACATGTGTACCGTGGGCATCAGGCTTATCGGCCGGGTGTTCAAAGCCAAAGCCAACCCAGCACTGCTCTTCCGGGAAGTAGTTTCCGCGCCATTGTTTCCGCAAAGCGGGATGACCTGGCCAAACACCCGTATCAACCGTGTACAGCCTGCGCCCCAGTCCGGTGTAGCCGAGGTTCCACATGAATGGTGCACCAATCACGTCGAGGCCTGGTTCGCGGCCGCCTTCAGAGCGGGAAGCATCGGCTTGCATCGCTACAGGACGATCATAGCGGAGGGCAAATACTTCCGGAAGCTCAATGTATTCGATAGCCGGATGCGCCGCCAATTGCTGTAGAAGCGTTGCATCAACCCTTGCGCGAATCAGATTCATGAGGAAATAGCTTCCCTCCAACCCCACTTCAGCATTGTGTTGCTGCGCATGATTGTTAATGAGCTCTAACACCGGAGCTTGCGACTGTGCCGCCCTTGTCATCAGGCTTTGCCGCACCATTGCCGGCCTTTGCGCTACACCAATGTTTTGAGATTCAATTTGGGTGCGCACCGCGCTGATGGCTTCATCGTTGCGTAAAAAGAGGTAAACCGACCTTGTTTCGCCGGGAGACTGGGTCAGAAATAACTCAGCAACACGCTCGCTTACAGTACTTTGAGCCCCAAGCGAGCCCAAAATAAACAGGGTAAGAAGTAGTAAAGTGTTTCTCATCGTGGAAGCTGACTATCGAAGGTTAGACCGGAGTAAGTTGCGGAGATCGTCCTGAAACGACATGGCATTGAGGCCCAGATTCATTAGGAAATCGTTGTCGATACGATCAACCAGTTTAAACGACTGTGCGAGAAGCGTTTCACCACTTTCGCTGAGAGCCAGTGTACGCACCCGTGTATCGGTTTTGTTCTTCTTACGACTGAGGAGCCCTTTCTTTTGAAGGGTGCGTAAAATCTTGGATGTCATCATTTTATCAATCCTCACATGCTTGGCCAAATCTTGTTGCGACACCACATTTTTCTGGGTACTTAAATATGAGAGTGCCGCCAGCAACAGAAACTGTCCATGCGTAATGCCTAAGGTATCCAATCCGTTTTTGAGCTTACGCTGCCACAGCATGGATACCTGCCACATGAGAAATCCGGCGTTTTCTTCCGGATCGCTGAACGCATGACGGCTGTTTGTGGATTTCTGCGTTTGAGTAGTATCGTTTACTTTCTTGGCCATGATGAGTTTGACTTAGCCTGCAATGATAACGAAAATTCACTGCAGCCAAACAAGCGGTTGCAGATATTACCGTATGATTTTGGGGCCCGTGTAAAATTCGCCCGCCACGCTTGCAAATTGGCTTAGTCTAGCCTCTACCTTTGTAGATATGAAACTTTCACTTTCGCTACTTATCACCTTATTATTCATTGCATTAATCCTGTTTTTGGGGGTATTTTTCCCTTCGGGGGATGACTTTAGCTTTTCCACTCCCAACCTTTCGCAAGCCTTTGCCTTTGCATTCCTTACTTCAACGGCTATTTTCGCATTGCGCAGCTACTTCATCAAAGCGCTTGGCGAACGTGCCGCTGCATGGGCCTTGGTGCTTTCAATCGGCACAGCCATACCGGGCGCATTGCTCGATGCAAGACATCCCGAATTTAGCCTTGGCTTTCTTGGAACAACCGTCGCCTTGTATGCCCTGGAGCAATTGCGCCGGCAGCTCAACTGGACCTCTACCCTACTCTTTAATCTTGGCTTTCTCCTCGCTATATCTGCCACCCCGGCCAATGCATGGGTGCTTACTTTACTATGGGTGTATCAACCCTGGAAAGCCCAATCGGAAAGGCCATTGCGCCTTCGTGAAATACTTTGGATTCTACCCGGGCTTATTTTACTGCTCTCCGTTTTCATCCATATTCGGCAAGGTTCATTCGATAACTTCCTTCGGTTCGACCTCCGAAACCCGATTTACCTGCTGTTGAGCTACCGCGAAGGGTTGTTTTTGTATAATCCTTTGTTGCTGTTGGCGGCCTTGCTGTTTATCCCTTTTTGGAACAACCAAAGGCGCGAGGGATTGGCCTACTTTCTTTCAGGAATTACCCTTCTCCTTTGCTTTATGGCCGGCATTACCAGTCTGCCCGAAGGCGCATACCCTGCCGCCGCTGTGTCGGGAATCATTCCGCTAGCACTGGTTTTAGTAGTTAAGGCAACCCGTGTTTTAAGTGCCGAACGCTTTAGCCGTGCCGTGCCGTTGCTGTTGCTCACGTTAATCTGTACCTTGTTGCCATTGCCGGTTTTATGGAAGTGGCAGCACAACCGGTTAAATTTCCACCAGGTAAACCGCGACAGTTTTCGAAACATCTACACTTCGCTCTTGGCCTCACGATTTAATCCCAATGGCGAAAAACCCGAAGATACCCGGCATCGAATAAATTATGTACTTGAGAAACGCAGCTTTGAGAATGAAAGCGATTACATTTTGCGGAACGACAGTAATTCATGGTACCGCATGAATGCCGATATCGAGTTTGCCTTTAGTCGCAAACAGCCCATGCAGGAGCTTCGTACAGGCCTCTCTACACTGATGCATTACCGCTTTCGCTATCGCCTCGTGGAAGGGCAATGCAGCAGTCCGCCACTCTTTGTGACAACACTCGAAAACCCCGAAGGAACACGCAATTACACCACCGAGAAACTCAGCTTTCGCTCCGATCAACAATGGCAATGGGTAGAGCTAACGTATGCTTTGCCGGAGGAAGACTTTAGCAAAGACATTCTGGCCTCCTATTTTTGGAACCCCGGTCAATGTTATTTGGAGATTGATGACCTTAGCTACAGCAAGACGCAATTCACAGAAAGTGAAGCTTCTTCGGGATTGTTTCCATTTTAATGGATTAATTTCAGTGTTTTAGAGGATTAGTAGCAAAGAAAGGTCGCCCTTTAAAGTGGAGGTAAAGAAGATCAATGTTGAAGGTCTGATATACAGCTCAATACGTTGTGGCCTTGAGCCTCATATTCAGGACCAACAAACCAATATCCTGCAAAAGCTGAATCAATGGGTAAGTGTAATTTTCAAGCACCTTTGAACTTCAATCACAACGAGAAATTTCAGTGGTTTTAAGATTATTAGTTAGCATAACTCATAAAATCACCAACGGGCTGTCGATCTTCGATACGGAAAGTTAAATCGTTGCTTTTCACCTTGAATGAAGCCTTCGATATAAGCCTCCAGCGCATCTGCGCCCACTTGGCGATATACGATCTGTTGTGGAAAATCGTGCTCAAGATTTTCAAAAATTAACTCAGCCCCACTCCAATTCTGGCAGGTAAAGCGAACAGATTTACTTGGATTGGAATCAGCTCCTAAAACGGTGTAGTGGATGGCTTCCGGCGCTGCGCTAAGTGTTATCCGCTCCTGAAAAAGCGTGTCGCCTCCCAGTATGTTTAGTCCCAAACCCTTAAAAACTTCGGGCGACTCCGCTCGCCAGCACTCCCGATAAAGGGTATCGCCTTTGGAAAACTCCCAGCAGCCAAGCCACGACCTAAAAACATCAGGAATTTGGGCTTCGGCACTTGCGCTGAGCACCATTAACAGAGCGAGGGTTTTTATCGACATAGGTCAAAAATAGCCAAATGCAAACAGCTTTGATTATTTTCGCCACATGTCGAAACTAACACTCGAACAAACCATTGGCTACGTGCGCCAGTTTCATGAGGCTTTTGGATTGCCGGCGCGCAATACGCCCACGGCTGAGCTTTCAGAAAAGGAAATTCAACTGCGATTTAACCTGCTTAAGGAAGAAAACGAAGAATATCTCGAGGCTGCGCAAAAAGGCGATCTGGTAGAGATTGCTGATGCCTTGGGCGATTTGCTCTACATTCTTTGTGGTACCATCAATGCACATGGTCTGCAGCACAAAATCGCGGAGGTATTCGAAGAAATACAGCGCTCCAACATGAGTAAACTTGACGAAGACGGTAAGCCTATTTATCGGGAAGATGGCAAAGTGCTGAAAAGCAATCGCTATTTCAAGCCCGATATTCAGTCGATACTCGAAGACAAAGCATAAGCCTGAATTTCACCCTACATGCCGAAATTCAGTAACAATCGAGGCCTAAAAGGTAGAATTGGAACGGCCTTGAAGCGTCTTGCAGAGGCGGGTCGAAACATTGCACCAATTGTTGTAAGGCAAGCCCCATGGTTATTCTTGGTGTTGTATGCCTCAATTTCATGGACGAACCATTTCGTGTTTCGCACCTACGCACTCGACTTAGGAGCTTATACCAATGCGCTGTGGGATTACGCCCATTTTCAGTTCAACGATAGTTTGGCCTTTAAGGCTGAACCAGAAAATCTGCTATCGGATCATTTCGACCTGTATTTGCCTTTGTTCTCCCCGTTAAGCTGGATTTTTGGCACTTACACCTTGCTGGTTGTTCAGGTAGGTTTTGTGGTTTGGGCCGGAATAATGATAAAGAAACTGCTTTTGTACCGAGGACTTGGCGAGCACCTGAGTCTGGGAGGCATGTGGCTGTTTTACTTGTTCTTCGGTATTTATTCGGCCATCAGTTTCGACTATCACAGCAATGTTATTGCGGCCTGCATACTCCCGGCATTCATTTTAGCCTTACACCAAAAACGCCTTGGAGTGGCCTGGCTATGGCTTGCATTCATGATTGTTGGAAAGGAAAACATGAGTTTGTGGATGATTTTTGTTTGTCTCGGACTCATGGTGGAATTTTATAAATCACGAAGAACGCTCATGCATCTTGGATTGATGTCGTTTGCTTCGGCTGCAGCATTTGTGGTGATTACGGGAATGATCATGCCTGCGCTTTCAAAGGCCGGCACTTACCCGCATTTCCACTATGCGGTGCTCGGAAAGTCATCCGGCGAAGCCTTGCGTTTTATGTTCGCACAACCGCTCGAAACGCTCTCACTGTTTTTCGCGAACCACAGCAACAACCCGGAAGCCGATTGTGTGAAGCCAGAATTTTTAGTGCTGCTTGGCCTTGCAGGATTACCCTTACTGTTACGGCGACCGGGCTATCTGATTATGATGATTCCGCTGTTCTTCCAGAAGTTCTTCCACAACGACCCGCTCAAATGGGGAATTTATGTTCAGTATGCGGTTGAATTTGCCCCCATCATGGCCATTGGTGTGAGCGAGGTTATTACTACGATAAGAAAGCCTTCGCTGAAATGGAGTGTGTTGGGCTTGTGTTTGGCAGGAAGTGCGGCGGGAGTCATTCATCTGATGCAGCCTACATGCCTCTGGGAAGAAAAAAATCGTATTCGATTCTACAGCGAGCATCACTATAAGAGACATTACCCTACAGCGTTGGTGAAAGAACAGCTTAACCGTATTCCAAGCGATGCCATCGTTTCAACACAATCGCCTTTTCAACCCTACCTTTCATTGCGCGACAAGGTTTATCACTTTCCGGTTGTTAAAGATGCCGAATACATCGTGCTTTCCACACATGAAAGTCCTTGGCCGGTAAGCCAGGAGGAACTAAAAGAATGGATGCGCAAACTCGACCATTCGCCCGAATGGGAAAGGGTGGCCACCCAGTCGTGGGTGCGGATTTACAAGCGGAGGCTTAATTCTAAACAATAGATTTTGGTGAAAACGTATTGATGCGTGTGCGTTTTAACCGTGCTGCAAGTCCAAAATTATGCGCCGAAATTGTATTCCTGAACAGCAAATTAGCTTGGGCCGCTGGAGCTCCGTTTACCCGTAAGGTCATCCCGCGAACGCGGAAAACAAAAACTACAACGCTGAGCTAAGCGCTGGAAGCAGAACCTAACGCCCTTTTGACCATATTTGCGGGCAACTCCCAAAACTGCAAACCAATTTTATGTCAGAATCGCTCGAATTTAACAAGAACGAAGACAAAATGCGCCTCCTCACCTCGGCCATGAACCAAAAGCTGCAAGCGATTATGCTAGGCGGCGGGAAAAGTCGAATCGAGAAAGAGCATGCCCGAGGCAAGATGACTGCACGTGAACGCATTAGCTATTTGCTCGATAAAGACAAGCCCAACTTCGAAATTGGGGCTTTTGCCGGTTTTGAAATGTACAAGGAACATGGTGGCTGTCCGGCCGGAGGTGTAGTAGTTGTGATGGGTTACATCCACAAACGGCTCTGCATTGTAGTGGCCAATGATGCTACTGTTAAGGCAGGTGCGTGGTTTCCGATTACGGGGAAGAAGAATCTCCGTGCGCAGGAAATTGCCATGGAAAATCACATTCCAATTATTTATCTCGTCGACAGTGCCGGCGTTTACTTGCCAATGCAAGACGAGATTTTCCCCGACAAGGAGCATTTTGGACGAATATTTCGAAACAACGCCATGATGTCGTCGATGGGCATTCTTCAAATTGCTGCGGTGATGGGCTCCTGTGTGGCTGGTGGCGCCTATTTGCCAATCATGAGCGACGAAGCCATGATTGTGAAGGAAACAGGAACGATTTTCCTGGCCGGCTCATACCTCGTAAAGGCGGCCATTGGTGAGGATATCGACAACGAAACACTTGGTGGCGCCACAACCCATTGCGAAATTTCGGGCGTTACCGACTACAAATGCGAAAACGACGCTGATGCTCTCGACCGAATCAGAAACATCATGCACAAGGTTGGAGCTCCCGCCAATGCAGGCTTCGACCGCATTGCCCCAACTCAGCCGGCCAAAGATTCGCAGGAAATTTATGGAATCATGCCCGAAACGCGCGATAAGCCTTACGATGTGATGGAAGTCATCGAAAGGTTGGTCGACAACTCTGAGTTTGAGGCTTACAAAGACAAATACGGACAAAGCATAGTTTGCGGCTTGGCGCGTATTGATGGCTGGGCGGTTGGCATTGTGGCCAATCAGCGAAAAATTGTGAAAAGCAAAAAGGGAGAAATGCAGTTTGGTGGGGTTATCTACTCCGATTCGGCCGATAAAGCCGCGCGCTTCATTATGAACTGCAACCAAAAGAAAATTCCCCTCGTGTTTTTACAAGATGTTACCGGCTTTATGGTGGGCTCCCGTTCTGAGCACGGCGGTATTATTAAAGACGGAGCAAAAATGGTGAATGCCATGGCCAATAGCGTGGTTCCGAAATTTACCGTGGTGATTGGCAATTCTTACGGCGCCGGCAACTACGCCATGTGTGGCAAAGCCTACGATCCGCGCCTGATGCTGGCCTGGCCAACGGCACAAATTGCCGTGATGGGCGGCGCACAAGCAGCCAAGGTATTGCTGCAAATCGAAGTAAGCGCGCTAAAAGCGAAGGGCAAAGAAATCACCCCGGAAGATGAAAAATCCCTCTACGACAAGATTTTCTCGCACTATGAGCAAACCACCAGCATTTACTACAGCGCAGCGCGATTGGTGGTGGATGCCATCATCGATCCCATCGAAACGCGGAAAATTATCTCGATGGGCATAGAAGCCGCCAACCATGCTCCGATTGAAAAGCGCTACAATACCGGTGTGCTGCAAGTTTAAGTGGTAGGCTGTTCGGAAACAATTTATGAGTAATTTGCTGATATGATTCGGACTGTTCTTCTGGCCTTTTTACTCGTACTGGTTTGCGACTTTTCCAAAGCCCAGGAGCTCGATCCAGAAATCTACTCCGACCGTAGCCGGAAGAAAAACCGAATTTATGGCGAACTCATCGGTAGTACTTTTGGACTTGGGCTCAACTACGAACGCACCTTGGTAAGCGATTCAAGTATCGAGTTGAATGTTCGAATTGGCGTGGGTTCCATCATCTTTGTGAGTGCGGTTCCATTGGTAGGCGTAAACATGGTTCTCGGAAAAAGTAAGAACCGCCTCGAAATCGGAGCAAACGGAGTTCGCACTTATGCCTTTGGAATTATGGGCGGAGAATCAACCTACGTCTTCGTGAATCCTGTAATCGGTTACCGCTACCAAGGAAATGATGGGTTTATCTTTCGCTTTACCTTCAGCCCAATGATTGAAGCGTATGACCCCGACGATTGGGTTGTAAACGACCGACCTTTTCTGCCCTTAGCCGGCATTAGCCTGGGCTTTGCGTTTTAGTCAGCAAACACCGACACATAGCCACTCAGCGAGGTGTTGTCAGGAAACTCCAGCACAAAGTAGTAGACGCCCGACTCCTGAATCGACCAACTGTTGTCGTAAGATTCAGATTGATAAATCCGTTTGCCCCAGCGCGAATACACACTCAGCCGGCTGCCCGGGGGCAAAAAGAGAATTTCAAACGTATCGTTCAGGCCATCACCATTCGGACTAATGGCATTCGGTACAACTGGAGCACAATCGCCGGTAAAGTCTACGAGTGAAATCAAGGTATCGATGCCAACCGAACTCTTGGCCACCAGCCGAACCGGATACTTCCCCGGCCCGGGCACGCACACTTCAAATACGGTGTCGCTGCCGGTTTGCTCAAAAGGGCCATCAAAACTCCAAAACAGAGAGTCGTAGTATTGACTACTGCTCTCGAACAACATACATACACCCGGACATTCGGCGGGTTTTGGGCTTGTTGTCCAGTTCGCCTTCGGCGGGATGACTTCACACACTGTATTCATGAAATACTGCGTACTGTTGAGGCTTAAAGTGGCCGATTGCACCTGAGTTGAAGCCTGCAATTTGTTCGAAAACAAGGTTGATGCTTCAACTTCCGCAGCGAAGGGCGCGGGTGCCCATGTGGAGTTCAAACAACCCGGATCGCCTTGAGAATCCATCTTGAGCAGCCCAATATCGCGACTACCATTGAAAAATGTAAAGTCGCCACTCAGCACCCAGCCACCATCACCCGAAGCCTGAATCGACGATGGGTAATTGGTAAATGGGTTGCCCCAATCCAGTTTGCGCGTTTGCAGGGCCAGGCCTGATGGCTCAAAAAGTCCCCACACAATATCGCGATCGTCGAACGAGCCGGCGTCGCCCGCAATCCTGAAACGGGCTCCATCACGCACGATGCTGCGAAAGCGCTCATCCTGTCCGGCATCAAAATGGGCCGTGTGGCGAAGGCTTCCGTTTTCGGCCCTTACACCGGCCCACCAAGCATTCCACTCGGAGCCCTGAAAGTAGCTGTAGCCGCAAAACACCGGATTTCCCAAGCCGTCCACACTGAGGTCGCTAAGCTCATCATCGTAGAATGTACCGTAATATTGCTGCCATTCAATGTCCCAATTACTGTTCAACTTGATTACAAAGGCATCGTTGAAGAACCCGGTCATCTTGGCGTAGCCACCCAAAAAAATGCTGCCCTGGAGGCCTAAACTTAAACCGCTGAACATCATTTCTTTGTTGGGCAGGAAAAAGCGTGAAGCACGTAAAAGCTGAAAGTTTTCATCAAGCTCGATTAGCGTACCTTCTTCATATCCAACATTGTAGTTGCTGCAACACAGCACCAAAATGTGACCGTTGGGCAATACTTCAAGATCAACCGGAAAATCGGCTCCGGTTGTTCTGAGTCGCCAGGTTTGCAAAGGTGTTCCGTCGTTGGAATGCACCGAAATAATCGACTTACAGGCCTGGTTAAAATCGCCCCCGGCTCCGAGGCACAGCCAGTTGTTGTTTGTGTAGGCCACAGCTTTGCGGAAGAAAAAAGATTCCTGTCCCAGGGTAAACGTGCGGCTGTTGAGTAGGCTGCCTTCGGCATTGAGCAGCGAGAAACCGCCGCACACCAAGCTATTCTGGGGCGGATTGGCAGTTCCGGAGCTGATGACCAGCAGCGTGCCATCGTTTCGGGCTGCGGTGCCTTGAGCCATCTCTGAAAAGGGCGCACCGAGGTACTTGAAATATTGCGGTTGTGCCATGCATTTCGAAGCCCATCCAATCAAAAAAAGCACGCACAAACTAAACTTAAGCGCCATATCTCGGTTGATGCAGAAATCACGATGTTTGCTGCAATAGCGCAAAAATAACCCTCACCACCACATGGTTTTCATAGCCTGGGCTCCAGAATATCAACATCCTTTACCGGAAGGCCATCGATTCCCCATGGAGAAATACGCGCTGCTGCCCGAGCAATTGATGTTCGAAGGGAGCATTGCGCCTGAGCAACTTTTCAGGCCGGAGCCCCTGCAAGAAGCCGAGATCCTCCAGGTGCACGACTCCACTTACTGGCATTCGTTGCGTAACCTTACCATTACCGAACGTGAAATGCGTAAAACGGGGTTTCCGCTTTCACAAGCACTGGTTAACCGCGAAATCCTCATTGCCGGTGGTACTTGGCAGGCCGCGAAATATGCCTTAGAATTCGGCGTGGCGCTCAATGTGGCCGGCGGCACTCACCACGCCTTTCGCGACCGCGGTGAGGGGTTTTGCTTACTCAACGACATTGCCCTGGCCACCGAGCTGCTGCTCTCCAACAAGCTGGTGAAAAAGGTGCTGGTGGTAGATTTAGACGTGCACCAAGGCAATGGCACTGCGGCCTTGTTTACCGCAAGAAGCGATGTTTTCACCTTCTCGATGCATGGCAAAAAGAATTATCCGCACCACAAGGAGAAATCGCATCTCGATATTGAGCTTGATGATGGCACCGGCGACAATGCCTACCTGGGAATTTTGGGCGAGGTGCTTCCGCAACTTATTGAAACAGAGCGGCCCGACTTTCTCTTTTTCCAATCGGGCGTTGATGTGCTGGCCAGCGATAAGCTTGGACGGCTGGGCTTAAGCATGCAAGGCTGCAAGGAGCGCGACCAGCTGGTGATGGAGCTTGCCGCAAAACATCAAATTCCGCTCGTTGCCGTAATGGGTGGCGGCTACTCGCCCCGCGTAGCTGATGTGGTTGAAGCCCACGCCAACACGTTTAGAACTGCTTGTCACATTTGGTCGTGATGAGTTTCAAATCTTGGATTCTTTGTCTATCGCAGATTTTGTGAGAATCTTGGGCTGAAACGTACAACGTAAAACATAGCTTAACATTTGAATGCTCAAAAACCCTGAAGCTCAGGTTTAATGAACAATTTAGCAATAAAAGTTGTGTTTTCAGGGCTCAAAAAAACGCCCTCCTCAACTGTTACATTAAGCCCGGCCTCAAGACTAAATACTCAGTACTTAGTACTCAGTTATAATCTCTCACTTCCTCACAAACCGATATCCACCCTTTTCGGCTCCCCAGACCTGCTTGCCACTGGCATCAAAGCCACGGTCCCAACTTAGGAGCATCTTTTTGGTAATCGTTACCTCGGAGCTTGCATACGCAGCGCCTTTAATGTCAGAAGAACACGATTGCCCCCGTGTGCCTCCACTAAACTTCTTCTTGCCGGTTTTCTGGAGGTAAACCGAGCAACCCTCTTTCAACGTTAATGAATCAGGACTCAGCATTTCGAGCAACTCAGGCTTTTGGGCAAAACGAAGCGGCGACTTCAACGTGTATACCGCGCTTTCAAACTGTCCGGGACTGGTTTCACTTACCTTGTAAACCCGCTGCCGGTAAGGCTTGTCGAGTCGAGTAGATACCGCCTGCTCAATGTACAGCCACACAGCATCGTTCCGGTTTGTCCAAATAGGCACCATGCGCAAATGGATATTGAAATAAGATGTATCAGACTTGCTTTGGGCCTCGCTGGAAAAACTACCAAACATTAGGTTTCTGAGCTCAATTAAATCTTTGGTAATCTGGGACTGTAGCGGGTTGATGATGAGCGAAAAGAAGGCAAAAAGAAGAATGGCAGGGCTTTTTTCCATAATGCAAATCTACATTTTGCAGCCGCCTATTTTTGGGGCGATGGAAGAAAAAAGCAGATTTTTTTCTCAGATGCCCGCATGGCTGGTTACCAAACACGGGAAACATGAGACGATTGCTTCAGCCTTGAATGGAGTGCATGGATTGGAGGTGCAGCTGGCGCCGGAGATCGACACCGATATCCTGGGAACCTTCAGCGGTGAAGTTGAAAGAACCGATTCACCGCTTGAAACGGCTAGAAAAAAAGCGTTCCTGGCCGCTCAGCATTTGGGGGCTCAGCTTGTGCTTGCCAGCGAGGGCTCCTTCGGTCCTCACCCTTCGGCCTTCTTTCTTCCGGCCGATATGGAGCTGCTCATTTTGGTGGATGTAAAGCGCCAATTGGAATGGACCGCCGAGGTTGTCTCAACCAAAACAAACTTCGACCGTGTGCGTGTTCACAGCGAACGCGAATTGCTCGATTTCGCCCGCCGCGTCATGTTTCCATCACATGCCCTCATCGTGCACAATGGCGACGGCCAGGGAGGAATCATTAAAGGCATCACCAACGAATCAAAACTGCTCGAGTGCTTTCATCTGGCTGCTGGGTCAAACGGAAATGCCGTAGATGTGGAAACCGACATGCGCGCTCACTTCAACCCAAGCCGCATGGCCGTTATTGCGGAAGTGGCACACAAGCTTGCCCACAAACTAAGCATCTCTTGTTCTGTTTGCGAGTGTCCTGGATTTGCACCGGTAAAGCACCACTCCGGCCTGCCTTGCTCATGGTGCGGAACTCCAACGCGACTGCCATTCCTGAGCACGTGGGCCTGTCAGCTGTGCAGCTACCACGAAGACCGCCCGTATGGAGAAGCCGAGAAAGCCGATCCCGGTCAGTGCGATGTTTGCAACCCCTAAAAGGACTTATTATCAAGGCATTAAAGGCAGAATCGACTCTCATTTGCTCTTTTCAGTCACTGCTGGATACGCATTTTTTGGGCGCCTGCCTTCGTTAGGGCTTACTGAAAAAGTCAGAAATGCAGCAGATGCGAGGCGACTAGGCGAAGCTGTATATTGAATACTGCGAGCCGCGGGCAACGAAGCAGATGCTGTATTTCTGGCTAACGAAAAAT
>JAIXUS010000025.1 GCA_027483445.1 Bacteroidota bacterium | reverse complement strand
TTTATCGGTCACCCATCTTATCCCTGGCATGTTGCTCTCCAGCAGTGCATGCTTCCGTTTCAACAGGCTTAGCAAAGAAAAACCTTCAAACCCTTAGTTTAAAGATTATCACAAAAAAACAGCCTCCATTTTGTCCATTAGAGACAAACGTCTCTTTGGTAGCCTCCATTTTGTCTATTACTCCCGAATTTATAAAGTTTTTGCAGACATTAAAGCAGATGTTGCAAGCATACTTTCGATTAAATTCAATGGCTGATAAGTCTTTTTTTTAGCTCATCAATTTTGCAAGGCAGAAAATTCCCACTTCAATGAATGCAATCATTTAAAAGCAAACTTTCATCAGAAGGCTGAGAGCCATCCAAAAAAATAAATGAATTAAATAATCACCCGTTTAATCAGTCTTAAATTGTGGGTGTACTGACCAGTTTCGCGGTTAAATATACCTTGATGATCAATCGCATCTACACGAACCTTACCGCTGGCGTGAATAATCTGTTGATTATTTACCAAAATACCAACATGAATAATTCTTCCTTCGGCATTGTCGAAAAACACCAAATCGCCCGGAGCGGCTTCCGAAATAAAACCGAGTACTTCTCCACATTCAGCCTGCTGATAAGCATCGCGAGGCATCTTTATACCAATTGCCTTAAAGGCCACTTGCACAAATCCTGAACAATCGATGCCCAAAGGCGAGCGCCCACCCCAGAGGTAAGGGCTATTGCGAAACATCCAGGCAAACTCAAGGAGCTGTTCTACCTTGTTTTCGTCGGCGTTTTGCTGCGAACTCAAACCATCAAACTGGTATTCATAGCCTTCCAGATTGCAGGTTTTTCCATCAAAAAAGGGTAAGGTCGAGCCCGCAACGATTGGGAAATACTGCGATTGAAGGCTGTCTTCCAGCACCGTGAGCAACTCCTTACTCACCGCTGCTTCATGCTGTTCCAGATCGGTATAGGTTTCTTCAGAAATCGCCTGGTATTGCTTACGGTCAATCCAACACTCATAGTCATCAAAAGCGCAGCGAATATAAATCCAGTTTCCCGACTCTCTTAAAATGCTAAAGTGCTCTCCAAAAAGCAATTGGGTAATCATCTCGCTTTTGTCTGAAGGCTCCGCTCTACCCGGAACTACGCTAAGATTGCAAATGCCGTATGCCGTTTCCATAGCCTGAAAAATAGGAAGAAGGCCAAAGCCCTCTTCCTTGTTAGATTAAATTTTCTCCACAACAATGGCCGATGCACCACCACCACCATTGCAAAGTGAGGCCACACCATACTTACTGTTGTTCTGCTCCAACACATTGAGAAGCGTAACAATAATTCTCGAGCCAGAGTTGCCGAGTGGATGTCCGAGCGAAACCGCGCCACCATTCACGTTTACAACGGCCGGATTCAAATCGAGCAATTGATTGTTGGCAATCGCCACCACCGAGAAAGCCTCATTGATTTCGTAAAAGCCAACCTCATTTTTACTCAACCCTGCATTTTGAATGGCTTTGGGGATGGCTTTTGAAGGCGTGGTGGTAAACCATTCTGGCGCCTGTTGGGCATCTGCAAACCCGCGAATCACACCAATGGGCTTGAGATTTAGTTCCTGCGCTTTTTTCGCACTCATTAAAACCAAGGCACTGGCACCATCATTCAAAGTTGAAGCGTTAGCCGCCGTAACAGTTCCATCTTTCTCAAAAACAGGCGAAAGCGAAGGCACCTTATCGAATTTAATGTTGCGGTATTCTTCATCTTCAGAAACCACAATGGCGTCGCCCTTGCGCTGCGGAATGCTCACTGGAGTAATTTCGTTGCGGAATTTTCCGGCCTCAGCAGCAGCAGCCGAACGCTTATACGACTCAATGGCGTAAGCATCCTGCATTTCGCGGGTAATTTGGTATTCACGCGCACACAATTCAGCCGCATTGCCCATGTGATAATTTTTGTACACGTCCCAAAGCCCATCGCGAATCAGTCCATCAATCAGTTGACCATGACCCAATCGATAGCCGTTGCGGGCCTTATCGAGGTAATACGGAATATTGCTCATGCTTTCCATTCCACCGGCAACCACTACATCGTTGGCCCCCGATTGAATGGTTTGGGCGCCCAGCATCACTGCCTTCATCGCCGATGCACAAACCTTATTGATGGTCGTAGAAGGAACGGTTTGTGGCAATCCCGCATAAACAGCGGCTTGTGTTGCGGGTGCCTGGCCCAGATTGGCCGAAATCACGTTGCCCATAAATACTTCCTGAACAAGCTCAGGCGAAATGCCGGCTTTTTCAACGGCAGCTTTTATAGCCGCAGCGCCTAACTGTGTAGCACTCACAGCGGCCAATGAGCCATTCATGCTACCAATGGGAGTACGAACAGCCGAAACAATAACTACTTCTTGCATGATTTTGGGAATTTTTTTGCGCTGCAAACCTACCAAATATTTCGTGTTACCCAATATAAGGTTTGTTTGGCCGCCACGGCGGATGACCAAACGCTTCTCTCGAAGTTTAGCAACTACAATTTATTCCAGTAATAGCTCAGTGCTCCCGAAGGACATTTATCGATGGTCTGTTGTATTCTTTCGGTGGAGCTGGCTTCCGGTCTAATCCATGGCTTTTCCTGAGGCTGAAATACATCTGGATTATTGCGAACACAAAGCCCCGAGTGAATGCATTTCCCCGATTGCCAAACAATGGTTATTTCTCCGTTACTATACTCTTTTTTGATGTTATTTTTATCCATGGTGAATTGCATTAAAGTACGTCTCGTATTTCTGGTGTTTTTTGAAAAACACTGTTGGCAAAAGGGCACAAAGGAATGATTTTAATTCCTCGCTACCGAGCGAATTCTACGGCCTTAATCACCATTTGCTTTCCATCATTTTTACCGCGTAAAACGTCATCAACAGCAGTATGATCAATAATGATTCGGTCTGTTCCCGCCCATGTATAGGTCATTTCTGCCGCCTGATGGCCATTTTCTAAGATGTAAAATTTCCCTTTCAATCCATCATCTTCATGAAGTACTTCCATTGTATTGTGCAGTGTTTATGGTGATTTGGTCTTATAAAAGTATTTCGTGATTCGTCCAACTGTCTTCCACTTTTTGTAGGCCTCACAAATATAGATAAGTGCTCAAAAAAGTGTTGAGTAACCTCATAAAGATAAGGGAAACGAGGATTTTAAATGGCAGAGTGCGTGTTACCTTAGGAAATACAATTAGTCTAAGACCGATTTTAGGTCACATCAATTTAATTGAACAATCCGCATGAGTTTAAAATTCCGATTCTGAATTCAAAACCTATTATTGCTACATTAACCCACAATTTGCATTGAGCTCTATGATTCCTTATCCTTTTCCGTGGTGCAATGGCGCTTATTTGTCACTATTGCGAACGCCCGAATTGCCTGTTTACGACAAATATTCAGGCGCCTTGTTGGCCAGTATTCCCCAAAGTACTGCAGCAGAGCACGACACATTAATACACGCGGCGCTTGCGGGAATGCAACAACTCGCACAGCTTGATGCACAAGCCCGTGCGGATATCTTTCTAAAGGTGGCCAGCTTATTAGGTGCCCAAAAAGAATTTTATGCCTCACTCATTGTTGCGGAGGCCGGCAAGCCCTTGCAATTGGCTAGGGTAGAGGTTGACCGGTGTATAGCCACATTAAACGCCGGTGCCCGTGAGGTGATGTGGCCTCAAGCCGAGGTAATTCCCATGGATTTTGGACGTGGCGCCGGGAAAAGGGCATTTACAGCGCGCTTTCCCGCCGGACCGGTTTTGGCCTTTAGTCCTTTCAATTTTCCTCTAAATCTCGCATTGCACAAGGTAGTGCCTGCCTTGGCTGCTGGCTGTAGCATAGTACTAAAGGCGCCTCCTCAAGCTCCCTTAAGCATGCTTTCGTTGGCGGCATTGTTTGCTGAGGCAGGACTTCCACCGGGAGCTTTAAATGTAACAGTTTGTAGCAACGATGTGGCCTTGCAACTGTTAATGGATGAGCGTTTTGCCGTTTTTTCGTTTACCGGATCCGATCAGGTAGGTTGGATGCTAAAGGCCAAGGCTGGCAAGAAACGATGTACGCTCGAGCTGGGCGGAAACGCAGCAGCCATCGTGGATGAAACCGCCGATTTGGCAGACGCGGCCCGTCAAATCGCATATTCGGCTTTTATGTATGCCGGACAGGTATGCATCTCCACCCAACGCATTTTTGTGGTTGAGGAAGTGGCCGAAACCTTCCGTGATTTACTCTTGTCGGAAACAGCTAAAATCCGAAGCGGAAATCCGGCAGATGATTACATACTCAACGGGCCACTCATTTCAGCGGATGCTTTACAAAGGATTGAACAACACCTTGCCGAAGCAATTCGAGGTGGCGCTCAGGTAATTTCAGGTGCCAGGTCTTTGCAATTTGAAGCAAACCTTTTCGCGCCCACCTTGCTCACCAACACTACACCCGACATGGCGGTTAATCGCGACGAAGTTTTCGGCCCTGTGGCTACATTGGAAGTGTGCAGAAACGCTGCTCATGCGATCGAACTGGCGGGTAATTCCCGTTTTGGCTTACAATGCGGGTATTTTTCCCAACACCTTTCAAGGGTGAAATCAGCGTTTAACCACCTTCGAACCGGTAGTTTAATTGTGAATTCCGCACCTGGATTCCGCATGGATCACATGCCCTACGGCGGACTCGGCGATTCTGGATTAGGGTATGAAGGCATCCGCTACGCCATGCAGGAAATGTCGGAGACCCGCTTACTCGTGTTTTGATCGATGGCTAAAGTGCAGTTCACACCAATAAAGGATTCGTTTTCCACCACCGATCCACGTACTTATTCACAACCCTGTTCATTTCAAAAAATGATGCCCGGTCGAAGGTATTAACGGGAACCCGAACTTTACACCGGGAAGGGGAAAGCTGTGGGATGCCCTTCGCCCTTTTCCCCCAAATTGTCAAGAAAAAAATGCGGCTTCTGAAGCTAAATCATCAACAGGAATCAGGGTTCTGGGTAGAATATTTATCTTCCATTTGTAGATTTCCGGCTCGAAAGAAAATAAAATGGCTCGAAGGCTATTTGGGTTGAATTTGCGCACATACAGGCTTTTTTTGATCGTTAGATATTGACGATTCATTGAGCTTAAACCGATGTTTTGATCGCCTAAAATGGGTTTTCCACCACCGATCCACGTACTTATTCACAGCACTGTTCATTTGAAAAAATGAGGCTCGGTTGGACGAATTAACGGGAACCCGAACTTTACACCGGGAAGGAGAAAGCTGTGGGATGCCCTTCGCCCTTTTCCCCCAGATTGTCAAGAAAAAAATGCAGTTTCTGTTGGCTCCAACCCTCAGACAAGCCCAACTCAATCAATACGCGATTCTCGTAGCTTATTCTTTTGTGCTTCATGCCAAAAATTTAGAAAAGGTTTTCTAAATTGTTGCACTAGCAAGTTGATGTTAATGCACAATTGAGTTTTAAGATTGTAATACCTTGTTTTTGCTGCCTTACAACCGGAAAAGCAGTGCGAAAATGATGCGACTTTCGCTGCGCACTAAATTAGGGCGCCAGTTGGGATCGAGGGCCGTGGTGCTTAATCCTGTTTGTGAGGTGACGCCTCCCCGGCCTGCGAAATAAGGTACACTCGCGTTTCGGTAAACCCACTCTACACGAAATGTGAGGCTTTGGTTGGGCATAAAGTCAAAATTGGTGGAGCAATCCCAAGCGCTAAATGCGTCGCCGGGATTGGCACTGAAGGGAAATGCGCCTTCGGTTTGTGTGGGATTTAGTGGATTGGGCAATGGACTGGCCTGCCCGGTTGGGTAGAGCACAAGGTAGCGGCCTGGATTCTCCATGACACCTCCTCCGATGGTCCACGCTAGTTTATTTTTCGCGAACCAAATTCGGTGATAAAGCATGGCACTCAGGAAATACTGAGCGGGACCCTGTAAACTGTCGCCAGCGCGAAAACCGTTGACGCCACCGCCGCGCTCGAAGCCAAAATCGCCAGTAAATGAAAAGGCCATCTGGCTTACGCCATTCGATGTAGGGCGGTTGAAATAACGGTAAAGCACACTGTTGTCGGAATGAAATCGTCGTCGGTCGGGTAAGCCCGCTGCATCGGTTCCGTAGTAATTGTTACTCAGTAGTTTGAGGTTGCTGTTGGGCACCCAGGTGATGTTGCCTCCGACGCCCGGCATGCTGTTGAATTTTCCGTAGCTCTGCCAGCCGTTAATTATCCAGGGTTCGATTTTAAGGTGTTTATTGGGATGTATTTGTACGCGAACACCGTTGAAAAACCAAGGTGTATTGTCGGATGTAAACGAGGCTTGATACTCCCAATTTTCGGCCTGGTAAAAGGAATTTAGTCCGATGTAAGACATGAATAAACCGGCGTCGATGTGAATTCCATTCCATTTATTGATTTTAAAGCCCGCATAAGCTTCGCTCAAATAACGATATACATTGGCCAGTTGATATTGACCACGATAAGGGCTTAAATCGTTGCGTGGCACCACTTGCGAGCGGGTTCCAAACTGAGTCATGAAGCGAGCCCGCGCATTTTTGTATTCGAAATCGCCTCCAAAATGCAAGGCCGAAAGCTGCACTTCATTGTTCCGTGCGAGGGCGGTGGAACCTACCACGGTATTGTCGATTGGATTGTTGAATGAATAAGTGTAATTTACATCCAATAAAATACTGGGTGTGAAGTATTTCATGTCTTTCCAAATATTTTCGCTCCGCCTGTCACTCCCGTTAGCCCATGTTAAATCGAGCCCTTCAAATGGCAAGCCCAATGGCTTTTCCACTTTTGCGGAATCGTGTGCATGTGGGGAATTGGCTTCTCGTTTTATCGACGAATCCTGTAGTGTAAATTGTGGTTTTTCAAAGGATTTGTAAGGATGACCTTGCGTTTCGTTGGACGAAAGGCTTCCTATGGCCAGCAATATCAATGCGGCGCAACTGATTGTTTTCATGAATGAAAAGATTAAATTCTGGTGAGGTTGAAAGTTTTGTCGGGCTGATAAACCAGCGGTATTTGCTCCAGCACCACATCGGATTTGTCTAAACCAAAGGCTTTTTCATCACTTAGGCTGAGTTTTTTCATCTGAAAGAATGCGTTGAGCAACAAGCCTTCGCGGAGTGAGAATTCGTTTTCAACAGAGAGAAAACGTTCGATGACCACAAAGGTAAAATCGTGTTCAGGGTTGTATTTAAATTGTGGATTTTGGTCGTTATTATTTTTCACGACACCCTGCATTTCGAGGTCGTTTAAGATGTGTTTAAAATACAATTCAGATTTTGGCTGAATTCTGAATCCGATAGATATGTTGATTTTAAACAAAGCCCCTTCAATCAGCTCCGATACATCGTAGTTTAAGGTGTATGGTTGCTCTGTTCGGTGAATATGCAATAGCCAATAAACACGCGCACGTTTAGGCTTTCGGGCGAAAATAGAATGGATTATTTTCTCTTCAACTTCATGTCGGTTGTTGGCCTTGGTGAGATACACTAAATGCTCTGTAAACCTTGGAATGGAAGTATCGGCGATTAATTGCTCTATTTTTTGGGTATATGCGCCAATTTCCACAAATCGTGTGAATCGGTTTTTTGATTTCCGTGCATAATACCAAATGTACATGGTAAGAAAAATGAACAGTTCGAAGAACAAAAACATCCATCTTTCCTGAATTTTAGCGATGTTGGCGGTGAGGAATGCCGTTTCTACACTGAGAAATACCAGCATAAGTCCTCCAACAATTAACTTGTTCCATTTTAGTGTGTAAACAAGAAAATAACTCAGCAAGATGCTGGTCATAATCATGGCTACTGAGATTGAAAATCCATATGCAGCCTCCATTTCAGAGGATGTTCTGAAATACAGAATCATCAGTATACAACCTATCCAAAGCAATGTATTTACGCTTGGAATATAAATTTGTCCTTTCGACTCGGAAGGCTGTTTCACCTTCACTCGGGGCCAAAAATTAAGGTTCATGGCCTCGTTCACCAGGGTGTAACTGCCGCTAATGAGGGCTTGAGAAGCAATGATTGTGGCTGCGGTAGCTATACCAATACCGATAAAGAGGAACCAATCGGGCATGAGTTGGAAAAATGGATTTCGCCCGTTCAGACTTTCGCCTATATGTTGACTCATCCAGGCTGCCTGGCCTAAATAGTTGGTCACTAAGGCGGTTTTGACAAATAACCACGAGATTCGGATGTTTTTACGGCCGCAATGCCCTAAGTCGGAATAAAGCGCTTCGGCTCCGGTGGTGGCGAGAAAAACTGCGCCCAGGAGCCAGAATCCGTTTGGATAGGCGCTCAACAATTGATAGGCATATTGGGGATGCAGTGCTTTAATTACTGCCGGATTTTTGGTGAGCTGCGACAGGCCCAGGCCAAACAACATTCCAAACCACAGCACCATCATTGGGCCAAAGACCTTCCCGATTTTTTGTGTGCCAAAGCGTTGAAAGAAAAACAACAGCGAGAGTATGGCAACTACGATTGGCACGGTAGGTAACTCTTCCAAGCCCTCCACCAGTGTGAGCCCTTCTACGGCCGAAGCCACTGAAATGGGAGGTGTAATGATGCCATCGGCGAGTAGGGCAGTAGCGCCGGCAATGGTTGGAATTACCAGTTTCTTGCCGTAACGCCTCACAAGGGCATACAAGGAGAATATTCCGCCTTCGCCCTCATTGTCGGCTCGGAGCGTTAGCCAAATGTATTTGAGTGTGGTTTGGATAACTAATGTCCAAAATACACACGAAACACCGCCGAAGACCAGGTCCTCGCTGATACTTCTTTCGCCGGCAATGGCTTTCATCACATACAGCGGACTGGTGCCAATGTCGCCATAAATTATTCCAAGAGCCACCAATAACGAGGCAGCGGTAACTTTAGAGGATTGAGTTGAAAGACCTTTTTGCATCACAGAAAAATCTGATGCAAAGGTGCTCTCAGGCTCACGAGTAAAAGATAAAGAAGGCTTGTGGAGAGCTAAAGAAATTATAAAGATTCAGGCGAAGCGGTAACCAATTCCACTCTCGGTAATGATATGCCTAGGAGTATTGGGGTTCTCTTCGATTTTTTTTCGCAGAGTGCCAATAAACACACGCAAATACTGCGTTTCGGTTTGTGAGCCGAGGCCCCATATTTCTTTTAAAATAAACTGATGGGTGAGCACGCGGCCTTCGTTTTTGGCGAGTAAGGCCAAGAGGTTGAATTCTGTTGCGGTGAGTTTGATAAATTGATGGTTTTTCTTCACCGTTCTTGCACTCAGGTCGATGCTTAAATCGCCACAAGTTAGCACAGCAATGGAATCGCTGGTTTGGTTTCTGCGCATGGCCGAGCGAATGCGTGCCAGCAATTCGGCATTTCGGAACGGCTTAGTGAGGTAATCGGTAGCGCCTTGGTCAAGGGCTGAAACAATATCGCTTTCAGCATTCTGTACCGACAAAATGAGAATGGCCTTGGTGAACCACATACGTAGATTTTTCAGCACTTCATGGCCGCTCATATCGGGCAATCCGAGGTCGAGCAGCACACAGTCGGGGGCGTGGTTAGCCGCCAACAGCAAGCCTTCCTTGGCGGTTGTGGCCTGCAATACCTTGTAATCGTTGCTTTCTAAGGTAATTTCGAGCAGTTTCTGTATTTGAGGCTCGTCGTCGATTACGAGTATAATGGCCTTATTCATGTTTAATTTGGTTCATAAAGGATGATTCTGCCGGAATCTTCACCAAAAATGTAGCACCTCCAAAACTGTTATCCTCAATTTCAATGTGGCCTTGGTGGGCCTCCACGTAAGCTTTGACAATCGAAAGGCCTAATCCGCTTCCACCGGCGGGAGAATTGGGGAGGCGGTAAAATTTGTCGAAAACCAGTTTACGGTGCGCTTCAGGAATGCCTTTACCGCGATCGCTGACGCGAAACAAACAGTGGCCTTTGTCATACTTTACTTCCATGTACACAGGCGAATTTGCAGGCGTGTATTGCAAGGCGTTGTGAATGAGGTTGAGCAATACCTGTTCGATAAAACCGCGATCGAACCGAATCAAGGGCAGGCTTTCATCGGCCTGGCATTCAATGCGTGCGCGGTCAGTGGGGGCTTGCTGCGCGATGACCTGGTGGATCAGGTCGTGTATATCGCACCAGTCGGGGTTTAGGCGAATCACACCACTTTCGAAACGACTCATGTTGAGTAAATTTTCCACCTGACGGTTCAAGCGCAGACTGGCAATGTCTATTTGTTCAAAAAGCGCATGTTGCTGCTCAATGCTCAACTTGGCCTGGCTTTCCTTCAGCGTATCGATGGCACCAATCAGGGTAGCAAGGGGTGTACGCAATTCGTGCGACAGCGAATTGAGCAAGGTATTGTACAGCATGATTTGCCGGGCTTTGTCTTCTTTCGCTCTGGAATGCGCTTCCTCTATGCGAATTTTGTACGAAAGCACCGCATTTACGAGGGCAATGAGGAAGTACAACAGGAACATAAGCCAATCGGTGGTTGTGCCGATATGGAATGTGAAAATGGGTGGGATGAAAAAGAAATTCCAAATAAACGCACTCAGCACGGAGGCCAGCACCACCGGCCAAATGTCGAAAAGCATGGCCAATATCGACACTGAAAACAGCAGCAGCAGCGAAACGGTTTGATAGCTCAGCACATCGGCGGCGGCAAAGCAAACAGCGGCAACCACCAAAATGCCTGAGATGCTAATCAGGTGCTGAACAAAGGCAGGGTACTTTCGGGTGTTTAGAAAAGCCAATGGATTACGGTGAAGTCTTCAAAAGTAGAGAATTGAAGACAAAGAAAATGTTGGGTTGTGAAGCAGAAATACCCTTTTTTCAGATGTACCTCTCTTTTTAGAGGGTTTGCAATTATTACTGAAAGATGACGAGGCTTTACGAAGCTGGCCCATTTCATTGCGTTTTAGTTTAAGGCCTATGCTCCAGTTATCGGTTCGCACATAAACGCCGCTTGGGTTTGTTGACCGAAAGTTATCAGTTGACCTAGAAATTTCCAAAGAACCGCGTGCTCAAATTTTCCCCAATAACCCAACTTGAGATTATGCGCTGTTAGCGTTTCGTTGGTTTTTAGAACAATTTTCTTTTTTTATAATTGATGAAGGATGATGCTGATTAAAAATCGCCCCTTCTTTGGAGGAGCGATTTCGAATTGTCAAAGAACCAAGTAAATTAATACCATTAATCCTTGAGGCAACGAACAGAAAGGCCATAGCGCTTATCGAAGAAATCTCTGTCTGTATAGCCATTGATATAGTGCAGATAGTGGTACCAGGCCTGTGTCATATTCGACTCAGTAGAGCTCCACCAGTAGCCGACCTTGCCAACACTAATGAAAGTACCAATGAGGCCGAGGTAGCCGCCTGGAAGAGCCGAAAAACTGCTACTGTCGGTGCAGATACCATTATCTTTCCAACCGCTAGTACATTTCATTTTAGTGCCGGCACCTTCTCCTAAAAAATCTTTGAGAATAGTCCACTCTGCATCTGTGGGTATGTGGTAGCCGATTGGTGCTAGGCCGCGTGAGTCGTTTACCGCATACCAATTGTATAGCTTGCCATATTTCTTTCCATTAGCCGGGTCGTTATCATAATAGCACCAGGCTGGTTGTTTGTTATTGTGTGCTTCTATCCATTTCTCAACCGTTTTCGCATGCGGTATGCGGTCGCCATTGCGGAACTTGTCCACATTTAAGTTTTTTGTCATCCATACTTGTTTGCCAATGGTCACCGTCTGTGCATAATTTATTTGGGTAAACAAAATCGTTATAAATAAAGGTAGCGTTGTTTTTAATTTTTTTCTATTCATTTTGCTCTTGTTTTGTTTTTCCTACTCTGTTAAAAAAGGCTTTTCGGTTTTCGCCAGCTAAATTAATTGTTTTTTTGTTTCTAGCGACTTTTACCAATGAACGCTAGCGGTTCACGCATACACGCCGTTTAGGCTTGTTGCCCGTAAGTTATCAGTTCACCACGAAATTTCCAAAGAACCGCGTGCTCAAATTTTCCCCCAATAACCCAACTGGAGATAATTCGCTGTTAGTGCCAGTGTTTCTCATTGCTGTCCAAAAGTCCGTTTATCAAATTTAATTTCGTAATCATTTCCAATTATGTCGATGTCAGCCGTGCTAGCGTATGAACCGAAGCCAAGTTTAAGTGCGCCATCTTGAATCCCTAACTTACAAATGTCAAAACAAACCCAAGAAATAAAAATTAAAGTGTCTTCTAAAGCTGTCATAACGTGGGAAGGTTTTATTTCGCTAAAGTAGGTCGGGTAGTTTCGGTTTATTGTTGACTTTACCTCGAACATTATTTCTGAAGTCGAATTGTCTATTCGGTAATTTGCTTTTCTTGGTTTAGGATGAACAAATTCATTTCTACAACTTATTATATCCTTAATTCTACCAAACTTAATATCACCTTGGTCAAGTCGCTTGCCTAAAAAGTCACAGAATAATTTAAACTTAACTAATGTGCTTGTACGTTCTAATTCTTCGTAATATTCTTTGTCAAGATTTAGGCTGAGAAGCAAGGCGTTGGCAGCGGATTCAAGCGAGTTAGAAATCATTAGAAATGAATAGCGACTATTTATTTCAGCATTTAGCATTGATTGATCAGAACCTATGTCAGCCGGAACTTGTTTTGCATTTTCATAAAAAGTAACTCCGAGTCTTAAAGAGTAAATTGCTTCAAGGATATATTCGTGATAAGTTGATATTGAAGTCTGGTCTGTATTCATAACATTGGCACTAGCGTTTTGCCGCTTTACGAAGGCGGGGTTTTCCAACACTAAACTTCATTAGATGTACAAAGCTTGAATTTAGCTCTTCACTGTCATAGAAGCACGAAACCCCCGCTTTTGCAAAATGGCTGTTGGTGGCTAGTGTTCTATTTTCCGTCACAATAGTAAAAACCAACTAAATGGAATTTGAATACAATCACCTTTTAATGTTGGCTCTGTAACTCCATTTGAAATCAATATTCCATAACGATATTTTACATTTGATTTTGTCAACTGTCTTAAAGAGGTTTTACTAGTTCCTATTTCAAGAAGAATTGGCTTGTCTCTTGTTTCAATAACGAAGTCGGGGTTCACTTCATCATTACCTGATAAAAATGAAATAACTCCATCAGCAAGAACTCGTCTTAGATACATTACAATTATGTCTTCAATTAATTTGCTTCTAAATTGGTCAGGCAAATTTTGTCCGTATAGATTTGATAGTAAGGCTCTCCTAAGGGAAGGCGACATAAAAAATGCTTTTTTATTCTTAACTATTTTAGTGTCTAAACCACCAAAAGGAAGTAGAACATTTAATAGCTCTGCTTTCGCTAGTATGTCTATGAGTTCGTTTATGTCATTTTGCTTTACTCCGATTACTCCTGCTAATTTTTCGGGGTTTATTTCATCCGAACCTGCAAGTCTTAGAATTAGTCTTTCGATTTTTGTAAAATCAGCAAATGTTGGTTTAAGTTTAGGAATGTCTTCTAAGATAACTCGCTTAAATAAGTCAAGAATGCTGTCATTTATTGTGTATTTGTCTTTAAAAAACAAGAAGTTTGGGATATTTTGATAGCTGATGTAACCCTGCCAAAGGTCTTTCAATTGTAAACCCTTTATTGAATTTATTTTGTTGAAATATATGTTTACATTGTTCTCATATACTTTAATCTTCCTGAAAGCTTCTTCTGGCGTTTCACTATAAAAAAGAGCTTCTTTTAATCCGTTTGATAGTCCACGTTCAGGATATACCATCCCTCCATTGTTTTCCATATAAGTTTTTGCAGCAACAAATTCTATAAACTTAAATGGGTATATTTTTTCAATTCTCATTCTTCTTGCCAAGTCAGCAGTTTGGTTAAGAAGTAGAGCAGATGAACCTGTGCAGAGGATAAAAGCAGTTCTTGCTTCATCATAAAGGATTTTCAATGTCTTGCTCCAATTATCATCATCGTGAACTTCATCAAATAGAAGTGTGATTGGTTCTGACAACTCATTAAATCGTTTTTTAATAATATGTCTTTGAAATTCTTCTAAGGCAATATGTAAATCTATGCCTAAGTTCTTCAAAGTATTTACATTGAAGAAGTAAATGTCTTTGTGATGATTGAGGTAAATATAATTAGCTGTTTGCCATAAAAGCGTTGTTTTACCCACTCCCCGAAGCCCTGCTAAACTAACAAAACGAGGTTCTGAACCTGATTTTAAAAAGTCATTGGCATATTTTTTCAAAAGGACGTAAACTAATCTTGTCGGGTATCTAAGTTTGGTAATAGGATGCGTCAACCTACTTTCGATAGCAGATTTGGAAACAACTGTATTTTCTAAATAGTATTTTAAATTTTCGTCCATTTTCAATGCAAAGGTAAGAATTTTAGAAGTCGGTTTTTGTAGAGGTAAGTATTCTTTTAAATGCTTGAATTTGTTATGGTTACGCCGTCTTTTACACTTGCCACCAACGGTTCACGCATAAACGCCGCTTAGGCTTGTTGACCGAAAGTTATCAGTTCACCGAGAAATTTTCAAAGGATCGAGAGCTCAAAATTTTCCCCAAAAAACCAACTGGAGATTGCGCGCTTTAAGCAAACGTTATTGATTTATCACTTTCAACATTGCTCTTTTTTCACCTGAAGCAATTTCAATAAAATAAAGTCCTGCGGATTCGTTCAAGGAAACTTGGATGGTCGATGTGAATGCGTAGTTGGACGTATGAACTATTCTTCCCATTACATCCTTAATGCTAACTCGAGCAGTTTCATGTATAGTCCCTAAGTCAATCGTAAATTCTTGAACTGCAGGATTAGGGTAAACACGAATTGATTCGCTAAACGGCTTTTCCGTAATACCGGTAACAAGCACAGTTACACATGCAGATGTATCTACGCACCCGTCTTCGATGAGCTCTACGGCATAACTACCGCTCACTGTAGCTGTGAAAGATTGATTGGTTTCTCCGGCAATTGGAACAATGCCATTGTTGCAATCCAACCATTGATAAGTAGCACCTGCGTTATTTGCAGTTATCGTTAAGTCTGTGGTGGTGGTTTCAATGTTTGAAACTGAATTAATTGTCAAGTTTAAGGTAATCACAGAATCACAGCCGGCAGCGTTGGTGAGCGTAGTCGTATAAAAACCACTTGTGTTGTAGGTCGAGGCATTTGCCGGCCAGGTATAGCTGCCGCAGGCGGTTTCTGTTTGCAATCCGACACTGCCCGAATTTACCACAACGGTTACCGCGGTTCGGGTATCGCTTTCACAGCCTGCTGCACTTACCGAGGCCACATAAAAGGTAGTGGTGGCGCTCAATGCAGGGGTAGTGAAGCTGGCTACACCGTTGCCTCCGGCCAAGGGATTGCCTCCCGTTGCCTCGGAATAGAAGCGATAATTCGTTCCGCCTGCGCTGGGAGTGATTGTAGCCGTGTTTCCTGCACAAATGGCAGACTGAGTCGATGTTGTTGGGGCCGGAGGCGATACGCATTGGCTCATCTTTTTCACAAAAACATCTGTTGATCCTGCTGAGCTTAGATTAGCAACTCCTGCCTCTGAATCGAAATCTACAGTACCGATAAAATATCCCGTGGTGAAAACATTGTCGATATCATCTACCGCGATGGAGGCTCCAACCGCACCGAAAGAATTCGCCCATTGAAAGTTGCCAGCTGCGTCTAGTTTCTGCACAAAAATATCGAAGCCCCCCGATAAAAGGTTAGCGATTCCAGCGCCTGGATCGAAATCTACTGTTCCTTCAAAAACACCCATGGTATATACATTTCCTGAGGCATCACTTGCTACAGATAATCCTTGGTCAGCGCCGCTACCACCAAAAGACCTCGCCCAAATAAAATTACCGGTGGCGTCTAGTTTTTGAATAAAGGCATCATCGAGGCCTGCAGAGGTAAGGTTAGCTATTCCGGCATTTGGATCGAAATCAACGGTTCCTCTGAAGAATCCTGTGATAAATACATTCCCTAAAGCATCCACCTCAATAGAACTGGAGATATCCATTGAGGCGTTGCCAAAAGACCTCGCCCAAAGAAAATTGCCGGAAGCATCTAATTTTTGAACGTAAATATCCTCTTGTCCTGATGAAGTAAGGTTAGCCGTTCCTGCTCCGGGATCGAAATCTACAGTCTCTCTAAAAATTCCTGTGGTGTAAATATCACCCGAAGCATTTACCCTGATGGATCGTCCATCATCATCTGAATTACCTCCCAACGACCTTGCCCACACGAAATTCCCTGAAGCGTCTAATTTTTGAACAAACCCGTCGAAGCTTCCTGCTATGGATGTGAGGGTAAATGTTGCAACTCCAGGATCGAAATCAACGGTT
Source organism: Bacteroidota bacterium (assembly GCA_027483445.1). Taxonomy (GTDB): domain Bacteria; phylum Bacteroidota; class Bacteroidia; order M30B66; family M30B66; genus CAMCXT01. The sequence goes on along the minus strand of JAIXUS010000025.1, from coordinate 49,654 downwards.
CCTTGAAAAGCTCCGGTGGTGTAAACATGTCCTAAAGCATCGAGGGTGATGAAATTTCCGTTTTCACCGGAGCTCCCACCAAAGCGTTTTGCCCAGAGGTAGTTACCGGAAGCGTCTAATTTTTGAACGAAGATATCATCTTGGCCCGCCGAGGTGAAATTAGCTGTACCCGCTCCAGGATCGAAATCTACGGTTCCACGGAATCTGCCAGTTGTATATACATTGCCTGAAGCATCTACTGCGACGGATTGACCAACATCGTTTAAGCTGCTGCCAAATGACCTTGCCCATTGATAATTGCCTGAAGCATCCAATTTTTGAACGAACACATCAAACTGTCCCACTGATGAAAGGTTAGCTGTTCCGGCACCCGGATCGAAATCAACAGTGCCACTAAAGTAACCGGTGGTATAAACATTCCCTGAGGCATCCACCGCAATAGAATTACCAAGGTCATTAGAAGTACCACCGAATGATTGGACCCACTCGAAATTTTGGGCTTTTGTGGTTAAGCATATTGTTAAGAAGAATAATAAAATTGCTTTTGATTTCATTTATATTCCGTTTTTGGATGGGCAAATATATAATGTTTGCCGACGGTTTGCGCATACACGCCGATTGGGTTTATTAAGCAAAAGTTACCAGTTCATCGCGAGATTTCCAAAGGAATGAGAGCTTAAATTTTCCCCGAAACCTAATGGAGATTGTGTGCTGTTAGGCAATGGTTCTTCTTTCTTTGTCAAAGGTCAAGAAGTCCGAAGGTTTCATTGTAAGGAATGTTTAAGTCAATGAATTGGAATTTCGGTGTAGTTTCTTGTTTAAGTATACTGTAAATTTTCAAACTTTCACTGTCGGATGAAAGGTAAAACTCGATGGATTTTTCACAGTCGGCTTGTGCAAATAGTTTTGTGTCGTTCGGAATAATATTTCTGTTTGAAACATCTATTTTACCATTCTTCCCTCGCATTGAATGCAATTTTCGCAAAATCTCCAGTTCGTTTTGAATGGTCTAAATTGAATGGAACTATTTGTAAGTTTCTCAAAGGAAGCTCGTGAACATCACCACCAACACAATACTCTGCAATGCTGATTGTAGAAATCATCATCGTTATTTCTTTCTGTAAAAAGTAGCGAAAATATCCGTCAGCATTTTTGAATAATGGGTGCCTCATTTAGAAAGCGAATAAAGAAACTGGTATCAAGTAAAACAGCTTTATGCGTCATATCCACCCCTTATTTCATTTAACCATTTGTCGGGGTCTATACTGCCAAGCCAAGATTTCTTTGCTTTGTCCCGAAGTGCTTTTAAATATTCCTCATCATATTTTGGTTGGTAGTCAACCAACTCAATAAATTTTAATGTTGATGTGTCAATTTCTCCCGTTTCCGAATGTTGCTTACCTGTTGCTCTAATACCAAATGTCTTGTAAAGTAGGTTTTCGTCATATTGCTCAAGAAAACTAATTGGTGTCTGTATTCTTACAGTTCCAAGTTCTTCAGTGAATACGTGGATATTGGCTTTGTCCTTCCCACCTGCATTTGTAACCTTTCCGTAAAAGTAAAATTCAGCGTCAGCCCAAATGCCTTCGGTTCTGTAGTATCTTGTTGTTTTATCAACTCTCACTTCGTTTGTGTTGTCGAGTGAGGTCTTGATGCTAAAAACATAATTCCGTTTTGTAGCTATGTCCTGAATGTTTTCAAATGCCTTCGCTGTAGCCAAGTCAAGAAAATCAATATTTTGAACCTGGTTAACCTGTCCAATGATTGCGTTAAATCCGATGATATACTGGATTGAAGTTTTAAGAATGTGTTTTACAGAACCTTCTTCAATCTTGTAACTAATATTCGGTCTATCTCTCTTGTCGCCCGGATAAAGCAAATTTTCGGCATTTTCTAGAATAGTGACAATCTCCCGAATGTCGTAGTTGTCGGGTGATAGGTCAAGATTTACCTTTGAACCGGTTATTCTTATCTCTATGAAGCCAATTTTTTCCACCTTCCAAAGGTAATATTTTTAGGGGTTGGTTAGTCAATTTTTTGCTGTTACTTTCCTGCTCGTCTGTCGTTTTTGGATGACCGATAACGGTTTGCACACACACACACACAACGGTTAGGTTTGTTAAGCAAAATTTACCAGTTCATCGCGAGATTTCCAAAGGAATGCGAGCTCAAATTTTCCCCGAAACCTAATGGAGATTGTGCGCGGTTAGCACCTAGTGCGGTTTCACGATCGACGTTCGTTTTCTAACACCTTTAGAATGTCGGTATGGTTTTGAGGCAAATGTTTGGTCGCAATATCCCAAAGAATTTTATAATCAATTCCAAAGTATTCGTGTGATATTCTATTTCTCAATCGGTACATTTCTTCCCACGGAATATTTGAATATTTTTCTTTTAATTGTCGTGGCAAATTTTTACTCGCTTCACCAATAATTTCGAAATTTCGAATTACTGCGTCTACAGTCTTATAGTCCCACTTGAAATGTTGAAAGTCAAGCCCCTGAATATACTCCTGAACTCTTGTCATAGACAACTCCATGTCTTCTAAATATAGAATTGGATCTCTTTTGCTCGGTTTCAAACGTAGTTGACTTGGTTTAGAATGGAATCTTTTATTCTTTCTTTAAGCGCATTCTTTGTTACAAGGTCAATCGGGATTCCAAATGACTGTTCCAGAAAACGTTCGAGTGTAAAGAACTCCCAGCCGATTGGCTCTGAAAATTCAACAAGTATATCTAGGTCACTATTTTCGTTTTGTTTATCATTCGCAAATGACCCAAAATAACCAATCCGACTAACATGAAACTTGGCAGCAAGTTCTGGCTTCATTTGCCGTAGTTTGTTTTCTATGTCTGCTCTGGTCAACATGTCTGCAAGATAAATAATTTTCTTGATATCTTTGTTTTTGATGCATTACCGCTCACGGTTCGCGAAGAAATCCCGCTTGGGTCGGTTATCAGTTCACGTCGAAATTTCCAAAGGAATGAGAGCTCAAATTTTCCCCCAATAACCCAACTGGAGATTATGCGCTGTTCTGCGCTGCCAATTTTATTTATTTATTCTATTCTCTAAATCCATTCTTTCATGAAGAATTCTAATCACTTCAGTTATATCTTCACTTTTTTTATGTTTATAGAAGATTAAATGTGACTTTACCTTTGAGTAGCGATAGTTCTTTCTAATGGAATCAAAATCTTGACCAGTCTTTGGGTTTGCTGTTATAAATTCAATCTCATCAAAAATAAGACTCAAGTATCTGTCTGCTTGTTTTTTCGGCCAAATTTCTGAAGTGTAAAGCCAAATGCCTTCTAGATCTTCTTCTGCCTTTCTACTTAATTTAAATTTCATTCTTTAAGTATTTCGTGTGAAGGCTTTTCATAAATTCACTTTTATCAAAGTCTTCATTAAAACCAGATTTTTCTCCGATTTTTAATTCTTTGATTAGGTCCTTTTTCTTGTTTTCTTCTTTTTCAAACATTCGCAATGCAGCTCTTATAACTTCAGATGCAGACGAATAACGACCTGACTGTACCTGACTGTTTATAAACTTGTCAAAGTAATCTCCAAGAAGGATTGATGTGTTCTTTGCCATAACAATTGTATTGAGCAAATATACCAATTCATGGTATTAGTGTCAAGTGTTATTTGAGAAGACAAATTTTGATGCGCACAACGGTTCGCATACAAATGCCAGCGTGGTTTGGTGACCGAAAGTTACTTGTTCACCACGAAATTTCAAAAGGAACGTGAGCTCAAATTTTCCCAGAAACCCAATGGAGATTGTGCGCGGTTAGCTGCATTGCTTTTTATTTAATTACTGTTAAAATCCACTTGACATTTTTAATCCAATCTCTTTTTTAATATTTTTCTTCATTAGGTCTAGATTCTTAATTTCATTTTCAATGCGGTTAAGATCTGAAAATAATTCAATTATTTTTGATTGACCTATTTTTTTCAAGTATTTCACTAAGAATAGCAGAATCGGTTTTGTCGTAGATATCAGTCAAATCTCCTTCTAAAAGGTTAATTTTGTGTTTGCAGAGTTGTTTTATTAATCCTGCTTTACAATTGCAAGTTAAGCTAGCTAAGCCTTTTTCAAATTTGAAAGTTACATTGTAAACATCGATGCTACTGCTGCTTTTTACTTTGATTGTCTTTTCCATTTTATTTTTGAATTAGTAGACCGTGAACATTGATATTAAACTTGTCCTTTTCTCCTTTGAATAAAACCTTTTTTAGTGTTTCGTGGATTTCTTCAATATTTTGGGAATTAATTATAAATGATTCAACTCCAATGGTAGGGCTTATTTCATTGTCTTCCCATAGATTTAGTTCGTATTTATTAATCACTTTTTCCGTTTCGTATCTTTTAGTATAGATTTCGAAATTATTTAGGAGTGATTCGTGAATCAGTCTTCGTTTGGAGATAAGTAAATTATTTACGCTATCTGTAATTATTACAAATGCACAATGGTTTAATGGGATATCATTTTTTATACAATAATAATCTATGCATTTTGTTGGAATACTATTGATTACTGGAGGTATTATTGTTTTATCATCTAAGCAGTAATCGAGATTTTTCCATAAAAATGTGAAGAGTTTACCTTGGCTTGTTATTATTTCTTTATTTTTATGCGGCTCATTTGGGTAAATTTTTTGAAAAATTACTTTGGAATTCCAATTTTTATGAAATCCATTGAGATCATTAGCATTGTTAATGCTTGATCGTGAAGGACTTTTTATTTGTATAAAGTATTCAATATGTTGAATTTCCTTCCCCCAATTATTACCTTTAGGTGGATGTCTATAAATGATTGCTCCTTCTTCGAATTTGCATTGAGCAACACTATTTTTAAATGCTTGATGTACGAACCATTCAAAACCTTCAATTTTTTCTTTCATATGTTTTTTGTTATTAGTCTTTGCATTGCAGCTAACGGTTCGCGCATAAACGCCGGTTGGGTTTGGTGACCGAAAGTTATCAGTTCACCACGAAATTTCCAAAGAACCGCGAGCTCAAATTTTCTCCCAAAAACCCAACTGGCGATTATGCGCTGTTGTGTGCTGCCCTTCTGTTATTGTCGTCTGTTTGTAAGTCGTTTAGTGTCTGTTTTTGTCGTGCGTTGGCTTGGTGGCTCTTTTGCAAATGTGCCACCAAATGCGTTTGCTATTAGTCAAATTTTATTTCTATTAAGTTTTGATTTGAGTTAAGTGTAATGCGTTTTGTCTCCCTGCCGTTTGAAACTAAAATCAATTTTCCTTCATAGGTTTGTTTGTCAAGTTCTAAAGGCGTCGAACCAAGTCTTTGAAATGTTGATGTCAAAACCGAAGCAGAACTGTTGTTAGTAACAATTTTATACTTATTACTTGATACATTGTTGTCAATCGTTTGACTTGTTGAAATGTTTGGTAGGTATTTTTGATGTTCAGTTGGAATGAAACTTGTCGGACTTGTATTTTGTCCATACACAACTGGTTTAGTAATAATATAATATTCACTATTGCAGAAATATTTCAATTTATCCAAATAGTAATTCAATGCCGTTGAATTTAAATTGTAAAGTTTATTAAAAAGTTTGGATTGATTAGGATTTAGAAAGTCCTGAATTGTGAAAAGGAAATTGTCAAGTGTGTTGAAGCCACCTTGCATTACTTCACGCCAAAGAGTTTTATCATGTTTGAGAGCTTCTAATGCCGTTATCATAACCCAAAACGAAAATCTGTCCATTTCGGGGCTAAAATTATTTAGTGTTCTTTTAGGATGCTGAAATTCACTTCTGCCTTTCTCAATAGATTTCTTATAAGCTAAATCGGGAACATACATCCCATCGTAGTCAATTAATTTAACCTGAAAATCGTCAAATGTCCCTGAAATAATGATATTTCCACATTGAATATCGCCATGACCAATTTTGTTTCTTTCCAAGTCTTCGGATACTGAAACCAATTTTTCTTGCAATTCTGCCAATACTCTGTTTTCACTTAAATGATTTGAAACAAATTGGTTAATAAGTAGTCCGTTCATCCATTCCATTTTTAGAATTGGAAATGAAATCCCATTAAGGGATATTTCATTATCTATAAATTCACATTCAGTTTTCCACGATGAATAAATGTTTTTTAAATAACCGCATATTGCTTTGTAACGATTTATTGTTTCGTCTTCAGCTGACAAAAAACATCTAATAGCATATGTTTTATCATTCAGCGAACCTTTAAAGACTGCTGCAAATGCACCTGAACCAAATAAGTAAACCTTAATTGGTGATGTTCTTGATGGAATTAGATTTATACCATTCAAAGACCTAAAAGCACTACCGCCTTTTTTTTGTATAAGTTGGTTGTATTCACCAATGGTTGGATAATTCTTAGCCATTACTACTTCTTATCTTTTTTCTTTTGTAGATATTCATTCCAGTTTTTTTCAGATTGTGCTCCCCATATGCCATCTGCGGTTACTTTATATCCAGCTTTAATCAACACTTCCTGTCTCTTCTTCGCTTCTTCCTTGGATATGGTTTTAGTTGTTTTGGTCGGCTCAATCTTTTCTTTTTGGGGCTCTTCCTTTGGTTGAGTTAAATCAGTGATTTTACTTTTAAGTGTTTGGATTTCTGATTCCAAATTACTAATAGTATTTTCATACTTTTCAATAATTACATTTTCTGTTTTCCCTTTCGCATTTGAAATTTCATCTTTTGAACTCGTTGGAAACCAGAAATACATTACTAGTATGTTTACCATCAAAAAGCTAATTGCTAACATCAGTAGCATTTCGTGCAGTTTGAGTTTTTTTTTGACCTGATGTAAGTCTTGTGCAAACCCATTAAATTGGTTTCGGATTTCGTTCATTTCCATATCTGTATAATTGTTTTGATTTTTTTGATGTAATGATGTTGGGATAAATTCTTCTTCCTTTTCTTTTGGAAAAGAAAAGTCTTTTGGCGGATGAATTAGTTTTAAATCAGCCATTTTATTAAGTGGAATAATGATAGCCGAAATATCGTCTTCCTGAAGCTCTTTACTGTCCCAATATTTTAAACAGAATTCATGCAATTGCTCAAATGTTTTAATTCCTAACAACTCTGTTATCGTTGATGGCATTTTCAAAATAAGCCTACTAAGAGCGTCTGTCGCCAAAATCAGAATATCAGTTGGAGAACATTCAAGGGTTCTTTGCTTAAAAAATGTTTCATCAATTTTATTTTGTAAAAGATGTTCGGTATTGATGAAAAAATTGTTTGCATCCAGACTATCTATATCCTCAAATGGAAAAGGATTGATTTTATTATCCGAATTCAGTAAAAACAAATTAGTGTCACCACAAGATATTACTTTAATTTTTTGCTCATTTAGTTTTAGTTGCAAACCGATAAAGGTGGCTGTACCTCCTTTATTTTGTTTGGCTTTTTCTAATGATGCTTTGGCTGGATTAGTGCTAAATTCAAATTTTACATTTTTGTATTCATCTACTTGCTTTAGAAATGAAGTTATAAGCTCTTTTGCATTGAATATTGGATTTGTTACAAATCCTTTCGTAATTATCTCTGCCCAAATTTCTGAATTGAAACTCTGAGTTGTTCCATCTGCTAGGGCAAATGTTTTACTTTCTGAATTTATGGCACACTTGTCTTGTATGTGCTTAAATTCATAAGACGATCTTTTATGAAGTTGTAAAACTGTAATGCCCATTATTGTGGAGTTCCGATATTTAAAAAGTTTATTAAGTCTGTAGCGTTACCATTGAAAACATAACCCTTTGCATTATGCCGAATGTCATACCCTTTTTGTTGGGCAATTCTTATCATGTTTTCATCTAGTGGCGTGGACATTTCAAATAGAAGTCTTTCAAATTTGTCACCAGTATTCACTTCGCTAGGAAACAACAATTTGTCGCCCGCTCTTGTCGAAATATGGATATTTAAAATGCTGACAGAACCGTAGTTTGTTCTCAAGCTTTTTATTTGCTCTACTTGACTTTTTAAAGCATTAAAATTGCTTCCAGCATCTGTAGCTTCACCGTCAGTTATGTTAATAATGATGGGCGGATGGCAGTCTCTATGGTTTCCCCAGTTTATCCAGTCATTACAAAGGCGTTTAGCATTTTCAAAAGCCTTTGTCATTGGTGTATTACTCACAGAATAAGGCTTAATCCAAATAGGTTTGTCATTTTCTTGTCCAAGTGGAAACTCAAAAATATTTTTAATTGAGACTACCCATTTTCCTGATAGTTGTCCTTCCCATCCTGATTGAACAACATTTTCTTGTTTACCATACCCTATAATCGCAATCTCAAATCGGTTTTTGAGTTCGCCCCCGCTTCCAATGCAACGTAAACCAACTTCATATAAAATGTCGTTGATTGCATTAGTAACTTCAACCGCTTTAGTATGTGAAGCATTTCCGAATTTTTCATTCATTGAACCACTTTGGTCAATTAAGTAAACAAGTAAGCAGGGGTTTGTGCTGCTGATTGTAAGATTTCTAATGTCGTGCATTTTGATTGATTTTATTTGTATAAGTCACCGTCCTTGTAACCGCCAGAGTTAGATGGGTTTTCAGTTGATGAATAATTTGTCGTTGGGTTATTGTGTCCTCCGCTGTAACCTCCTTGATAACCGCCTGATGTTCCTGTATTTTGTCCACCTTGGAAGGTTTGCCCACCAATTGATTGAATGCCTTTTGGGTTTTCACCGTATTGGTTTGGTCCGGGTTGTCCGTCTTGGAATAATAACAAAAAAACATAGAATGGTATAAGTTGCCACCAACCACTATTGCCAACATCATGGCATCTTTTAGCTCCTTGTGCCCAAAGAAACCAAAGCATAGGGATATAAGCCAATCCAAGAATTGCAGCATCACGGCTACTTTCTATAATGGCGTTTACAATTACTGCTACCACCACATAGATGATAAAGCTTAATCCGTATTCAGTTCTTCTGATACGTCCGTCAAATGAAAATGGATTTTGAAACATGTTGTTTGATTTTAATTGTTAGTAATTTTTGATTTTGATTTATTTACAAAGTTCATTGTAGGCTTGTATCACATTCTTATTTCCCAAATCGATAGCCTTTTTCAAGTCAGGACAACCTTCTTGCCCAAGTGACAATTTTGCAATACCTCTATTACCTAGTGCCATATTGGTAAATTCAGTATTGTAGTTGTCATACTTGATTGTTTGGCTAAAATCTATAATTGCCCCTTCGTAGTCTTCAATTTGAAGTTTGGCAAATCCTCTGTTGTTGTATGCCTTATAATAATCGGGGCGGAGTTTAATCGCTTCTGTATAATCCGCAATTGCTCCTTTATAATTATTTAGATAACGTTTGTTTAATCCTCTGTTATAATATGCTTCGGACTTCATATAACTATCTTCCACGGGATAGTTTTCAATAGCTTTTGTATAAAGACTTATAGCTGCTTCACGATTTCCTGCTTCTGATTGCATTTTGCCATCATTGTAATATTTTACAGCAAGGTCATGTTTTGAAACATAGCTATCCATTGTGTTCACCATTCCTTTATCTATTATGGAATAGATGATGTCTAGAAATTCTTTTTGGTCATACTTAAATTCGTCTTTATAAGAGTAGCAATAGGTCATTAAGCTAGCATTTTTGCCAAAGTAGAAAGCAAACATTCCGACTAAATTTCCCTTGATGCTTATTCCAAAGTCAAAGGTGAATATTAATATTTTATTCTTAGCATCATAGTAGTTCTTTCCTACTTTAAGCTCTACTCCAAATTTTCCATTAACAAGGTTTTCAATTACTTTTTCGAATTGTGGTTTATCAGTGAAGTATTCCTGAACCTTTTTAATTTCATCTTCATTTGATGTGGTCGCATAAACATTTTTAAAAAGTATATAAGGGTAATCCATATCAGCATTTCCAATTTTCTGATAACAAGCATCAAATTGAATATCCTTTCTATACTCTAAAAAGTCTTTTACATCCTTCATTCGTTGTTGTAAAACCTCTTTAGGTAATCGTTTCCAAGTTTTGTCAAAGCTTAGTGTAAAGCCTAAGGGGCTTTCATAAGTTGTTTGGGCAAGCGTTAGCTTGCTCAAACAAAAAGTCAATATGATGATTATACCTATTCTCATTTTACTGTTTCTACAAATATAGTTTTAATATAAATCCAATTGCTGTCAAAAATTCGCCAGTCGCCACGATGATTGATAACAAGATATAAGATGAGTTCGTCTTTCATATCGTAAATATTATAAGTCCGTTCATCTTTTACTGTCAAATAGGATGAATAACCTCCATATTCATCCTCAATGTATGTCCGGTTCTTGAATTGTATTGGAAGATTGGTTTTTGCCGTAGAAGTTGTTGTATAACTACTTGGGCTTTTATTAGTAGGGTAGGTGTAAGTGCTGTAATAAAATGTATTGTATTTACTGTCAGGCTCTATCCACCCAGGTTTACCAGTATAGGGGTTTGTATTTCCTTTTGTCGAAAAGTTGTCTCTGTTTGTTGAGTTAGGTGCAGTCCTGAAATATGGTTGAACATAAGTTCCGTCTATACGATAATAACCGCTCACCTTAACATGTCGTGGGTTTGTCTGGGCAAAAGTTGAAAAAGTTGTTGAAAGAAATATATAAACAAACAGGATTAATCTAGTAAAAGTGACTTTTCGCTGCTGCCAAGTGCATTGGGGCAAAAGCAAATGTGCTGCAACTGTTTCGGCTTGTGCGATGGGTTGCAGCTCTTTTGATTTTGCTGAAGCGTTGGCTTGTTTGTTCATTTACTCTGTTGTTTTATTGTTGCACTGTCGTCTTTTAGCATGACCGGTAACGGTTCGCGCATAAACGCCGGTTGGGTTTGTTGACCGAAAGTTATCAGTTCACCACGAAATTTCCAAAGGACCGAGAGCTCAAATTTTCCCCCAAAACTCAACTGGCGATTATGCGCTGTTATGGGCTGCTCTTCTTTTGTCCGCATTATTCTAAGTTTCCAAGCAAGATTTTTTGGTCGCTGTCTGCACGTCCTGGTTGCCAGTATGCGTTTCCTTTAATTTCAGCAGGAATTTTATAGACTAAGTTTGTTGTCTTGGTTGTCAAAGGATTAATTTGGTCAAGCAGAAGTCCCCAACCTTCAAGCATAACTGTTTCAGATTTGTCAAACTCGTAGTCTTTACCGTTGTAGTTAATCCAAACCGAACCGTCCATAAGCATACGACTTTCCTTGTCTGTATTTTTGAATGATGCGTTTATGATTAAATACATATTGCCTTGTTCGGGTTTTAGGTCGGCAAATTCATTTCCTGTATTTACTCGGTCTTCTAAACTTACCATATTTACTGTTATGTCAAAGTAGTCAGTGTGAAGAACTTCGCCAACTCCAACACCTTTTAGTGCTTCTGTTTTTTGTTCTGTCTGTTCGTTTGAACTTGACGATGAATTGTCTGCGGTTGAAGAGCCACCTTTGTCGTCTTTGCCAAGTTGAGCAAGAACTATTAAAGCTATTACTACTGTCACACCGATTTTCCAACCTTTTGAGATTGATTGATTTTTCCAAAGAGCATAAAGTCCCACAGGAAAGAAAACGATGCAGAGAACGATAACAAGCCAAGTCTTGTCATACCATTTTGATTGTGTTGTTGAATTGTCCATTTTTATTTATTTGATTTTAAAGTTTGAAAATTGTCAATGTGCAATGGTTTTATAGTTGTCCATTGGCTTGTCAACTGAGCTTTTAAAGTCAGTCGTCTGGTGGTTCCCGTCCGTTTCTTGGTCGTCTCATAGAGTTGCCCATAACTAGTATATATCCGCATGTTTGTTTACTTATACTTCCGTTTTGGATTGAAATGCGCAAGTTAAGTCTGTTTTTTGAAAATACAAATACAGCCTTAAGCGGCTGCTTCAATTAATTGATTTGATTATCAGTCTTATGCGTGTGTCTGCTTCAGGCGAGCATCGACTTGTGGGGGCCCTTGTGGTTCGAAAATCATTCCATTTTGGGGGTGGGTTCGCACACTTGTACCTTGAGGTGTGGTTTGCGGGCCCACACCTTACTGTTCGCCTCTGTTGCGTGTATAGCTCTGCCAGGCTCAATGCTTCGGTTGAGCTGTGTGCCAACTCTAAACGCTCAAGTTTAATACGAGCTCCGCGTTAGCGGTTGCAGCGTAAAGCCCACAGCCTGCGGCGCTGCGCCCGGCACGGAGCGGCGTGGGGGCAGAGCAGGCGAGGACTTGCAGCGGAAAACGCGGCCGCAGCCCGAAACCCGGGATGAATTGTGAGGCTAACCTGCGGCAACGCCCAAAGAAAAAAGCGCAGCAGTGTTATCTTGCGCTTGGGGCTTATTACTATTATTCTCCCTCGCTGCAAGCTCCTGGTTTTGCGGTTTAGGCGGCCGGTTTGCATAAAAAAACCGGAACGCTTGCGCATCCCGGTTTTTGCCGCTGGAAAAGGCAGCCCTCAGAAAAAGCCCAACTTGTTCTTGTTAAAGGAGATGAGCATGTTTTTGTTCTGGCGATAATGGTTCAGCATCATCTTGTGGGTTTCGCGGCCAAAGCCCGACTTTTTGTACCCGCCAAAGGGAGCATGCGCAGGGTAGGCATGGTAGCAGTTTACCCACACGCGGCCGGCCTGAATGGCCCTCGGCACTTCGTACATCTCATGCGCGTCGCGGGTCCACACACCGGCCCCGAGGCCAAATGAGGTGTCGTTGGCAATGCGGATGGCCTCTTCGGTCGTCTTAAAGGTGGTTACGCTCACCACGGGACCAAAGATTTCTTCCTGGAAAATGCGCATGTGGTTCTTTCCGGCAAAAATGGTGGGCTCGATGTAAAAGCCATTTTCGCAGCCTGAGTTCACGTAACGGGCGGTACCGCCGGTAAGCACTTGTCCGCCTTCCATTTTCCCGATTTCGAGGTACGAGAGAATCTTGTCGAATTGCTCCTTCGAAGCCTGGGCGCCCATCATGGTTTCGGGGTCGAGCGGATTGCCCACCTTGATCTGCTTGGTGCGCTCAATCACACGTTCCATAAACCGTTCGTAAATGCTTTCGTGAACAATCATACGACTCGGGCAGGTACACACTTCGCCCTGATTGAGGGCAAAAAGCACGGCGCCTTCAACGGCTTTGTCGAGGAATTCGTCGTCGGCATCCATTACCGATGGGAAAAACACGTTGGGCGACTTACCGCCAAGTTCCATCGTAACGGGTACCAGGTTTTCGGAGGCGTACGACATAATCAATCGGCCTGTGCCTGTTTCACCGGTAAAGGCTACTTTGGCCACGCGGGTAGAGGTTGCGAGGGGTTTTCCGGCCTCAAGACCGAAGCCTGTAACAACATTGAGCACGCCTTTGGGGAGCAGATGACCCACCAGTTCGAGCCAAACCATAATGCTGGTAGGGGTTTGCTCGGCGGGTTTAACCACCACGGTGCAGCCTGCCGCAAGTGCCGGAGCAATTTTCCAGGCCGCCATGAGCAGGGGGAAATTCCAGGGAATAATTTGTCCAACCACGCCAATGGCCTCATGAATATTGAGCGAAAGGGTAGTGGAGTCAAGCTCCGAAACGCCGCTTTCTTCGCCGCGAATCACCCCGGCAAAGTATCGGAAATGGTCTATGGCGAGTGGGAGGTCGGCCGCTCGGGTCTCGCGGATGGCCTTACCGTTGTCGAGGGTTTCGACCACAGCCAGGAGTTCGAGGTTGGCCTCCATCACATCGGCGATTTTGAGGAGGATGTTGCTCCGCTCGGTTACCGAGGTTTTCGACCAAATGGGGAATGCCGCATGGGCTGCATCAAGCGCCCGTTCAATATCGGCAGCATTGGAGCGGGCTGCCCGGGTGAGCACCTTCCCGTCGATGGGCGACACATTGTCGAAATACTCGCCCGAAAGGGGCTCCTGAAAGGTACCGTTGATGTAATTGCCGTATTGCTCCTTGAGTTGTGGACGCGCTACGAGCTTGCTTCTTTTTTCTGTGAGGGTTTCCATAAAGCGTGTAGTTTTTGATTGATTCAAAGCTATGCGCCATGGAGGCCTTATCGGGTGCAGAATCGTAGCTGCTTGGTGAAGGATAGTATCAAAATGATACAATACTTCACCTGCCGTATGTCGATTAATTGCTACATTGCTTTACCCTAAATCAAACTACATTGTATAAGTATGTTCCCGAAACTGTGCCTTTAACGCCGCACAGGGCCTTGAGCACGCCGGTTGAGCACCGCAGTGTGAAGGCTTTTGCCGACTGCGAGCTGAATGTTTTCGAAACCCATACGGTGGCCGATCAGGTGCTGCTCCGCTTCCACGAACCGGTGGTGGCCTCTATGCTTCGCGGTAAAAAAGTGATGCACCTCCAAGGCAAAGAGGCTTTCGAGTTTTACCCCGGCGAATCGCTCATTTTACCCTCAGAAGCGCCAATGGTAATCGATTTTCCCGAAGCCGCTGAAGGCAATCCCACGCAGTGTATCGCCCTTACGATTTCGAACGAAATCATCGAAAACACGGTAAACCACTTCAACGAAGCCTTGCCCAAATGCGAGCACAACGATGTGTGGAGCATCGACTTAAACCAATACCACCTCGAAAACAGTGCAGAGGTTGCCCAAACGCTAAACCGGCTGATTGAGCTATCGCGCGAAGAAAACCAATCGCGCGACACCTTTGCCCGCTTCGCATTGCACGAGTTGCTACTTCGACTCATGCAAACCCAGGCGCGCCACTTGCTCATCGACCAGTACTCGCTGCGCATGAACAACCACCGCATGGCCTACGTGATCCATTACATCAAGGAGCATCTCACCGAAGCCATCAGCATGGACAAACTGAGCGACATTGCCTGCATGAGTCGCCCGCACTTTTTCCGCAGCTTCAAACGCGAGCTTGGCCTTTCGCCTCTGGAGTTTATTCTCCGCGAACGCATCAAACTGGCCTGCCGACTGCTCATGCACAGTAGCTATACGGTTTTAGACGTGGCGTTGCGCTGCGGATTCAACAACTTTAATCACTTCGTGGTCATTTTTCGCCGCTTCACCCAACTTACACCGGCCTTGTACCGCAAAGAAAAACTCCGGGTAAGCTAATGCGTAAGGTCTTCATTATTCTCCTTGTATGCCTGGGTATGTCGATGGCCTTGCGTGCACAAACCTATCTGAATTCAACAGCACGATGGCATCAGCGTTACTCCTGGTCGGGCTTTAGTGCCAACACGCTCTGCTACAGCACTTTTCACATAACCGGCGATACGCTGGTCAACGATACCGCTTATTATAAGGTTTTCAACACCGGCTTTTGCGTAAGTGGTAGTCTAAGCTACGATACTTCGGGTTCGGCTTACTGGAGTTATGATACCACACAAACCAGTATATTTTACACCTTGCTGAGGGAACAGGGCCGCAGGTTTTACAAGCGGCAGTTCAGTAATCCCGACGAGTTGCTCTACGATTTCAACCTCGGTGCCGGCGGGTCGGTTGAGCAGTTTACGCCATACCCTTCGTGTGGAATTTCGCCTCCCGGCTATCAGCTTTACGACACGGTGTGTATTGGGTCGCTGTGGCGCAAACGTTGGCAGGTAAGCTTTTCGCAGTATCCTTTGGCCAACTGGCTCATTGAAGGTGTAGGGCCAAGCTCCGGTTTTTTGAGTGCAATCTGCCGCAATGGTTGTCCGGAGTGCAGCTATAACTTGCTCAGTTTCACACTCAACGGCGACACATTATACCAGGGCGATTGCTTGCTGAATCTCTCAGCGAATCAGCCTGAAAGTCGTGTAGCATGGCAACACACCAACGAACAGGTGCGCTGTGAGTCTCCCTTACAAGGCTTGGTGATGTGTGTTTCGCCCTTGGGGCAAATTTTGGCACAAAGGCTCGTGGAGCCTGGTACTGAGGCTGTTTTTTCCCTTGCGGGGATGGCTTCAGGGCTTTACCATTTTTCGCTTCGCGGGATGGATGGACGTCACTTAGGGCAGTTCAGGATTTTTCACCGGTAGTGGCGAAGGGTGTGGCCTTTTTTCGATATTGCCAGCCTCCCAACAATTGAACAATGAGTTATTACAGTATCATTAAAGGGTGCGGGCATTACACACCCGAGCAGGTTATCCACAACAACGATTTAGCCGCCATCATGCCCACAAGCGATGAGTGGATTGTAGATCGCACGGGCATTCGAGAGCGTCGGTATTTTGAGGAAGGCAAAGACACAGTAGCCAATATGGGTGCGCGCGCTGCGCGGATGGCCATGGAGCAAGCCGGAGTTGAAGCGCAGCAAATCGACCTGATCGTGTTTGCCACCATCACGTCTGAGTATTATTTTCCCGGTTCGGGTGTGCTGCTGCAGCGCGAACTTGGCGTACCGGGCATTCCGGCCATCGACCTGAAGATGCAGTGCAGCGGTTTCATTTATGCCCTGAGTGTAGCCGACCAGTTCATCCGCACCGGCACCTACAAGACAGCTTTAGTGGTTGGCGCCGAAATTCAGTCGAATGCGGTGGAGTTTAGCGAGCGCGGTCGCAACATGGCCGTGATCTTCGCCGATGGCGCGGGTGCAGTTGTTCTCCAGGCTACAACATCGCCCGAACACCGCATTCTCTCTACACATTTGCATGCCGACGGCACCCATGCCGAAGAGCTGTATATGCGTCACCCGGGAAGCTTGCAGAAGCAACGCCTCACCCACGAGATGCTCGACAATGGAAGCCTGTTGCCACACATGAACGGCCAGGCTGTATTCAAACATGCGGTAACCCGTTTTGCCGAAGTAATTGATGAAGCCTTAAAGGCCAATGATTGCAAGCCTTCCGACATTGATTTGCTCATTCCACACCAGGCCAACTTGCGCATTTCGGAATACATCCGCGAGAAGCTGCAATTGCCCGAAGCGAAGGTGTTTAACAACATTCAGCGCTACGGAAACACTACTGCGGCAAGCATTCCCATTGCGCTGAGTGAAGCCGTGCAAGCCGGGAAACTCAAGCCGGGCGATTTGCTGTGCATGGCCGCTTTCGGCTCCGGCTTTACCTGGGCCAGCGCCCTGGTAAGGTGGTAGGTGCATCAAAACCCGATGGCATTAGCCAATTTTGTAATGCGCCCTGAACTCAAGCGTGTTTCGAATGGCCTCAGTGATGCGGTTGTATTGCATCTGGAGGCGCTGAACAGAAAGCGCGTTATCGTAACGGTTTTTTGAAGTCGACATACGAATTAAATCGCGGCTAAGCGGTGCGCTGCGACTGCCGAATAGTCGCTGTATCGTGGAAACAAACAAGGCCAAATTGAGTCCAATAGACGACTCGATTACCCTGGGCTTTTTCAGTTTGGCTTGTTCACAAATTTCGGCCACAAAGTGCTCAGTACTCAGGTTTTCTGCATTTAGTATTAGCCTGTATCCATGTTCGTTGCGCACAAGTAATTCTACTATGGCTTCAGCCACATCGCGGGCATCAACATAACCCGATTCGCCCTTCAGAATTCCGGGCAATCCACGTTCAAGGGCATTGAAAAGGCGGCTGGAGGAGGTGTCGCGAAGCGATGGCCCTACCACAAACGAAGGATTGACGACCATGGCATTTAATCCTTCTTCTTTAGCCCTCCAAACCTCTTGTTCTGCCTGGTATTTGGTGATGGCGTATGCGGTACTGGACTTCTGTTGTTTCCAAAAGTAATCTTCATCTACCAAACCATCGGGATTTGGGCCAAGCGTGGCCACCGAACTGAGGTGACAAAACCACTGAACGCCCATATCTAACGAGAGGTTTACCAGATTGGCAGTACCTTCTACATTGGTCTTATGCATCAGTTGTTGGTCGCGAGGGTCGGTCGACACCAGCGCGGCGGTGTGGATGACAGCCTGCACCTGATCCAAGGCATCTTCAAGAGTGCCTAAATTGCGTAAATCACCTTGAAAAAATTGGAGCTCCGCATTTTCATGACCATAATGTTTCAAGACAGGGCGAATGAGCTGCTCGTCCATAGCCGGATTTCGGGAAAGCAATCGAACCTGAAAAGAACGGTTGAGCAGTGCGCTAAGCGTGTGCGACCCGACTAAGCCTGAGGCACCGGTAAGTAAAATGAGTGGTTTTGAGGATTGCATAATTTCGGCCGTGGCCAAGCTACGAAACAGCCTGCAATGGCGAATGTTGTATGCCATACATTTCTCAAAAACAGGCAAAACCTTACACAATTAAGGCTTGCAGACCGATTTCTTCTTAATTTTAGTTTCGATTATGCAAGTTTTCACAAGAAGCCTCGTGGTTTGCGGCCTGTTTTTTCAGTGTTTGGGCGTGAAGGATGTTCAGGCACAAGCACGTCCGAAGGCTAATCCCGACACCGGTATTGCGAGCTATTACGCCGATAAGTTTCATGGCCGAAAAACCGCCAGTGGTGAAGTTTTTCACCAGGATAGCCTCACCGCGGCGCACAAACACCTGCCTTTTGGGACCATAGTGAGGGTTACGAATTTAAGGAACAACCAGTCTGTAATTGTAAAGGTTAACGACCGCGGTATGAAAGGGAAAAACCGGGTTATCGATCTTTCAAAAGCTGCAGCCAAGGAGCTTAACATGGTGGGTGCCGGTTTGGTGAAAGTGAAGGTTGAAGTGCTTGAAACACCCTAAAGCACCTACGCACGTTAATGGTGCTTGATTAGCGGAAAGACGAGGTTTATTGCACAATTCAAGATAAAGATTCTGCCACCTTCCATTCGAGAAAAGCCAGGCAGAAGATGATGGCTGATTCGACGCTGAAGTAAAGGTAATCGGGCGCCAAAAGCACGTTGTTGTGTATCGCAACCAGAATTAAGGTTATGCAGGCATACATGGTATTGAGTGCTCCAAGTAATCGCAGCCATTTTGCGGGTTTCGCAGGTTTTTGAAAAGCCCAAAAACCAGAGTAAAGTACGAGTGCAAGGGCAAGTATACCCAGGCTCATGAGCACCTGTTCGGGCATTCGAATGAGTTGAGGGAAACGGGGCAAAACAACCATTAAGGTGAAGGCCGAAAGTGCCGCACCCAGGCAGTCGAGCCGGAAGAGATAATGCGGATTGCGCGCGAAAAAGCCACGAAGGTTTTGCATGTTACATTTCATTTTTCGCGATGCAGCTGCTGTAGCGCAACTTCGCATCGTGGTGAGGCTAAGGCTTTGAAAACGGCAGGCAAGGTAAGAGCAAAAGCCGTGAATTTTCGGGCAAGCGAAGTGCTGGGCCAACAGTTCAGCATTGGTTAATTGATGCAGTTGCGCCAGGGACTGGCGTGGATACCCCGCAGCCGCGAGCGGAGCGGAGCAGGCGAGGAGTAGGAACAAAAGACCCGGTGCCCGATAAAGTGGCCTGTTTTGGAAACCGAGGCTAACCGGGCAGGCGCCCCAATAAAAAAGGAGTCGCGGATTAAATCCTGACTCCTTTTGTTTAAGCGGTTCTGAATGCTGTTTTTACGCCGGAACCTCTACTGCTGCGAGGTAGCGTTCGGCGTCGAGGGCGGCCATGCATCCACTGCCGGCAGCTGTTACGGCTTGGCGGTAAATGTGGTCCTGCACATCGCCGCAGGCAAAAACGCCTGAAACATTGGTCTTGCTGCTTCCGGGAATGGTTTTGATGTATCCGCTTTCATCCATATCGAGCCAGCCTTTGAAGATGCCTGAGTTTGGCGTGTGGCCGATGGCTACGAAAAATCCGGTAACCGGTAACTCGAACTGTTCGCCGGTGCTCACGTTGCGGAAGCGGGCTCCAGAAACTCCATTTTCACCCAAAATTTCGAGGGTTTCGGTGTTGAAGATTACTTCGATGTTGGGTGTGTTAAATACCCTATGCTGCATGGCTTTTGAAGCGCGGAGCTCGTCGCGACGTACAATCATGTAAACCTTCTTGCACAGTTTGGCGAGGTAGCTGGCTTCTTCGGCTGCTGTGTCGCCTCCACCAACAATGGCCACTTCCTGACCGCGATAGAAGAATCCATCGCACACCGCGCAAGCCGAAACGCCAAAACCATTGAGACGCTGCTCGCTTTCGAGTCCCAGCCACTTGGCCGAAGCTCCGGTTGCAATGATTACTGTTTTGGCTTCAATAAGCCGTTGGTCTTCGATCCATACCTTATGGGTTGGACCAGAAAAATCGACCTTTGTGGCCAAACCAAAGCGGATGTCGGTACCAAATCGGCGAGCCTGGGCTTCAAAATCTTCCATCATTTTCGGTCCATGCGTACCTTGTGGATACCCGGGGTAATTTTCAACCTCAGTAGTGATTGTTAGCTGTCCACCGGGTTGTAGGCCCTGATACATAACCGGTTTCAAATCGGCGCGTGCCGCATAAATGGCCGCGGTATATCCGGCCGGGCCGGAGCCAATGATTAGGCAATCAACGTGTTCTGTTTCCATAGTTGTATTATTGTGTAGCAATCAGTGTGTCGAGATAAAACGATTGTCCGCACCACAGCCCCAAGCCGCCGCTCACATTCGATTGAATAAGAATAGGCGAGGCGAAAGGGTTGCCATTGGTGCCGGTTGCGGCTTCAAAAGTATTGTAGAATTGGAATTCACGCGAGCCAATGCTGCAGAATTTCATGTAGATGGTGTCGCCAAGGGTGTAGAAAAACTGCGACTCAATGAATGTATCCTGCGGTGCGAAGGGCTTTTCGCTTTGTCCGCTGAAAAAAGTAACCGTTCTTCCATTGATGAATTGATCGTTGGTAATTGCACCTTCGACAGGGAAGAACTGAGGTTCGCTATTGCGTCGGGCATAAAGCCTGTAGGCATTTCCAAGTGTATCGGGGTCGGTGTATACCACATACAAAAAGCCAAGGCTGTCTTCATCGGCATTAAATACATTCAGGCCAAAGTACAGGCTGTCGATGGGCACTGCCGGTGGAATTTTGGTGCTTGCTGTTGCGGTTTTACCCAAGGCTTGGACACGAAGAAAATAGCTTTTTCCCACCTCACCAACGAATGCATCAGTGGTGTAATAGGCAAACGGATATTGAAATGGATTCACCACAAAATCAAGTGGATACTCGGTGCCATCAACCGTAATACTTACAGTAGCGTCTTGAAGAATGAAGGTGTCGAGCAATGCGGCGAAATCGGTGGGAAAGTCGCCGAAAAACCCGCGATTCTTGGTTATCAGCACCCGAGGATTTTCATCAGCCTCAATCAAGCCTTCTACAACAATGGTTGGTTCGGTGCCCTCCAGTTCTATTTCGATTTCACGCTCGCAAGCGCTCATTCCAAAAACAAGAATCGTAAGTCCAAACGCGACCCAGAGGCGGAATATGCGAGTTTTCATCAGAAGCTGAAGTTGTAGGTTACCGATGGAATAATGGGGAACAAAGAAACCATCTTTGCATTGTTTTCAAACGTGCCTTCTGTCACGTCGCCTTCCGGATCAATGTAAATAAAGAAGGGGTTTAGGCGACTATACACATTGTAGATGGAGAAATTCCAGTTTGCCCGGTATTTACCGCTTCGTCGGGTGTACCAGGTGGCCGATAAGTCCCAACGGTGGTAAGCCGGCATGCGGTAATTGTTCCGCTCGCCATACTGAAGCACGGGCTTACCTTCGAAATAATAGATGTTTGTCGGAAGCCACATCAGGTTTCCACTTGCATACACGAACACGGTTCCGAACGTCCATTTCTCATTTAAATCGTAACTCAGCACCAGCGAAAGGTCGTGCCGGCGGTCGTAACGGGCGTAGAAGGTTTTGCCATTGTTTAGCTCCGGAAACGTTCTGGTGGTCCACGATAGGGTGTAACCGATCCAACCGGAAAAATTGCCGAGCGACTTTTTCAAGAAAAACTCGGCTCCGTAAGCTTCTCCACGGCCGAAGGTGAGGAAATTGTCAACATTGTCGTTCAGTCCGTCCGAAGGCAATGTACCATCCTTGAACTCCACCTGGTTATCCATGGTTTTGTAGTAGGTTTCTATGGAGGCTTCCCAGGCGTTCTCCTTGAAATTTCGGTAGTATCCTAACGAATACTGCACGCCTTTTTGAGGCCTTACAAGGGCGGTAGACGGAAACCACAAGTCGGTCGGAAGACTCTGATTTGCCAGCGACGTAATGTGAATGTATTGGTAGTTCATTGTGTAGGAGGCCTTAATGGATGACTTGCCATTAAGCTGATACCGCATCATGAGCCTGGGCTCCAGGTTGGGGTAGGTTTGTATGGGTTCGCCGCGGTCGTAAACAATAGAATCGTTGGTAAACCCTTGTTCATCTTTTAGATAGCGGGTAAATGGACCTACCTGATTGAACATCGAACCTCTCAAACCGGTGTGGATTCTCAGCTTGTCGTTTACGTCGAAGTCGTCGCTAATATACACTGCTGATTCGTGGGCGAAAATCCGCTCAGGGGGCCCAAGGCTGAAGGCTTCACCCACCAATTCGCCGCTTGCGTTGTTGGGTGTGAATCGGTGGTAGATGTAGTTGGCGCCAAATTTTACCGTGTGGCGGTATGATGGATACCAGGTGAAATCCATCTTGGCGTTATAATCTCGAACACCCGAAAACACATTGAATTTAAAGGCAGTTTGCTCTACGTTCGACTCGAATTGATAATCAGAAAAGATGAGTGAGGTGTTAAGGAACAGCTTGTTGGAGAATAGGTGGTTCCATCGTGTTGATACGGTAGCATTACCCCACGGAATACGAATGTTGAAGCCACTTTCTGTGCTTTTGAACGTAAACACATCACGCCCAAAATAACCGCTAATAAAGAGCCGGTCTTTATCGGACAAGCGGTAGTTAATTTTCGTATTCAAATCGTAGAAGTAATAGCCCGAACCCTTGGTAGGCGAGGTTTCTCTAATGAAGGGCTGCACCAGAACATCGAGATATGTTCTTCGTGCTGAAATAATGAACGAAGAGGTGTCTTTTTTAATTGGTCCTTGGGCAGTGAGGCGCGAAGCAATCAGCCCGATTCCGCCATCGAGTTGAAACTTTTTCATGTTGCCCTCCTTCATGCTGATGTCGAGCACTGAAGCCAGCCGACCTCCATATTGAGCCGGCATTCCGCCTTTGTGCAGGTCGACAGTTTTTACCGCATCAGAGTTAAAAACAGAGAAAAAGCCCAAAAGGTGAGCGGCGTTGTAAACTACGGCTTCATCGAGAAGCACCAGATTTTGATCCGGACCACCACCGCGAACATACAATCCTGTATTGCCTTCGCCGGCATTCTTTACTCCGGGTATGAGCTGTACAATTTTTACCAAATCCACTTCCCCGAAAAACGCCGGAAGCTTCTTCATTTCCTCCACAGAAACCTCCACACGTCCCATGTCGGTGCTTTTCAAATTCTGCTCGATACGGGTTCCGGTAATCTCTACTTCCTTGGCTTCAATACTTTTCGTTTTGAGATTGATATTCAAACGAGTATCCTTATTTAACTGAACTGTTTGTTTAAAATCTTGAAACCCCACGAAGCTTATGCTTACCGTGTAGGTTCCTTCAGGAAGTGTGAGGGAGTAGAATCCATAGGTGTTTGTGGCCGCACCTTGTTTGGTTTCTGAGATGTACACATTGGCTCCCGGCATCGACTCTCCGTTTGAATCGTCTTTCACATAACCGCTTAGGGTAAACTTTTTCTGCGAGAACAGGGCTGAGGAACTAAGAACAATAAGCAGTAACGTGCCAATTAGGCGGGTAAAATTTTTCATGCTGAACGAGAGGGAATTCAGTATTGATAAGTAGCCAGAAGTACAAGAGTACAAGCAATCTCGGTTTCGATGCCGGCTTGTTGCGCTTTGCGAATAAACTCAGGATTTTCCGTTCCGGGATTGAAAATAATTCGCCGTGGCTTAAGGGCAATCAGTGGTTCTATAAGCTCTGTTTGCCGTTCAGGCCCAACATAAAGCGTAATGGTATCGGGATTTGAAGTCGGTAACATCGTTTCAATCGTCACATCAGACACTTGGCCGGCCTTTATGCCATAGGCCTTAACAGGTATGTGGTTTTCGCGCAGTGCGCGGATGGCCTTAAACGAATAGCGATCGGGATTGGTGCTTGCACCCACAACGAGGGTGTAAGGCTGAATTTCAGAGTTCATGTTGGGGGTGCAAATATCCGGCAGATTGGAGTATTTCCAATGGCAGCTGCAACTCATCCAGCTCAGTTCTGAGAAACTGTTCCAACTCAGGGAAGTGTCCGAAGTAGTCGCGGGCTTTGATAAAGCACGAAAGTAGGAGCAGAGGCCTCACTTTATGGAAATCCGACGAAGCCGAAATTTTAACACTAACCCACATCATTTTTTTGCCGAAATGATGCCAGTCGGCCATGCCATGAGCAATAACAAGGTCGCGCACCTGCTTCTTAAAAGGAAGGTCAAGCAAACCGTTTGAGTGGATATGTCCAACGTTCCGGTTAAATATCCTGAACTCCGTTCCTCCGTACACATAATTCGAGCGCTCAACTTCAGGCCAGGAGGTTACTTCCACCACAATCGATCGGATGACTTGCTGCAGATCTGGAAACTTTTCCCGAAAGCGTTCTTCCTCCGCCTGTAACTCCAATATGCGCTTTCGTTTGTTGTGATTCATTGTTCTATTCTGCACACTAGAAACACAAAGGGCTTTGCAATGTTCAAAACACCAACATTACAAAGCCAAGAATTTACCCGCTCGATATTTATTTGATACTAAAGGTGTTCTAAATTTTAAAGGACTAGCTCGAACCGATTCTCTGCTTTAGTTTTGCTATTTGTATTTATAAGCACTTCATTTTCAAGCATCCCGTTGCCTGAAAATGCGAAACGTTTATAAACGTTTATAAATGTTTATAAACCGACTAATGGGCTCGAACGGTTGTAATTTTGCTTCGGAGGGTGGCTCGCGGCCGGCCCCTGTGGGGTCTGCCCCCTTGCTCCCGTCGCTCCTCAGATTACGCCTGAAATTCTCCTCATTATCCCTCAATTACAACGAGTTTTCAACAAAATGTGCAACGTAAGGGCATCCGTGTACATTTGTAAAAATACCTCACCGTGATTATCGCCGTACCCACCGAGACCAAAGCGCGAGAAACCCGCGTTGCCCTAAGTCCTGATGTAGTTAAGGAGCTCTGTACCAAAGGCTTCTCCATCCATGTGCAGGCAGGCGCCGGAAGTAAATCCTGGATTAGCGATACCGACTTTGAAAACGCAGGCGCCACTGTTTTTGCCAGCGCCGAAACCTTGCTGGCCGGGGCCGACATCGTGCTGAAGATTAATGCCCCATTGCCCGACGAAGTAAAGCTCATAAAGCCCGACGCCGTGCTCATTAGCTTTCTTTATGCAGCAACCTCTCCCGAAGTGGTCGCTGCATGTGAGGCGCGTGGATTAACAGTCTTCGCCATGGATGCCATCCCGCGAATTTCGCGGGCACAAAAAATGGATGCCCTCAGTTCCCAAAGCAACTTGGCAGGCTACAAAACAGTACTTCTCGCCGCCAATGCGTTTGGGAAAATTTTTCCCATCTTAATGACTGCCGCCGGTACAGTTAAGCCAGCCAAGGTGGTAATTATGGGCGCCGGAGTGGCGGGATTACAAGCTATCGCCACGGCAAAACGCCTCGGAGCCATTGTAGAAGTGAGCGACATACGCCCCGAAACAAAAGAACAGGTCGAATCGCTGGGTGGTAAATTCATCGAGGTGAAGGCCGATGAAAGCATGAAAACAGAAGGAGGCTACGTGAAAAGTGTGTCTGATGAGTTCTTGCGAAAACAACAGGAGCTCATCGCAAAACACGTTGCTGAGGCCGACATTGTAATCACCACAGCCCTCATTCCGGGCAAAAAAGCACCTAGGCTCATCACCGAAGACATGGTTAAATCGATGCGAAGCGGATCTGTAATCGTCGATATGGCCGTTGAACAAGGTGGAAACTGCGCCCTGAGTGAACTCGATAAAACCGTAGTCAAAGAAGGGGTTACAATCATCGGCGAGTCGAACCTGCCGGCCTTGCTACCCCTGAATGCCAGCCAACTCTACGCCCGAAACATTGCCACCTTTCTGCAACATCTCGCCGGACCGGATGGCTTCCGCTGGGAAATGGATGAAGAAATCACCAAAGGCTCGCTGATCCTTCATCATGGAAAACGAGTTCACCCCACGGTCATCCAACAATAACCTGTAAATTATCCAATATGGAAGTTATAACAACCTTTCTTTCTGAGCACATCAACCTTATCTATTTCATCATCCTTTCGGTGTTTGTTGGGGTGGAGGTTATCGGACATGTACCTACTGTTATCCACACGCCCCTCATGTCGGGCGCCAATGCCATCCACGGAGTGGTGATTGTAGGTGCCATTTATGTGATGCTTCATTTGCAACCAGACGATATCGCCGGAATGGTGGTTGGATTTCTGGCCGTGCTCTTGGGAACACTCAATGTTGTAGGTGGCTTTGTGGTGACCGACCGCATGCTTGAAATGTTTAAGAAGAAAAAATAAATCCCCATGAATCAAGCGCTACTTGAAATCGCCTATCTGATTGCTTCCGTAACATTCGTGTTTGGATTAAAGCTGATGGGGAATCCCAAATCGGCCCGCAAAGGCAACCTCATAGCAGCCGGCGGTATGGCGGTGGCTATTCTTGGCACACTGCTCTTTCATGATCAGCCCGTTTCGCCCGTTATTTATGCGGTAATTTTCGCGGCTATTG
The DNA here is from genome assembly GCA_027483445.1 of Bacteroidota bacterium. GTDB lineage: Bacteria > Bacteroidota > Bacteroidia > M30B66 > M30B66 > CAMCXT01. Next base: position 23,084 of record JAIXUS010000025.1, on the reverse strand, counting down.
CATTGGGCACCATAGGTGGATGGCTTACCGCGAAAAAGGTAGCCATGACCAAAATGCCCGAGCTTGTGTCGTTGTTCAATGGTATGGGTGGAGCCTGTGCAGCGCTCATTTCAATCATCGAATACCCAAATCTTAAAGAGCAACCCGGTGCGCTAATCGCCGTTTTGGCAGGTTTGGTTATCGGAACCGTATCTTTCACCGGAAGCATGGTGGCCTTTGCCAAATTGAATGGCTCCCTGAACAAAGCAATTCGTTTACCTTCCTACAACATTATCAATACCTTGATGATGCTCGTGGTTATTGGACTTGCAGCGATGATGGTAATTTTAGGAAGCCTCAACACGAGCATGATGCTTTACGTGTTGCTGGCGCTGGCGGCGCTGTACGGAATCCTCTTCGTAATTCCGATTGGCGGCGCCGATATGCCTGTGGTTATTTCGCTGTTGAATTCATTCACCGGTTTGGCTGCCGCAAGCGGCGGATTTCTTTACGACAATAAAGCCATGCTCACCGGCGGAATTCTGGTAGGTTCGGCAGGAACACTACTAACCATTGTGATGTGCGAAGCCATGAACCGTCCGCTTTCCAACGTGATTTTTGGCGCTTTTGGCGGCGGATCGGGTAGTGGAGCCGGCGCTTCTGAAGGAGGCACCGTGAAGGATATTCAAGTTTCTGACCTTGCGGTATTGATGAATTACTCACGCAAGGTGGTCATCGTTCCGGGTTATGGATTGGCAGTGGCGCAAGCCCAGCACGTAATCCACGAAATTGAGCTTTTGCTCGAAAGTCGGGGCGTAGAGGTGAAATACGCCATTCACCCCGTTGCTGGTCGTATGCCCGGTCATATGAATGTGTTGCTCGCCGAATCGAATGTAGAGTACGATAAACTGGTAGAAATGGAAGACATCAACCCGGAATTTGCCACCACTGATGTGGTACTGATCGTAGGGGCCAACGATGTGGTAAACCCGGCCGCAAAGACCGATCCTTCCAGTCCCATTTATGGCATGCCGATTCTTGAGGTGGAGCAGGCCGCCCATGTTATTGTCAACAAGCGTTCAATGAATGCCGGTTATGCCGGTATCGATAATCCGCTGTTTTATTCGAGCAAAACGTCTATGCTCTTTGGCGATGCCAAGACTGCTCTTACCGCCTTAGCGAACGAGTTAAAAAGCCTTTGATGCGTCCTACCTTTATACGTTCCGAAAAGGCATACATCAAAAATGGCAGGTAAGCTGTTTTGTACCTGAGTAATCCACCCGTTACCGGAGTGGTAAAACCTACAATAATGGCCAACAGGAGGGTAAACACGATAAGCGACCAGGCAAAACGACTTATCTCTGGAGCACCGGGCAAAAGGAATAGTCCTAAGCCAAGCAGAAGAACTATACTTTCTACAGCGGCCATCCACACAAAAGGACCTCCGCCAGAGGTATCACCGAGCGGCCCCACCAATCCACGCCACAGCGAGGGTAAAACTTCGGCCCCAAACTGTGACCAACTTTCCACAGGCGTGTAAAAAGCCATCGACCGCGCCTCACCCAATACCGCCGATTTTAGCGCTTCCTCGCGTTTGGCCCAAAGCATGTGTACAAGGTTCTCAGTGTAGCCCGCGTAAAACGAACCTAATAGTATGATTATTAATAAAATGAATGATGCTATCTTTAACTTAGGTTTAAGTTCTAAAAACCATAAAAACATCAAGGCAGGAACCAGGGCAGCCACAATGTAGTATTTGGTGAGCAACACCAGCAGAAAGGCTGGAATTCCGACCACTAACCTTTTGGCCAAAGTATGTTGGGTGTTGATGACCTCTGCAAAAACCAACGACAGCCCGGCCAGCACTAAACTATCTTTCAACAATCCGGAACACCAAAACAGCACCGATGGCATACACCAGAGGCTCAGCAGGCCAATGTTTGAAAACAATCCTTTTGCAATAAGCGCCCTGCTAAGAGAGCAAAGGGCTGCAACCACGAACAGATTGAAGAATAGTAAATGCGTTAAAATGAAACCACCGGTAAGTGGAAACAACAGCGCATGAATTCGGGTTACAATCCGATTCGAATTGAACAGATTACTGTTGGTGGTTTGACTAAACCGAAGCCATTGCTCGCTGTGTGGCGCCCAGTTGCTGAGCAATTGCTCCACCTCAGGCTCCTGTTGAAGTCCAAATACAAGGTTCACATAACGCTCAGGGTGTTCAGGCAGTTGATGGGCAATTACTGCGGCATCATCAAAAAACTTGTAGATATCGGCCGTCTTTCGATCGGTGTAATAAAAAGTGTAGATGGCAATTAAAGCCGCTCCAGCTGCACATTTCAAAATAAAAAGCATCGGCACAGTACGCCTGTCGAAGCCCGGCAACCTGAACATCGGCAGGCGCCACAAGGCCAGCACCATCAATGCGAGCCAGAAAACAAAGAGAAATCCCTGCATTACCATGAACGGACCAAGGTAAGCTGAGCCGGGCGAATTCCCAAGCTCCGGAATTAATCCGCCATTTCTACATTTCTCCGTTATCTTTGACGCAATGATGGCAGTTTTTGGATTTATCACCATAGATTGGCTCGATGTGGTTGACATCCTGATTGTTGCTGTTCTGCTGTATCAGCTATACAATCTCATCAAGGGAACCGCCGCCATTAATATTTTCTTTGGTATTCTCCTGTTTTACCTGCTTTGGCTCTTCGTGAAAGCCTTAAACATGCAATTGCTCGCCACTATTCTTGGGCAATTCATCGGTGTTGGCGCAATAGCATTGATTATCGTCTTCCAACAGGAGATTCGTCGATTTTTGCTTATGGTTGGCTCGCGGGGTTTATTTAACCGGGAAAACTACCGTTCCTTGTCGGGCTTTAGCTCCTCCCAATATGGCAATCTGCATTACGAAGCCATTGTTTCTGCCTGCCAGCGTATGGCCCTTCAAAAGTGCGGGGCCCTCATTGTTATTGCCAGGCGCTCCGACTTAAAATATTACATCAACACCGGCGAAAGGCTCGATGCAGAGATAACGGCCAGCATTCTTGAGTCTATCTTCTTTAAGAACAATCCTTTACATGATGGCGCCATCATCATTTCCGACAACCGAATCAAAGCGGCCAAGTGTGTAATGCCTCTAACCGAAAACGCCATTTTTCCCATTCAGCTCGGCCTTCGCCACCGCGCCGCTGTTGGGATTAGTGAATTAAGCGACGCCATTGCCATTGCGGTGTCGGAGCAAACCGGTGAAATTTCGCTCGCGCGTAATGGTGCGCTCAAAACCAATATCACGCCCAAGCAATTGGGGGAGGTTTTAGCCGAAGAATTCGACAATTGACAAAAAGGAAAAACCCCGCTTTGGGCGAGGCTTTTCGGAAGATATAGAGAGGAGCAATTGCCTATCGGAAACCCATAATGTGGCGGTTGAGTTCATCAACACTGCTGCTGAAGCTAAAGGCATTGTTAACCAAAAAGTAGCTTCCCGGATCAGCAACATAAGGGTAAGCAAACTTGAGAAAGTCTAAACGCGAACTTTCAAAACTGAGCAATCGGGCAATATCGGTTACCTGAGCTGAGGTGAGACGGTTAGAGCTTACAATTTGCATGGCCAGCTGTAAGCGATTGGAATCGAAACTTTGCTGGGAAATTTGCTGAATCATCATCGAAAACGTACCGCCATCAACCCCCATAAACTGCTGCTGCTGAATAAACTGCTGCTGAGGAAAAAACTGTTGCTGGGGCTGAACAAATTGTTGTTGAGGGAAAAACTGTTGCTGCGGGTTAACAAACTGAAACTGCTGTTGGGTAAAGGGCTGCTGTATAACCACTTGCTGTTGAACCGGAATATAGTTCCCCCATTGATCTATCATGAACTGCCCTTGCATAGGGTCGGTATAGTACATGATGCCGGTGAGTGGATCGGTGAAAAACTGATTGCCCGGCTGCATAAAAGGATCTTGCATGACAAGTCCAGGTTGTGACCAAAATTGCACATTCACACCCGGTTGTTGAATCATACCTGGATTGACGAATGTACCCGGATTCGTGGTTGTTGTGGTTGTAGTTGTGGTTTGCTGCTGCAATATCACCTGACTGTTTACCATCTCGGTAAGGAGCAGGGTTCCGAGGAGGAGAGTAGTCGTTTTCATAGCTTCCGGTTTTGATTTTCCGCTTTCAAAGTTCCTGCCAAAAATTCATCTAATTTCGAACCCTGAATTAAAATCTCATGAAAAAAGCAACCATTCAGACTCAATACGGCAATATGACCGTGGAATTCTTCGAAAATGACGCACCCGGAACCGTCGACAATTTCGTTCGTCTCGCACAGTCGGGATTCTACGATGGCCTCAAATTTCACCGGGTAATCCCTGGTTTTGTAGTGCAAGCTGGCTGTCCAAAAGGAATTGGTACCGGCGGACCAGGCTATACCATTAAATGTGAGCTCGATGGGGGCAATCAGTACCACGACCGCGGAGTGCTATCGATGGCACATGCCGGACGTGATACAGGTGGGTCGCAATTCTTTATATGCCACAACCGCAGCAATACCGCGCATCTCGACCGTAAACATACCGTGTTCGGAAAGGTAATCGAGAACGTCGACATCGTCGATCAAATTCGGCAAGGCGACCTGATTGAGAAAATCACCATTACAGAAGAGGCTTAATGACCGGTATTGCCGTACACGGAGGAGCCGGTACATTGGATCGGTCTGCCATGACTCCAGAGGCAGAAGCCCTGTACCGTGCTGCTTTACAAGACGCGCTTTTGGCTGGTGATGCCCTGCTCAAGTCGGGTGCATCGGCCATCGATGCCGCAATGGCTGCCGTAAAAGTGCTCGAAGACTGCCCGCTCTTCAATGCGGGAAAAGGTGCCGTGTTCACACACAACAAAACCCATGAGCTGGACGCCTCGCTGATGTGCGGTAAAACGCTCAAAGCCGGTGCTGTTGCGGGTATAGCCGGAGTGCGCAACCCAATTGTTTTGGCCCGCGAGGTGATGGACCACTCCGAACACGTGCTGCTCTGTGGCAAAGGCGCTGAAGATTTTGCCCGCGCACGCGGAATTCAGTTTGAACCCGAATCCTATTTTCATACCGATTTCCGTTACAACCAGCTCTTGCAGGTTATCCATGAAGAAGGCGCCTTCCTTGATCACTCAGTTTCGACCAGTCCTCCCGATAAGAAATTCGGAACCGTTGGAGCTGTAGCCCGCGACGCCGCTGGAAATCTCGCTGCCGCAACGTCAACAGGTGGCATGACCAACAAACGATGGGGCAGGGCAGGAGACAGCCCTATCATTGGCGCCGGAACCTATGCCAACAATAACACCTGCGCCGTAAGTTGCACCGGCCACGGAGAGTTCTTCATTCGGTCTGTAGTGGCCTACGACCTTTCGTGCCTCATGGAATATAAAGGATTAAGCCTAGAACAAGCCTGCCATGAAGTTGTGAACCGAAAACTCATCGAACGCGGTGGTGAAGGCGGCCTTATTGCCATTGATGCACATGGAAACATTTGCCTCCCGTTTAACTCAACCGGAATGTACCGCGGTTGGAAATACATCGACTCAGAACCATTCACTGCCATTTATTAGCATGAAACAATACATTTTTGTAGCAACAGCTGCTTTCTTGTTGGCTACAGGATTTTCGGCACAAAGTCAGAAGACTCAAGTAAAAATGCCCGAATTCAAAACCTTGCCTTACGACAGTGCCTCGGTGCCGCGCGAGCGTTTTGTCGACTTCCAGCATTTGTTGTTGGAGGTTTCCTTCGTGCCCGAGCAAGGTTTGGTAAAAGGCTTCGTAACCCATACGTTTAATCCGCTGCGCAAGCAAGTTGATTCATTCTATGTTGATGCCCCTGAAATTCAGGTGTCGGAGCTAAAGCTGGATGACCAATCGGTTCGGTACCGGCAAACCGCCGAAGAAATTTGGGTGTATCCATCCCGAACGCTATCGCAAGGTACTCAACACACATTGAGCATACGTTATGAGGCAAAACCCAGAAAAGGCATCTACTTTATTGGCTGGAACGACCCAACAGGCCGGGCCCGCAAGCAGATCTGGACTCAGGGGCAAGGCATCGACAACCGCTATTGGATTCCGATGTTCGACTACATGAACGATAAAATCACATCGGAAGTGAAAGTGTTGATGCCCAAGCCATTCAAGGTGCTTTCTAACGGAGTGCTATTGTCATCCCCCGAGCAGGGAAACAACCAGCTTTGGCACTACAAAATGAAACATCCGCATGCGCCTTACCTGATTATGTTGGGCATTGGTGATTATGGAATTGAAACGCGGAAAAGCAGCAGCGGCGTGGCCATGGACCTTTGGTACTATCCTGATCAGGCCGATCGGGTAGAGCCAACGTACCGCTTTAGCAAGGAGATGTTCGACTTTTTTGAACAGGAAATTGGCGTGCCTTACCCCTGGGAGAAGTATTCGCAAATCCCGGTGCAGGATTTCCTCTACGGAGCCATGGAAAACACGACTGCGACGGTGTTTGGCGATTTTTTCTACAACGATGCCCGTGGCTATCTCGACCGTAAATATGTTGGCGTGAATGCTCACGAATTGGCGCATCAGTGGTTTGGCGATATGGTTACAGCCATTTCGCCCGTGCACCACTGGTTACAGGAGAGTTTTGCCACGCATTACAACATGATTTATGAGCGTGAAGCCCTGGGCCTGGATTATTTCGATATGGCGCGCCGAAACGCTCAAAATTCAGCATTTAATGCCTCCTCGCGTGACCTTTTCCCCATTGCGCATTCTCAAGCGGGCAGCACCCGATGGTACCCAAAAGGTGCGGTCGTGTTGGAAATGATGAAATACGTGATGGGGCGCGAAGATTACAACCGCGCCGTGAAGCATTACCTCGAGCGAAACGCTTACGGAAATGTCGACTCGCACGATTTGCTCCGCTCCATTCATGCCACCACCGGTCAGTCGCTCGATTGGTTCTGGGAACAGTGGGTGTACCGCGGAGGAGAGCCAACGTACACCGTGAGGTCGCTTCAAAATGCTCAATCAGTGGTGTTTAATGTTGTTCAAAAGCAAATGCAAGAGCCGGCTGTCGGCTTGTTTAAAATGCCTTTTGTTTTTGAGGTCTGGTATGCCGATGGAACGGTTTCGCGGAAAAAAGTGTGGATTGAAAAGAAGGAAACGAACGTTGAAATCCAGCTAACGCCGGGTAAAAAGGTGGCTTACTGGCTTTTCGATCCAAACAACGAGGTGATGAAAGCGGTCGATTTTCCGAAGTCGACCGAAATGCTGATTGCTCAGGCCAACAACGCCGCACACATGCTCGACCGGCTCGACGCCGTGCTGAGTATGGGAAATCTTCCGCTGGCAGAGACCAGAAAAGAGCTTCAGACCATTTTCAGAAAGGAAAAATCGGTTTACGTACGCAAGGCCATTTTAGAAATTTTAGCGCCCGATAAGGATAAGTCAAGTCGCAAACTCTTCGCCGAAGCATTGGCCGCACCCAGCTGGGAGATTCGCCAGTCAGCCCTGCAAAACCTCGATACACTGACCAAGGAATTTGTGAAACCCGTTGAAAAATTGCTGAGCGACTCCAGCTACGTTACGCTCGAAGCCGCTCTTGATAAGCTCTGTAGCCTCGGTCCGGTTGATGGCTATCTGGCTAAAACCAAAGGAGTGGTGGGCAACAACGCGCATAACGTGCAGATTACCTGGTTGAAACATGCTATTCGCAACGGACAAAAAAACTATGCCGATACGCTCATCGATCTCTGCAGCAACGCATTCGAATTCAATACCCGTCGCGCTGCCTTTGCCTTGGCCAAGGATTTAGTTGTAATCAATACCAAACTTATTGATCATGCTTGGGACGCCGCCTTAAATCCCAATAGTCGTCTCAGCAACGGAGGACTTGGAGTGCTCATTTGGGCTTACGGCCTCAGCGATTGGAAGCCGACCGTTGAAGCCAAGCTTTCCACCTTAGGCAGCAGCAGTTGGGAACAAACCCTGAAAGACAAAATCACCAAGCCTAAGAAGTAAGTCAAACCAGAAACTCACTGCACAAGGGTGACCGGCACAGCGCTGTGGTCGCCCTTTTTCATTTCCTTTTGGGCGCCTGCCCGGGTTGCTCTCTTTGCAAGCCTCAATTTTCCGGTCGGGCACCCGGCCTTTCGCCTTAGTCCCGGATCGCTACGCTCCCCCGGGCGCTGCCGGCTGCAGTCCGTGGCGCAACCCATCATTTGAGCCTTCGAGGCACAGCCTGCTTTAAGGTCTACCAAGCATGCTGAAACGAAAAAAAAACGTACGACTTAAGTCACGAACCTCAACAATATAGGGACTTCTAGCTGTTTTCAACCACTTATGCACACACTTATTCACCGGGCTGTTCATGACAAATGAAAGCTCCAAGTTGGGGGTATTGACCGGAGCCCGAACTTTACGCCGGGAAGGGGAAAGTTGCGGGATTCCCTTCGCCCATTTCGCCCGAATTGTCAAGGAAAAAATGAGATTAGCACCCAAAAGAAATCAACAGAGTTTGGGGTTTGAGGTAGAAATTGTTTACCGCTTATGCAATTCAGAGAACTAAATTAGGGTTTACTGAAAAACACTCAATAGTATTCTTTAGCCACTGTTTGAATGAGGCTTAATGCAAGGGTTTTAGTCTAGCTTCTGAAAATCCATGCACTCCTAAATTCATGAAGTTCAATTTTTCGTTAGCCAGAAGTACAGCATCTGCTTCGTTGCCAGCGGCTCGCATCTGCCGCATTTCTGACTTTTTCAAGAAGCCCTAAGTTAAGTCCCGCTGAAAATTCGAGAATCCAGCGGATGCAAGACGTAACATTAAAATCTGCTGGTGAAATCCTGCAAATGCTCAATTTCTGACATACTCAGCGTTGAATCGCCTTAAAACCGGATGTGGCGGTTCATTGGGCTACACTGAAAATGCCTTGTATCAACCCTAGCGATTGAACCTTGCCCAACACAGAAAGTCATCACCAAGCCTCAAAAAAAAGCCCCGACAACTGCCGGGGCTCCAAAGTACGTACTTGAACTTCAGTAGTTAAAGTAATTTAGCTGTTGGCTGCCTTTTCAGGTTTAGGTATCAAGGCTTTACGACTCAGCTTAAGCTTGCCTGTTTTCTTGTCAACATCGATGAGCTTAACCTCTACAATGTCACCTTCCTTGAAGATACCATCCATCGTTTCGATACGGCGGTGATCAATCTCAGATATGTGCAGCAAGCCATCCTTGCCTGGCATAATTTCGACAAACGCGCCAAAGGCAACAATCGATTTCACCTTGCCTTGATAGATGTCGCCGATCTCCGGAGTAGCAGCAATAGCGCGGATTCTGGCTACGGCTTTATCGATGCTCACTTTGTCGTTCGACGAAATCTGAACAACACCCTGATCACCTACTTCTTCAATCACAATCACCGTATTGGTCTCACGCTGCATTTCCTGGATAATCTTTCCACCCGGACCAATAACAGCCCCAATAAACTCTTTTGGGATGCGCAATTCGATAATTCTAGGAGCATGCGGTTTGTAATCCTCCCGTGGAGCGGAAAGCACCTTTGTCATCTCACCCAGAATGTGTAAGCGCCCTTCTTTCGCCTGATTTAAGGCATTGAGCATGATTTCGTAACTCAATCCATGAACCTTAATGTCCATCTGACAGGCTGTAATTCCATCTTTGGTGCCGGTTACCTTAAAGTCCATGTCACCAAGATGGTCTTCGTCACCAAGGATATCAGACAACACGGCGTACTTATTCCCATCGTCTGTAATCAACCCCATAGCAATTCCCGAAACCGGTTTGGCCAGCTTAACCCCGGCATCCATCAGCGCCAATGTTCCGGCGCATACCGTGGCCATGGATGAAGAACCGTTCGATTCCAGAATGTCTGAAACAATACGAATGGTATAAGGGTTCTCTGGAGCCTGTGGTACGATAGGTTTTAACGCACGAAGAGCCAGGTTTCCATGTCCGATTTCACGACGGCTTGTACCGCGACTTGCCCGAGCCTCGCCAGTAGAGAAGGAGGGGAAGTTGTAATGCAACAAGAAGTTATTTGTTCCCTCAATCACCGCACCATCAATCATTTGCTCATCCATCTTGGTTCCCAAAGTAACTGTGGTGAGCGATTGTGTTTCTCCGCGTGTAAAGATGGCTGATCCATGGGCAGATGGCAAATAATCGACCTCGCACCAGATCGGACGAATGTCGGTTAATCCGCGGCCATCAAGGCGTTTCTTCTCATTGAGAATAACCTGACGCATTGCTTTTTTCTCCACATCATGGAAGTACACACCAATCAAAGGGGCCTTAGATTCCAGTTCTTCTGGACTTAACGACTCTTCGAATGCTTTGCGGATGGCTTTAAATGCTTCAGAACGGGCCTTTTTATTGGCGTTTCCTGAACGGGCAACTTCTACGCAGCCATCATAGCAGAACGCAAAAACGGCCTCATGCAATGCTTCGTCGTGGGTTTCGTGACTGTAAACACGCTTGGGCGAAGAGGAGGGAACCTGGGCCGCCAACTGGCGGATGGCCTCGAGTTGCACCTTAATGGCGTTGTGGGCGGTTTTGATGGCCTCGAGCATTTCCTGTTCAGAAACTTCTTTCATTTCGCCTTCAACCATCACGATGCTGTCTTCCGACGCTGCCACGATAATATCGATGTCGGCATGAGCCAGCGCTTCGATGCTTGGGTTTATCTCCATCTTTCCGTTGATCCGTGCAACGCGCACTTCCGAAATAGGGCCATTGAATGGAATGTCGGAAACGGCCAATGCAGCCGAGGCGGCTAAACAAGCCAAACAGTCGGGGAGATGCACTTTATCTGAAGAGATAAGTTGAATGCTCACCAGTGTATCAGAGTGATAGTCGTCGGGGAAAAGCGGACGTAGCGCTCGGTCGACAAGGCGGGAAATCAAAATCTCGCTTTCTGAGGGACGCGCTTCACGCTTGAAAAAACCTCCGGGAAACTTCCCTGTAGAGGCATATTTCTCTTGATATTCAACGGTGAGTGGGAGGAAATCAACGCCTTCTTTGGCGTCTTCGTTACTTACAACGGTTGCCAATAACATGGTACCGCCCATTTTTACAACCACCGAACCATGCGCTTGCTTGGCGAGCTTACCGGTCTCGATGGTAATCTCCTGCCCATCGGGCATGGAGAAAGTTTTTTTAACTCCTAGATTCATAGGTGTTTGGAAATTGGTAGGAAAAAAAGAAAAAGGCAATCCAATGAATTGCCTTCTTCGAAAGTGTAATCAGAATTACTTTCTGATGTTTAGTTCTTTAATGAGCGACCTGTACTTGGTAATGTCGCGGTCTTTCAGATAGTCAAGCAAACTTCTGCGCATACCTACGAGCTTAATTAGCGAACGCTGGGTGCCAAAGTCTTTCTTATTGATTTTCAGGTGCTCGGTCATCATGTTAATGCGTTGTGTAAACATCGCAATCTGACCCTCAGTAGAGCCGGTGTTCGTTTCGGATCCACCGAATTTGGCAAAAATTTCTTTTTTTGCTGCGGTTGTCAATGCCATTGTATTGATTCTTCTTTTACAGGAGCGCAAAGATAGATAAAAATGCTCAGCAAAAAAGTTTGCCAATCAAAAAATTAACGGTTGATTGTTGAAATCACTCTAAGGCTCCTTTTACGGCCGGAGCGCAGTCTTTTTTCATCAACATTCTAAGCACATTAACCAGTCGGTGCTTGAGGTCTCGACGTTCAACAATGAAATCCAAAAAGCCATGTTCCAACACGAACTCGGCTGTTTGAAATCCTTCCGGTAAGTCTTTACCGATGGTTTCTTTAACAACGCGAGGACCAGCAAAGCCAATTAGAGCGCCTGGTTCAGCGATGTTCAAATCGCCCAGCATGGCATACGAAGCGGTAACGCCACCTGTGGTAGGGTCGGTGAGGAGACTGATGTAGGGGAGGCCTGCCTCACTCAAAAGGGTGAGTTTGGCCGACGTTTTGGCCATCTGCATCAGCGAAAAAGCAGCTTCCATCATACGCGCACCGCCCGATTTCGAGATAATCATCAGCGGTAGCTTGTGCTTGATACAATAGTCGATGGAACGAGAAATTTTTTCACCCACAACGGAGCCCATCGAACCGCCGATAAACTCAAAATTCATGCAGGCCACAACCAATTTTACGTCGTCAACAAGGCCAACGGCGCATGACATGGCATCTTCGTAGCCGGTTTTTTGTTGTGTCGCAGTAATCCGATCAGCGTATTTCTTGGTGTCGACGAATTGCAATGGGTCGGTTGGTAAAATACCGTCGAACAACTCAGTGTATTCCTGGTCATCAAACAGAATCCCGAAGTATTCTCTCGAATTGATACGCTCATGATAACCACAATTGGCACAAACCCAGAGATTATTCTCATGGTCGCCGGAAGAATATATCTTTTTACAAGATGGACATTTGTACCAGAGACCTTCGGGAGTTTCTTTTTTCTCGAGGGTTGATGTGGTAATGTTTTTACTTTTCCTTTTAAACCAACTCATAGGAATATTTCTGCGGAGCGTTTCGGATTTGCAAAACGGGCAACAAACGTAGCGTAAAATCGCGACAGAACAAAACCAGTAAGGACACCCTATAAACAGTATGCAAATAATTGATGTCCAAGTGGATGCCTGATTCTTTATCCTTCAAAATGTCTTATAATTAATATTATGTTAAATAAAGAAATCTAAGAAGAAGGCCCGAAGGCCTCCTCTATACTTGTTGCTCAATTAGATTATGGTTGCATCTCCTTTTTTATAGCTTCGAATTTATCGGTCAAATTCAAACGAACATAAAGTTGCTTGAGCGCCTTCATGATATCCATGCGATCCGACGAACCCACTGGCGTCAGTTCCTTGGCTTTCTCCAGATTTTCCATAGCAAGCTTTAGTTGCTCGTCCGCAGCCTTTACGCCGGCTTCGTACTTCTTGGTGTCTTTTTCATTGTTAGCTGCATCCTGCAAACGCTTACCCTCATTGTTGTAATATGCTCCAAGATTGTAATACGCTTGCCAAGCTTCAGGCATTATTTCAATAGCCTTTTTATATGCCGCTATGGCATCATTCATCCGACCCAAATTCTCGTATGTACTGCCAGCTGCCAAATACAATGTGTGGTTTGTTGGATCATTTTGAATGGCCAGTTTCAACAACTCTTCTGCCTCAGCATTCTTTTTTTGACGAAACAGATGGTTCAGGTTTTCGGTTAACAGCGCCTGATTTCGTGGAAACCTTTTCCGGCCTTCTTCCAATTTCATCAATCCGCTTGCGGTATCGCCTTTGGCCAAATACGCCTTATACATTTGTCCGTACAAAACTCCTGTGCTGTCTTCCGGCAACATTTTGCCATAATACTCGATGGCTTTGTCGTAGTTTCCTCCGTTCATCGACGAAACCGCGGCATTTTGAATGGCTTCTTTGTCAACAGTACCTTTGAGTGCCGAAAGTGACACCACTTTTTCGAAATACTCAGTAGCTGCGCTGTAGTTCTTTTCGTTAAATGCTCCGATTCCCATGGTTTTGTAACCGTAAATGGCGCGCATGTAACACTCATTGGCGTTCTCATACTTCGCATCTAACGTGTACGCCTTCTCATAGGCCTCAGTCGCAGTCTTTAATGGATCGCCTGCCAGTTTAATCAAATCGTTGTTTTTACTCTCATGCATGGCCGAATAAACGTTTCCACGCACATACCACGTTTTGGGCTTACCCATAGTGCTTTCTGTGGTGATGGCCTCATCGATAAACCCTTTGGCTTTCTGTAAACTTTCAATGTCGGTTCTGTCTTTGGTGTAATAGCCCAACGCATTGATAGCACTAACTACTTTAGCCTGCTGGGCCAATATTGGGGTACTCATGAATGCCATCGCAAGTACCAGGCTTAGAAAATTCCTTTTCATTTTATTCGTTTGTTTCTGTGTTTTCTGAATCGCTATTGCTGTTTTCAATGTCACCACTACCTTCTACTCCTCCTTCAATTTCTACCTCCTCTTCTTTATCCACAACATTTACGGCGGCAATATTTTCGTTCTCTTTTAACTTGATTAAGCGCACACCTTGTGTGGCTCTTCCCTGAACGCGTAAATCTTCCACAGGTGTGCGAATAGTAATTCCAGAGCGGGTGATAATCATCAAATCATCCTCATCTTTTACCCCAATAATCGCAATCAGGTCGCCGGTTTTCTCGGTGATGTTAATGGTCTTCACCCCTTTTCCACCCCGGTTGGTAATGCGATACTCTTCAATCTCCGAACGCTTCCCGTAGCCTTTCTCCGAAACAACCAATACTTGTGTGCTTGTGCTTTCGGCGCAAACCATGCCCACCACTTCGTCCTGCTCATCTTTAAGCGTAACGCCACGAACACCGGCCGCATTTCGCCCCATTGGACGAACTTTCGCCTCCGGGAAACGAATTGCTCTTCCCGACCTTAATGCCATCATTATCTCAGAAGTACCGTTGGTCAGCTTCGCTTCCAGAAGGGTCTCCCCTTCCCGAACCGTAATGGCGTTGATTCCATTGGCTCTCGGACGACTGTAAGCCTCAAGGGAAGTCTTTTTGATGGTTCCCTTGTTCGTACACATTATAATGTAGTTATTGTTGATGTACTCTTCATCATTCAAATTCACCACATTCACATAGGCCATCACTTTATCGTCGGGCGGAATGTTGATCAAATTCTGAATCGCTCTTCCTTTCGATGTTTTAGAACCTTCCGGAACCTCAAAAGCCCGCATCCAGAAACAGCGGCCGTTTTTAGTGAAAAACAGCAGATAGTTGTGGGTAGTGGCTACAAACAAGTGCTCCAGGAAATCCTCATCGCGTGTGTTTGAACCAATCGAGCCCTTCCCTCCCCGCTTCTGAGTGCGATATTCGTTCAGGTTGGTTCGTTTGATGTAACCCATGTGCGATACAGTAATCACGCAAGGCTCATCGGCGATAAGGTCTTCAATACGTTGGTCGTCGGCATCATATACTATATGTGTGCGGCGCTCATCATTGTACTTCTCCTTAATTTCAACCAGTTCGTCCTTGATGATTTTCATTCTCAAGCCTTCATTGGCGAGGATTTCACGCAAGTATTCGATGGTTTTCATCAATTCGGCGTACTCATCCCGAATCTTATCGCGTTCGAGACCGGTGAGTCGCTGAAGCGTAAGGTTAAGAATGGCTTTCGATTGAATTTCGGTGAGTCCGAAAGTCTCCATCAAGCCGTCTTTAGCGTCTTCAGGTGTGCGGCTCGAACGAATCAGGCTAATTACCGCGTCGAGATTATCAAGCGCAATCAGGAACCCTTCAAGAATATGAGCCCGCTTTTCGGCCTGCTCCAATTCGTATTGGGTGCGACGTACCACTACATCATGCCGGTGCTCAACAAATGCTGAAATGAGTTGCTTTAGGTTAAGCATCTCAGGACGGCCATTAACGAGTGCAATGTTATTTACTGAGAATGAGGACTGTAGTTGAGTGTATTTGAAGAGGTTGTTGAGAACAACAGACGTGATCGAATCCTTCTTTAACTCATATACAATACGCATCCCGTCGCGATCTGATTCATCGCGCAAATCGGAAATGCCTTCAAGTTTCTTGTCATTGATCAACTCAGCTGTTTTGCGAATCATTTCAGCCTTGTTGACCATGTATGGAATTTCCGTCACAATGATTCGCTCACGGCCATTATCGACCTGCTCGATTTCGGTTTTGGCCCGCATAACGATGCGTCCTCGACCGGTTTCAAACGCTTCCCGAACACCTTCGTAACCATAGATAATTCCACCTGTTGGGAAATCCGGTGCTTTTACAAACTGCATCAGTTCTTGCACGGTTATCTCCCGGTTATCGATATAGGCTATTGTGGCATCCACTACCTCTCCGAGCTGGTGAGGTGGCATATTGGTAGCCATACCTACTGCGATACCTGCAGCTCCATTAATCAGTAGGTTTGGAATTTTAGCCGGTAGTACAGATGGCTCCTCCAGTGAGTCGTCGAAGTTTGGACGAAAGTCGACCGTGTTTTTTTCGATGTCGGCCAACATTTCCTCCGCAATCTTCTTCAAACGGGCCTCGGTATAACGCATTGCGGCCGGACTGTCGCCGTCTATCGAACCAAAGTTCCCCTGGCCATCCACCAACATATAGCGCAAACTCCAAGGTTGGGCCATACGTACCATGGTGTCGTAAACAGAAGAATCTCCGTGTGGGTGATATTTACCGAGGACCTCCCCTACAATTCTTGCCGACTTCTTGTGAGGACGATTGGCCATCACCCCCAACTCTTGCATACCAAAAAGAACCCGACGATGCACTGGCTTTAATCCATCGCGTACATCGGGTAATGCACGTGACACAATGACCGACATCGAATAGTCGATGTAGGCCGTCTTCATTTCCTCTTCTATGTTTATAGGAATGATCTTTTCTCCGTCTGCCATATCTTCAGTTAAACCGTTTGTGTACGGTTGTTGTTAGTTGCTTGTAAAAATCAAGCAGCGAAGATACAGAAATCGTTTTTCTGACCCAGAAAAGGCAATGAACAGTATTAACAAAATTCTGTTTGAAATTAACAATCCGAAACGGACGACCGGAAATGCACACCGGTATATTTGTGCATACCGCTTAAGGAATTTTCTATCTTTGAAAAGTTCATAAGCCACACCAATAGAAGACAAGATGGAAGCGAGATTTTCCCCCCGCGTGAAAGACGTTATCTCCTACAGCCGAGAAGAGGCACTCCGCCTCGGGCACGACTACATGGGAGTTGAACACCTACTGCTCGGCCTCATTCGGGAAGGCGAAGGCATGGCCATTCGCATATTAAAAAACCTGAAGGTAGATGTTCAAGAATTGCGACGTCAAGTTGAAGGTTCAATTAAAGTATCATCGGGCAAGTCGTTGAACTTAAATCAGATACCTTTGGTGAAGCAAGCCGAGAAAGCCCTCAAAATTACTTACCTCGAAGCGCGGTTGTTTAAAACTACGCTGATTGGCACGGAACATTTGCTGCTGGCCATCCTGAAAGATGAAGACAATATTGTAACTAAAACCCTCGAACGATTTAACGTGGATTACGGCAAGGTGCGCGATGAACTGAAAAATCTGTTGACGGAGGAACCTCGCGCGCAGGCTCCTAACAATCCGCTCGACGATGATAACGACGAAGATGGTGGTACTTTCGGAAGCGGTGGTGGAGGCGCCAAAAAGGTGGCCGACTCCAAATCGAAAACACCGGTGCTCGATAACTTTGGTCGCGACCTGACCAAAGCCGCTGAGGAAGGAAAACTCGACCCGATTGTTGGCCGTGAAAAAGAAATTGAACGGGTATCGCAGATCCTCTCCCGTCGTAAGAAAAACAACCCTATTCTAATTGGTGAGCCCGGCGTGGGTAAGTCGGCCATTGCCGAAGGCCTCGCCTTGCGCATCGTTCAAAAGAAAGTGTCTCGGGTGTTGTTCGACAAACGGGTAATTACGCTCGACCTTGCTTCGCTGGTAGCCGGAACAAAGTACCGCGGTCAGTTTGAAGAACGCATGAAGGCCGTTTTGAATGAATTGGAAAAATCGCCTGACGTAATTCTGTTTATCGACGAGATTCACACCATCGTTGGTGCCGGTGGCGCAAGCGGCTCATTGGATGCCTCGAACATGTTCAAGCCTGCACTCGCCCGGGGTGAAATTCAATGTATTGGTGCAACAACACTCGATGAGTACCGCCAATACATCGAAAAAGATGGCGCACTTGAGCGTCGATTCCAAAAAGTAATTGTAGATCCGACTTCGGAAGAAGAAACACTGCAAATTCTCAACAACATCAAGGCTAAATACGAAGATCATCACAACGTAATTTATACGCCTGAAGCCCTCAAAGCCTGCGTTACACTGACCCAGCGTTACGTTTCCGATCGTCATCTTCCCGATAAAGCCATCGACGCACTCGACGAAGCCGGATCAAGAGTACACATTACCAATATTCATGTTCCGCAAAATATTTTGGATATCGAGGCTAAAATTGAGGAGGTAAAAGCCGAGAAAATTCAAGTGGTTAAAAGCCAGAAATACGAAGAAGCTGCGCGTTTGCGCGACAAAGAAAAGCAGCTGATCGAACAGCTTGAGGCCGCGAAAAAAGCTTGGGAAGAAGAAACCCGGAATAACCGCCAAACTGTTTCAGAAGACAATGTTGCTGAGGTAGTTGCCATGATGACCGGCGTTCCAACACAGCGTATCGCTCAAAATGAAAGCTCTCGTCTGGTAAAAATGTATGACGAGATTCAGGACAAAGTGATTGGTCAGGATGAAGCCATTCGCAAAGTGGTGAAAGCCATTCAGCGAAACCGGGCGGGACTCAAGGATCCGAATCGCCCAATTGGTTCATTCATTTTCCTCGGACCAACCGGTGTGGGTAAAACTCAGTTGGCCAAGGTGCTTTCCAAATACCTCTTCGATTCTGATGATGCCTTGATCCGCATCGACATGAGCGAATACATGGAAAAATTCGCCGTAAGTCGCCTCATTGGAGCGCCTCCCGGATACGTCGGCTACGAAGAAGGTGGCCAACTCACCGAGAAAGTGCGTCGCAAACCATATTCTGTGGTGCTGCTCGATGAAATTGAGAAAGCTCACCCCGATGTTTTCAACCTCTTGTTGCAAGTTCTCGATGATGGTCAGTTAACCGATTCGCTCGGGCGTAAAATCGACTTCAAAAATGCCATTATCATTATGACCTCCAACATTGGTTCGCGGCAGTTGAAAGATTTTGGTCAGGGCGTTGGGTTCTCCACATCTGCCAAAGTAGCTTCGGCTTCTGACCACGAAAAGGGCGTAATCGAGAGCGCCTTGAAAAAGGCTTTTGCCCCTGAATTCCTCAACCGTGTTGATGATGTAATCATGTTTAACTCGTTAAGCAAAGAGAACATCAACGAAATCATCGATATCGAGCTCGCCCAGTTATACCGCCGAATCGAGAACATGGGTTACAAGATTAAATTGGAAGAAAGCGCCCGCGACCACATTGTTGAAAAGGGTTACGATGCCAATTTCGGTGCTCGTCCGCTAAAGCGCGCCATACAAAAATTTGTTGAAGACCCACTCGCTGAGCACATTATCAGCGCCAATCTTCAGGAGGGCGATTCGATCAACCTCACATTTGATGAAGAAAGCAAGGAGATTCAGGTGAAAATTGTGAAAGGAAAGAAAAAGAAGAAGTCGGAAGACTCCGCAGAAACAGAATAACTCAGAAGGCCGGTTTTCCGGCCTTTTTTTGTTGTGCCAAATTCGCAATGGCTTAAGCGCGAATTGCCATAGCAGAGGGAGCATAAGCGGCATGTATTGTTGATTTTTTGGGGCGCCTGCCTCGCTCAGCTACCTTGGTCGATTTTAAGTTTAGTGCCGGGCACCGCGTGTTTCGCTGCTACTCCTCAAACAGTTCCAACGCGCTCGCTCGCCCTCCCTCTCCCACAATTACCTGCATACGCACTTCCCTCCCACTCTCACACCCACTCTGTTTTTCGGGGTATCCGCTGCACCCGCTGGCGCATTAATCTCCGATTCGTATCAATTGAATATTATCATTAGGCCATTAGATTCAATCTTGATACTTGGTCTTCATGTATTGTGCGATTAATTTTCTCTTCAAACCCAATCCCAATCGAAGAAAGCACCTCGCTAAAAGTTTGACTTCAATATTATTGAAATTTATTTCCTATTGTTGTTTATTGTATGTAAAAATTACTACTTTTAAATATTCACTTAATTCACTAATGGTATATGTTTAAACAACTACTTTTCTTAGCATTTCTGCTGCATTCGTCCATTTCAGCTTCTGCCCAGCAGCTGTATTTTTACATGAACGATGCTTCTGTTCAGATTTACACCCTTGAGGAAGTCACCCGAATGGACTTCGAAGCCAATCAGTTGCGGCTTCATTTGAGCGACCAGAGCGTGGTAAATCTCGCGCTTGATGACTTGAATTACTATCGCTATTTGCCCGATGGCGTAACACAAATTTCTGAAGCCGACCGTCCCGAACTTCGCTTCTACCCTAACCCTGCCGATCAGGAACTGAACCTCCGCTTCAACCTGCCCGAATCAGGCCAAACTGGTGATGTTCGTCTACACAACCTCAAAGGCGAGGTGGTAATGGTTCAGGAACTAAACTCAAGCGCAAAAGGCGAAGCCAAACTCGATCTGAGTAAACTCCCCGCCGGACAATACTTCTGCACCCTTCGCTCGGGTAAAACGGTGATATCGAAAGCCTTCATGAAAAGATGAGTTCAAAGTAGAAAGTTCAAAGTAGAAAGGCTTGCACCTGAATTCCCATGAGAATACATCGGTTTGAAGATGCTATTGCATGGCAAAAATCAAAGGCCTTATGCGTGGAGATCTACAAGTACTTTGAAAATCACAGGGACTTTGGTTTCAAAGACCAGATTCTAAGAGCCGCTCTGTCGGTCATGAATAACATCGCTGAAGGATTTGAACGAAAAAGCAACAAAGAGCTTCTCTACTTTCTCAATATCGCGAAGGGCTCATGTGGAGAAGTTCGATCAATGCTCATTTTGGCACGCGAACTTGGAAAAATTGATGAAGATCCGCAAATAAAACTCGAATACCTCGCCGAAGAAATTTCGAAAATTCTCTCCGGTTTAATTAAATCCATTACACCAAAGTAAATACTGTCCTTTCTCTCACTTTATGCACCTTTCAACTTTATACTTTCAACTTTCAACTCAAGTGAAACGCCCCATGAAAAACCTATACACCACACTGTTTCTCGCAATCTTAGGGTTTAGTGGTCAGCTAAATGCCCAAACCCTCAAAAACATCCACCGACACAACCAGCCGGTGTTGCGCATTCCCACGCATTTGATTGACAAGGTGGAAACCGCCGATGTGCAGGGAACGCCGCATTTGCGTGTGATTCAGTTTAATGGCTATGTGAGTGAAATTCCGTTGGCGCAAATCGACAGCATTACGCACAGCGAGGGACAGGCGGTTGATCCGGCGCAATTGGGGAATCTACGCACAGCTTCGGTGATGGGTGTGGTAAGTGGCCCCACCGGAGCACCCGAAATGAATGCCATTGTGCGTTCTCCCTACGGTGGCGAAGAAACCCGCACAGACCCGAACGGGGTGTTTTTTCTGAACAACATTTTGGTGTACGACAAGCTCGGCTATATAACCATTACAAAACCTGGATTTCATCAGGCTTCGCGGAGCTTTCTACCCCTTGAAACAGGAAGTAACCGGGTAAATGTGCAACTCTTGCCCATGAATCAATCGGGTAGTTTTAATGCAGCAAGTGGGGGCACAGTTACTTCAGGATTATTGCAACTGAACTTTCCGGCCAATTCAATTATCAGAAGCAACGGTCAACCCTACACTGGAACCGTGCGTGTGTATGCTGCCGCTTTAGACCCCACTTCGCCCGCCATGTTCGACCAAATGCCGGGCGAGTTGTTGGGTGGCATGAACGACTCCTTGCAACTACTTCGTTCCTTCGGCATGGCCAGCGTGGAGTTGCGTGATGCGAATATGAACGAATTGCAGTTGGCGAATGGTGTTTCAGCTTCCATGACTTTTAATATTCCATCCACCTTGCAAGCCGAAGCCCCAGCCACCATCGACTGGTGGAGTTTTGATGAAGTGCAAGGAATTTGGATGCATGAAGGCGTAGCACAAAAACAAGGCAACCAATACATCGGACAAGCGAGCCATTTTTCGTGGTGGAACTTGGATGTGCCGGGCACATTTAACGATATGACCTTGACCGTGGTATCGTCGAATGGCGATTTGGTGAGCGGCGCTATGGTAGAGTTGGTATCTCCAACGATGGGTATGCTCACCCGATATACCAATGCCAATGGTGTAATCAGCGGACGGGTGCCGAAGAACCAGGATTTGGAGCTTCGCATTTATTTGATTTGTTCGGTAACCAACAACAACTGGACATTGGCCACTACCGGTAACATCAATAGTCTCGATGGGCCTATTGTAGAGGGCTTTCAGGCGGAATTGTTCAACATTTATCCCATCTTTGGCAATGTGGTCAATTGCCAGAACCAGCCGGTAGCCTCAGGCTACGTGAAAATGGGTCCTCTGGTGCATCTAACCAATGAAACTGGCCAGTTTACCATTCAAACCTGCGCAGTGGGCGAATTTGTGATTCGGGGTTATGACACCTCCGTTGACGACTCCATAAAAGCCAGTGCATTTGACACGGTTCAGGTTGGTGTACAAGGCGTTGACGCGGGAGTTCTACAAGCTTGTCTCGACATTTTTGGAACGGTTAGTGACATAGAAGGGAATATTTACCCAACGGTACTGATCGGTAATCATTGGTGGATGGCAGAGAACCTGCGCACTGCAACTTATGCTAATGGTGAACCAATTGTCAATGTTACCGTTAACAATACCTGGTCGCAACTCACCTCAGGGGCTTGGTGCCATTACGAAAACAACACCGCCAGCGACGCCATTTATGGCAAGTTGTATAACTGGTACACCACGGTTGACCCGCGGGGCCTTTGTCCGTCTGGCTGGCATGTGCCCACCGATGCGGAGTGGACAGTATTACAGACTTATCTTGGAGGGAATATTGTAGCAGGAGGCAAATTGAAAGCAACCACAGGCTGGAATGCGCCCAATGGAGAAGCCACCAACGAAAGCGGCTTCTCAGGTCTTTCGGGCGGCCTCCGCAGCTACGACAATGGTGCCTTCAGCGCTGTTGGCGGCAACGGCTGCTGGTGGAGCTCTACGGAGTCATCCTCGACAAGTGCCTGGTCCCGCCTCCTGAACTATAACGCTGGCAATGCAAGCAGGTACGGCACCAATAAGCGATATGGTTTGTCCGTCCGTTGCCTCAGGGATTAGGATCAGTTGAAAGTTAAAAGTTTAAAGTCAAAAAGGTGTTTCAAATCGAAATAAAGATGATAAAAAACATTCTATTTCATGGAATTTTGAAGAATATCTTCGGTTTGAGGGAGCCTCAAATTTTTTCAAACTTCCAACGACGCTCACCCTTCCGCCTTCCCCACCTTTCAACTTTATACTTTCTACTTTCAACTAAAGTAAAGCCCATGAAAAACCTATACATCACAC
>JAIXUS010000077.1 GCA_027483445.1 Bacteroidota bacterium | reverse complement strand
TTGCTGGCTTCTGCGGCGAAGGTGGTTTTACCAACGCCTGCAACACCGTGAATCAGAATGCGGGGTGGCTTGGGCGTATTGGCGCGGGTGAGTTGTGCAAGTGAAATGGCCATCACACACCCCCACCAAAGTGACTGTCGTTGGCAGCGTCGGGGATTTCTCCGGTCTTGATCTGCTCGAGCTTGTAGCTGGGCTTGCCCGTTTTGAGCGTGCGTGCAGGCTCGAATAAGTCGCGGATTCCGGGTGGCCAGGCGGTGTACTTGGACTCGGCGACTTTGATTTCGATGCCGACGTAGTTCTCCGGGTCCTCGCCCCATTTACGCAGCGCTTCCACGGCTTCTTTGAGCTTGACCTGGTTGTATTCAGGGCGCTTAGGCAAATCGGCGACGACCATGTAGCCATCGACCTCAAAGCGCACAGTCCCGGTGGACTTGCCAGCCTCTTGGCGAAGCTGTTGGGCCTGTTGTGCAAAACGATTGTTCAGCGTTGAGTGCAACGCCGCTTCATAGTGTCGGGCGGTATCACGAACTTCACTGACCTGCCTGATCAGGTGGTCCAGTTCAGCAAGTGGCAAAGCATCAAGCTCTGCCATGGAAAGCTGGCCGATTTCGTCCAGGATGGCGGATGTGGCGATCATCTGTATCTCTCTTTCAATGGGCTTTACGGGGGGCGGGTTGTGCGGTGCGCAATTGAGCGCGAATTTCTGGTGGCTTTAGGGAACTGCTTGTTCGTATGGCCAGATACCGATAGTTGTTATCTGAAATACGTTGGCTAAATAGATGCACGAGACCGAATTCGCAAGCGATCCAAGCTCTGCGCGCGAGGGCATGGATGCGTGCGCGCTCTTTGGTTGAGCGGTCACTGCTGATCTCTGAGCGATCTCTTAATAACAAGCCCTCGTGATAAAGAATGGCTTGCCCCACTGATGCACTGGCAATCCAGTCGCACAGGTTTGCCTCACTCAAGGCAACAGTTGGCACGTAGACTTTGCGCTCTTGGACGAGCGGCATTGGGTCTGGTGGTAAACCCAGGTGGGCCTGGGTTATTTCGAGAAATTTTGTAGGTGCTAACAATTGCAGGCTCCATCAGCGTGTTGATCAATTGGCTTGCACAACCCGACCGGGTGGTACTGCCGTCTCTTGCAATCGCGCTGATGGCGGAGCTCACTGCTCTTTGCTTTTCACGCGATATATAGGTTCTTACTGGTCGAGGCCATGGTTTTTCTCAGGCCACTTTGGCCTGCGGTATTAGGCTTACGCCGCCAACCTGAAGCCGAACATTCGAAGGTGCATTTGCATTTCATTGACACGCCGATAAAACGTGGCACTGGACATACCACTAGCTTTGCAGGCACTGGACACGTCAAGGTGGGCATCAAGCAAATCAAAAAATTCGAGTTGCTCATCGTTCATGTACTTCCGGGCTTTATCCAGGTCCAACAAAGCCATGTGGTCACTGATCAAATCGGTTTCATCAGCCCACATAGGCACCAGGTTGTCGTCGATGTGCTGCTCTGGATCACCCATTTGCGGGTCATTGGCTGCTTCACTTCCCGCCGAGAAGAAGCAGATGCGAGCGCGGTCTTTCATCAGTTCATCAAGAACTTCAACGGCGCGGTGCTTTGACACCAACCCGGTGTACGTGTTGGCGCTGGCGCGTTGCGGATCAAACCCCGGAGCTCGTTCAAGCAAATCAAGCAGTAACTCTTGCTGCAAGTCTTCCCTGTCCGCGCTTGGAAGTCCCAGGCGTGCGGCGAGTCGGTAAGTCCGCGTTGCTGCTGCAGCAAATGCAGCATCGAGGTATGTTGGGTCAATTGGTTGGTTTTTCATCTTCTTTTGCCTTTGCGCGTTTAGTCAATGGTTAACGATATAGTTCAAGAAAAGGCACCCGCAGGTGCCCACTGTTAATTGGTCCGGTCAGTTGGCCTTGTTTGCCGACGAAATCATCCCGTATCGCATCATGCGCACTTCGATGAATGCTGGAGTGACCCCGAAATGCGGAGCCAAGGCTCGTGTAAACGACCAGCAGTCCATGTCATAGGTGACTTCAGACCAGACGATCTTTTTCTCACCATCCGGGGTCTCCGCGAAAAGCGTGTCTTCACCGTAACGGATTTCAAGGGCGTGCTTGGGGGCTTCTTCCATCACCGCGTCCCACAACAGATCTCGAGGCACCAAGAGCGAGCCCATGAATTCATTGGCCCGCAGTTCTGCAAACCGAATATGAGAAGGCAGAAGGGTGTCAGCTTTTTGCAATTGCGCCTGTGTTTCTGTCACCAATCTGAAAGCGCGAACGGTACCCGTTTGCATCAAATCTGCAAGCGGCTGATTCTGGTGGTGTGACACAAGCGAAGGGCCATCAAAAATTGCATGGCCCATCTCATGAGCCAATGTCGACAAACGCAGTTCTTCGCTAATGCCAGAGCTAGCTGGGGATACGCAAACTGAAACCGCATCGACAGAACTTGTTGGGGTGAACTCGAATACTCCGAACACCGGATTTTTTTGTTCATCATGGACTTGGTGTTCAAGGTCAAGCCAAACATCGTATGCCACGCCATTGACATTTAGTTCGCTGATTGCAGCAACGTCCGCAATGGTCAATGCACGGCGGTCTGAAAGCCCAAGTTGCCGCCGCACCTCACTGGCCACCCGTTCAATGTCTCCATGGCTCGGGTAATGTGGCTCGTAACGGTGGTTATGTCGGTAGTGCAGTTTGAGGGCTGGCATAGGCGGGGCTTACGGTTTCTTGTTGAGGGAGCGATACAGACGAACGACCTCAGCTACTTCCTCTTGCATGTCGGGGGGCAGTCGGGATGCCTCAATGAACAACTCATCCTCACTCAAACCAAGGATGGTTGCTGCCTTTTTGATCAGCTCATCTTTTGGGGGGTTTTCACGCCCTGTTTCGATGCGAGACCAGTAGGCGGGACTGATCTCCAGTTGCCGAGCGAATTCGGTTAGCGTCATGCCAGCCTCCTCTCGCTTGGTTCGCACATAGGTGCCAAATGGGTTCATGAAAGTCCTAGATAGTCGTTACGTCGTTGCATTATAGCGCAACGACAAAACTTTGTGCAAGTGCCCTGTAAACGCACCCGCAAAGGGGGCAAGCGCCCTGAGAAAAACCACCCCCGGCGGCGGTATGAACCTTCATGACCGCCCCAAAACACACCCCACAACCAACTCCGCCCGCAGAGCGCAGCCCCATGGCCGTCATCGGCGCAATCCTGGCCCAGGGCGCAATTCGCCTGCTGGACCGCCAAAAACGCGAAGCTCAACTTGCTAACCGTACCGAAGAGAGCGTTCATACAGGTGTTTTGACTACCAAGGACAACACCCATGAATGACTCACTTGTTGCACGCGTTGCAGCCCTTAAAACCTCGCCCACACCTGACCTCAAGCAAATGTGGCGGGAAATGTTTCTGACCGAACCACCGCCGTTTAACCGGCGCTTCCTTGAAACGCGTCTGGCATACCGGATTCAGGAGCTGGCCCTTGGGGGCCTACGCCGCGAGACCGTCAAGCGCCTGGAGAAGCTTGGCGAACAACTCGATGGCGGCAAAGCCGATGTCCGCCGCCGCAGAGTTGATGGCAGGCCCATCTGCGGAACGCGCCTAATTCGGGAATGGGATGGTGAGCGCCACGAAGTGGTGGTGCACGTTGACGATTTCGAATACGCGGGTCAACGCTACAAGTCCATTTCACGCATCGCCATGGTGATTACAGGCACCAACCGAAACGGCTGGACCTTTTTTGGCTTGTCTTCTGGAAGGAGCGTCTGATGGCTACCACCCCTAAAGTCCTGTGCGCGATCTACACGCGCAAGTCCACCGAAGAAGGCTTGGACCAAAACTTCAACTCACTGGACGCCCAACACGATGCCTGCGCCAATTACATTGCCAGCCAAAAGTCTGAGGGCTGGGTAACGCTTAAGGATCGGTACGACGACGGCGGCTTCTCCGGCGGTACGCTTGAGCGCCCGGCCATTAAGCGCCTGCTCGAAGACGTCCGTAAGGGCCTGGTGAACACCATCGTGGTCTACAAGATCGATCGGTTGTCACGGTCGCTTGCCGACTTTGCCAAGTTGGTCGAACTGTTTGATCAGTACAAGGTGACCTTTGTGTCGGTCACCCAGTCCTTCAACACCACCACTTCCATGGGGCGTTTGACACTCAACATCCTGCTGTCCTTTGCACAGTTTGAACGCGAACTGTCCGGTGAGCGTGTGCGCGACAAGATCGCGGCCTCACGCAAGCGTGGCATCTGGATGGGCGGCATGCCCGCCTTGGGTTATGACGTGGTGGAACGCAAACTGGTGGCCAACCCGCAGGAGTCGGCCATCATTCAAGAGATGTTCTCCCGCTTTGCCGCGACGCCATCGATGTCCACCATCGTCAAAGACCTGCGCAAGCGCGGTGTCACCTCCAAATCATGGACAACAGCCAAGGGCGTTGTCCGCGAAGGCAAGTTGATCACTAAAGGCCTTGTCTACAAGATCTTCAGCAACCCGGTCTACATTGGCATAGCGGCCTACAAGGGTCAGCACTTCCCTGGTGAGCATGACGGCATCATCACGCAAGAGCTGTGGGATACGGTGCAGACGCACCTGAAAAACGGCACCCCTATGAATAAGGCGAGGCTGGCGGGTAGGGGCAGCGCGCCCTCTCTACTGCGCGGACTTATTTTTTCTGAGCAAGGACGGGCCTTCACGCCTGGCTGGACGCGCAAGCAGCACAAAACCTACCGCTACTACATCAACACCGACTCGATCAAGATCGGCAAAGAAAGCTGCGACATCTGCCGCATCCCCGCCGGTGAGATCGAACAGGTGGTGGTTGAGAAGATGCGCGGCATCCTGCGCTCACCAGAGGTACTGGCCCATGCGGTGCGTGAGGTCAATACTCAGCGGCCCAGGGTTGAAGAGACAAACGCCATAAGCGCATTGCAGTCCATCGACGCGGTCTGGGACGAACTCTTCCCAGCGGAGCAGGCCAAGGTTCTGCATACCCTGGTTGATCGAATCACAGTGCGCAAGGACGGCATCGCAATCAAATGGCACGACAAGGGTTTGAACAAACTGTTGCTCGACACACTTGAACCACAAAAAGAACTGGAGGCAGCATGAGCCAAGAGACTGAAGCGGGTTTCACCACCGAGATTCCGATGACTTTTCGCAGGCGCGGTGGCAAGGCCGTGATCGTGCTGCCCGACGGTTCTCGGGCCATTGAGCGGCGTGAGGCACTGATTGACAACGCCATGGTCAAACTGTTGGCACGCGGCCATCGATGGCATCGCAAACTATTTGACGGAACCCACGCCTCAATTGAGGACATGGCCAAGTCCGAGAACATCAGCCCATCTTTTGTGAGCCGCATCCTGCGCCTGGCTTACCTGTCACCCACGATTGTCGAAGCCATCCTGGACGGGAAGTACCCGGCGCACCTAACAATGAAGGATCTGATGGAGCCGTTCCCCATGGACTGGTCTATGCAGGAGAAGATATTTTTGCAGCAAAAGTAGAAGCGAAAACGGCCTTCATTTCTTGCGCGCCAACGCAAATCCGAACCAAATGGATCTCTGGGGAGTCCTCACTCCGATTCAGCAGGCCGTTGATGATGATTTCAGCAGATAACTCTGGTGGGAACTTGAAAACGCCAGTTTCGATTGCGGGCATGGCCATTGATTTAATACCTGCTTCTTTTGCCACACGGAGAGCCTGAGCAACGGCAAGGTCGAGGTATTTCTCGGGGAGGTCGTCATTGATGAAACTAGCTGCTCTAGCGTGAATCACAAAAGGGTTTGGCAACTCAAAGCCTGGGGTCACAACCGCCTCACCCAGCGAAATCGGCGAATGGCGACGGCAGTATTGCTCTAGTTCTGGCCCTGCTGCAAGATGGGTGGCGCCTGACATCGTCGAGGCGATTTTGGAGGATGCGCTGCCAGATCACCTGACGCTGTTTGATCTTGCGGTGGATCCGCCTGCGCTTTGGGAGGAGCAGCGATTACGGATTTGGTCAGGCTGAGACTGTAAAAGGATAGTGATGGCTACTGACTCAAAGGCAGCATTAGCAGACAGCGGTTTACGGCGGAGGGTACCTGCTACCGGCCAGAAGCTGACGTAGGCTGAAAGATGTTAATGGGCTGCATTGAACTGATTACCGTTATGAAGCCAATCAGCTAAATCGAACTAATTGACTGCCATTTTGCTCATTTGAGTTTCTGGGCGTCCCAGCATTAACCTGGATGGCATGCGCAAGACTCCCCGTGAGCGGCGGACACTAGCTCTTCAAGAATGCCGCAGTGCGCCCCCTCGTGGGAACCGAGGCATCGCGCCCGCAGCCGAAGCAGCTGCTTCTCCAGTGCCCTCATGCTCTTTAGGCGGGCGCGCACACGGGCCAGTTGGTCGTCCACCAGAAGATCGACATCTCCGCAGTTTCTGTCCGGTTTATCAACGAATCCAAGTAGCCGGTTCACATCGCCCAGCGGCATGTCCAGAGCCCGGCAGTGGCGGATGAATGACAGGCGCTCAAGGTGAGCCACCGCGTAGTCGCGGTACCCGTTGTCGCGCCGAGCCGGCGCGGGCATCAGGCCCTGTTTTTCGTAGTAACGGATGGTTTCGACATCCACGCCGGTGGCGAGGGCAAGTTCCTTTATCTGCATTACATGATCCTGCTTTAAATAAGTATTTGACACTGTAGCGGCTCCAAGGTTTCTAATGCAAGTATTGAAAGGAAAACCCATGTCAACCCACTGCTGTGACCACGTCGCACCCAAACTTGATGCCATTGTCAACCTGGTCCGTTACCGCAAGATCCTCTGGATCGCCCTCGTGGTCAATGCCGCGATGTTCCTGGTCGAGATCGTGGCTGGCGTTCAGTCTGGGTCACTTTCTTTGCTGGCGGACGCGGTCGATTTTGCGGGCGACGCGATGAACTACGCGGTATCGCTCGCGGTGCTGGCTTCGGCATCGTGCTCCGCAAGCATCGGCTAGATCCGCTTCTGGCGACGGCCGTGATCTCCATCAGCGCTTTGCTCACCTACGTGCCAGCCTATGCATGGTTCACGGGCGGGGAGGGTCTGATTGCGGCCGCCGCACAGGTCTTCTGGGTCGAGGTGTTGGTACAAGGGGTGATTGCTGGCGCTGGAACGCTCTACACCTATTCCAAGATGGTGTCGCTGCTCGGCCCATCTCGGGCTGCCGTTTTCCCGGCGCTTGCCCCAGGCTTGGCTGCGTTGATGGCCTGGCCAGTGCTGGATCACGTGCCAGGCGCTTTCGAGGTCGCTGGTCTGATTTTTGTGATGGCCGGTCTCATTGTGGCTGTCACTGCACCAAGCGCAGCTGCGCCGAAAAACTGAAAAAGGAAAAAACCCATGAATGACACCTCACTTGCGCAGCAACTTGCCGACTACAAAGCCGGTTTCATCCAGCGTGTGCCGGCCGAGCGCGTGGCCATGATGGAGGCGGCCACAGCCGACCTCAAGAAAACCGGCATCGAAACGCACGCACTCCAAGTTGGGGATCACGCGCCTGACCTGGTGTTGCCCGATGCCACAGGGCAGGCAGTGCGTCTGTCTGACTTATGGGCGAAAGGCCCCTTGGTCCTGATCTTCTACCGTGGTGGTTGGTGCCCCTATTGCAACCTGGAGCTCAGAGCCTGGCAGCAGCACTTGGAAAAGCTCGGAGCGCTGGGAGGGCGTCTGGTAGCAGTCTCTCCTCAGACGCCCGATAACTCCTTATCCACCGCTCAAAAGAACCAACTGGCCTACCCGGTTCTGAGTGACTCAGACTTGAATGCTGCCACAGCCTTCGGGATCGCTTTCGAGTTACCGAAGGAATTGATCGACTTGTATGGCAGCGTGGGTAACGATCTGCCGGTACTCAATGGAAATGGTCGTTGGCTGTTGCCACTGCCCGCGACTTATGTGCTCGACCGCGATGGACAAGTTCTATACGCTCACATCGAGGCTGATTACCGAGAGCGTGCAGAACCTGCAGAAGTTCTGAAAGCAATAAGTTTGCAACAGCATCGTTAATTTTCAAATTAAATAAATTCGACGAGATATAGCTTTTTGAAAGGCGTTTAAATTTAAGATGTAGAAAGGCAGCTATTAACTAGCCACTCTTTTGGAGTCAAACTATTCTTTTGATGAAAAACCCTAGTGAAGAATGATGCAGACGCATAGCCAAATTCAGGATGAAGGTTCTTTATCGATCTTCCTTCTTTCAGTTTTCACATCGCCAATTTAATTCGTAATTTAGTTAAGTGCGCACTTAGCAAAAAGTCATCCGTTAAAGTACTTTTCGAAAAGTAACTTTGTGATCGCCCTTTGCCCAAAAGTCACGAATTCGCGATTCCTCTTCGTATTGATTTTTTACGTAGAACCTGCGAGTAAGAGCGAACTTAGCTTTGCTTGACGTATCGACGACTAACATCCTTTGCCCTTGACTTTTAAGATGGTCTTCCAAGGCTTGCACTAGGGCAGTTCCAGCCTTTTTTCCTTGCAGGTTCGGCAATACAGCAAGCGCAAGCATGTTCCAAGTTCCGTCAGTAAGTTCCTCAGGTTCAGCGAAACACACTCCCACTGCTTCACCGTTTCGATGACAAGTCAACCAAACTGACCTACTTTCGCTCGAAAGGTATGGAGCAATCATGCCGGGTAGCATTTCACTTGGAAACAGATTTGTCTTGTCTAAAACGTCCTGTAGGGCAGGTATGTCTTCGGCTGTTGTAAGGGTGATTCGAAATTGTTCCATTGGACAGCGCAGAAATTATTAGTTTTGATTTTTTCTAGAACAAGCTTTTTCAATACTTGCTTTAACGGGGGCGACTTTTTTCGCATACAAGTATTTGATCGATTAATTGGGTGATGTTAACTGAGCCCACTCCTTAGGACTCATGCCATTCTTTTGATGAAAAACCCTGGTGAAGGATGATGCAGACCCGTAGCCCAATTCACGGTGAAGGTTCTTTATCGGTCTTCCTTCTTTCAGTTTTCGCATAGCCAAATTAATTCTTAATTCAGTTAAATATGCAATCGGTGCAACACCAACTTTTTCTTTGAAATGATCAGCGAATCTCGCCCTAGACATACCTGCTTCTTGCGCTAATTGGTCTAGGTTCCAATTGAGGCCTGGTTGACTATGCATGGCCTGAATGGCTTTGGAAATTTTTGAATCAGCCATACCAGCAATCGCGCTGGTAGGAATCAAATTTTCTTGGATCAAAAACCTATACATCCTCACGGTTAAGTAATCCATCAAATGATCGATTGCATGCTGCCTGCCGCACCTGTCTCCAAAAGCCTCTTGATACAGCAGATTAAAGATCTCTTCGAAACCAGTTAACTGAGAGGTCGGGATAACCAAGACTTCTGGCATGCCAAGGATCAGTGGGTTTTGAAGACCGCTTCCGATAGAAACTTTGGCGCAGACCATATCTGCTCCGTCGGGCTTAATGGACCTAAAAGAGTGTTCGGTCGGTCTAGCAAAGAAAACGATTGATGATTCGGCAACTTCAATGATCTGGTTTTCTTTCAAAATAATTTCTAACGGTGCTTTTTTGATGATGTGAATGTGACCCATTCCAGCTTGGATCTCAAAAGCGTGCTCTCCACAGAGTGTTCCGTGGCTAAATACATTAGTTTCAATCTTGAAGTGCTGCAAAAGTGATGAAAGTCGATCCATGGGATTTATTGTACACAAAATGAGACAGAAAGCAACAAATCATCTCATAAGATGAACTCTTAAACAAGTTATTCAACTGATAGGCCAAAAAATTTTGGGAATTTATTTGTAAAGGGGGGGCTGTGAGTCGCTATCAGAAGTCAAGTGAGGCTATCGCTGCCCTTAGCAAAGAGCAGTTTGATGTCACGCAACGCAATGGAACAGAGTTACCGGGCACCGGGGCATACCTCCACAATAAGCAGCAAGGCATTTACGTGGATGTTGTCTCTGGAGAGCCCTTGTTCGCGTCATCGGACAAATTTGACTCTGGGTGTGGCTGGCGTAGCTTTAGCAAACCCATCGCACAACAATTTATGAAAGAGCGTACTGACCTGAGTCAAGGCATGCGTCGTGTTGAAGTCCGGTCGACTTATGGAGACAGTCACCTTGGGCATGTATTTGAAGATGGCCCACCTGACCGCGGAGGGCTCAGATACTGCATCAACTCAGCATCCTTGCGATTTATCCCAAAGTCTGAAATGGAAGCCGAAGGCTATGCGGACTACCTAGACCAAGTGAAAGGTTAATGACATGAAAACTGAACGAGCTGTTCTTGCAGGAGGTTGCTTTTGGGGCATGCAAGATTTAATTCGAAAACTCTCGGGAGTGCTCAGCACGCGAGTAGGGTACACAGGAGGCGATGTTAAAGACGCCACTTATCGAAACCACGGCACACATGCGGAGAGCATCGAAATTCATTTCGATCCCAACCTGATTAGCTATCGACGCATTTTGGAATTCTTCTTCCAAATTCATGACCCAACAACGCCAAAGCGCCAAGGTAATGACATCGGCATGTCCTATCGCTCAGCCATCTATTACACAAGTGAAGCCCAGCGGATAGAAGCTATCAGAACCATCCATGATGTCAACGTTTCGGGTCTTTGGCCGGGGAAGGTTGTTACAGAGTTGGAGCCAGTGGGAGATTTCTGGGAGGCTGAGCTTGAGCATCAAGACTACCTAGTGAGACACCCTAATGGCTACACATGTCACTTTCCACGACCAAATTGGGTTCTGCCGCACCAGAATGACGCAAAGCCTAAATGAACCGCCCCGGATTTCGTGGAGGCCGGTTGGTTTAAGTCAGGCCGCGACCGCGTCCTGATTGGCGAGTTGCCGGTAGTAGTTTGCCTCAGCCTCGGCGGGAGGTATGTAGCCGATGGATTCGAGCAACCTGTGGTGGTTGAACCAGGACACCCATTCGAGGGTGGCCAGTTCCACCGATTCTCTGGTTTTCCAGGGCGCCCGCCGATGGATCAATTCGGCCTTGTAGAGCCCATTGATCGTCTCGGCCAGAGCGTTGTCATAGGCATCGCCGGCGCTGCCCACCGACGGCTCGATGCCCGCCTCGGCCAGCCGTTCGGAGTAGCGAATGGACACGTATTGCGACCCCCTATCGGAATGGTGCGTCAAGGTCCCATCGCGCTCGGGTTGGCGGGCATACAAGGCCTGCTCCAGCGCGTCCAGCACGAAGTCCGTGCGCATGGTGCTGCTCACGCGCCAGCCCACGATGCGCCGGGCGTACACGTCGATCACGAAGGCCACGTACAGCCAACCCTGCCAGGTCGACACGTAGGTGAAGTCCGAGACCCATAACTGGTTGGGCCGATCGGCCTTGAACACCCGGTTGACCCGATCGAGCGGGCAGGCTGCCTTGGTATCGGGCACCGTGGTGCGCACCACCTTGCCGCGAATGACGCCACGCAGGCCCAGTCGGCGCATCAGCCTCTCGACGGTGCAGCGCGCCACCGTGATGCCTTCGCGGTTCATCTGCACCCACACCTTGTCGGCGCCGTAGACCTGCATGTTGGCCTGCCACACGCGCTGCACCTGCGCCGCCAGGGTGTCGTCGCGCTTGCTGCGTTCGCTGCGCAGCGCCGGGTTGCGCTGGGCCGCGGCATGGCGCCAGCAGCCGGAGGGGGCGATCTGCAGCACCTTGCAGATCGACTCGACCCCGAAGACTCGTCGATGCTGGTCGACGAAGCTTCTCAGGACTTGATGCGGCGGTCGAGTTCCGCCTGGGCGAAAAACGCGCTGGCCAGCTTCAGGATCTCATTGGCCTTGCGCAACTCCTTGACCTCGCGTTCAAGCTCCTTGAGCCGCTGCATGTCGGTGGTGGTCGGGCCTTCTCGCTGGCCAGTATCGCGCTCGTGCTGGCGAACCCAGTTCAACAAGGTTTGTGAGGTGCAGCCGATCTTGGCCGCAATGGACTCAATGGCTGCCCACTGCGACGGATGATCCCCGCGCG
Source organism: Bacteroidota bacterium (assembly GCA_027483445.1). Classification (GTDB taxonomy): domain Bacteria; phylum Bacteroidota; class Bacteroidia; order M30B66; family M30B66; genus CAMCXT01. The sequence continues at coordinate 9,014 of JAIXUS010000077.1, read as the reverse complement.
ACTCCACGACCATCCGCACGGCCCGCTCGCGGACCTCAGGGGAGAACTTCACTGACTTCTTCATGGCTCCATCTTCTCAAGTGTTGGAGCCTCCACAAAATCCGGGGCGGTTCAAAATGAGATGAAAAGTACATTAATTGGGACTTATCGTGATCGGTGGACTCTTACAATGGGTCCATGGATCAACAAGCTCATCACCCAATAGCTCCACTCTTCGTCAGAGTGACACATTGGCTCAACGCCTTCGCTGTCATTGTCATGATCATGAGTGGATTGAAGATTTACAACGCATCCCCGATCTTTGATTTTCTGTTCCCGCGAGAGTTGACGGTAGGGGGCTGGCTTGGCGGTGCGTTACTTTGGCACTTTGCCTTCATGTGGTTGTTAGTGGTCAATGGACTTATTTATCTCACTCTCAACTTCTACACAGGTCGAGTCTGGAAGAAGTTTTTTCCTATCAGTCCCAAAGAGCTCATCAAAGATGTTTTAGACACGCTAAAGGGCAAGCTAGCGCATGAAGATTTAAGCAAGTACAACACCATTCAAAAGTTGGCTTATCTGTCGGTGATTCTTGACATCGTCGTCTTGATTGCGTCTGGCTTGGCCATTTGGAAATCAGTTCAGTTTCCAATTCTTCGAGATTTGATGGGCGGCTTTGATAACGCCAGAGTGGTGCACTTTGCTGCCATGTCTTTTGCAGTCTTTTTCATCCTCGTGCATTTATTGATGGTTGCTCTTGTTCCTAAAACTCTACTAATCATGATCAGGGGTAAATAACATGTCTGAGAAGAAGATTTTTAATCCCCATGAGAAAGAAATCATCAAAGACGTCTACAAAGGCCTAGATCTTCCGACGCGACGTTTGTTTGGTAAGAGGGCACTCAGTTTGGGTGCCATCTCTATGCTCACTGGGTGCACCTTAACCAACGAGGACTCCATCGAAGAAGCCCTGATGGTGATGTCGCGTTTCAACGACGGCGTACAAAGCTGGTTATTTGATCCCAACAAGATGGCTCCAACGTATTCGGAAGATATGTTGACAAAACCTTTTCCGTTCAATGCGTTCTACGGTGAGGATGAAATTCGTCCCAGTCCAGATAACTTCAAATTAAAAGTATCTGGCTTAGTTCAAGACACCAAAGATTGGACTCTTGATGAGTTACGTGCTTTTCCGCAAACCAGTCAAATTACGCGACATATTTGTGTTGAAGGTTGGAGTGCAATAGGTAAATGGGGTGGCGTGCGGTTCAGTGAATTTCTCAAGCGCATAGGAGCAGATAGCACTGCAAAATTTGTAGGCTTTAGATGTCATGACGACTACTACACAAGCATCGACATGCCCACAGCGCTTCATGCACAAACATTGCTAACCTTGACCTACGCTGACGAGGTGCTGCCGCCAAAGTATGGCTATCCAATGAAGCTGCGAATGCCAACGAAATTGGGCTATAAAAATCCTAAATATATTCAAGAAATTTTTGTGACCAACGTGAATCCTGGAGGCTACTGGGAAGACCAAGGTTACAACTGGTTTGGTGGTAGCTGATCATCAGCTGCCACCTTATTTCGCACGCTTGTGCTTTTAACTTTCGGAGATTCACATGAAAAAAATCGCAACCTTGATTTCTTGTTTGGTCATGGCTGGCACATTTCAAGTCGCGCAAGCTGATAACATGAGCAAGGATGGTATGAAAAAAGACGCTATGTCTAAAGACGCCATGGCAAAGGATGGCATGAAAAAAGATGCCATGGCCAAAGACGGCATGAAGAAAGATGCCATGGCCAAAGATGACATGAAAAAAGATGCTATGGCTAAAGACGGTATGAAGAAAGATGCCATGGCCAAAGATGGCATGAAAAAAGATGACATGAAAAAAGACGGTATGTCAAAGTAATCTGCTTTACGCTAGATGCAATCCCGCCAAAGTGCGGGATTTTTAATTTGGTTTTTGATAGTGAGTTTTGATGTTTTCCAAAATCGCTTCCATCACGTTGCCAATTTTTACCCTTGTACTGGTTGGTTTCTTGTACAGCCGACGTGTTAAACCTGACCTTGGTGGAGCCAATAAGCTGATTGTGGACATCGCACTGCCTGCTTTGATTTTTATCTCGTTGTCCGCTAAATCTTTCGATCCCGTTTCAGCCCTCTCATTTACCGGTGCATCGATCGTGTTGATTCTTCTGACTGGCTTGATTGCTTGGCCTTTCGCAAAATTTTCAGGCGCAACAGTGCAAGCATTTTTGCCCTGTGCCATGTTCACCAATGTAGGCCCAATTGGGATTCCCTTGATAGCACTTGCCTATGGGTCCGAGGGAATGGCGCCCGCTGTCGTTTTGCTAGTCATTTCCAATATCTTGCACTTCACGCTAGGGGCCGGCGTGATGAGCGGCAAAGTCGACTGGCGTATGGTGTATGCCAACCCACTTGTTTGGTCAACTGTTTTGGGTGTTGCTAGTTCACAATTGCAAATTATGCTTCCAGAGTGGATTCAAACATCCTGCACCATGATTGGCAGTGTGTTGGTCCCGATGATGTTGATGTCCCTCGGTGCAAGGCTGGCCAGCAGTGAAGTAGCAGACGCATGGGTAGGTGTTCGCTCAGGAGTTCTTATATTGATCATCAGGCTCGCGGCTGTGTTTTTGGTCCTTTGGCTAATCCCCTTGCAAGGCCTAGAGCGCGGGGCTTTGATTTTGTTTGCCTGCTTGCCACCCGCAGTCTTTAATTTCATGCTCGCAGACAAATTTCAGGTGGAACCCAACAAAGTAGCTTCCACCGTCATCGTTGGACATGTCCTCAGTCTGGCTTTCCTGCCGCTCGGTATTTGGCTAGCATTTATTTAGTTTCATTCATCCATCCGCAAAAGGCATCCGACATGATCAAGTTTTATTTCCACCCCTCACCCAACCCATTGAAGATTGCGTTGTACTTGGAAGAAACGGGCGAGCCCTACGAGCTCATTCCCGTGGACACGCGTAAAGGTGAACAGCATTCAGATACCTTCAAGGCCATCAACCCCAATGCGAAAACACCCGCCATGCTGGACGACGATGTTCGCGTTTTCGACAGCAACGCCATGTTGCTTTATTTGGCTGAAAAGATTGGTAAGTTTGTCCCCACAGACACCCCGAAGAACAAAGCTGAGATGTATTCATGGTTGATGTTGGTAGCCACGGGCATCGGCCCTTACTGCGGCCAAGCCGTTCACTTCAAACATTTCGCGCCAGAGCCCAAAGAATACGCCGTGAATCGCTATGACTTTGAAGCATGGCGTCATTGGCACCTGATCAATGACCACCTGGCAAATCAGCCGTACATGATGGGCAATGAGTACACCATTGTGGACATGTCGGTTTGGGGCTGGGCTCGCGTAGTTCCCTTTGTATTGGGAGCTGATGCATGGGAAAAACTGCCCCACGTCAAACGCTTGCTCGATGAGATCAATGCGCGCCCTGCGGCTCAACGTGCAGAAGCCTTGAAGACCAAATTTACTTTCAAAACCGAAATGGACGAAGACGCGCGCAAAAAGCTTTTCCCCTCGAACGAGCGTCTGAAAACTGCAGGGGCATGACGCATGATTGACTTTTATTACTGGACCACGCCTAACGGTCATAAAGTCACCCTGTTCTTGGAAGAGACAGGTGTTGACTACAACATCAAACCCATCAACATCAGCAAAGGCGAACAATTCGCGCCTGCTTTTTTGAAGATTGCACCCAACAATCGGATACCGGCAATTCTTGATCACGCACCAACAGGTGGCGGCGAACCCATTGGCATTTTTGAATCGGGTGCCATTCTTTTGTACTTGGCAGACAAGACGAAAAAATTCATCCCTCAAGACTTACGTGGTCGAAATGAATGTCTGCAATGGTTGTTTTGGCAAATGGGTGGCTTAGGCCCCATGGCAGGTCAAAACCATCACTTTGTACAGTACGCTCCGGAACAACTGCCCTATGCCATCGATCGTTACGTCAAAGAGACGTCACGCTTGTATGGCGTGCTGAATAAACATCTGTCCGATGGCCGAGAGTACATATGCGGTGATTACTCCATTGCCGATATGGCTTCTTACCCATGGGTTGTTCCGCATGAACGACAGCGTCAGGACATGAGCCAGTTTCCCCATCTATTGTCGTGGTTTGAACGGGTTGGCAACCGTCCTTCAACTCAAAAGGCCTATGACATCGCCAAATCAATCAATACTGCGCCTACGGTGGATCAAAATGCAAAATCCATTTTGTTTGGACAAGATGCAAAGACTGTCGTTTGATACCTACCCAGGAAAGTAGCATGACCATAAAAGCGGTTGTTTTTGATGCCTACGGAACCTTGTTTGATGTTTACTCCATCCAAGTATTGGCTGAGGATCTTTACCCGAGCCATGGGGCTGACATTGCGGTGAAGTGGCGCGATAAACAAATTGAGTACACAAGGTTGATTACGCAGTCAGATCCACACAACGGATCTGGCAGTCAATACTTCCGTCCGTTTTGGGAACTGACACGCTTGTCGTTGGAGTACACGTTAGACCGACTGAAACTGAACCGTGAATTCGGGCAGGTTGAAAAACTGATGCAGCAATACGCGCAACTCACGCCATTTGCTGAAAATCTGGCGGTCCTACAAACGATCAAAGCAAACGGCCTGACCACTGCCATCCTCTCCAACGGCAGTGGAGACATGCTGACTTCCGCAGTTAAGAGCGCCGGAATGGAAAATGTCTTAGACCATGTCATCTCAGTCGATCCGATACGCTTGTTCAAGACCTCGCCGGAAAGCTATGGACTTGTCCAACAAAATATTCCCGTCAATAAAGATGAAGTTCTGTTTGTGTCCAGCAATGCTTGGGACGCATTGGGAGCTACTTGGTTTGGTTTCACAACGCACTGGGTCAATCGGCAAGGCTTGCCGTTTGAAGCTTTGACACCCCGCCCTCATTACTCAGGGTCAGATCTCAAGTCTGTCCTGCACTCGTTGAAGCTCATTGATTGATCATTGCCATGAAATTTCAACTGCTTTTAAGTTTCTCACTACTTTGCACATTGCCAAATGCACACGCGCAGCTGCTAGATGCAATCCGTGGTCACGCTCAGGACATTAGGGTGCGATTTGCTGATCATCAAAAGATTGAAGGTGAACTCATCAAGCGTGGGCAGATTGACAAAACAGCAAAGGGGCAGGACTTGATACACAACAGCTCTGGTGAGTGGTCTGTTATCAAAGTCGGAAATCAATTATTTTTGCAATCAAGCGAGAACTTCAGATCCAGCCCAGGCCCCGACTACCATGTTTACATCAGCAGCAAGCCTGCTATCAAAGACAACGATGAATTTAGCACTCAGCAAATTGAAGTGAGCCGCCTCAAAAAGCCCAACGGTGCGGCTTTTTACCTCTTAACAACTCAAAATCCAGATGACGTGAGCAGTATGCTGATTTGGTGCAAGCAGTTCAAAGAGTACATCGGATCGGCTGATTTCAAACCTGCGAAATAGGCAAGCTAAGCGGCGTGAATAGCTGTATGCCTGTCGGCATTATTTCTTTCTCTTCCTGGCCTGGCCGGGTTTTTCGGCATTGGCATAAGCATCAAGCCCAGCTTCACGGTCCAGTGGCACCGTGGTTGTAATGGTGGTCTCTGTACGCGGTTGCAGATGTGGTGGGAAAAATGCCAACTTTTGATTTTGAGCGAGTTTATTTGTTCTATCCAAATCCAAATCACGTTCGTTAACGCCGCTGGGTGAAACACAAACGCCGTTGACAATTTCCAAGTCAAACCACCATCTCTTCACCGAATTGCGCATGCCTGCGCCGATTTGATCATCGTAATCAATGAGTGCTCTTCTCGCACTGGGCACCTTGATTGAAAGCTCAAGGAGTCGAGACGATTCAACAAGGTCTTCTCTGTTGTAAGGGCAAGTTTTCATACAACGCCCACAGGCCGAGCCCTTCATATTCGTCAAGCGGTACTTGCCACATTTCTCTACATCGGGTTTCCATATTTCGTATCCATTGAACATCACCTTGGGGCCGAAAGGGATGGCATTGCATGGGCACTCGCGTGCACATTTCAGGCACATGTTGCAAACAGATTGCAAGCCGAAATCAATGGGCTGATCAAACGCCAAAGGCAAGTCGGTGGTCAGTAAAACACTTTTTGAGCGAGGCCCGATGAATGGATTTAAAACCAACTCACCGATGCGAGACAGTTCGCCGAGACCGGCCAACAAGGTTGCTGGAATGTGCAAAACATCCGATTCTGCGTTGGTGTGCGCTCGAGAAGAAAAACCCAGGCGGCGCAAATGTGCGCCCATGACACCTGCTATGAAAGCGCCGCGCATGTAGCTGCGCATGGACTGCGCTCCAGAAATCCAATCGTCCCCCGATGCGCCTTCCATGGTCTCAAAGCCTTGGTCAAGCAACATGACAACGCAGTGCTTATGACTGGGTTCAATGGGTTTGCCTTGCTGTGCTTCATGCGAATAAAACATCCAAGGCTCTGCTTCACAAATGCCCACCAGATCAGCGCCTAAAAAATACGCCAAGGCTTTGATGGACTCTGCATTTTTTTGGGCGTCCGACAACGCCCCATTTGTATCTGCAGGCACAAGCCGCTCGTATGTTCCCTGCAGTGGCACCATGTTGCGTATCAAGGGCGTCATCGCAAACGCCAGGGGATGTTTGGTCGCAAATCGCGTGCGCTGCACTTTGGCTTTTTCACCCAAATCACCTGCCAATGCACGCGTGAACAAATCGGCACGTTTGCTGTTGCGAATGATCTCCTCCCGAAGAATCAGCGTTGTGGGCTCTGCCACCCTTTTCAATGATTCCATGGGGTAGCGCCCCAAATGCAGTGGGCGCAGTTCAGCCTCCGATTCGGCCCAACCTGGACGAGTGCCCAACTTGCCCATATAGGCGTCAGAGTCCGGCCAATCCAAGGAAGCGTCTGTCGCTATGGGGAGATCGACCTCTAAAGGCAAATCGGTACTGACAGCGGCTATTGCAAAGCCGCGCCGCAGAAAAGGCATCTGGAGAACGCCGCCTTCACAACGAGCAATGCCAGCGCGTTGTGCCAATGCTTCAAGGTTTAAATGCGTGTTGCCTGTGACATGGCCGCGGGCGCTGTACCCCAAGGCTCGAACATATCCAGCCAATACAACAGCCACTTCAGTGGCGCGTGCATCTGTTCTGGCTTTGTTGCTGCCATGAAGCCAAGCCGCACCAGACTCATCCGATTTGGGTTCACGGCTGAATTCAACGAGAAAAACCAATGCATGGGTGTGTTTTAAGGGCGATTGGGGCAACCCATCCATGGCATCAATAGCGCACACACCAGCCAGGGTTGCATCTAAAAAATAAGCGCAAGCTTTGAGGTTTTTACTTCGAAGACTTAGATCATCTGGTAGTGGTGCACGGGCAAAGGCTGTCTCGCCCTCCAGATACTTTTCAAATAAGGCTTGATAAGCCGACAAGGCCTCGTTGATCGAATTCGGACCCGCAGGATTTTTGTCCCTGGGAGATGCGGCTTGGTGTTCTGGCGCATGGGCATCACGCTCAAGCAATTCGGTGGGCAAATCGCCCATGTCAAAGTGCCTAGACCGATTTGAAAATAAACGTGTCATGAATCACCGCTCTATCGAATGATCCATGCAGTTTTACACAGCCCCGGTATATTCACCACGCGCAGGATAGTTTTTAGCCAAAGCAAAATCAATCGCTCCCAACAGATCCGAAAAATTAGGACGTGCAAACGGCATGGTTTGAGCGGCGCCGTAATAGAGCGTGGTGTCGGGTCTCACAATGTAGACCGCTGGCTCTGAAAATAAGGCGGGCTCTTCAATGCCAATCGAAGTTAAGCCACGTGAAGTACTGATGTACAAACCCCATTGCCGAGCAACATTCAACTCCAAACCGTAACCCATCCGCAGTCCGGGAGCGTTGATTTTTTCAGCCATTTGGGCTGTCCGCTCCTTTGTGTCGCTAGACAAAGCGATCACTTTGACGCCGCGTTTTTCAAATTCGGTCACCAAGCGAGACAACTCCAACAGGTACTTCATGCAAATAGGGCAATGAAGTCCGCGGTAAAAAACAATCAAAGTGAAATGCTCCGCGCCATCAGCACTCAGATCAAAAGTGCCGTGTTGCAAAGTAGGAACCATGAGCGCTGGAGTGGCTTGGCGGGGGATGAGCATTAAAACCTCGTAGGGTAAATTGTGAATTTGTATTGTCATCGAATAAAAGCAACAATATACTATGGAAAATTTGCTTTTAGTACAATTTTCAAGAATCTAGACTCTTCCCCGTACTATTGAAGCCAAAGTAACTTTGACCAAGAGTGGCGAAAACTATTCATCAGTCAATTTCCACAGAGATCAAGTAACCCTGCTTGCTGGGGGGCACCAACCCTAGCCAAAAAAGATTTGTGGTGACAGTCAAATAAGCTTCAGCACCAAAACAGATTAGTCTATTGGCGCTGTGGGTGGTAGACCGGTCACCGGATGCACTGCGGAGCGAACGACCGGTTATGGCAGGCGCAAAACATCAGCCACAGCCTGGGGATGTCTGCTACCAGCCTCAAGCAGCCTATCGTCAGTTTTCAAGTTTTGATTTAAGCGAAGGGCATACGGTTTTAAATTGCTCACCCTCAACGTGACATCAAAGTACTCTGAACAACGAAATTTCCTTCAACTAAGTTCACGGCCTGTTTTGCTGAAATCCGCAAATTCAAAGCTCGGAACCAAGTCCGAAAAAGTCATGAGGTTTTGAGACAAACGGGGTTTGAGACGACTTTGCCGGGCTGCTCCCGTAAGACGCAGTCAGGAGCCCAAAACAAAAAGCCCCGCATGGTGCGGGGCCTGAGGCTGCCTCAAAGCCTGCTGAGCAGGTTTGAGGTCTTTGTGCTGGCGGAGACCGAGGGATTCGAACCCTCGATACAGGTTTAAGCCCGTATGCTTCCTTAGCAGGGAAGTGCCTTCGACCACTCGGCCAGGTCTCCACTTGCTGACCGGACAAGACATCC
>JAIXUS010000008.1 GCA_027483445.1 Bacteroidota bacterium | reverse complement strand
TGAAATATGGAAAACTCCACCCTCACCCACGAGGCTGCCAGGAGTTTCCCACATTTCAACAGGACACAATCAACAAAACTTTATATTTTTGATTGTAGCTAATTAAGGGGAGGCTTCAGCACCGTTCTTGTATGCTTCTTGCTTTAAAATAGCAAAGCCATATTCACTCACTCTATCTATTTTATTTCTCTGCAATACATATTGCAAAAAATTAATTAGAGGCATTTCAGTAAAACAGATAACTGGATCATACCCGTATACAGTCTGATGGCCTTTTCTAAAAGAAAAGTTTGCTCTTAATCCACCTTCTTTAATAACATTAATCAAAACATCAAATTCATTTATTAAAGCTTCGCTAAGCACTAATGGGAAATAACTATTCTCATCGAACCACTCATTATTTTTAGGGGCATCAAGTGGATTAGGTTTGCGCACAAAATGTATTAAGTAGTCTGATACATCTGTTCTTTTCATAATTTATAAATTTATCTCGCACAAAACAAATAGAGAATCAATGCTGGTCAAGTTTGGTTGGCAAAAGTAAACAATTGACAAAATATTTCCAAATTGGCGCTAAAGCAAATGTTCTTTTATTTGGGCTGGATATTATAATCTAATATCAACTGCGCAAAGACTATATTGGAATAATTGAATTTGCGACCCTCTTCTCAGCACCAACCCTAGTTGTATAAAATCTCTGTTGAATACCCCAAAGAACAAACCTTAAATCATCGTCCGTTTCTAACTTAAATTTCCCGTCTGTATAAGTCACGTTTCCGTACTCACTTGTGTATTCGTAAATTGCTTGTTTCTCCTCGCTAGAAAAACGGCTTAAGGTTTCATTAACTAAAGCAATACGTTTTCTATTTGGAACGGTAACTTTACTTGCATTAAAATCACCTTCAATTGACAAGAAATCGCTATTTAAAAACTCTTGAGTTTCAGCGGCTGTAGCTTCACGATATAACTGATCCATTCCTTTAAAAATCTTTTGAGTTAATGTCAGCTTTCTGAAATACAGAATATCTGTCAGCTTGTTATAAATCGCGTCCGGCGACGGATTTATTGTAATTATAGGTTTCTCGGTTTCCAATGTCAATTCTTCAATTTAAAACCATTTTTTACTAATGAAGAAACTTGAATTTATAATTTGAAATAAAAATAAATTGGATTGTACCGTATAGCAGCTTATTAGGTGTTTACAGCTTGTATAAGAATAACGATGATTGGTTTGCTTCGTGCTGGCATTCACCGAATATATACGCATTATACACAAGGAAATTAATAAATATTCAGTTAAAGGAATTGTTAAAATTATCTTTAGCACGAGCAATAACAATTACTTTAAGATGAAATTGACATTTACACCATAGAATATATCTTACAAAAAAATTAGGAACATCAGCACATTTATAGACAATAGCAGTTTATTTTCCATGAAATCAAGACCTCCCAAAGTTAATTTAAGCCCAAAGATAAAATTCAGTATAGTTAAATTATTGGCAATATCTAAGAGAAGCGTTCAAGCAATCTTTCCAAATCTTGATAACTGATTCTCTCCATTTTAATACTAATAACACCATTTTCAGTTCCACTTAGTATGCCATTTTGTGAAAACTTAAGGTCATTATACAAAAAAGTGCCTTTTGTAGTATCAAAACTAGTTTGACCTATTTCAAGCTTTGAATTAACGATATTCTTTGTAAATCTAAAAGCAGTTAAGTTATCATCTGTTTCAAAATTTAGAATATATCCATAATATAATTCTTGTGCTTTATTCTTATACTTATAAATAGTGCCATTTTCAATTTTAAGAAACTCTGAGTTGGGCTTTGCATGATTTGGCATTGTCCAAGTATTTATCCATAGACCATTCAAATGAATAGGATTGTACCTATTAAGTTTTAAGTTAAAACTCTCTTTATCTTTGTTATATTGATTATTAAGTTCCGAATATTTAATTTCTAACTCATTGTAATCAAGCCTATATTTTTTTTCTCGTTCAATTGCTTGTCTATAATTATCCTTCTCCTTCTCTATTTGGAGTCTCTCCTCATAAAGCCTTTCAATGGGAATGCTAGTTTTACTCTTATAAATAAGTTTAAGAGCGAGACCTTCAAATAGGGTATTTGCAAACTGAAAAATAAAGTTCTTAAATGAAGTTAATATAAATGGTAAAACCAAAAACTGATAAATAGCTGCAAACACAAGTGGCTTATAAATCAGTATGGCTGAACTTTTAGTAAGTAGTATTGAGTTTACATAATCAATTCTAGTAAGTTTGCCAACTTGCTTTATCTGTTCAATATTCTCAACAAACAAGGCTATGCATAAATCCCAGTTTAATGTGAACCAAATAATTCCAAAAGTACCAAAGAATGGACTTTTAAATCTTTCTTTCATTGTATCAATTATTTCTTTCATTTTGAAAACAAATATTTCGTGCAAAATAAAATTTCGGTTCGCGCATAAACGCCTGTTGGGTTTGGTGACCGAAAGTTATCAGTTCACCATGTATTTTCCAAAGGTCCGAGAGCTCAAATTTTCCCCCAAAAACCCAACTGGCGATTATGCGCTGTTGTATGCCTGTGCTTTTTTTCGGCCGTACGTTCGGACAGCCATACTCTTTGGCAAGTTTTGGCTTGCGTGGTTGGTTTTAAGCGACTTGCCAATGTGTATGGATGCTTGTGCTAGGTTCTCTTAGTATTAATAGTTCCATTCAACTCTTCACTTTCTAAATAATAAGCACCACTAATTTCCAATCGTCCGTGATACTCAGTTCCGAATGATCGTCCGCCAATTATTTGCTTTTCTCCTAGTATCGTCCACAAAACCTTTAATTTGTTCTCGTTTAGAAACTTTATAAAAGAACCTTTCCGAACAAGAAGATAAGATTTCGAATCATGATAAACATTTGGTGCAAAACATTGAACTATTTCTGAATTGTCGATAAATTCGCCCTCTCTTTGGCTGTATTTTAAATCCATGCCCTTATAAATAACAGTACTTGGTTTTAAAAAACTAATGGTTTCTTCTTTTGATTTATCAAACTCTTCCTCCCATAAAAAACCTTGCGCAGTTACATTGACTTCTGCTATATACTCCCCTGACTTCCTGTCATGAACTACTGACCATTCTGTGCCTCCAAAATATTCAGTCATAAAATAGTCCTGAGCAGGTGACCAATAATATTCTCTACTAAACATCTCGTATCTGTCACCACTTTCAGGCATCCAACGACCCATGAATTCCTGTTCGATAGCCCAACTTTTAAATGAACCGTACTCATCATCTTTAACTAGATAACTTCTAATGTGACACCAAAGCTCTTTATGTGGTTGATCCCATTTTTCTTCACCAATTTTTTTTGGTTCTGACCAAGATGGGTATCCCTCCAATACCAACCATTTTTCTCCAATCTCATCTATAACTTGGATGATTTCTTCCATCTTAGGCAATACGCTTGAATCATTTACCCAGCTTTCGTTTGTACAATCCCAATTGAATATTTTGTTTTTAACCCACCAGAAATCTTGAGGCTCATCATCATCATCACTTCCTGTTACATTAATTAGCAATGTTGGATCAATATCTCTTATGTAAGGGTCCCAAGGACCTTGATATGGTACTTCTTTTTCCTTCTTAAAACTCCATCTTTCATATTTCTTGAAATTGTCCGAAACTCGCGCTACCATCTCATAAAGGGCAATCCACTGGTACTTTTTACCAATTCTCTCAATTGTAGAAGCTTGCCTATCATATGAATTAGTATTTCTGTCGTATTCTCCATGTTTTTCTACGTCATAACCATATTTTTCAAAAATCCACTCAATAGCAAGATTACTAAGCTGGTTTGTATTAACATCCCAACACCTTAAAGCACTTTCAAAAGTATATCTTCCAAAATCTCCGTATCCACCAGTACCTCGACCGTATTCGGTTGTCATTGAACTAAGAATCGAATCCTGAGACCAATAATGCTTTTTGAAATCCTTGGCGTTATAATCGAATTTGTATTTACTATCGATTTCCTCATTAGTCATGATTTTGTGAGGAAATGAACTTTTGTATGGAGGTCTTACACCTTCAATATGAAAAGGTAATTCAATACCCAAGAAACTTGTAAACTCAATTACACCTCTTGCATAATCACGTAGTAGAACATGTGGATAAACTTCATCTTTATCCTTAAATATGGTTATGTATATATAATTACTTAGGGCAGCTAATTCCTCTTTCTTATTTGTTCTAACTGCACAACCGTAAGCAACTGCAAACAACCGCTCATAAACGTAAGGGTCATTTACCGTTTCAAACTTTTGAAGGAGTTCAATAAGCACATGAATTCTGTCTTGAAGTAAGCATATCATTGCTTTTGTGGAACAGTCTCTAAGTTTTCTGTTTGTAGAAGTATGAAACCACGCCAAGATAATGCTCGAAAGTAAAACTGATTCATCCGAGATGTGCGATTTGTCTGTTTCACTCCATGCCCAATCTATAAGTCGTTTTACTGATGATTCATCATCATATTTGTATTTAAGCAATTGAGTCCAATTTGCATCTCGGTCAGCAAGAGAGAATTTTATTAAATGATTATGTAGAAAATGAGCATTAAAGAAATGGTTCGGTATTCCTGTAACCGCGAGTATAATTTCCCAGAAATAATCATGTGTGCCTTGGTAGGAGAACACATGTTCATTTACATATTGCTTTGATTCTTCATTAATGGTTTCGACCTTTCTCCAAAGTAGGCTTTCAACGAAAGACTCAACAATCGGATATTTATCTTTAAAATCAGGAATAAGGCTATAAAATTCATATCCCTTGATTTCTGGAATCTGAATTGAAAAAGCTTCAATTAGTCCTTTATACCTATTAATTGCGTTTTCATTTTCCACATATTTATAGAGTTTGCCGTCCACTTTGAACTCTTTCTCTAATTCAGCGTAATTTTCAAGCAAATATCGGACAGTTAAATGATCTTCAAATCGTTCGTAGGCTAGATAAACCCCTTCTTCATAATGATTCGCTTCTTTCCAAAAGAGGGTCTTTGAAAGTACACCTTCTGTAATTAATTCATCTATAAATCCTTTTTTGTCAATAAAACTTGAAATAGACTCATTGACAACTTCATAAGCTTGTTCATAAGGTATATATCTAAGTTGATTGTCAACTTTGAACTTTATTAAAGCATTAATGGACTTTTGAACTAGGTTTAAACTATCTGAGTACCCAACTCTTTTCGGCCTTGATAAAACAACATTTACGTTTTTGACGAAGAAATTAATAATTGAAGTTATTCCTTGAAGGCCATCAGGGATGCGGCTTAATCCAGCCTTGTTAATTCCCTCACAAAATAGTTTTAAGAAGAGGGGGTTTTGAAATTCTGGGTGCAACAGTGGTACATTAGGCAGTTCAATGCTGTAATTTTCAAAAAACAATTTACTTGCTTCATATTCGATATTCCTAAATCCGTAATGATGATGTTCTATTATTTTCAGACTAGACCTTTCTTCTTCTGGAAAAATTAAATTTTTGTAGGAAGTTCTTATAGTGAATACCAGCCCAAGCCATTCATATTTCTTTATCTCATTAATGAAGCTTTTTACAAACTCATTCCAGAAGTAGTTTCCTTTTCCTTCATTGATCGCATCGACAAAAAGAACTATTCTCTTTCCTGACTCTTCCGCTCGCGTATTTAATTTTCTGAGAAAATCTGCTGACTTAGAGTTTATTTGAAGTCTTTTGAAAATTTGTGTCCATGGATCTTCTTCCGTAACAAAATGCTGACCGAGAAGAAAAATACTTTCATGTTCTTTATTATTTCTCCTTGAAACTATATCTCCAATCAAATGTGATTTCCCGATGCCAGCTTCACCATCTAGTAGTAAAAAAGGATTGTTCGCAAGTTTGAATAAAGAGCTATGAATTAAATTTTTAAAAGTAGAAAGCTCGTGATCAAACTCTCTAATATTTCTTAATTCATCACCGTATTTATGATAATACTGGTAGTCATTTTTTTCTTTTTGGACTTTATGTTCTTCCGTTATGTAGAAGTCATAAATATCTCGAACAGAGCTTTGAGACTTGTCCAATAAGTCTTCAAAGTCATTTATCGGAATTGGTGCAGTTCCTAAGAAATCAGTATTGTGAAATAGATTATGTAATTCATCAAACGCATTTTCTAAGCTCTCAAGACTTTCTTTAACTTCAGGTTGATTCTTTAATACTTTTTTTCCTTTTATCAGAAACTGATCAAATTGCTTTGTTACTTTCCTTTTAAATTGTTCGGTTCTTCCTAGGCCTTCGAATATTTCAGATACTTCAAGTTTTACATTTAGCTCAGGAGTGTACCTTTTTCCAAGGTCATCAATTGATGATTTACATTGCTCAATGAACCAATCTTGGTTAGGTTGAAATGTTAACTCCGACTTTATACCTTCAATCTTGTCATCAATATCTTTTGAAAGACGGTTGAAAATGTTGCTTGTAATACTTTCAACTGTTACTTCAACACCTGATTTTTTAGCCTTTATCTCTTGAAGCCATACATATGTAAACAGAAGTAGTAAAATAATAATCAGCAGAATGCTCCACCAAGGAAGGCTTATACTCACCCAAAAATGTATTACTCCCCAAAATACTTCTGACCACGTATCATTAGCATCTTCATAAAGTTTGGCTGTTGCTTTTACAACGAACTCCAGTTTATTCGCGATTTCTCCCAGAATTACCATTGCTAAAGGAACTGCAATGCTCCAATAGGTTTTTCGTAGCCTCAGTTTGAATACCCAAGAAAGTATCCATTCAACAATAGGCTTTATTTTATCTACTTTATTCATTCATCAACGGTTGGATTATAAAGCTCTTTTGGTTTTTAGCGTTGGATTTTGGGGTGGCAAAAACCAAATGTGCTGTATGTGTGTTCGGCTTTTTAAGCATGGCATACAACTAGCATATTTCCGCACATTTTCCGCACACTTACCGTTTAATCCAACTGTGGACAAGTTAAGGATTTGTTTTAGAACAATTGGTTCATCATTAACTATCATCAAAGATTATTCTAAGTACTTATAAATGAATTGGATGAAATTAAATATCAATCAATACTATTGAAAGGATTGTATGTAAGTAGTACGCCCAGTCTGAGGGCTCTCCAAAGTGGAAATGCAAGTGCCGCTTAAGCGCTTTGGGCGGGCTGCATTTTATTCTTTGAAAATGGTAGAACCAGCATTACCTGAACAAATGCAAAACATTGTACTCGGTATTTTATACCTTCATTATCAAACCAATACACTCAACTTCTGCGACGACCTTTTAACTTTCCACTTCGACCTTTCGACTTGCGAAGTAATGCGCCATGCAGGTGCAGCGGATACCCCGCAAGCCAGAGCGAGTGTGAGAGCGAGTGCGGGAGGGCGACTGGCTGAGGAGTAGCAGCGAAACACGCGGTGCCCGACAAGGATGCCTCAGTGTACCGTGCTGCCCAGCGAGGCAGGCGCCCAAAAAACACTGAGAAAAACGGAGTTCCGATGGCGATTGAGCGTTATGGGCGATTTGTATGTTGGATTTGACATTGGCCTTCTTACCTTCGTTTTATGCTTCGCATTTTTAACTCAATTTTTGGCCTTGCCGGGGCTTTGCTGGGCGTTCTGTTGCCCTCTGTTTTAATTGGTCAATCGTCTGTAAAACAGCATTATAAGATTCAGAAAACAGGGGTTGTTTCACTCAACAATGCGCCGGCCGTGTTTGCGCCCAAGCTTCAGCATTTGGAGGCGCCTTTGCCTGATGGGCCTTCGTATCGTTCGTTTTTGATGCGTCAAAA
This sequence comes from Bacteroidota bacterium, assembly GCA_027483445.1. Lineage (GTDB taxonomy): Bacteria > Bacteroidota > Bacteroidia > M30B66 > M30B66 > CAMCXT01. The sequence goes on along the minus strand of JAIXUS010000008.1, from coordinate 132,542 downwards.
GATAAAAAGCAGGGCGTTGTTTCCTCAAAAAACGAGTTCGAGCGCACCAAAACAAAGTCAGGCCGCCCCTGAAGCGCTCATTGAGCAATCATTTCGCATGGAGCGCAAATTTCCCAACGGCACGCTTGTGCCCATTGTGGGCGGCATTCCGAACGACAATACGGTGGCGGTTTCGGATTCAGGCATTTTACTGGCCGGCATCAACAGCCTGCTTTTCGGTTGGGATTTGAAGGCCGACACGGCGATTTTCAGCACTTACATCCGCTCGCTGGCCTTATTGGCTTCAGGCGGGGTGAATGATGACTTCTACGACCCAAAGGTGATTTACGATCCGGTGCGAAACCGATTTATTGCGGTATTTCTCAAAAATTTCGATCCGGCGAACAGTGGAATTCTAGTGGCGTTCTCGACCACCCCAAACCCGCGCGATGCCTGGAATGTGTACACTTTGCCGGGAAACCCGCTGAACAATAACCGGTGGACCGATTTTCCAGCGATTGCCATCACCGAAAATGCTTTGTTAATCACGGCCAACCTGATTATTCCCAATGTTTCGTGGCAGGAGGGCTTTGATGGCTCGGTGATTTGGCAAATGAATCTAAACGATGGCTTTGCCGGCTCTGAAGTGGTGGATACGCGGCTGTTTACCGACATTCGCTTCGGCACCCGTTTCATTCGAAATCTGCATCCGGTGCAGGGTGCTCTTGGATATGCCGATGAGCGCGTGTTGCTATCGAACCGCAACTTCGACATTCAAAACGACACTGTTTTTGTGCTCCGGATTTTGGCCCTCAACGACACCACCGACAGCCTCGATATCCGCGCAATAAGAAGCAATTTGCCTTACGGCGTTCCGCCCAATGGCCGACAAACAGATACCGATCCGAACGACCCTACCGGTGGACTTCAGACCAATGATGCGAGGGTGTTAGGCGCCATTTTACACAACAACCGCATTCAATACGTAGCCAATAGCGTACAGCCGGAAACGGGGCTATCGTGCATTTATCACGGTTTTGTGGATGAAGTGGACGGCAATACAACTATTCGCGGGAGGTACATCAGCGACCCGGTGCTCGACTTTGGCTACCCGAATATTGCCTTGATGGGCAATGAGGAGTGTGATTCGGAGGCTTTGATAGGCTTTAACTATACGGCGCCCGACAGTTTCCCGGGCATTGCATGTGTCTATTTCAGTAACGACAGCTTGTATTCGCCCCTGCAAATCATCAAAACCGGCGAAAACTACATTAACCGCTTGCCTGATGAGAATGAGCGTTGGGGCGACTATTTTGGACTTCAACGGTGGTACAGCAGACCGGGAAGAGCGGTGCTTTCGGGCTATTATGGATTAACGACCCGAAACAACGCCACTTGGTTTGCTACCTTGGCCAGTCCCGACAGTAGCCGCTTAGGATTGCAGCTACTTCAAGGCAGCGGCGGTGGAAACTGCGGGGTTGTGGTATCGGCCACGGCATCGGGCGGCACCCCACCATACCGGTATTTTTGGAATGGCACCGAAGGTAGTGCGACATTTGACGGGGCCTGCTCGGGCGATACGTTGGTTCTCGAGCTACGCGACAGTCGTTCGTGCAGCCGCAGCGAAACGGTGGTTGTACAAGCCGCAGCCTCTGCCGGATTGGTGTTCCCCAACCCTACTTTCGACCGTTTCGCCGTGCGGTTTAACCTAGAAACCGAAAGTACCGTAGCCGCCGAACTGTTCGACTTGAGCGGGAGGAAAGTGGCGCAGATCATCGAAAAATCGGGTAAAAAAGGTCTAAATGAATTGAGCTTTTCGCTAGAGCCGTTGGCGGATGGCATTTACGTGTTGAGAATCAGCTCCGGTGGTAAGCTGCTGGAGGAGCACAGGGTGCTGAAGCAGACTCAGAAATAAATGAAGCCCTGAATAATCCATAGAGTGAGATCGATTACTTTTTACCAATGAAGCCTGAATTAGAGCTGGTGCTGTTCGATTGTGATGGCACCCTGACAAACTCTCTACACGGTGCGATGGACTCCTTCCTGCATGGTTTCCGCGCCGTTGGGGCAGATGAAATTCGTCAGGAAGAGATTATTGCATGGTACGGTATAGCGGCCGACAAAATTTTTCAGCGCCTCCTTCCCCATCGTCCCGACCTGGCCGCATCTGGTTTTGAGGCTTTTCTTGAGCATCAGCGCAGTCAGGTTCATACGGTGACTTTGCATGCGGGTATGGCTGAAATCCTTCAATCGCTTGATGCCGGGGCCATTCCGATGGGCGTTGTCACGGGTCGTCACCGTTCCGATTTGCACATTATGTTTGAGCACTTCGGCTTGCATTCGTATTTTGAGGTTATTGTAACGGATGACCAGGTATCGAAGCCTAAGCCCTCGCCTGAAGGTTTGTTAAAGGCTTTGGACCATGGAGCTTGGATTGCCGATAGGGCGGTGTACATCGGAGATTCTGCTAGCGACATTCTGGCGGCGAAGGCGATAAATATGGCTGCTATTGCGGTGTGTTGGGATGACCATGCGGATGTTGATGCGCTTCGTCGTGCTAAGCCGAGTGCTCTGGTAAGCTCAGCTGCTGAACTCAAACAGGCATTGGTTCAGCTGGGCGCCTCGATTGGCTCTTGATGGTCGTAGGTGATTGTTCCAAGCTGTGATTAAGGAAGAAACGTTCAGGCATTGGTTCAGCTCAGTGCCTCGATTGGCTCTTGATGGTCGTAGGTGATTGTTACAATCCATGATTAAGGAAGAAACGTTCAGGCACTGTTTGATGTAGGCGGCTCGATTGCTTCTTGATGGTCGAAGGAGATTGTTACAATCCGTGATTAAGGAAGAAACGTTCAGGCACTGTTTGATGTGGGCGGGTCGATTGGTTCTTGATGGTCGAAGGAGATTGTTACAATCTGTGATTAAGGAAGAAACGAACTGGCATTGTTTGATGTAGGCGGCTCGATTGCTTCTTGATGGTCGTAGGTGATTGTTCCAATCCATGATTAAGGAAGAAACGAACTGGAACTGGTTGAAGTAGTTACCTCGATTGGCTCCTGATGGTCGAAGGTGATTTCCCAAGCTGTGATCTCGGGAGACACGTGTCCCCACCCTGACTGAAAGTTCGGAATTCTTTGAATGAAGCACAAAAAGACTTACTAACCAAACTGTTGAAAATTAAACGTTTATAAACGTTTAACGCTTGCACAGGTTCTCAAAATTCGCGATTTTGAAACTGGGGAGGAGGATGGTGGACCCCGGAGTTGGGCCTTCATCCACAAGCCAGAAACTCGATCAAACGCTTGATAATCCTAGGCAATAAACCCCATCAGGACTACAAGTCATTTATACACAGCAGAACAGGCTTGCTCTTTTTGGGCAGGAATATCAAGACCACTCTCGCAGCTTTTTTGAATATACCTGGGACTTTTACTGGGAAGTATACATAGTTCAACTGCATCAACAATTGGGCTCGTGTGTAAATTCAGAATTCAGGGCGAATGCTCCATTAAACCTGAATCTCCTTTAATCGATTATAAACAGCCTGAATGCTCAGTAATCTCGGGAGACACGTGTCCCCACCCTGACTGAAAGTTCGGAATTCTTTGAATGAAGCACAAAAAGACTTACCAACCAAACTGTTGAAAATTAAACGTTTATAAACGTTTAACGCTTGCACAGATTCTCAGAATTCGCGATCTTGAAACTGGGGAGGAGGATGGTGGACCCCGGAGTTGGCTTCCATCAAAGCCCCAAAAACTCTACAAAATCTGAGCTTCACCGATTTCAGCATTACATCAGGTAACCCAAAAAGCATTACCCAATAAAAAAGCCGACACCCATTGCATGGTATCGGCTCTTTCGCATTACTTGTCTTGTTCCTTAATGTGCGCCATGGTCATGGCCATCGCCTTCGCTGTGGGCGGCGCTTGTAGCGGCTGGAGCGCAGCAGGCTTTTCCTTCTTTACTCATTCCTGAGCAGGTCTTTCCATCCACATCCACGCATAGCTTACGGGCATCGTCCCAAGTGCAGGCTTTACCTGTTTCCGGACAAACACCTGTATACTGAGCAGTTTGAGAAGGCTTCGCGCAGCAATCTTTCATGGAAGCCTCAGCAGAAGCTGAATGATCGCCAACACTAATGAGCGGTGCAATGGTTAAACCAACGAGAGAGCTTAGTTTAATCAAAATGTTCATTGAAGGACCTGAGGTATCTTTAAATGGATCACCCACAGTATCGCCAACTACCGCTGCCTTGTGGGGCTCTGACTTCTTGTAGAAAATCTCCTTTTTACCGTTCACTTCGATTTCAACACCTTTTTCGAACGACTTTTTGGCATTGTCCCAGGCACCACCGGCGTTATTCTGGAAGATCGCCCAAAGTACACCACTAACAGTAACACCGGCCATGTAGGCTCCGAGTGCTTCTGGCCCCATTCCGATACCGATGATGATTGGTGTAACGATGGTGATGATACCCGGAAGCATCATCTCACGGAGTGCGGCCTTGGTAGAAATCTCAACGCATTTGCCATACTCAGGCTTTCCGGTACCTTCCATAATGCCCGGTATTTCGCGGAACTGACGACGAACCTCGTTCACCATGTCCATGGCCGCTTTACCCACCGAATTCATGGCCAATGCCGAGAACACAACGGGAATCATACCACCGATAAAGAGGGCGGCCAATACTTTCGCATCGAAAATGTTAATACCATTGATGCCTGTGAAGGTTACATAAGCAGCAAATAGCGCCAATGCGGTAAGTGCAGCAGAGGCGATGGCGAATCCTTTACCAATGGCCGCAGTGGTGTTTCCAACTGAATCGAGGATATCGGTTTTTTCACGCACTTCTGAAGGAAGTTCACTCATTTCTGCGATACCACCAGCGTTGTCGGCGATTGGACCAAATGCATCGATGGCCAACTGCATAGCTGTGGTTGCCATCATCGCGGAAGCGGCAATACCTACACCGTAGAAACCGGCGAGCGCGTAAGCTCCCCAGATAGCACCAGCAAACAGAATAACAGGAGTTGCAGTAGAAAGCATACCGGTTCCCAAACCGGCGATGATGTTTGTTGCTGCACCGGTTGCTGATTTTTGCACAATTGAAAGTACAGGCTTCTTGCCCAAACCGGTGTAGAATTCTGTGATGTAAGAGATGGCTCCACCCACGAACATACCAATAACCACTGCCCAGAAGACATTCATGCTGCTGGTGGTTAAATCAGAGTACTCACCTGCGTTGAACACCTTCATGGTGATGGTTTCAGGAAGCATCATTTGAATGAACAAATATGAAGCGACCAAAGCGATGATCATCGATACCCAGTTACCACGGTTTAATGCAGCTTGTACAGAATCGGTATTGGCTTTGGCATTGTCGCCAACATTTACAAGGAATGCTCCTGCAATCGAAGCCAAGATACCCACACCGGCAATGGCAAGGGGTAATAGGATTGGTCCAATTCCACCGAAGGCATCATCGATACCACCCATGTCGCGGATGATGTAGTTACCCAACACCATGGAAGCGAGCACTGTTGCTACGTAAGAACCAAAAAGGTCGGCACCCATACCTGCAACATCGCCCACGTTATCGCCTACGTTATCGGCAATGGTCGCAGGGTTGCGTGGGTCATCTTCCGGAATTCCGGCTTCAACTTTACCAACGAGGTCAGCTCCTACGTCGGCCGCTTTGGTATAGATACCGCCACCAACACGAGCGAAGAGGGCGATGGATTCAGCACCAACTGAAAAACCGGCCAATACCTCGAGCACCTGGGTCATCCCAACTACGTTGGTACCCATTTCGCCATTCATGAAAAACTGGAAGAAAGCAATAAACAATACGCTTAAGCCTAAAACAGCCAAGCCTGCCACTCCGAGACCCATCACCAAGCCGCCGCGGAACGACACCTGGAGGGCTTTCGATAAAGAAGTGCGAGCCGCCTGTGTTGTGCGAACGTTGGCCTTAGTAGCCACGCGCATTCCGATAAATCCGGCCAAAGCACTGAAAATACATCCTACAACGAATGAGGCTACGATGAGTATGTGTGATGACTCAACGACTTGTGATAAAATACCCAGTGCGGTACCCGCAATTACCATGTATATGGCTAAAATTCGGTATTCGGCTTTCAAAAAAGCCATGGCGCCATCAGCAATGGCAGTTGCGATGCCCTGCATTTTAGCATCACCGGCGTCTTGCTTGTTGATCCAGTTTGATTGGATAAACATCCAGAGCAGCCCTATCAAACCCAGCACGGGCACGATGTAGAGGAAATTCTCCATGTAAAGTTGATTTGGGATTTAACGTTTGTTAACACTTAGAAAAGGACGGCAAAAATAGCAGAATCTTCCACGCAGTCGGAAAGAATCTGCTATTTTGAATATAGTCCTTGAAAATGAATTACTTATACATTACCTGCTTCACAGCCTTCACCACTCTGCCTGCATTAGGCAAAGCGGCCTCAATTAAGGTTGGGGCGTATGGAAGTGGCACGTCGGCCGAAGTAACGCGAAGTACCGGAGCGTCGAGATAGTCGAACGCCTCGCGCTGCACTTTAAAAGCAACCTCTGTGGCAATAGCACCGAGCGGCCATGCTTCTTCAACCACAACCAGGCGGTTTGTCTTTTTTACAGACTCAATGATGGTATCATAATCGATCGGGCGGATGGTCCGCAAATCAACAATTTCGCATGAAATGCCATCTTTCTCCAGCTCTTCGGCAGCAGCGTAGCATGTTTTGATGATTTTTCCGAACGACACCAAGGTTACGTCGGTACCGCTTCGCTTGATGTCGGCTTTGCCAATAGGAATAAGGTATTCCTCCTCAGGCACCTCGCCTTTTTCGCCGTACATCTGCTCACTCTCCATGAAAATCACCGGGTCGTCGTCGCGGATTGCACTCTTTAACAAACCTTTAGCATCATATGGATTGGAAGGTACAATAACCTTCAAACCCGGAGTATTGGCGTACCAGTTGTCGAAGGCCTGGCTGTGTTGAGAACTCAACATACCCGCCGAAGCAGTAGGGCCGCGGAAAACAATGGGAACGGTAAATTGCCCGCCCGACATCGACATCATTTTCGCTGCTGAGTTAATCACCTGGTCGATAGCCACCAATGAAAAGTTAAAGGTCATAAACTCAATCACGGGTCTAAGGCCATTCATTGCAGCTCCTACACCAATACCCGCAAACCCGAGCTCGGCAATTGGAGTGTCAATTACGCGCTTTTCGCCAAATTCGGCCAACATACCTTGGCTCACTTTATAGGCACCATCGTATTCTGCTACTTCCTCTCCCATGAGGAACACCCGCTCATCGCGGCGCATCTCTTCAGACAAGGCCTCTCTCAGGGCTTCACGAAACTGTATCGATCTCATACGTTTATTTTACAAGCGGGGCAAATCTACTAAAGATTGGTTTTGTGCACAGTATACCTGCTGATTTTTTAACATGTATTCAGAAAAACCCTAAAATTGCTAAAGTGTTGACCAAAGAAAAGGCTAAAATTTAGCGATTTGTCAATCTCCAACACTCAATACAAGATCACACGCTCGGTCTTTTGTCGCCCTTTACTGTCGCTAAAACGAAGCAGGTACACGCCCTTCAACTGAGGCGAGATGGCCATCACACCAGAAGAGGCATCGCTATTCTCTACCCACACTCTCTCCCCCTTCAAACTAAAGCATTCAATCTTTAATGGCGCATTGGCCGAAGTTTGAAACCACAATGTTTCACGCGCAGGGTTCGGATACAGCCTCACCGAAAAGCGATCAATCTTCGCCTGTATGTGGGTCGGAATTTCAGTATCACAGCGGCAATCGCTGGTGTACACTTCAAACTCTGCAAGCCGATAAAAACCAACATTGAAACGGGTGAGATTGAGCCTAACGAATCGACCGCTAACGCCTTGAATTCCGGCGTACACATCCGTTTGACCATTCTCTTCTTCCGCCGTCACAAAAGGGCTCCAGGCATTGCCATCGTTCGACACTTCCAAGGTGTAATCCTTCCCGAAGAAAATCCAATCCCAATTCAGCTTCACCGCCGAAATACGCTGCACGCTTCCCAAATCTACCGTAAAGGTCACATCCTGTTGGCCAAAGGCACTCGCCCAAAAGGTGGTAATGTTTCGGTCAATCACGTTTTCAGGCTGTGAAGCTGCTGCGGTATCGGCTACCGAACTGGCTACGACCGATGCCAAATGCGACTCGGCGGGACCAACAGCCGTGTAAACCGGGTCCACCCAAACCGGAACATCTTCAGCCGTGATTGGTTCCATCGTGAGGGCTTCGAACTCTTCCTTGTCCATCAGGTGCACCCTGGGCAGGTAGCATTGCATAAACCCACGTCTCCAGTTCACCCCTATCAGCGTGCTATCGTACAAGGTTGCCGCCCAATCACTAATGCTAAAGCTTAAATTGTGCTCCTGAGGCGCAAACGGGAAGGTCCAATCGGGGGCAATATTCACCCATCGCATCAAAATGCCCATGGTCGATTGCGTTCCCCAATCCACCCAGCTAACGCCTCGAGAAGCCAGGGCATTTGAAGGACGGTCGTCGGGGCGGGAATACACAATTACGTAATTGTTCAACGCATCGGTAACCACTTCATCGTCGCTAATGGCATGAATCGTAGTGGCCGGCATCGGCGAAAGCGGATCCTGGTCAATGCCGCAAATGCTCCAATACCTGACTTGCCCGGTACCCATTTCCGGTTCCCCGTTTCGGGTGGATGGAAATGTCGGTAACCGTCCGGTAAGCACGGCCACCTTGCCCTCAGGCACAGTGAGGTTTCTCCCTAAATAGGTTGCGTAGTTGTTGGTGGTAGCATGTGGCTCGATGTTGGCCGGCGGCGGCTGAAACTCACCCCTACCCGTCCATCCTAAATCAATATCGCGAACCCGTGCACCGCTGTCGATTCGACTCCAGTTGTTACTCTGACAAACACCGTTGAGAATAGAACGCGTTATGCTCCAGCTTTTGAACCAACCCACCGAAGGCCCTTCGCTTCCACCGGGTGTGGGAGCCGTAACCCGATTGGCAATGGTGGCATCAGCCCGCTGTTGGAGCTTACTAAAATTAGAACCGATGAAATACTTCTCGCCATTGGGCAACTCATAATACACCTTCGGTAAAGGCACGCCACCAAAGGCATCCACCTGATCATCGGGGGCGTAATAACGAATCCATATACAGCCCAAATTCCAGTCGCCCTGCACGGGCAGCGGTGTTCCGGCGATGGTCTGATACCCCAAAGGCCCTTGGTAAACCAGCATGGCCGCCTTTCGGTTGTTGGTGTGATACCGATATGGATGTTGAAATGCCGTGTCGTTTAGTGCTACCGGATCGCCCGTTGTGAGATCAAAAGTGACCCGATACGAGCGGTTCTGCGCAGTTCGGTCGGCCCCGGGCCTGAACGGATTGGTATGCCCCGGCAAGGGCTCAATGTCGGCATCTACAATCGAGACTTCGGCCGGACCAAATTGACGCTGCGAGTAATACTCCTTGCCATTGAGAGGCGGCGAAGCCTGAATCGAAAAAAAGCGGCAATGCGGAAATTCCCCTTCAATCACCAGCTTGCTGCCAAATGGAGCGAGGGCCGTTCCGAGAAAGAGATAGGTTACACGCGGGTCGGGAATGCCGGCATACAGCGAATCTTTATTAATGGGTTTTGCCTTGCGGATGGCCCAGGTTTCTCCGGGCGTAACCAGATCGGGGTCTTTCAAATAAAAATTACGGCTGTCTTCTATGCCCTGCGGGATGAGTTCATCGGGAATACTGTCGGAAACGTGCCCTTGGGTCCAGGCTTCGATGTAATCTTCCAGCGAATCCGACCAGGCTTCGGCTCTTTGCACGATGGTATCGGGAGGCTCCACCGGATAAGGATTGGAAGGAGGCAAACAGGCTGAACTCAATAATAACGTCAACGTGGAGAATAGAAAACCAATCTTTTGCATTTACCGGAGAGTTTTCTGCAAAAGTGTGAGGTCATCCCCACATACTAATTTGATGTACATCAAAAAATCAACGTTTTGCCCGCAATCGACTCAGCGTTTCAAGGGTAATTCCAAGATAGGAGGCAATATGTTTCAGCTTGGCTACCTGAAAGATTCCGGGCTGCGTTTTTAAAAAATGAGCATAGCGCTCGGCCGCTGTTTGGCTGTAAAGCCGCTGGTTTCGACGCATCAGCGAGATGAGATACATCTGATTCATCATCCGACCAATATGCTCCCAGTTTTTATACCGATCATACAACGAAAGCAGCGTTTGGCGGTCGATCCAAAAGCCCTGTACCTCAGTGAGCGATACAATCGAGTACGTGCACACATTTCCGGTAGTGTAGGCCTCATAGTCGGTGGCCATGCTGCCCGGAATATTAAACCAATTGCTGATTTCCTCGCCCTCTGCATCTAAAAAATAATGCCGGGCATAACCCTGAAGCAAAAAATAAAGCCGCACCGTTTCGTCGCCCTGGCGAACCAAATGCGTATTTGCCGGGTATGAAAACGGTTGAAGCTGCTCTACGAGCGCATTCCACTCTTCTTCTTCAAGCCGACCAAAAAAACCTAAATAATGGCGCAAAGCAAAAAGCGCATCCTTACTCATGAGCACAACTTATATTCGATTTTCCAAACCAACGAATGCGGTTGCGTGCAATAAATCGATAAAGGCCCGTTTGCATAAACCGAGGAGTGAATCGAAACACGCCAAGCCATCGAAAATACCAACGCATCTTGCGTACAATAACAAATAAGGCCTCCGGACCTTCAGACCAAGATCCGTTGGAATAGACTAAAATCGCATCCGGGACGGTTCCCGGAAAAGGATGAGCATCTAAAAACTCCCGCGTAAAGTTGGAATCCAAGGCCTCAAAACGAAAAACAGGGCTGGCCAAATGCTTTTTCACGAAACGAACAGAACCGCTACACATGGCACATCCACCATCGAAAAACACCCAGTTGTCCTGACTGGATTCGGATATCCGATTCGCCTCCATTTTCGTTAACCTGTTATTGTTGATTACTCCTTCAAACATCGGAAATGCCCTCCTTGTTTGCAGCGTTATTTTGTAAAGAATTTGAACCGTGCTATGAAGAAAACCCTCTTTCTTACCGTAATGCTTGCTGGATCAGGACTTTGGCTCATGTCGAACCTCAATTTGCCGCAAAAATCGGCAAACCAAACCGATCCTCCATATCTCAACAGCGGACAGGCATGGGTTGATTCGGTGATGAAAAACCTAAGTCCCGATGAGCGAATTGCCCAACTTTTCATGGTCGCTGCGTACTCCAACAAAGACAAAGCTCATGAGCAGGAAATCAGCAATCTGGTTGAGAAAAAGGGAATCGGTGGATTAATTTTTATGCAGGGCGGACCTGTTCGTGAAGCCATCCTCACCAACAAATACCAGAAATTGGCCAAGGTACCGCTAATGATTTCCATCGATGGTGAATGGGGCCTTTCCATGCGACTTGATTCAACCCAGTCGTTTCCTAAACAGATGACCCTTGGTGCAATCCGCGACGAAAAGCTGGTGTACGAAATGGGACGAGAAATTGCGCGCCAATGCCGTCGATTGGGCATTCACGTGAACTTTGCCCCGGTAGCCGATGTGAATAACAATGCTGCCAACCCTGTTATTAACATGCGTTCATTTGGCGAACTTAAGCAGAACGTACTCAATAAGGCGCTGGCATACATGCAGGGCTTGCAAGATGGCAATGTGCTGGCCAATGCGAAACATTTTCCTGGACACGGCGACACAGATACCGACTCTCATAAAGCCTTACCTGTGATTGCCCACAATCGCGCCCGACTCGATTCTGTTGAGCTATGGCCTTTCCGTAATCTCATTGAACGTGGCTTGGGCTCAATGATGGTTGCACACCTTTTTGTTCCGGCCCTCGACAGCAGTGCTGCAAAGCCATCAACTCTTTCAAAAGCCATCATTACAGAGCTTTTACAAAAGGAAATGGGTTTCAAAGGTCTCATTTTTACCGATGCGCTGAATATGCAAGGTGTAGCCTCTTCTAATGGGCCCGGAAAGGCTGATGTACGCGCTTTGCTGGCCGGAAACGATGTATTGCTGTTCACTCAAAGTGTAACGGCTGGAATGGCAGAAATTAAAAAAGCAATACAGTCCGGAGAAATTACACAGGAAGAAATAGACCGCCGTTGCCGGAAAATTCTGCATGCAAAACATTGGTTAGGAGCCCATAAATCGAGGAAAGTAGAAATAAAGAATTTGCATGAAGATCTGAACACGGCCGAAAGTGAAATGCTCAGGAGAAAGCTCACAGAAGCCTCACTTTGCGTGCTGGAAAACGACCGAAATCTTATGCCGCTCAAGCGACTCGACACGCTGCGTATTGCTTCGGTGGCGATCGACGGAAAAGAAGGAAATGTATTTCTAAAAACCTTGAACCTTTACACGCAGGTGAAAGGTTTTGCGGTCGATAAAGATGAACTTTCTGCACGCCAGGCTGAATTGCTGCAAAAGCTTAAACCTTATAATTTGGTGATTATTAGTGTGCATAATCCCAAAAACACCATGAATAAATCGGCCGGCGTAAATGCAGCCGTGAATACCTTTATTGGTGGGGTTCTAAAACAATCGAAAGTGATTGTAAATGTGTTGGCCAATCCCTATTCGCTCGAAAAACTGACGCATAAACCTCATGGATTAATTGAAGCTTTTGAAGACAATAAAAACAGTCAGGATTTGTCGGCCCAGCTTATTTTTGGCGGTATAAAAGCCAATGGAATGATGCCGGTTTCTGTAGGTAAATACAAGGCCGGACAAGGGCTTGAGCTCAGCGAAGTGATTCGGCTGAAATTCACCCAGCCCGAAGAATTAGGCATTGCGAGTCGTTCGCTCTCGAAGGTTGATTCGTTGGCCAAAGTAGCCATCAATGCAAAAGCAACGCCCGGCTGCCAATTGCTCATTGCAAAAGATGGAAAAGTCTTTTACAACAAGGCTTTTGGATTCCATACATACGCACCGGTTCGACCTGTGGAAATTACAGACTTGTACGACATTGCGTCTATAACTAAAGTGGCTGCTTCAACCATATCAATTATGCGTCAGGTTGATGAAGGATTTATTGACGTAGATAAAACCATTGGAGAATATATTCCAGCGCTGAAAGTCACTAACAAAGGGCAATTAAGGTTGCGCGATGTGCTTGCTCATCAGGCCGGATTACCCGCATGGATTCCATTTTACAATAGCACAATCAATACCGCAGAACGCAGAAATAAATATTATCGAAATGCGGCTTCTGACAGTTTTCCTCATCAGGTGGCCGATAAAATGTTTATGCGATTCGATTACCCCGACACCATTTTGATGCGTATTGCGGCTTGTGAGCTTAGTAATCGTAAAAATCCTGAATATAAATATTCCGATTTAGGGTATTATTTCTTCAAGCATATTATTGAAAAGCGCGAAAATATGGGACTTGATGAATATACAGCTCAAACATTTTATCGAAAAATGGGATTATCAAGAATTACCTACAATCCGCTTCGTCGCTTCAATCAAGAAGAAATTGTTCCAACCGAAAATGATAAATTATTCCGGAAACAATTGGTGCATGGCTATGTGCACGATCAAGGTGCTGCAATGATGGGCGGAGTTGCTGGTCATGCAGGATTATTCTCTAATGCCACAGATTTAGCCGCATTAATGCAGATGATTTTAAATTATGGCACCTACGGTGGCGACCGTTATTTAAGTGAAAATGTAATTAAAGAATTTACCCGTTGTCAATTTTGTGAAAACGATAATCGGCGTGGTTTAGGCTTTGATAAACCCGAAATGAATTACGGAAAAACAGGACCAACCTGCAAGTGCGTTTCTTCCTTAAGTTTCGGCCACACGGGCTTTACAGGCACCATCGCCTGGGCCGATCCTGATAAAAAACTTATATATGTATTCCTCAGTAACCGTGTTTATCCCGACGCAGAAAATAAAAAAATAAATACATTGGCAACCCGCGTCGAAATTCAGGAAGCCATTTACGACCTATTATAGTCGATTATAAAGCCCCATTTATTCAGGGTATTTTTTCTTTTTTGGGCGCCTGCCCTATTTTAGTTTTACTCTAAGCCTCAGCTTCATCGGCGGGCACCGCGTGTTTCGCTCATACTCCTCAAACAGAGCTCTCCCCCGCCTCACGCTCACTTACACACGCTCTTCTCTCTCACTCCCACACTCACTCTGTTTTCCGGGGTATCCGCTTCACCCGCTGGCGCAAAAATTCGCTGAATGCCGAACGTTTCTGAGGGTTTACTGCTCGTAACTGTGTACTGGAAAACAGTAAAACAATCCTAATCCACCGGAAAAGAGCAGAGGTCCCGCAGGAAGGAAACGAAAAACGCGGTTAAATCTATCATTCAATGAAATTAGCTTACCATCCAATCGGAGCTGGAATCGCATGAGGAATATTTTGACTTCGAGAACCCTCCAATTCCAGCACTTATCCCACACAAAACAAAAGCGGCTGTACCGTTTATCGATACAGCCGCTTTGAAAGTAAATGGAAATAACTAAGCCTGAGCTGCAGGTCCGCCGAAATTCATCGGAAAGGCTGCTGTTTGTCCATCAACCTTAATCGGACCATGTGATGCCTCAAATTTGGCAACGTTGTCTTTCAAGGCTGCTAGCAAACGCTTGGCATGCTGAGGAGTTAGCAACACCCGTGACTTTACCTTCGCTTTTGGAACTCCTGGCATCACTTTGATAAAGTCGAGCACAAACTCCGAATTAGAGTGTGTGATGATGGCTAAGTTGGAATAAATCCCCTCAGCAATCTCCTCGCTGAGCTCAATATTCAGTTGCCCTTCGGGCTGTTGTTCTTCGTTCATATAGTGCGTTGCTTAGGAGAGACTTTCTTCTTTCATTTTCTTCTTGGATGCCATCAGCGCAGCAAATTCGTCTTGAGAACCTACGATAATGTTTTCGTACTCTCTCAAACCTGTACCTGCTGGAATCAAGTGACCCACAATTACGTTTTCCTTCAAACCAAGAAGCTCGTCGGCCTTCGCTGAGATTGCAGCCTCGTTGAGTACCTTGGTAGTCTCTTGGAACGATGCTGCTGAGATAAACGACTTGGTTTGCAGAGAGGCGCGGGTAATCCCTTGAAGCACCTGAGTACCTGTCGCGGGTACAGCATCGCGGGCCTCAACAAGTTTCATGTCCTTGCGCTTCAACATCGAGTTCTCATCACGAAGCTTACGGGCAGTAATGATTTGACCAGCCTTCAACGTGGTTGAATCACCTGGCTCAATAACAACCTTCTTGTCGAAGATAAAGTCATTCTCTTCCTTGAATTCCAGTCGGTTAACCGTTTGACCCTCGAGGAATTTAGTATCACCCGGATCTTCAATCTCCACCTTGCGCATCATCTGACGAACAATCACCTCAAAGTGCTTGTCGTTGATCTTCACGCCCTGGAGACGGTAAACTTCCTGAATCTCATTCACAAGGTATTCCTGAACTTTCGTTGGTCCTTTGATGGATAGAATATCACTTGGAGTTGTAGCACCATCTGAAAGCGGTTGTCCAGCCTTCACGAAGTCGTTCTCTTGAACAAGAATGTGCTTGCTCAATGAAACAAGATATTTCTTTTGTTCTCCGGTTTTGCTTTCAATGATAATCTCACGGTTACCGCGCTTCACTTTACCAAAGCTTACGATACCATCAATTTCCGAAACAACGGCTGGATTCGATGGGTTACGCGCTTCAAAGAGTTCTGTAACACGAGGAAGACCGCCGGTGATGTCACCAAGCTTTCCTGTCTGACGTGGAATCTTCACCAAAATCTCACCTGTACTCACATCCTGACCATCATTTACCACGATATGTGCGCCAACCGGTAATGAATAAGAACGCATCACTTCGTTAGAAGGATCCATGATCTTAATTACCGGGTTACGGGTTTTATCGCGTCGTTCGATAATCACTTTCTCAGCAAATCCGGTCTGTTCGTCGCTCTCTTCACGGTAAGTAATACCATCTTCGAGATCTTCAAAAGCAATACGACCTGCAGTTTCCGAAATGATTACCGCGTTGTATGGATCCCAGTCGCAAATCAGGTCGCCCTTTTTCACGTCGCTGCCATTGGCGATATACATCGTTGCACCATAAGGAATGTTACCGGTAGTAAGCACCATCATGGTATTGCGGTCGATGATACGCATCTCAGCCGAGCGGCCAATTACGATTTCAACGTCTTTACCATTATCGTCTTGCTTGGTTACAGTACGCAACTCATCAATTTCGAGAAGACCATCATACTTAGCCTCAATCTTCGAAGAAGCAGCAATGTTAGAAGCCGTACCACCTACGTGGAATGTACGCAGCGTAAGCTGAGTACCCGGTTCTCCGATCGACTGTGCAGCAATAACACCCACAGCTTCACCTTTTTGAACCATTCGTCCCGAAGCGAGGTTACGTCCATAACACTTGGTACAAACGCCTTGCTCAGATTCGCACGTGAGTACCGAGCGGATTTCGACGCTTTCGATACCGGCAGCTTCAATTTTACGGGCGATGTCTTCGTTAATTTGTTCACCACTCTGAGCAAGCAACTCGCCTGTAGTTGGTGAAATCACATCGTGGAGAGAGGTACGACCCAGAATGCGGTCGTAGAGGCTTTCCACAATTTCTTCATTATTCTTAAGCGCTGTAGCAGTTAAACCACGCAGGGTTCCGCAGTCTTCCTCGCTGATAATCACGTCTTGCGACACATCCACCAAACGACGGGTCAGGTAACCGGCATCAGCCGTTTTAAGAGCCGTATCGGCAAGACCCTTACGGGCACCGTGCGTAGAAATGAAGTACTCAAGAATCGAAAGGCCTTCCTTGAAGTTTGAAAGAATCGGGTTCTCGATAATTTCCCCACCCGAAGCTCCGGATTTTTGCGGCTTGGCCATCAGACCACGCATACCGGAAAGCTGACGAATCTGCTCTTTCGATCCACGTGCCCCTGAATCGAGCATCATGTAAATTGGGTTGAAGCCTTGGTTGTCATTTACCAGTTGGTTCATCAAACGCTGAGTCAAGCGAGAGTTAGTGTGCGTCCAGATATCGATAATCTGGTTGTAACGCTCGTTGTTGGTGATGAATCCCATGCTGTAGTTGGCCAAAACCTCTTCCACCTGACGGTTGGCATCTTCGATCATCTTCTCCTTGTCGGCCGGAACGATTACGTCGCCCAGGTTGAAGGATAGACCACCACGGAAGGCCATCATAAATCCGAGCTCCTTGATGTCATCGAGGAACTTGGCAGTAGTTGCCATTCCGGTTTCTTTCACGATGTTACCGATGATGTCGCGCAGTGATTTCTTGGTGAGCAACTCATTGATGTACCCCACTTTCGCAGGAACAACCTGGTTGAACAACACGCGACCAACAGTAGTCTCGATCATTTTGTATTGCAGCAGATCGCCTTCCTTCACATTGGTTTTCACCTTAATCCAGGCATGCAGGTCTACGCGCTTTTCATTGTAGGCAATGATGACTTCTTCCGGAGAATAGAAGCTCATGCCTTCGCCCTTCACCACGCGGGTTTCATCCGTTCTACGCCCTTTGGTCATGTAATAAAGTCCCAAAACCATGTCCTGTGAAGGAACGGTAATTGGCGCACCGTTGGCCGGGTTCAGGATATTGTGTGAGGCCAGCATCAATAACTGAGCTTCAAGAATAGCCGCGTTTCCAAGAGGAACGTGAACAGCCATCTGGTCACCGTCGAAGTCGGCGTTGAATGCGGTACATACGAGTGGGTGGAGCTGGATAGCTTTACCTTCGATAAGTTTAGGTTGGAACGACTGAATACCCAAACGGTGGAGCGTTGGGGCACGGTTCAGTAGTACAGGGTGCCCTTTAAGGATGTTTTCAAGGATATCCCAAACAATTGGCTCTTTCTTGTCGACGATTTTCTTGGCCGACTTTACAGTTTTCACAACTCCACGCTCAATCATCTTACGGATGATAAACGGCTTGAAGAGCTCAGCTGCCATATCCTTTGGCAAACCACACTCGTGAAGTTTGAGTTCAGGACCAACAACAATTACCGAACGAGCGGAGTAATCGACACGCTTACCAAGGAGGTTTTGACGGAAACGACCTTGCTTACCTTTGAGTGAATCAGAGAGTGATTTCAGCGCACGGTTCGATTCTGTTTTCACCGCGTTAGACTTACGGCTGTTATCGAGCAACGAGTCTACCGCTTCCTGAAGCATACGCTTTTCGTTGCGCAAAATCACTTCGGGAGCTTTAATTTCGATCAATCGCTTAAGACGGTTGTTCCGAATGATCACACGACGGTATAAATCGTTCAAGTCGGAGGTGGCGAAACGACCACCATCCAGAGGAACAAGCGGACGCAATTCTGGTGGAATAACCGGAATCACCTTTAAAATCATCCATTCCGGACGATTAATAAAGTTGTTCTCATTGGCCATGCGGAAGGCTTCAACCACCTGCAAACGCTTCAAAGCCTCGTTTTTCCGTTGCTGAGAAGTTTCATTGTTTGCTTTGTGACGAAGGTCGTACGACAACTCCTCAAGATTCAAACGAGAGAGCAACATGTAAAGAGCATCCGCCCCCATGCGCGCGATAAATTTGTTTGGATCGCTGTCGTCGAGATACTGGTTTTCCTTTGGCAGGTTTTCCAGTGTTTGAAGGTACTCCTCTTCAGTGAGGAAGTCCATATCGCTCACTCCATTCTCTCCGGCCTGACCGGACTGGATTACCACGTAGCGCTCATAGTAAATGATCGCATCGAGTTTTTTGGTAGGCAAGCCAAGTAAGTAACCGATTTTATTGGGAAGTGAACGGAAAAACCAAATGTGGGCAACCGGAACCACAAGTTGAATGTGGCCCATGCGCTCACGACGAACCTTTTTCTCGGTAACCTCCACACCACATCGGTCGCAGATAATTCCCTTGTAACGGATTCGTTTGTATTTGCCGCAGTGGCATTCATAATCTTTAACTGGACCGAAAATCCGCTCGCAGAACAAACCGCCCATTTCAGGCTTGTAGGTTCGGTAGTTTATGGTTTCCGGTTTCAATACTTCACCATGACTCTGGTCCAGAATATCTTCCGGAGAAGCCAGCGATACGATGATTTTCTTGAAGTTGCTTTTCAGTTTTACGTCTTTGCGCAAAGCCATATTTGAAAGGTGCTTGAAGTGAAAATCCTCCCGGCTTTTTGAACCGGGAGGCACTTAATTTAGTCGAGAGTGATTTTCAATCCGAGGCCACGGAGCTCATGCAACAATACGTTGAATGATTCCGGTATTCCCGGCGTTGGCATATTGTCGCCTTTAACGATGGCTTCATAAGCCTTGGCGCGTCCAATTACATCGTCCGATTTCACGGTAAGGATTTCCTGTAAGATGTTGGCTGCACCGAAGGCTTCGAGTGCCCAAACCTCCATCTCACCGAAACGCTGGCCCCCAAACTGAGCCTTACCACCAAGTGGTTGCTGCGTAATGAGCGAGTAAGGACCAATTGAACGAGCGTGCATCTTGTCATCTACCATGTGGCCGAGTTTCATCATGTAAATGATACCCACGGTGGCCGGTTGATCGAACTTATCGCCCGTACCTCCATCACGAAGGAAGGTACGTCCGAATTTAGGAACATTCGCCTTTTCAGTGTATCCGTTGATTTCATCAATCGTTGCACCATCGAAAATTGGCGTCGCAAAGGTCATCCCCAATTCTTTACCTGCCCAACCTAAAACGGTCTCATAAATCTGACCAAGGTTCATTCGGGAAGGTACACCAAGAGGATTTAACACGATGTCGACAGGCGTTCCATCTTCAAGGAATGGCATTTCCTCATCACGAACTATACGGGCTACAATACCCTTATTACCGTGACGACCGGCCATCTTATCGCCCACTTTAAGCTTTCGCTTCTTGGCAATGTAAACCTTGGCTAATTGAACAATGCCGGCAGGAAGTTCATCACCAACAGTTGCAGCGAACTTCTTTCGCTTCGCGATACCATTGATATCGTTGTAGCGAATCAGGAAGTTATTGAGCAACTGCTTGATAAGGTTGTTCTTGTCCTTGTCTGTTGTCCACTTGCTCGGATTAACCGTACTGTAATCGATGCCTTGAAGCATTTTCACAGTAAACTTGGCTCCTTTCGGTACAATCTCCTCTTTGAAGTTATTGTAAACGCCTTGAGAAGTCTTCCCATTCACTATCTGGAAAAGCTTTTCAATCAACTTATTTTTAAGTTCAGCCAAATCCTTGTCTCGCTCAGCATCAATCTTAGCTAAGGTTGGCTTTTCTTCTGTCTTTGCCTTACGATCTTTAATGACGCGAGAGAACAACTTCTTGTCGATTACCACACCATTCAAAGATGGTGGTGCCTTCAATGAAGCATCTTTCACATCACCGGCTTTGTCGCCGAAGATTGCTCTAAGGAGCTTTTCTTCTGGGGAAGGATCGCTTTCACCTTTAGGGGTGATTTTACCGATAAGGATATCTCCTGGTTTTACTTCCGCACCGATGCGAATCAACCCATGTTCATCCAAATCTTTTGTCGCTTCCTCGCTCACATTCGGGATATCGGAAGTTAATTCCTCCAATCCGCGCTTGGTATCCCTAACTTCAAGAATAAATTCCTCGATATGCAGAGAGGTAAATACATCTTCGCGAACAATGCGCTCAGAAAGAACAATTGCATCCTCGAAGTTATACCCTTTCCAAGGCATGAAGGCCACTTTAAGATTTCTTCCTAAAGCAAGCTCACCACCTTGAGTGGCATAACCTTCGCAAAGCACCTGACCTTCAACAACTTTATCACCTTTTGCAACAATCGGCTTGAGGTTAATGGTTGTATTCTGGTTAGTCTTGCGGAATTTTGTGAGTCGGTAAGTACGAATGTCATCTTCAAAACTCACATGACGCTCGTCTTCAGTGCGGTTGTATCGAATTACGATTTCGTTGGCATCTACCCATTCAACAACTCCCTCACCCTCAGCATTAATCAATACCCGAGAGTCGCGAGCAACTGCACCTTCCAAACCAGTACCCACAATTGGAGCTTCCGGACGAAGTAACGGAACCGCCTGACGCATCATATTCGACCCCATCAGCGCTCTGTTCGCATCGTCATGCTCAAGGAAAGGAATGAGAGAAGCCGCAATCGAAGCAATCTGGTTTGGAGCTACGTCCATCAACTTGATCTCTTTAGGCTCAACCACGGGGAAGTCGCCAGCAAAACGCGCCTTCACGCGATGATCAACAAAATTCCCCTTCTCATCGAGATCGGTCTTTGATTGAGCGATGATTGAGGTTTCCTCTTCCTCCGCGGAGAGATAAATCATAGGTTTATCGATATCTACCTTCCCGTCAGTAACGGTATAGTAAGGCGTTTCGATAAATCCAAGCTTATTGATTTTTGCAAAAACGCAGAGTGAAGAAATCAGACCGATGTTTGGACCTTCAGGGGTTTCGATGGTACACAAACGACCGTAATGCGTATAATGAACGTCTCGAACTTCGAAGCCGGCTCGCTCTCGGGAAAGACCTCCAGGTCCAAGTGCCGACAAACGTCGCTTGTGCGTAATTTCCGACAATGGATTGGTCTGATCCATAAACTGGCTCAGCTGGTTGGTACCAAAGAAGGAATTAATTACGCTCGAGAGTGTTTTCGCATTAATCAAGTCTGTTGGCGTGAAAACCTCATTGTCACGTACATTCATCCGTTCGCGAATTGTACGAGCCATACGGGAAAGCCCAACACCAAATTGACCGTAGAGCTGTTCACCCACTGTTCTCACGCGGCGGTTCGACAAGTGGTCGATATCATCCACATCGGCCTTCGAGTTAATCAACTCGATTAGATAACGAATTATGCAAATGATGTCCTCCTTGGTCAAAACCCGCACATCTTCAGGCGTGGTTAGATTAAGCTTCTTGTTAATTCGATAACGTCCAACATCACCAAGATCATAGCGCTTGTCGGAGAAAAAGAGCTTATCAATGATGCCCCTTGCGGTTTCTTCATCAGGCGGCTCAGCATTACGAAGCTGGCGGTAGATGTGCTCAACAGCCTCCTTTTCGGAGTTAGAGGTATCTTTTTGTAAAGTATTGTAGATAATGCTGTAGTCTGCGGCATTAATATCTTCCTTGTGAAGGATGATTGATTTTACGCCAGACTCCAGAATCTGATCGAGATGTTCCTTTTCAATCACGATTTCGCGATCGATAATCACCTCATTTCTTTCGATGGATACTACTTCACCAGTATCTTCGTCAACGAAGTCTTCAATCCAGGTCTTGAGGACCCTGGCGGCGAGTTTGCGTCCAACGGCATTCTTGATGGAGGTTTTGCTGACTTTGAATTCGTCGGCCAAACCAAAAATCTCGAGAATATCCTTATCGCTTTCGTAACCGATTGCACGAAGCAAAGTGGTTACAGGTAATTTCTTTTTACGATCGATGTAAGCATACATCACGTTATTGATGTCGGTAGCGAACTCAATCCACGAACCTTTGAATGGGATTACCCTGGCAGAGTAGAGTTTAGTACCGTTAGCGTGACGGCTTTGACCGAAGAATACACCCGGTGAGCGATGAAGCTGAGAAACCACAACACGTTCAGCACCATTGATAACAAAGGTGCCCTTGGGTGTCATGTATGGAATAGTACCGAGGTACACATCCTGAACGATGGTTTCGAAATCTTCATGCTCCGGATCGGTGCAGTAGAGTTTCAATTTGGCCTTCAGCGGTACGCTGTAGGTTAACCCACGCTCTAGGCATTCCTCAATGGAATATCGCGGTGGGTCAATGAAGTAATCCAGGAATTCGAGCACGAAATTGTTTCGTGCATCCGAAATCGGGAAATTCTCAGCGAAAACCTTAAAGAGACCTTCATTGTAGCGGTTCTCAGGGGTGGTTTCCAGCTGAAAGAAATCCTTGAACGATTGAACCTGAACATCCAGAAAATCTGGATAATCCACTGGTAACTTGTTGCTAGCGAAGGTAAACCTTTGCTGACGTTTTTTAGAGTATGTCAAGGGACTCGGATTTTTAATTGAGAAAGAATGCTGAGGATGAAAGGGTATAAACAGCTTAAGACCTCAATAAAATTGAAGTCTTAAGCTGCTTTGAAGGAGCGAAGTATTACTTAACTTCAACTTCAGCTCCGGCTTCAGTCAGTTGCGATTTCAACGCTTCTGCTTCGTCCTTGGCTACGCCTTCCTTGAGGGGCTTAGGTGCACCGTCAACGAGGTCCTTGGCTTCTTTCAGACCAAGACCAGTGAGTTCTTTCACCAGTTTAACTACGGCGAGCTTGTTTGCACCAGCTGATTTAAGAATAACATCAAAAGATGTTTTTTCTTCCACAGCGGCACCACCACCACCTGCAGCAGGGGCAGCAACGGCAACTGCAGCAGCAGCCGGTTCGATACCGTATTCGTCTTTAAGGATTTGAGCCAGTTCGTTGACTTCTTTCACGGTCAGGTTAACCAACTGTTCTGCGAAAGCTTTCAGATCTGCCATTGTTATTGTGTTTTAGAGATTGTACAAAAAAAGGATTAAAAAAAAGGGGTTGAGCTTAAGCGTTTCTTTCGCTGAGGGTCTTCACGATACCTGCCAACTTTCCGCCGCCCGACTGAAGAGCCGAAACAACATTGCGTGCAGGAGACTGAAGCAATCCAACGATTTCTCCGATAACCTCGTTTTTGGTTTTGATGGCGATGAGTGCATCGAGCATATTGTCGCCAATGTAGAATGACTCCTCTACATAAGCACCTTTAAGCACGGGCTTATCATCTGTTCTGCGAACTTCTTTGATAAGTTTGGCTGGCTCGTTCACCGAATCAGTAAACATAACAGCGGTAGAACCCTTTAAAATAGGATACAAAGCACTGTAGTCTGTTTCGAGGCGATCGAATGCCTTTCTTAGCAAAGTGTTCTTAACTACCTTCAACTCGATATTACGCTTGAAGCACGTTCTGCGCAGATTATTGGTCTTTTCAACCGTCATTGCAGATGTATCGGTGAGGTAGAAGTTCTTGGTTTCTGACAATTTTGCAACCAGTGCTTCAATCACCTGGTCTTTTTCTTCTTTCTTCATGTTTGGTCAAGAATAAAAGGTTAGTGAAATCAGGCACCGATTGACTTAAGGTCAACCGAAACCGAAGGACTCATAGTACTCGACATGTAAATGCTTCTTACATACTGACCTTTTGCACTGGTAGGCTTCAGCTTCAGAATTGTCTGAAGAAGCTCCTTCGCATTGTCATGCAGTTTGTCAGGTGAAAAAGACACTTTGCCGATTGCAGCATGCACGATACCAGTCTTGTCAACTTTGAAATCGATTTTACCGGCTTTTACCTCGGTTACCGCTTTTCCAACTTCAACAGTTACTGTACCTGTTTTGGGGTTCGGCATCAAGCCGCGAGGACCAAGTACACGTCCTAATGCACCAACCTTAGCCATAATGCTAGGCATGGTGATGATTACGTCTACATCCGTCCAACCTCCTTTGATTTTGTCAATGTATTCATCCAATCCCACAAAGTCAGCACCCGCAGCTTTTGCCTCGTCTTCCTTATCGGGAGTACAAAGCACAAGCACGCGTACAGTTTTACCGGTTCCATGTGGAAGAGATACCGTACCGCGAACCATTTGGTTTGCTTTACGTGGATCTACTCCCAAACGAACAGCGATATCAACTGATGCATCGAATTTGGTAGTGGTGATTTCCTTTACAAGCTTGGCGGCGTCAAGGAGAGCATACGCTTTTTCCTCCTCTATTTTACCAATTACAGCCTTACGTTTTTTTGTCAGTGTTGCCATCTCTTCGTTCTTGTTAGATTAAAATGGGCGCTGACCGTCGACGTTAATACCCATGCTGCGTGCTGTACCTGCAACCATGCTCATGGCAGACTCAATCGTAAAACAATTTAAGTCTGGCATTTTGCTCTCTGCAATGGTACGCACAACATCCCAGGAAATAGTAGCAACTTTCTTACGGTTTGGTTCCGCAGAACCGCTCTGTAATTTGGCTGCTTCTTTCAACTGTACGGCAACCGGTGGAGTCTTAATGATGAAGTCGAACGACTTGTCGACATACACCGTAATAAGAACCGGTAACACCTTACCTGGCTGATCCTGAGTACGGGCATTGAACTGCTTACAGAAATCCATAATGTTCACACCCTTCGCACCGAGAGCCGGTCCGATTGGTGGTGAAGGATTCGCTGCTCCGCCTTTCACCTGTAGCTTTATGAGCGCACTTACTTCTTTAGCCATTGTGTTTGTTATTGAATCGCGGAAACTGATTTTGCCGGGAGGGGAAGCATTTTACGTGGAGAAGACAACCCGACTCTTTCAATTACCCACTGTCTTTATTCTTTTTCTACCTGCATGTAATTCAGCTCTAATGGTGTTTTTCTTCCGAAAATCTTCACCATTACAACCAGTTTTTTCTTCTCTTCATTGATTTCTTCAATAGTCCCGGTGAAACTATTGAATGGCCCATCGATTACCTTTACCGACTCACCCACAATAAACGGAATGTTGATTTCAGCATCACTTTCGCTCAACTCATCTACAGTTCCCAAAATACGTTTAACTTCAGCCGGACGAAGGGGAATGGGTTGACCTTTGTCACCCAAAAAGCCAATTACTCCAGGAATATTCTTCAAAATATGCGGAACTTCTCCCACCATGTGAGCCTCTATCATGATGTAACCAGGGAAATAACTGCGTTCCTTACTCACCTTTTTTCCATTCCGGATTTGGTAAACCTTCTCGGTTGGAATCAATACCTGTGAGATATACTCCTGAATGCTATTTCGAATAATCTCAGAGTCTATATACTCCTTGACTTTCTTTTCCTTGCCGCTCACGGCACGGACTACATACCATTTTTTGGAGGTCGCTGTTTCTTCCGTCATCACACCCGATATTATTTAAAAAGTCCGTAAAAAATCTCCATCACATTGCTGAAAGAGAAATCCATCGCGAAGATTAACAGGGCGATTATAATAGAAGATACCATCACCAACAGAGCAGATGACTGCAACTCTGACCAGGTTGGCCAGGTTACCTTGTGAATAAGCTCGTTGTACGATTCTTCGATGTATGTTATGATCTTTGACATGGTCGTCAGATTTGCACGGATGGCAGGGCTCGAACCTACAACCTACGGTTTTGGAGACCGCCACTCTACCAATTGAGCTACACCCGTGTGTTTGTTTTCAAGCCTTCAGAAAGAAGGGAGGGCTATACACTTTGAAAAGGTGCACGACCGTATAAGGGTCGATGCACCTTTTAATGATGAGTTTAAGCAGATTATGCGATGATCTCAGTTACCTGACCGGCACCTACTGTACGTCCACCTTCGCGGATTGCGAAACGAAGACCTTTGTCCATAGCTACAGGAACGATAAGGCTTACTTCAATTGTAAGGTTATCACCAGGAACAACCATTTCACGTCCTTCTGGAAGCGTAATCTCACCAGTCACATCCGTTGTACGGAGGTAAAATTGTGGACGGTACTTATTATGGAATGGAGTGTGACGTCCGCCTTCTTCTTTTTTCAAGATGTAAACCTCGGCCTTGAACTTCGTGTGAGGTGTGATTGAACCTGGCTTGGCGATAACCATACCACGGCGAATCTCTTTCTTGTCAATACCACGGAGGAGCAAACCTACGTTGTCGCCAGCCTCACCACGGTCAAGAATCTTACGGAACATCTCAACACCGGTAACTGTTGACTTAAGCTTCTCATCTTGCATACCCATGATTTCAACTTCGTCGCCGGAGTTGATCACACCAGTTTCAATACGACCTGTGGCTACAGTACCACGACCTGTGATCGAGAAAACGTCTTCAACCGGCATCAAGAAAGGCTTGTCAACCTGACGAGGAGGAATCGGAATGAAAGTATCCACTTGCTCCATCAATTCAAGAATCTTTGGAACCCAGTTGGCATCGTTGTTCAAACCGCCGAGCGCAGAACCACGAACGATAGGTGTATTGTCACCGTCGAATTCGTAGAAGCTCAACAATTCGCGAATTTCCATTTCCACGAGGTCAAGAAGCTCAGGGTCATCAACCATGTCCACTTTGTTCATGAACACAACGATTTTAGGTACACCTACCTGACGAGCAAGGAGGATGTGCTCACGTGTTTGTGGCATTGGTCCATCTGTAGCGGCAACTACGAGGATAGCACCATCCATCTGAGCAGCACCGGTAACCATGTTCTTTACATAGTCGGCGTGACCTGGACAGTCAACGTGTGCGTAGTGACGGTTTGCTGTAGAATACTCAACGTGTGAAGTATTGATGGTGATACCACGCTCTTTCTCTTCAGGCGCGTTATCGATAGAATCGAATGAACGGGCTTCAGAAAGACCAGCATTAGCCAACACGGTGGTGATTGCTGCAGTAAGGGTAGTTTTTCCGTGGTCAACGTGACCAATGGTACCGATGTTCACGTGCGGTTTGGAACGGTCGAATTTTTCTTTAGCCATGGCTAGTGTTTGTTTTTGATTTGTTTGAGTGTGTGTGTTAATTGATGTTGCTGTGGTTGAGCCAATGACGGGACTTGAACCCGTGACCTCTTCCTTACCAAGGAAGTGCTCTACCGCTGAGCTACATCGGCTTCTGGTTCAAAAGAACCAAATTGGAGCGGAAGACCGGGCTCGAACCGGCCACCCTCAGCTTGGAAGGCTGATGCTCTACCAAATGAGCTACTTCCGCTTTTAGTTGTCGCTGCAACGGCAAGTGCAGCTCCAACCGTTTTTTTCGTGGTGGGGAGAGCAGGATTCGAACCTGCGAACTCCGAAGAGGACAGATTTACAGTCTGTTGCCGTTGGCCACTTGGCTATCTCCCCAACCTCCTTGTACTAAGTACTACAAAGAACAGAGCCGAAGAAGGGACTCGAACCCCCGACCAGCTGATTACAAATCAGCTGCTCTACCAGCTGAGCTACTTCGGCTTTTACCTCTCTTTCTGATATTGGCTCGCTTGCACAAACCACTACCCTTCAAAAAAGGTGTGCAAATGTAGACAAGAAAACATTCACACCAAATTATTTTGAGAAAAACATCAAAGAAATTTTGTAAAGTTCCAACAATGCTTTCTTTTTCAGATTATTAGAGCTGACGAGTCTTCTCCTTGTGCTTCTCCAATTGGGTCTTCAACGCCTCAGCACACAAATCAGTCGCCTCTTCGAATGTCTTACATTGCTTCTTTGCAAAAAGATCATTCCCGCGAACATTAAGCCTCACTTCCGCAATTTTATTCTCGTTGTTCGTAGCCTTATCCAGCCGCAAGGTCACCTCCGATTCAATAATGCTATCGTAATGGCTCGACAATTTACCGAGCTTGTTTTCAATGAAATCGAGCAACTTTTTGTCGGCATCAAAATGTACCGACTGAATGTTAATTTTCATAGTGTCTTGTTTTGGTTCATAGAATAGCTGCACCGAAGCAGCAACAGCCAAGAACGCTAAAATATATATTTGCGTCCACAAAGCCGAAATTTAATTTAATAAGAGTGTTTTGTTAATAAGGCTTTATTCCAAATCCATGAATACATTCCCATACCACGATCTGTTAATTTTTGCCAAAACCGCTTTTCAAGCTATTGGATGTAACGATACCGATGCGCAAACTGCTGCAAATGTTCTGCTTGCAGCAGACCTTAGCGGGGTCGATTCACATGGTCTTGCCCGACTCAGTGGGTATGTTCGGCTATTCAAAAAAAATCGCATTAACACCACCCCTCACATTCGGATTATCCATGAAAGCCCCTCTACTGCAACTGTCGATGCGGATGGGGCCCTGGGGCTAGTTTCTGCACCAAAGGCCATGGAAATTGCCATCCATAAAGCCAATACGGCCGGAACCGGATGGGTGGCCGTAAAACACTCTAACCACTTTGGTATAGCCGGTTACCATGCCGCAATGGCACTACCTCATGATATGATTGGAATAGCAATGACCAATGCCTCGCCACTTGTAGCCCCAACGTTTTCCCTCAGCCGCATGCTTGGAACCAATCCCATGGCCTTCGCAATTCCGGCAGCATCCGAACCTCCATTTATTGCCGATTTTGCCACAACCACTGCGGCTAACGGAAAATTGGAAATCCTCCAGCGGAAAAATCAATTGGCCCCTTCGGGATGGATTCAGGATGCCCAAGGAGCCAACTCCAATAACCCCAATGAACTGGCTTCCGGAGGGGCACTCTTGCCATTAGGTAGCGATAGAGAGCATGGTAGTCATAAAGGCTACTGTTTGGGTGCTGTTGTCGATATTTTTTCCGCCGTACTTTCCGGAGCCAACTATGGCCCCTGGGTGCCTCCATTCGTAGCGTTTCTAGATCCTCCAAACAATCCCGTGGGCGAAGGCATCGGTCATTTTTTCGGCGCTATGCGCGTGGATGCCTTCAGGCCAAAAGAGGAATTTCTTCAACATATGGATAATTGGATTCAAA
This sequence comes from Bacteroidota bacterium, assembly GCA_027483445.1. GTDB lineage: Bacteria > Bacteroidota > Bacteroidia > M30B66 > M30B66 > CAMCXT01. The sequence goes on along the minus strand of JAIXUS010000008.1, from coordinate 103,054 downwards.
CATTCCGAAATGCCAGTCCCATACACCCCAATCAACCAGTGCAAATTCCGGGAGATGCAGAAAGATTTGCCAAAAACGAACGTCTCGAACATGGAATTCCACTGGTACCAAAGGTGGTCGACGACCTCAAACAGCTTAGCGAGGAGTTAGGACTAAATTTCCCGGGTTAAGCCTTACGACTAACCCGATCACCTATTTCAATGGCTTGAGGTTCAATTATTTTACCTGCTGAAACCCGAAACCTGATTAGGGTCTTTTTTACGTGAAAACCATGAATACCCGCTGCACCTGGATTCATGTGTACTAACTGATGTTCCTTGTCGAACATAACTTTCAAAATGTGGGAGTGACCACACAGAAACAAACCAGGGCGCTCCTGCATTATACGCTGCTTAATCCTTGCAGGATAACGTCCGGGGTAACCTCCTATGTGCGTCATATAAACCTTCAGTCCTTCACAATCCCATACCAACTCTTCTGAAAACATTCGCCTTAACTCGGCGCCATCAATGTTTCCATATACCGCGCGCAAAGGCTTGAATGCGCTCAATTCATCCGCCGTGGCGGCCAAACCTATATCGCCCGCATGCCATATCTCATCACAGGGCTCAAAATACTTGAATACTAGAGGATCAATATGTCCGTGAGTATCAGACATCAACCCAATAGTTTTCATGACAACGATATTTGAAATTGGTGATGGCAGAACCGATACTCCTCTTCCACAGAATTTGAGCAAACCACAATGGTTCTTCCTTTTCCGTACTCTTCGATTAACGACTGATACCAACGTGCAGCCGATCGGTCAAGGTTTGAAAGCGGCTCATCAAGCAACAATAAAGGGGTGTCTGAAAGGATAGCCAGTAAGAGTTTTACCCGCTGTTTCATGCCTGATGAAAAGTAGCTAATTCGAAGATCCGATTTCGCCTTGAGACCCGAAAGTGCTAGTAGTTCATTGATACTTAACTTCCCGATTGGAGGTTTTATCGAAAAATGAAAATTAAGATGTTCAGCCAAAGTAAATTCCTCGATGAGTTCAAGGTAAGGCGCGGCAATGGTTACCGATTGAAATACAGTATCGCGTTCTTCGTGCAGTCCGTTAATCTTCCAGTTGATTTCGCCCTCTGAAATACTTGTATTGCCGGCCAATATTTGAAGTAAAGTGGACTTTCCACTACCATTGGCTCCTAACAAAACCCAAGAAGAGCCTGTTTGGATTTGAAGGTTTACGTGACGGAATATCCAATTAAAATTGAAGCGTTTACCTGCATTATTCAGGCTAATTTCCATACGCTTGCTGTTTACTCATCTTTTCCATATCCACGCATGATGCCTCGTCGTGAGTTACTTATGAACAGAATCATCTCGTCTCGTTCGGGGGTTGCCGGAAGTTCTGCTTCAATTTTCTGTAAGGCGGCAGTTGTATTCAAGCCACTTACATATAATATGCGATAGAAGTCTTGAATACCGCTAATTTGCTCATTTCCAAACCCACGACGTCGCAAACCAATAGAATTGATGCCTACGTAGGCCAAGGGCTCACGACCTGCTTTAACAAACGGGGGTATATCTTTTCGAACCAAAGAACCTCCCGAAACCATCACATGTTGGCCAATTTGAACAAACTGATGTATGGCCGACATTCCTCCAATAACAGCATAATCGCCAACACCAACGTGGCCTGCCATATTTACAGCATTGGCAATAATACAGTGTTCGCCTACCAAACAATCGTGAGCAATGTGAGAGTAAGCCATAACCAAAGTGTGACTTCCAACTCTCGTAGTCATTTTATCTACGGTTCCACGATTAACTGTAACGCACTCTCGAATGGTCACGTGATCGCCAATCTCAACGGTGGTTTTTTCGCCACCAAACTTAAGGTCTTGAGGTATGGCTGAAATAACGGCACCCGGAAAAATGCGACAATTTTTGCCAATCCGAGCACCATCCATAATGGTTACGTTTGAGCCAATCCATGAGCCCTCACCAATTTCAACGTCACCATGGATAACAGCAAAAGGGTCAATGGTAACTCCCGGGGCAATCTTTGCGTTGGGATGGATGTAGGCTAAGGGCTGAATCATTCCGGCAAAAGTAGAAAAAGGAAGGATTAGTCACTCAATCCTTTTTCTTTCACAATTTGAGCCATCATTTCTGCCTCAGTTACCGGCTTTCCATTCACATAGGCAATGCCTTTCATGTGGCAGATGCCTCGACGAATGGGCGAAAGAAGCTCAAGTTTAAACACCAAAGTATCGCCTGGTATAACTTTTTGCTTGAATCGAACATTGTCGATCTTCATGAAGTATGTGAGATAATTTTCCGGATCAGGTACGGTATTCAATACTAGAATGCCGCCAACCTGTGCCATAGCCTCGATAATCAAAACCCCGGGCATAACGGGATTCCCGGGAAAATGACCTTTGAAAAAATCCTCATTCATGGTCACATTCTTCAATCCGATCACGTGGCTGTCGCTCATTTCCATAATCTTATCGATCAATAAAAATGGGGGTCGGTGAGGAAGAATACGGGCTATGTCGTTGATGTTATACATCGGTGGTTGCGACAAATCGTACTCCCAGGCATCTGATTTTTTACCCTTTTCTGCCTTAATGAGTTGCTTTATCTTTCGGGCAAACTCAACATTGGCGGCGTGTCCCGGACGAGTTGCAAAAACTTGGGCTTTAATTGGGCGCCCAACCAGACTCAAATCGCCAATAACATCAAGCAGTTTATGACGGGCTGCCTCATTCTGATGAGTGAGTTCTACATTATTTAAAGTGCCATCCGTGGTAACCTTCATATCGCTTCTTCCGAACACTTTACTGAGACTATCTTGCTCATCGTCAGAAAGTTCGCGATCTACGTAAACAATTGCATTACTTAAATCACCACCTTTAATCAGATTGTTATCCAATAGAGTCTTCAGTTCGTGAAGAAATACAAAAGTTCGGCAAGAAGCAATTTCATGATCGAACTCACTGATGTCATTTAACTGCGCATGCTGAAACCCAAGCACCCTGGAGTTGAAATCGATCATCACCTTTACTTTATAGGAATCGGAAGGAACAGCCATGATTTCTACTCCCCGAGCCGGGTCTGTATAAAACACATTGGTTTTTAGCTCATAGTAATCTCGTTCAGCCTCCAATTCAGTGATTCCTGCTTCAATTAACGCCTCTGTAAATGGTTTTGAAGAACCATCTAGAATAGGAATTTCAGGACCATCAATAGCAATCACTAAATTGTCGATACCCAATCCACTTGCGGCCGCCAATGCATGCTCAACAGTGGCTACGCGTACACCATCTTTTTCTAGGGTTGTGCCTCTTGCTGTTTCAACCACATAATCAACATCAGCTGGCACATCCGGCTCTCCGGGAAGATCGGTTCGACGAAAAACAATACCTTTTCCTGCCTGAGCGGGTAAGAATAACATATTAACGTTTGCTCCGGTGTGCAATCCTACTCCACTTAAGGAAGCATTTTGCTTAATCGTTTTCTGTAAATCAGCCATTTTGAGGGAATTGGGATTCTTTCACCAGTTTTTCAAGTTCTTCTAAGCGCGCAAGGATTTCTGGAAGACGGCGAAACCCTACATATGATTTTTTGTAATCACCAATGCCGAAAGCCGGCGAACCCTGAACAATTTCGCCCTCTTTTGTTATGGGTGACCCAATTCCCGACTGGGCTGCAATCTTCACTTTGTCAGCAATTACAAGATGACCAACAATTCCAACCTGACCTCCAATCATGCAGAACCGACCAATTTTGGTTGAGCCTGCAATGCCGGTTTGGGCAGCAATTACAGTGTGCTCGCCAATCTCTACGTTATGCGCAACTTGAATAAGGTTATCCAGCTTTACACCTTTACGAATGATGGTAGAGCCAAGTGTAGCCCGATCAATTGTGGTGTTAGAACCAATTTCAACATGATCTTCAATGATCACGTTTCCAATCTGAGCTACTTTCAAATAGTTGGTGTCATCTTGAGGAGCAAACCCAAAGCCATCACCACCTACAACTACTCCGGCATGCAATGTACAGTGGTTGCCAATGATACAATCGCCATAAACCTTTACGCCCGGGAATAGCGTGGTGTTTGAACCAATTTTAACATTATCTCCAATATACACTCCTGGATACAATCGCACATTGTCTCCAATCTCAGAATTTTCGCCTACGTATACGAAAGCACCGATGTAAGGATTTCCGCCAATCTTAGCTGAAGATGCCAGGTAATGAGGTTCTTCTCGACTTGGTTTTTTCTGTTGGATTTTATTGTATGTATCGAGCAGCACCGCAAAGCTTTTGTAGGCGTCCTTAACCCTAACCAGTGTAGCAGAGATTGGCTTTTCGGGTGCAAAAGATTCATTCACAACTACAAGGCTTGCCCCGGTAGTGTAGATAAATTCTTCGTATTTAGGGTTCGCCAAAAAAGTGAGTGTTCCAGGTTCGCCCTCTTCAATTTTGGCAAGCCTGCTCACTTTCACTTGCGCGTTGCCTTCGATTACACCTTGGAGAAGGTCGGCGATTTGTTGGGCTGTGAATTCCATTCGTTATGCAGATAGAGTATCGAGTTCTTTAGGATAGCAAAGGAAAAACTTCCGGGTCGACTGCGTTAATACCGATAGCCCAAGCTGATCAGAGGCTCTTCGAATATCCATTACCTGACCCGACTTCAGTATAACGTTGATATTCTCATCTCCAACTTTATAGGCACTATTGGTGATTTCACCGGTAAACACGTAGTATTCGAGGTCTGAAGGTGAATAGCCCAAACTCATCCAAGCCTGCCTTAAACGGTGAATTCGAGCCTCGTCAAAAGGCTGAAAATCGAGCTGAATGCGAAACAGCTCCCGGTTAAGCAATCGTGAACTCAAATCTTTGAGAATAGGGTCGGGATAATTCATCCATTCCTTTGCGGCTGCAAATATATCATAATCATCCAAGCCTGCGAAAGCCTCACACAGCGAACGGCGTTCTGTTGAAGCGGATGCGCTGTAGCGACCATTTAGAAAATCTCGGAGGTTGGAAGGCATGGGTAAATCAACACCCGACATGGCTAAAGTTCTGGCTTTTCGCAGCATATTCACCAGTAGATTTTCGGCAGCAAGCACGGTTTTGTGTAAATATACCTGCCAGTACATTAAGCGTCTGGCCAAGAGAAACTTTTCGATGCTGTAGATGCCCTTTTCCTGCACAACAATTTGATCATCAACAATATCCAACATCTTTATTATTCGGTCACTTCCGACTGTTCCTTCGGCAACGCCGGTGAAAAAGCTGTCACGATTCAGATAATCAAGCCGATCCATATCAAGTTGACTGCTCACCAGTTGATGCAAGAACTTTTTGGGGTATCTGTTGGTAAAAATGGCAATACAGGTGTCGAGGCGGCCTCCCATATCAATATTGAGCTCCTCCATAAACATAACGGAAAGACTTTCATGATGGAGGTCGGGAATAATGGAATGCTCAAGTGCGTGAGAAAAAGGACCATGCCCGATATCATGCAATAAAATGGCAGCAAGCACGCCTCTCGATTCATCGTCGGTAATCATGTGGCCCTTGCTTTTTAATGCTTCTAATGCAAGGGTCATCAGGTGCATCGCACCGATGGCATGGTGGAAACGACTATGCTTTGCACCCGGATAAACATAATCGGTTAATCCCAATTGCTGAATGCGACGCAACCGTTGAAACCAAGGATGCTCAATAATATCATACAACAACTCATCGGGAATGGTTATAAAACCGTACACCGGATCGTTAATTAGCTTTTTTTTGTTTTGCGTAAGGTTCACCGACAATATTAACTGGATTATCCTGTTTGTACAGGTAATTTGGCAGCCACCAAAATAGACAATTTCCTGCTATGGATAAGATCAATATACTCTGGGCCGATGACGAAATCGAATTGCTCAAGCCACATATCCTTTTTTTGAAAGAAAAAGGCTATGAAGTAGCAACGGCCAACTCAGGCGACGATGCGTTAGACCTTGTGAAGGAACAACCCTTTGATATTATTTTTCTGGATGAAAACATGCCTGGAATATCCGGCTTGGAAACTCTGGTGAAGATAAAGCAAATCCGAAACGATATACCTGTTGTGATGATCACCAAATCGGAAGAAGAGCACATTATGGAAGATGCCATTGGCTCACAAATCTCCGATTATCTAATCAAACCTGTTAATCCCAACCAAATTTTGCTTTCACTGAAAAAGAACCTTGAAAATAAGCGGTTGATTCGTGAGAAAACATCATCGGCTTACCAGCAGGAGTTTAGGCAAATTGGGATGACACTCAGCGACCGGCTTAATTTTAATGAGTGGAAAGAAGTGTATCAGAAGTTGGTTTTTTGGGAGTTAGAATTAACCCGTTCTAAGGAAGAAGGCATGGAAGAAATCTTACGCATGCAGAAATCCGAAGCCAATACTCAGTTTAATAAATACATCATTCATAATTATCAGGATTGGCTAAATGGTAAGGATGCCAATGCTCCCCTACTCTCTCATACAATTTTCAAAAACAGGGTAATCCCTGAAATTGACAAGGCAGAAACTACATTCTTGGTCTTGATTGATAACCTCAGATACGACCAATGGAAGGTTATTCAACCTCTATTGAATGATTATTTTAAAGTTGACCAAGAGGATTTGTACTGCTCCATTTTGCCTACTGCAACTCAGTATGCGCGTAACGCCTTTTTTGCAGGGTTGATGCCTTCAGAAATTGAAAAGCGTTATCCAAAATATTGGCTTAACGATGAAGATGAAGGAGGGAAAAACCTACATGAAGAGTTTTTCATGCAGGAGCAGCTCAAACGATTGGGTAAAGACATCAAAACTTCTTACACGAAAATCACCAATCTCCAGGCTGGAAAAAAGTTGTCGGATAACATTCCGAATTTAATGGTTAACAAATTCAATGTAATTGTTTACAATTTTGTAGATATGCTCTCTCACGCTCGAACAGAAATGGAGGTAATCCGTGAGCTTGCTGACGATGAAAAAGCCTATCGCTCAATTACACAAAGCTGGCTTGAGCATTCACCTTTACTGGATATTTTCCGTCAAATTGCCGAACGCAAAGCTCGTTTAATCATCACTACCGACCATGGTACCATTCGAGTAACGGAACCTAGTAAAATTATTGGCGATCGAAATACCAATACAAACCTCCGTTATAAACAAGGTAAAAATCTGAACTACGAGAAAAGAGACGTTTTTGAGGTAAAAAACCCAGCCGATATTTACCTTCCACGACAGCATGTTAGTTCAGGTTTTGTGTTTGCCAAAGAGGATAAATTTTTCGCCTACCCCAATAACTACAATTACTACGTAAATTACTACCGAAACACATTTCAGCATGGAGGTATATCATTAGAAGAAATGCTCATTCCATACATCACCCTGAGCGTTCGGTAAATATTGAATCAATGAAACTTTTTTTCTGGCTTTTGATGGACTTAAATGGCTGTATTTGAGTATATAATTCCTGATTTAAAAGCAATAGATTCATTTGCCAAAGAATTCTGGAAATACTTTTCTAAACAAAAAGTGTTCGCCCTAGAAGGAGAGATGGGTTCTGGAAAAACGACCACCATTGCAGCATTGGTAAAAGCTCTTGGGAGCAGGGATGTCGTTCAATCCCCAACGTATGCCTTGGTAAATCAGTATACAACCCAGCAGTTGCAAACCGTGTATCATTTTGATTTTTACCGCTTAAAGCATGAAGAGGAAGGTTTCGAAGCTGGACTAGACGAGCTAATCTACAGCGGAAATTACTGTTTTATTGAGTGGCCATCTGTTGCACCCGGCTTATTACCAGATCGGTATGTAAAAATTCACATTCAACTGTTGGAAGACGGTCGTAAAGTAAGCGCCGAAGTTATCGACTAAGCCCTATCTTTATCGTCCCTTGTTCAAAACAACGAATGACTAACGACCCTAATCCCCTGATTCGCATGGCAACACAGGGTGGATTGCTTCCGCAGGAAGAGATGCTCGAAGTTGCCAGAGGCACTGCACGTTTGCATATTGGTATCCCGAAAGAAACCTCGTTTCAAGAAAGAAGGGTTTCTCTGGTGCCTGCTGCAGTTGCAGTTCTTGTGAACAATGGCCATAATGTTATGGTTGAAACTGGAGCAGGGCTGCATTCAAATTTCCAGGACAAAGACTACAGTGAAGCCGGGGCACAAATAGCCTACAATACGGAACAGGTTTACAAGGCCGATATTGTATTGAAGGTAGCCCCTCCAACCTTCGAAGAAATTGAAATGATGAGTTATAAGCAATGTCTTATTTCTGCATTACAACTCACCGTTCAACAAAAAAACTTTTTCAATCATCTCATTTCAAAGAAAATCACTGGTTTAGCATTCGACTTCATCAAAGATCGCTCTGGCATTTACCCGATTGTTCGTGCAATGAGCGAAATTGCTGGAAATACAGCCATACTGGTAGCCTCTGAATATATGAGCACAACCAATGGAGGGAGAGGGATGATGCTTGGAGGAATTTCCGGCGTACCTCCAACTGAGGTGGTTATTATTGGAGCAGGAACTGTTGGTGAATTTTCTGCAAGAGCGGCTGTGGGTCTGGGAGCAACCGTAAAGATTTTCGACAACAGCCTTTATCGCCTCCGTCGACTTCAAAATGATCTTGGAATGAGATTGTTCACCTCAATTATTGAACCTGTTGAGCTGGAAAAGGCACTATCCACCGCCGATGTTGTGATTGGAGCGCTTCGAGCAAAAGAAGGGAGAACCCCTGTTGTGGTTACAGAAGACATGGTAAGTAACATGAAATTTGGATCTGTAATCGTAGATATATCGATTGATCAAGGCGGTTGTTTTGAAACATCACAAGTGACGAATCATGAGAATCCCGTTTTTAGAAAGTATGGTGTGGTTCATTATTGTGTGCCAAATGTAGCATCAAGAGTAGCACAAACGGCATCTATTGCTTTAAGCAACATATTCACCCCTATTTTATTAGAAATGGGAGGAAAAGGTGGACTTGAAAACTACCTACGCCAAAGTCCCGGCGTTAGAAATGGAGTTTACTTATATAATGGAATGCTCACCCATAAGTACATCGGGGAAACATACAATATTCCATATAAAGACCTTGACCTACTGATCGCTGCAACCCAGTGGTAGATTTAAAGATTCACCGAAAATTACCATTCCCGAAAAACGCATTACCGACTCCTCCTCAAAAAACGATAAACCTCCTATTTCAAGTGTTGCTCAACTCGCTATAACACAGGAAGTAACTCATACTTTATCAATCCAAAACAAGTAGTTGCTTGGATCAATCGTATTGAATTCCGAATCTGGATATGCCTCTTTCCAGGCAGATGGAATCTTGGACTTTTTATCCATATTCCATTTGAATTCGTAAGCATATAGTTTCCCCTCACGGTCTTCAATAAAATCGATTTCCTGCTGCTGATAGGTCCTCCAAAAGTAGTTTAACGAGTAAAGGTTCGTATATGATTGATACTTTACCCGCTCCATAATCAGGTAGCTTTCCCACAACTCACCAACATCATTTCGTAAGGGAATGGGATTAAAGTTGTTAATCAAGGCATTACGAACGCCATTATCGATAAAATAATAGCGGGAATGACGAGTAACTTCCTTGCGTAAATTCCTGCTAAATCCGGGTAACTTTTGGAGTATGAATACCTTCTGAAGAAGCATAAGGTAGCGGTCAACAGTGTTTTTGCTTAGCCCAAGATGCTTACTTAGCTCATCCATTGAAACTTCCTTACCGGGCTGAAAGGCAATTAAGCGCAGCAAATCCTGAATCTTTCCTGAATTTCTTACCCCATCAAATTCAAGGATGTCCTTAAACAGGTAAGATGAAACCATATCACGCAAATAATCAGCCTTATCGTTTAAGCTTTTTAGATGAAGTAATTCAGGGTAGGTTCCAAAAACGAGCCTCTCTGCTAATTCAGATCGGGTCTCGGCAAAGTTCTCGCGCGTCGAGAGCTCCATTTGTGCGAATGGGTAAAGATAGAGCTCTGATTTTCGGCCTGTTAAAGGCTCTCCGGTAATGTTTTTTAGATCAAAAACTGAAGATCCAGTAGCTACAATGTGTAAACCTGGTATTTCATCTACCATCAACTTAAGCCCCCAACCTACTTCTGGAATCCGATGTGCCTCATCAATAACTAAAAGTGTGTTTTTGCCAACCAAACTTCTAAAGCCGGAAAGCGTTTGCTCTTCAAATACCTTCCTAACGGCTGCATCATCGCCGTTTAAAAAAAGATAGGGCATCCCTAATCCTGGTATCACCGTCTTGAGAAACCAGGTCTTTCCAGTCCGTCTAGCCCCCAACAACAATACTACCTTATTGGGCCTAAGTACTTTACGAAATCTATCTTCGATAGCTCTTGTAATTTCCACAACCCAAAATTACACATAAATCTCCAGCAACTGACGATATTCAATAAAATTCAGTCAGTTAACTGACGTTTTTTAATCAAATATCGTCATTACACTGACTGGTTTTAATTAAATTCAGTCAGTTAACTGACGATTTTTAATCTAATTCAGTCAATACGCTGAACTGATTTAGCAAATTCGGTCATCATGCTTAAAGATTCGAATTCAGATAGGTTAACACCCATCGACTAAATTGTAAGCGTGCTGAAAAGCCTGAAATACAGCGCATACAATTCAGCTGTGCGAATTCTGTATTTTGGAATTTTCCTAGCAGAAAGAAGCAAAACAGGCAGGCACAGGCTTCATGAAATCGTTTGAATAAGCATTTGTTCAGACTCGTATTAAACCTGGGATTAATAGCCTGAATACCAACAAAAAGCGAGGACAATCAGCCCCAATTCAGCACAAAAACTGCGAAATGGCGAATTTGATAATGATGCAATGGTCGTATTGCTTCGATTCCTATAACTTTTAATCAGTATGCAACCGCATTCAAACAGCTTTGATGCCTGCCAAATTCAAAACGCCTAATGTGTTGCCTAAGTTTGGCCAATACATTAGGCAACACACATTTAGGTTTGTACAAATTGTTATTCACTACTCGTGTAATGAATTAAGGCGAACCAATCATTAAGAATATCTTAGTCAGTTCAGACGAACGCTTTACTTCGTAATGATGATTTTGGGTAGATTAGAACTCCAAGAATCGCCTTGCTTGGATTACTTTGCTTTTGGGGCCGATTGCTTGTTGTCTTTGTAACGCATATCGGAAGTTCCGTCCTTTTTAACCTTATTGCCTGATCCAGAATTTGGCTTGGAGGAACTCACTGGCTTAAAGGCCGGTTTAGTTTGAGTAGCCTTGCCTTTGGGCTGGTTACTTTTTACCGGTGTTGGATTAGAGGGCTTAACGGAAGGCAAATTTTGTTTGGCCGATCCGCTGGAAACCTTAGCCGCGGGGGCTGGTTGTTGTTTTACAGTTCCGCTGGATTGAGCAACCACAACTGTCTGGAAAACAGCTACTCCAAGTAACGATAAAATGAGGGTTTTCACGGATTTCATCTTTAAGTTAAACATGTTGGTCAATATTATGTGTTCAAAACCGCCGTCTTTTTAGCTTTTTATCTTCTTCCTTCTTGTCGTCATCCTCTTCGGTGGGATGCAAACGTAGAGAAAATCCAAACTGAACATTCCATTGATGGATTTTATCCTTGTCTTTTAAAGAAGGCAACGCAGTTCCATGCACTGCTGTTGTGTAATCGGGCAATCGAACTTCGGGAAAAAAATGATGGGATGCCAATAAAACTATTCCTAGTGAATGATTTAGACTAACACGAATCCCAACAGCAGCATAGGAAAAAAACGGCCAAACCATAGGTTGCCAAATGGTTCCATTTACAGATACCAAACTGTCGTTTTGTAAAAAGCGAGGCATAACCAAAGAAGCCCCAGCACCAAGGCGAACAAAAGGTCTAAAACGATATCGAACAGTATCAAGACCAAACTCCAATGGAAACAAATCGAACGCTATGATGCCACTTGCCCATCTTAACCTAAGCAAAGTGTTTATGGATTCTTGCTCCACAAGAGACCGAAAGGAGCCATATTGAAGCTGTGGACTTATATAGACTCCTTTAAGCAATACTCCATTAAATCCGAGGCCGGCAATCATTGCCGAACGAAGCTCAGGCATAGGTTCATTTTGCCAAACCCTACTAAAATTGTATGCTTGAATTGTTCTGTTCCAGGCCTTAGGATTCATGCTTTGAAGGCCGCCCATGAAATCCCAGTGGTTCTGACCATTCAAAATGGAAGCTCCAAATAGTAGAATGGAAACAATGAATCGAATTTTCATGACTTCAATATTTCAAGTACTGCTCTATAACTTGACTCCATTGCGCCATGCACCGTGCCTTGATGTCCATTAAAATTCGTAGCCTCACCGGCAAAAAACACAAGATTATCTACAGGTAGAGATAGAGGCACTCGCTGACCAGCAGATAACAGCGAAGGGTATGAATATGCACCTTCAATAAATGGCTCGCTAGACCAGTCTTTTACATAAAATGACGTAAGAGATGAAGATACACTTTCGCCTGGAAACATAGCAGATAACTCTCCCAAAATTAAGCTTCGCTGCTCGGCTTCAGAAAGTACTCTAAGTTGTGCCTGTAAAGGCCCTGTGACAAAAGCAGTTAAACCGGCAGCCTCGTTCAAATCCTTGTCTGGTATCACCCAATATTCGGGGATTACTTGACCACCAATGATTGACGATGTGCCATCAGGCCAGAATGGCCCGGTAAAACGCATGAAATACTTGCTTCCTCCGTCCATTTCAATAGTGTTGATGGCATTCTGCTTTTCAATCGGTAATGGTGGTGTAAATTCTATTCGATTGGCCTTAAGCATGGTCAAGGGCACAGTTACAAGAACACGGTCGGCACTGTAAACTTCCCCATTCGAAGTTTCAACTGTAACTCCGGCCGCCCCATAGCTTATCTTGCGCACTTCTTGATTATTGCTAATCTTACTTAATGCTTTAGGGCATCTCTTTTCGAACAACGACCAAATACTTTGCTTAAGACGATAATTCTCTGAACCTGAACTAAATCCTGCTTCAGCATCGCGCAGTGCAAACATTCCAATACTGGCAAGGTCAGAGCCATAATCATTAGCTATAAGCGCATTGGCAATAGGAAGAAGCGGTGGTTCCAAAGGAAAATCAGTTAAATACTGCAACAAACTTTGATCTCCACCCGGAAAGCTGCCTAAACTTTCGATAATTTGAAAAAGTGTTTGCCCTCCACCGTTTAGGGTCGGACTCTCTCTCATATACTGTTCGTTTCGAATCTGGTTTTCAAGCCAAAACAGGTCATCGCCTTCATCAAGAATGAGTGAATCTGCACCTTGACTGAGAGCCATATCGTAAAAAACTGAGCGGCTACCATGAATAAATTCTGCCCCTAACTCTACGCTACCAACGCCGGGAATATCGGCCGACTGAATGCGCCCTCCAGCCTTTGAAGAAGCTTCAAGAATTTGTACATCTATGCCCTTGCGGATGAGCAATTCAGCCGCATACACCCCAGAAGCACCTGCACCAACTATCAATACTTTACCTGAAAAATTCGCTCCGTCCAGCAAATCTTCTTTTTTACAGTTACTCAGCCAACCCAGCGATGAAACTGCCAGGGGAGCCCCTAGCATGAGCTTTTTCAGATGGACTCTTCTGTTTTCCATGAGTTAAAGATAACGCAGCATAGTTTTGTTCCGAAACAAACAGACCACAAACTTATCAGCCTCAAATGTTAATTCGATGTTAAAAAATAGGAGCCTTTCCTAAGGCTCTCTCCATTGTCAACGGGCGATATTCACTAACTTTGCACGGCTTAAAAAACAGGCACCTAAATCGGACATTCAACTTATTGTCCCACAAGCATTTGCAGAATCATGGCAGAAACGACGCTGGAAGAAAATCAAAACGGAAAAAATACCTCTTACGGGGCCGATAGTATTCAAATTCTCGAAGGACTTGAGGCTGTGCGAAAGCGCCCTTCCATGTACATCGGAGATACCGGTGTTAGAGGGCTTCACCATCTCGTTTATGAAGTAGTTGATAACTCTATCGATGAGGCATTGGCCGGCTATTGCCGCAATATTGAAGTATCCATTCATACCGATAATTCCATCTCAGTGCAAGATGATGGTCGAGGTATTCCTGTAGATGAGCACCCCAAAGAAAAAAGGTCTGCACTCGAAGTGGTTATGACCGTGTTACATGCCGGTGGTAAATTCGATAAAGATTCCTACAAAGTATCAGGTGGTCTTCACGGCGTTGGTGTAAGCTGCGTGAATGCATTGTCAACCAAACTTTTGGTAACCGTTCAGCGCCAAGGGAAAGTTTACCAGCAAGAATATTCTATCGGAAAACCTTTGTACAATGTCAAGGAAATTGGTACTTCTGATAAAACCGGAACTCGCGTACTCTTTAAGCCTGACGATAGCATCTTCACTACTACAGTGTACAATCGCGACACGCTCGCGTCGCGCATGAGGGAGTTGGCTTTTTTAAATAAAGGCATCCGAATTACGCTAATTGATGAGCGCGAATTTGACGAGAACAACGAACCTATTACAGAAACCTTCTACTCAGAAGGTGGTTTGAAAGAGTTTGTCGAATACCTCGATGCCAATCGTGAAAAACTCATTGAAGAGCCCATTCACATGGAAGGCGAAAAGCAAGGAATTCCAGTGGAAGTGGCCATGTTGTATAACAGTTCCTTCAACGAAAACATTCACACTTATGTGAATAACATCAACACTCACGAAGGGGGAACACACCTTGCTGGCTTTAGGCGCGCTTTAACCCGTACTCTGAAAAACTACGCGGAAAAGGAGGGTATGCTTTCTAAGCTAAAATTTGAAATTTCCGGTGATGACTTCCGTGAAGGCCTCACAGCGGTAATTTCAGTGAAGGTGGCAGAACCGCAATTCGAAGGTCAAACCAAAACTAAGTTGGGGAACAACGAGGTAATGGGCTCGGTTGATATTGCGGTTTCAGAAATGCTCAATAATTATCTTGAAGAGCATCCTAAACAAGCTAAACTCATCGTCGATAAGGTGATTCTTGCGGCCACGGCTCGACACGCTGCGAAAAAGGCCCGCGAAATGGTGCAACGGAAATCATCGTTAAGCTCAACCGGCTTACCCGGTAAATTGGCCGATTGCTCCGAAACAGACCCCGAAAAATGCGAAATCTACCTGGTGGAGGGAGACTCTGCAGGTGGAACTGCTAAACAGGGACGAAATCGCGCTTTTCAAGCCATCCTTCCACTTAGAGGTAAAATTCTCAATGTGGAAAAAGCAATGATGCATAAAATCTTTGAAAATGAGGAAATTAAAAACATCTTCACTGCCCTTGGCGTAAGCATCGGTACTGAAGAAGATTCGAAAGCCCTCAATATTTCGAAAATACGATATCACAAGATTGTTATCATGACCGATGCCGATGTTGATGGAAGTCACATCACAACGCTCATTCTCACTTTCTTCTTCCGATACATGAAAGAGCTGATTGAAATGGGATACGTATACATCGCTACTCCTCCACTCTATCTCGTGAAAAAAGGAAAAGACCAGCGCTATGCATGGAATGACGAAGAACGTCAAAACATCATTAGCGACATGAGCAAAGAAGGGAAAGAAGCAGGTATCAATGTTCAGCGATATAAGGGTCTTGGTGAAATGAACGCCGAACAGCTTTGGTCAACTACCATGAATCCTGAAAATCGAACATTACGCCAAGTGAGCATCGAAAGTGCCGCAGTAGCAGACCAAATTTTCTCAATGTTGATGGGTGATGAAGTTCCACCTCGTCGCGAATTCATCGAGAAAAACGCCAAATACGCTCGAATCGACGCATAATCTCGAAGCCAGTCAAAACCGACTGGCTTTTTTGTTTAATGCGAGCCCCCTTCTTAAACAGAGCTCAAGCCCTTGCTGAAACGCAGCCACCGTTACCAAGCAACTAAAAGTTCAGCCAATCCATACAGGAACAACTTAATTCGATGAAAATGGCACTCCTGAATACAAGGCAGAACTACTTTTCATGGCTCGCATTTAGGCGATAATCTCCTATCGGAGGATGGCATAGCGGCATAATCAAATGGGGTTTATACCTTTGCAAGGTGCTGCTACTCTCTCCTCAAGGTTTCAAAGATTACGAACTGATCGACTCCGGCCACTTCGAAAAATTAGAGCGATTTGGTCAATACATCACCATACGTCCTGAACCACAGGCTTTGTGGGACAAACAACTCAGCCAAAAAGAATGGGAGAAGCGAGCTCATGTTCGATTTGTTGCCAAGAGCAGCTCGTCGGGAACATGGCAAAAACTTCGTGAAATGCCCGACCGATGGATGATTGGTTACGAGAATAAACACATTCGACTGAAACTTCGGCTCGCATTAACCTCATTCAAACATGTGGGAGTATTTCCTGAACAAGCCGTAAATTGGGACTTCATCTCATCCTCCATAAAGAAAGTTAAGAAAAGCAACCCTCGATTCCTGAACCTTTTTGCTTACACAGGGGCCGCTTCACTGGCAGCTAAAGCGGCAGGTGCCGATACCACACACGTTGATTCTATCAAACAAGTGGTTACTTGGGCCAATGAAAATCAGCAGCACTCAGGACTTTCCGACATTCGTTGGGTGGTTGAAGATGCCATGAAATTTGTGAAAAGAGAACTCAGAAGAGGGAGTGTTTACCAAGGCATCATTATGGATCCGCCTGCCTATGGGCATGGAGCTAATGGTGAAAGCTGGAAGCTCGAAAAGCAACTTAACGAATTGGTAAAGGACGTTCTTCAATTACTTGATCCAGAAGAACACTTTCTCATTCTCAACACCTACTCATTAGGATTTTCTTCTCTCATTTTACCTAACTTGTTGAATAAAAATAATCTCCCCAACACAACATTAGAGATTGGAGAACTGTTTTTGCCTTCAGCGAGTGGTCAAAATCTCCCCTTAGGTGTGTTTGGTCGACTGAGCAATTTAAGTTAATGATAAAATCGCTGGGATTCACTTTGCTTGTTTGCTGCCTTCAATTTCAGGCAAAAATTCATGCGCAAGCAACGGTCATCAGATACGAAGCTTCCTACAACCAACCTGTTATTCTGCACTCTTGGGTTACCGCAAAAGGGAGCACCTGCTCGGATTTAACAATTCAGGCCTCCAACGATTTAATCCAATTTTACGAGATTTTCAGGTATGCAGGAATCTGCGGTAGCACAGATGAGGAATTAAGCTACAGTTGGTCCCAAACAAACGCTGACCCAGGACAGTGGTATTTTAGAATTGTTGAAAACGGAACTATTTACAGCGATACATTAGCCGTTACAGTATTTAATCAAACTCAACAATTACAAGTTTTTCCTAATCCAACCCAACGATTATCTAAAATCCTCCTTCCCAACAACTGGAACCCAAAAGAAGTCCTTTACTATTTGTATGCTCCGGATGGACGTCGTTTTTCACCAAAAATTGACAACCAAAGCGAGCCTGTATTAGACGTCTCCTCATTAACAGACGGAATATATTTGCTTTGCGTTCAGCGAGGAGAAGATACCTTCAACACACGACTTTTAGTTCAAAATCAATAAATCAGCTTCATTGATTTTCTTGTGTAAGATTCATTCAATTTGAATCCATTCTCCAACTACAATTTTTCATAACAACCTTATTATTAAGATAATATCAAAAAACATCAAGCAGAACGCAAGTAGACATTAAGCGTGATTAAACACTAAATCTTTGGGTAACATTCCCTATTTGAATGAGTAAAATCATGCGTCTGGAAAACCGGAAGCATGAAGCATTCTTACCTGAAAAACAGTTCTGCTACTCGCTCTAATGATTATTGGGCTTGTTTTTCATTTGAGAATGAGTCAGTGCCGGTGCCGACAACTTTCATTGTCCCGCTCATTTAATCACCAGCCTGATGATCCAAAATTCTACTCTAATAAACGTCTTTAAAAAGTCGCCTTCCCTGGCCATTACTTTCCTTCTGCCTATTCTAATTCTAGGTATGACATTTAAGGCAGGAGCACAGGTAACGTATACCAGCACCTCAACAAATGCGTGGTCAGCTCAGGTCTGGACTCCAGCAGGAACACCCGGCCCCAACGACAATGTGGTGATTAACCACAACATGACAATTGATGCCGCCGTCGAAATAAACAACCTTACTATAAACGCCAGTAGAACTTTATCGGTTGGCGCATCAGCTGTGCAAATAAATAGCACCACCTCAATCAACGGAACTTTCAGAGTGATTGCTGTGGGCCAGCCAAAAGTCTTCCGCGGACCGGTCAGTATCTCATCATCAGGCCGATTAGACAATAACACAGGCGTTGAAGCTCAACTGGAATTTCGCAATGGCATTTCAAATGGTGGCATTATCGCGTTAACGGCTTCAAGCACGGCTCGCTTCTCGACCACTTCTCAAACACTTAGCGGAAGCGGCTCAATTTCCATCGACAATGTCATTATCCAAGGAAATATAACACTCATTAACAACTGCTTGCACTCGAGTGGATTGGTAATTCCTGTTTCGTTGGATGGCACTGCGGTGAATTCTACCTTTTTGAATGCTTCCAATGTCCGACTGCGGTACCTTGGAGCTAACCAGCCCATGCAATCGGCCGGTACATTTAATGTAACTGCCACCGGAAATACAGTTGAATATGCAGGCTCGACGCAGGAAATTCGAGCGGGAAGCTATTTCCACATCAGCTTTACCGCTGCAGGAACAAAAACGATTCCGTCCATTGAAGTAGCCGGCGATTTCATCAGAACCAATGGAACGTTGGTGCTAACCGGAATTCAAACATTTACAGGCTCATTTGCAGCAAGTCTCACCACGAATACGGCATTAACATTTGAAGAAATCATCATCAGCAAAGCCGGCTCAAGCTTAAGCCTTCTCAACAATAACATCACAACAGGAAAACTAACAGTTTCGGGTGGTGTGTTCAACTTTGGCACTGCGGCAAGAACTGTTACCGTTAACGATGACCTTTCGGGAAATGGAACCATCCGCATGAATGGAGCGGCACACATCTTAAATCTGGGAGGAGAACACAACAGTATTGGAAGCCTTGAATCTGACAACGTTTCGGCACGGGTGCAATACAATAGAATGGGCGATCAGGAGGTTTTTCCAAGCACCAATTACCAGTCACTTTTTTTCGCGGGTAGTGGAGTAAAAAGTTTAGGAGGAGCCATTAGAGCGGCCGGAAATGTAAATCTAACTGCCGCCGGAAGCTATTACGTTTCATTGGGCGATAACTCCATGAAAATCGCACCCCAAGGCTCTCTCTCGGGTACATTCAGCGCAACACGATATTTTATTACCGATGGCGAAGGCTTTTTAATTAAAGAAGGTCTAAGCACCGCCGACTTTACTACCGACATGGTGAGTGCAGGCTTATACCCCGTTGGATCCGGTGGATTTTATTCGCCGATGACCCTTCAATCTTTAACTGCTACACTTGTTGGAACCGCCAATCTTTACGTTAAAGCCACACCTACACGCCAACCAAACATTCCCTACTTCAACAATGCGCTCACAAAGCACTGGTTAATCGAAACAGTTAACATGTCAGGAATAAGCGCGAACGTTCGCTTCAACTTCAATCCTGAAGAAGTAATTGGCTCGGTTTCGCTGTATTCTCCACGCTTGTGGGATGGCAATAATCTAATCATACCAAACTCTCCTTCCGCCCCGGGCTCTAATCCGTTTACCTCAAACGGTACCACCATCTTAAGTGGTTCGTGGACAGCCATCGACCCAACCATGCGTTCAGCCTTGTATTCATATCAATCGGGCGATTGGAACTCAGCCAACACCTGGACAACCGACCCTTCAGGCAACACCTTGGTAAGCCCGATGGTACCTCAAGCCGGAGATCAAATAATAATCCTCAATGGCCGTACTGTAAACAATATGGCTGCGGCAACAACAGTTGGCTCAGTTACCATTCAACAAGGCGGAGTGCTCGACTTAGGCAGCTCTTCAGGCCATCAATTTGGTCCCATCAGCGGTGAAGGGAAACTCCGGTTGTCATCCACATCACTGCCTAACGGCAATTACACCCAATTCGTGAGTTCCACAGGAGGAACAATTGAATACTACAACATTGGAGCAACGCCACTGGAGTTGAATAGTACACTAAACACTTACAACAACCTCGAGTACACGAACAGTACTTCAACAGCTACGAGCCTGATTCTGAATCATAACCTCACCATTAATGGTAACTTAAGCCTTGACCGCACCGGTTCAGGCACTAATACTTTTGTTGTAGGCAACTCAACCACCCCACGAACAATTACCATTATGCGCAATGTTGCTTTAGGTGGCGGATGCACATGGCTAACCGGTAATTTCAATGCTGTTCATACGATTAATATTCATGGCAACCTTACCAGCAGCGGAACCATTGACTTTACCAATAGTGCCGATTACGCCAATGCCACAAATGGCGCTGCAAACCTGAATATACAGGGTAGTAATGCCAATACAAGCATCCAGCTAAATGCAGGAAGTAACACCACATTTTATGGATTCAGCTCAACGAAATCAACCGGCTTTCAGCTTCTTGTAGCTGCCGCTTCCGGGGCAAATGTCTCTTTTGTAAATCGAGGAAACACTTTCCAGGTCAACGGAAATGGCACTTTACGTTTTGGCGAAAACATCAATATACCCGTGCTTATTGGAGGTGGAGGTGGAAACTTCGATTTGGGAAGCCCCACTGCGGTTCCACGTTTATGGATTGATGGCGCAAACATTACCGATGGTGGTTTAGGTGGTGCAGTAGTTCCTTACGGAACAATTCGAATTACTTCGGGTACATTTACGTGTCAGAACGGGCAAAAGGCTATTGTGATCCGTGAATCCGGTGCAATTGAAATTTTTGGTGGTACCGTTGTTGCCGGAATCATCAGAACTTCGGTAACCGCAACAACCCACAGGGGTTCTTTCGAAATGACTTCCGGAACGCTTAATCTTCTTGGAAATGGGGGTACCGAGCAAAGCTTTTATTCAATTTTCTCGCTTCCATATCCCGAAAATGTGTTCAAAATGTCGGGAGGCACTATTACAATCACCCGAACCTCAACAGGCGGTATTACGCCAAACGGGGGATTCATGGTAGCCTCAACTTCTGCAAACTATGAGGTGAGTGGTGGTACCGTTAACTTCAATACAACTGGAAACATACACCTCGATGTTACCTCCACTGTGCCTTTGCATACGGTCAACATTGGCAGAGCTACTGCCGGAACTGCACAGGTTCGATTGAATTCTGTCGACTGGTCGATAACAGGCTCTGAAGCAACCCGCACCAACGTACCTGCGTCGGACTTAACAATTTTAAACGATCTAACCATTTTAAGCAGCAATTCTCCTGCTTTGAATGCGATGGATCAGGACCTGATAATTGCCGGAAATTTGAATATCAATTCCAATTCTACCCTCATTTCCGGGAACAACTCTATTCGATTTATCAGTAATTCAACACAGAATTTCGCATTGAATGGTGTTACCCTTTTTGAGAGTTCTGGTGGATCTAGCTTGATTAATGGACCTGAAGCAATTATACCGGGAACCAATTATTCCTTCGAACGTCTCACTTCAACTCAAAATTCGGGGATTTCACCCAATGGAGTACAAAGTGCCGAACTCCTGAATGAAACAACCGAAAACGGCCTTCACCGCTTTAGTACACCAACAATACCAAGTGCTGGCGGTCAGGTAACAGTATCTATTCATGTTAAACCGGCCGGAAGGAACTGTGTTTCTTTACAGGTTGGCCCAGGCGCTTCGGTGGCCGTTGCTAACTTTAATCTTACCGGCGGCGGCAGTGTAACCTCAACATCCGGCGGAATTCAGGGTACTTCAATTACAGCCCTCGCCGATGGTTGGTATCGGATTAGCGCAACATCAAATGGTAGCAATCAATACCAAGCGCGCCTCGCCCTAGGTAATGGAAGCTGCCAAACTTCATATGTAGGTAACACAGCAATGGGTATTTACGTGTGGGGAATGAAAGTTGAAAGCGGAAGTACTGCAAGCCCTTATCAGCCAAATACAAATACTGGGATAAACTCACTTGTATTAGATAAGCCTGGAAATAGTACACTTCAGATTACTGGAGCGGCAACTCAGCTGAATATTCGAGGAAATTTATTGGTGAATATGGGTGAACTCAACCATGCCAATAAAAATCTGAATGTGGATGCGAACGTTACAAACAACACCCGAATTTATGGAACAGGCACCGCAGCCATTAACTTGAGCGGTAGTAACTTACAAACTATCTTCGGTGACGGTGACGGTGAAATACGGAACCTAACCCTCTCGAATTCAGGTGGAAGTACTGGATCTGTACAAACCGCTGCCACGGCAGGATTTAGGGTAAACGCCAACCTAAACCTCAACACAGAAAGGGTTTTCGACATTCAAAACTTCCGATTAACGGTCGATGCAACCGCTACCATTACTGCCGGAGCTGGCGGATTTTCATCAACCCGATTTATCAAAACCCGTGGATTCCTCTCCGATGGAGGTATTGCAAAAACCTATGCTCCGGCTGCTCTTAGTTTCATCTTTCCATTCGGTACCGGCACCAACTACACTCCGGCTACAGTAGCATTTACAACTGCTCCTGCAACAATAGGAACTATTGACCTTCGACCTGTTAACGCGCAGCAATTGTATGTTACCAACCCCAATGCATTCTCATACTATTGGAAACTCAACCAAAACGGGTTTAGTGGCATTGCAGCAAACTCCATAAACCTCACCTTCAATTATGGGAACCTACCCGATAATACAGCTTACATTCCAGGGTACTACAACTACGCCGAAATAGCTTACACAACAGTAAACAACGTTAACGCGGTGAATGAGAGCACAAACGATATCCAGTTTAGCCCGTTTAACAAATTTGAAGGCGATTATACAGCCGGTATACCTGCAGCGTTTGGAACAGTTGTGCCATTTTACAGCCGCGCAAACGGAAACTGGAACAGCTCGGCAACATGGTCAAACATTGGACATAATGGAACGGCATCAAGCAGCATTCCCAATGCGAATGTTCCTGTTTTTATTGGTGATGGCTCTATGTTTAACCACACAGTTACTGTTACACAAAACAACACCCTTGCCGGCTCATTGCTCATTAATGCCGGCTCAACGCTCGATTTAGGCACCACACAAGGCAATAACTTTGGGGCTCTACCCTACTCTACCGCAGGAGGAGCCGGTAAAATCCGCATTTCGTCTAGCACTGCAACGGCACAATTCCCTGCTGGCGACTTTGGACTCTTTTTCCAGCCCGATGGTGGAACTGCTGAATATTACACTGTTGGCAGCAATTTCACAATTCCTGCACAAACAGCTTCGCCCACATTGATGGAAATTCCAAGCTATCGGAACCTGATTATTAATCCTGGCAGTAACAACCGAATCATCATGCCCGGTCGCGACCTTACCATTTTCGAAGATCTTACTATCACCAGTAATTCCCCTTCTGCAGAAGCCTCACTGGCCGAAAATACCTCGCATGCCATAACAATTCGTGGAAACCTTAATGTTAGTGGAGGACGACTTAGCGCGAGAAGTGAATTTGCACAAATCCTGAACATTGCTGGCAATATGACTGTAGGTCCAGATGCTACAGTTAATGCCACACATGCTTCAGGCGTATCGCACCGCATCCAACTGCACGGAAATTTGAGCATCAACGGTAACCTGCGTTGCAACGAGAGTTCAAAGTGGATTATTGAGATGACCGGAAACTCGGCCGCTGTTATTGATGGCAGCAACGCTTCTGCTGTTGCCAGTTTCTTCCAGCTGCACATCAACAAAGGCGATGATGCCTCCCTGCTTACCAACCTAACCATGGCCGGTAACATTCAGGTGCCAAACAGCAGCTGGTTAAACCTGATGAACGGAACATTCCGTGTTTCGAAGGCAGTTTCGTTGCTTATCAACAATGAAAGCAATCTTAGCTTTTCAATTCCTGCGCGCACAAAGCTTTCGGTAAACCACCCATCAGCAATTCTAAACCTCACCCAACACAACTCAAATGGTTCAGATGTAGTTTTAGCCGGGCAACTGGAAATTCTCGATGGTACAGTAAACATCGGTGCCGCAAGCAATACAGCTCACAACGACCTTGAATACAGCGCTGCAGGAACTCCATCGGTAGATGTGCGCAACAATGGTGTGCTCAACATCAATGGACAGTTCAGAAGAAGCACATTCTCTGTTCAAGGAAGCGTGCAGTACTCGCAGTCGGGAAACAGCACTGTGCTTGTACGCGGAAAAAACCCTGAAACAGCGAGTTCTTTCAATCTCGACAGGGCAAAATTCGAAATTCTCAACCAGGGCTCTTCGTTTTCTATGACGGAAAACGCTTTGCTCATTCTCGATCGCTCAGGATTGCCATCCAACTTTTTCGGTGATATTTATTTAACGCCTTCAAGCTTCTCAATGACCGGAGGTGAAGTCGTAATTGGAACAGCCAATACTCCTTCCAACTCTTCATTTAACCTGTATTCTCTGAGTCCTTTTTACAATATCCGTATCGATGGCCAAACAACCAATAAATTCGTGAATAACACCAATGCGGCCCTCAACGTGTTAAACAATTTTTTTATTGAGGGTAATTCCGAATTTAGAGCAAATGGTTTTGATGTCAATATTGGAGGAAACTTCACCAACACCCATACCAGCAGTGCCATTGGTCTTAATGCGGGAGGATTTAAACCCGGAACAAGTGGGCAAATTACAACAATGAATGGTTCTACTTCAAGCCAGCTCATTACTGGTGTATTGAACAACCTGACCAATTTTGCCAACCTAGTTATCCATAATACCAACCCTACCGCTACGATCCAATTGCAAAACAATACTCAGGTAAGGGTAAACGGGAGTTTAACGCTAACGGCAGGCGACCTGAGTTTAGGCAACAACAACATGACTGTGTTGGGCAACGTGCAAAGCCAGCATGACGTTTTCTCTGAAAGTGGTTACCTCGTTCTTGGAGGAACAACCAATCAATTGATACAGGGCAATGGACAGGCTACAATCGATAAGCTCCGTCTTTCCAATTCGGTGGGTGCCGAGCTTACCGCCGCACTCACCATCAACGAGAACCTCAATTTCAGCCAGGGCATTTTATACATCAATAACTTCCTGCTGAATTTTGCAGCGAATGCCAATGCAACAGGAGCCATCAATCCAAACATGATGATTCGGTTGAATGGTGTAGTGTCGGATGCCGGAGTGAGAAAACAATTTGCGGCAGGAGAAATGAGTTTCAATTTCCCTTTCGGAACAACCTTAAAGTACACTCCAGCCGAATACAGTATTTCAGGTAATTCAACTGCAGGTGTCATCACGGCGAAGCCGGTAAACATTAAACACCCTGCCACAACCGATGCTGCGAATCTTGAGCTCGAATTCTATTGGAGTGTGATTAGCAGCGGCTTCTCACCTGGAGCAACCTATAACCACCAATACTCCTACTTCCCCGGTGATGCTCTCAACGGTACAGAAGCGAACTACCGCGCTGGTCGTTACTTCAACAACGTTTGGGTGCCTGTGGGCGGAATTCCATCGACTGTAAATGCTGCCACAGATAGAATAACGCTGAGTGCAGTAAACTATCTAAACGGCGACTTTACGGCCGGCGAAAGCACGGAGTTTGGAATCATCCAAACCTACTTTAGCCGCAATGCTACCAGTGGAGGCAATTGGAACGACCTTAACGCATGGTCTACCGACATTACCTTGCAACATGATGGACCGCCGGCAACCGTTGCGCCTAGCGGAAAAAATATTGTCATCGCCAGCGGACACACCATTACCGTTACCGATAACAATAAGAACGCGCCAACATCAGTACTCCACGGCAATCTGGTGCTCGGCAATACGTTCGGACACAACTTTGGAGTAGTAAGCGGAACCGGTTTGGTAAGAATTACACCAACGCCCTCTAACACCTTTATTTTCCCGGGCGGTAACTACAATGCCTTTGTGTCGTCGGTAGGTGGAACTTTTGAGTATAGTTCCAATTCTTCGGCTACACTTCCCGTACAAACAGTTTACAACCATTTAACATTCAGCGGCTCAGGTGTTAAAACCTTACCGGCTGCCGATCTGATCATCAATGGCAATGTGCTCATTTCGGCGGGCCAAGTATCGAATACATTTAACCGCCAAATGCAGATAAAAGGAAACTGGACAAACCTTGTTGGTTTGGGTGGCTTTATTCCGGGAGGCCTGGGGATTGTAGAATTGAACGGAACCAATCAAACACTCAGCGGAGCTACCAATTTTACCACTCTTCGCATAGTGAATGGCGGTGTAAAAGAGCTAACAGCCTCAATGAATGTTCTACACCTAAACCTGATGCAAGGTTTAGTACAAACCAACGCCAACGAACTGATTATCGGATTGTCGGGAACTGTGGTGGGCGGATCCTCAAGTAGTTATGTGCATGGCAATCTTCGTAAACGCCTTCAATCAGCCACTTCCGCTGTAAACTTTGAAGTTGGCGATGAAAATCTGTATGCCCCTGTAGCAATTAGTTTCAGCGGTACCATTGGCAATGGCGGCAGTCTCATGGCCAGCACTAGCGCCGGCGATCATCCCGACATGTACCTCAGTGGCATTAACAGTCAAAAATCGGTAAACCGCACATGGACGCTGAGTGCACAGTCGCTGCTTGGCTTCTCGTCTTACACTGCACGTTTTAACTTCAACGCGAATGACCTTGACCCATCTGCCAACCCACTGTCGTTCAGAACATCGCGACTTCTAGGAGGCTTATGGACCATGAATGGCAGTAACACCGGCCAACCTTTGTTCACCGAAACCACAGGATTAACGGCATTTGGATTATTTCAGGCCGGAGAGGCTGTTGAAGGACTTATTTGGACCGGAAATGTGAATACAAACTGGAATCTTGCCGGCAATTGGCAGCCGAACGAAGTTCCAGACATGAACGATGACGTAACTATAGGATTGGTGGCCAATCAGCCATCGATTCATAGCGGATCAAATGGCATTTGTCGCGATTTGTCAATGGCTTCGGGAGTTATAATCAATATTCCTGCAACCCACAACTTAAGTGTCTTTGGAAACATTCAGTCGCAAGGTGGGGCTACCCAAGGCAATGGGGCTATGATTATCAACAATAGCAGCTCTACACTCAGTGGCGACTTTATTTCAGGAACGAACCTGAATATACTCACCGGTTCTGGCCTTTCGCTAAACAATGATGCCTCACTTGAAATTCAGCGCGATTTAAACGTAGGTGGACAGCTAAGCTTGAATGGTCGTCCGGTTACACTCAGTGGAACTCAAGTTTCGCGGTTAATGGGACAGCCATCAACATTTACAAACCTTACCATTAACAAAGCAGCGAGCGACCTTGCCTTGTTTTTGGCTACTCCAATCACCGTACTCGGGAACCTCAATCTACTTTCGGGCGATGTTGAACTAAATGGGAATAGCATCCAACTGAGTACAACAGGAACGGTAATTAACGAAAACAGCGAAAACCGCATTCAGGGTTCAAGTGGCACAATAACCGCTCAGCGTGTCCTCAATAACATTAGCGATATGAATGTGGCAGGGCTCGGGGCAACCTTAACCTGTGCAAACAACATGGGGCTTACTACTGTAGTGAGAGGGCATCAACAGCAAACCTACAATGCTGGTTTTGGGATTAACAGGTACTATGAAATCCATCCAACCAATAACAGCAATCTCAACGCAACACTAAAGTTCAATTACTTCGACAATGAGCTTATCACACCACTTGGAACAATTGCCGAAAATGAGCTTGACTTGTGGCGTTTCGATGGAGCGTATTGGAATGTTCAATGGGCAACACTCGATGCAACCAACAACCAACTTGTTAAGAGTAATATTGCCGAATTTTCAACTTGGACAGGTGGTTCAAGAGAGAACAATGCCTTACCGATTAAACTAGCAACATTTGAAGCCGAATGCTTGGGAGAACAGTATTTGGTTCGATGGAGCACCGCATCAGAGGCTAATAATCGCTTGTTCGAATTGGAAGAAAGTGAAGATGCACTCAGCTGGAAAAAGGTATATGCTATCGAGGGTGCAGGGAATTCAAACACCACCAGAAGTTATGAAGCTACGCTTAAGCCTGGCGGTTCAAAAGGAAGTTACCTGCGCTTGCGTCAAACCGACTTTAACGGAAACTTCGAAATTTTCGACCCTGTTTTTGTAAGCTGTAAACAATTCACCACCAACACCTTGCAACTATCGCCAAATCCGGCAAGCGCATTTGTTGATCTACAGTTAAATGCCGATCAGGCAACCAAGGCCAACATTTCGATATTCAGCACGGCCGGGCAGTTACTCTTGTCGGCACCCATCGAAATTTCAGAGGGCCGCTCCAGCATTCGCCTCGACATTAACGACTTACCGGCAGGTGTGTATCACTTAAACATCAGCAACGACAAACGTATCGAATTCGAAGGCAGCAGATCCATAATTAAACGGTAAACCTAACCTTAACCGTTTGCCCCTGTGAGCTTTATGCTTGCAGGGGTTTATTTTTGGGGAACAAGCACTCGGTCGCTTCCATCGAACGCAGGCGCCTGAATGGAAAGCACTTTTAAGGCTTGGCCTTTGCGGGGTCTCACTGCGTGGATGACTCCCTGCGGGATGAAAACAAAATCTCCGGCCTTTACTTCAAATCGCTGATCTCCAAGTCGCATCGAACCGCTTCCTTCAAGAACATACACATGCTCTGCATGGTTTTGATGAAAATGCGCCTGAACCGAATCGTTTACAACAATAACAAAGCTGCTCACGTTGTCATCACCGGCCAAACGACTTACCTGAACGGCTAAAGAAGTATCGATTCTGATTTGATGATAATCTAAAACCTGTGTTTTCCCTACTTGCCACACTACAGCAAATGCAAGTGTGTAAAGCAGGTATTTCATACAATCTGGTCCTCATCATTGTGAAAACGAAAACCGAGGCGCTTACCGGTTATCGAATTCATCATTTGTGCATTTTCATTCAGCTGATTTATCGAAGCCTCCTGAACCGCCTCATACGGAGGTGTGAGCAAATCGAAATTCAAAACGAAGAGTATCGCTGAATGAATCACCTCGCGAATACGCTCTGAATTCAGAACATCAGCAGAGAAATTGTTGTACAAAAACCCCATCTGTCGCTTGCCTTCCACGATAAAATGTCTGTCTTTGTTCACAAACAAGCGACCAATGAGATATCCAACGTCATTCACTCGCTTGTACTTCATCGAATCTGACAGGAAGTTGTACATCGAGATTAAACCGCAATAGCCACGGGTACTGTCCTCATCGAGGTAGCTCAAATTCCATATCTTATGCTGGCTGTCGAAAAGAAACACATTGGTGTGCATTTCAAATACGAGCAAATCGCCGGCAGTTCTGATGTAAATTGAAAAAGGCGAACGTTCGTGGTACTCAATTACCACCCGCTTATCGACCTGCTGAATCTGCTCATTGAGCGAAACGGCAATTTTTCTGAGTTCCTGCTTAAACTCATCAAAAATATCGATGGTCAGCTTGAAGATATCCTGTTTTAAGCAGGCTTTCTCTTTGAGGGTTTGAAGGATAAGTTCCTCTGCATTCGCCATAGTTCAATCAATATGCACGGGCAAAAATAACCCGTTGGGTAGATGGTTTTCCGGTTAAGATACAGGCTCCTTCCTCCGAAGGATTGCCTAAAGGTATGCAACGAATGGTTGCCTTGGTGAGTGTTTTAATTTTCTCTTCCGTTTCGGCAGTTCCATCCCAATGGGCATAAACGAATCCTCCAATATCGAGTTTTTGAATGAACTCGTCCCAATGGTCTGCCCTGTGGGTGTTTTGTTCGCGGTGCGACAGAGCCTTTGTATACAAGTTTTGCTGAATTTGCTCAAGCAAGTGTACTACCTTATTACTCAGGTCTGCCAACTGCAGCACTTCTTTTTCCAAGGTATCGCGGCGGGCTACCTCAACTGTTCCGTTGGCCACGTCGCGCGGACCAATGGCAATGCGGAGCGGAACACCACGCAACTCATACTCATTAAATTTAAATCCGGGCTTGTGGGTGTCGCGGTCGTCGAGTTTTACCCGCACGCCGAATCGCTCCAGCTCCTTTTTGATGGATCTCCCGGCATCGCACACCGTCTGGTATTCTTCGTCGGAACGATAAATTGGAACGATAACCACCTGAAAAGGAGCCAATTTTGGAGGCAAAACCAAGCCCTTATCGTCGCTGTGAGTCATAATTAACGCTCCCATCAAGCGTGTTGAAACGCCCCATGAGGTAGCCCAAACGTAGTCTTGTTTTCCATCTTTTCCGGTAAACTTCACCTCAAATGCTTTGGCGAAGTTCTGCCCCAAAAAGTGCGAGGTACCGGCCTGTAAGGCTTTACCGTCTTGCATCATCGCCTCGATGCAATAAGTGTCAACTGCACCGGCAAAACGTTCATTGGCCGTTTTCACACCTTTAATCACCGGTATGGCCATGAAATTCTCCGCAAAATCGGCATAAACGTCCAGCATTCGACGGGTTTCCTCCACCGCTTCTTCAGCTGTGGCATGCGCGGTATGCCCTTCCTGCCAAAGGAACTCTGCCGTACGCAAAAAGAGCCGCGTACGCATCTCCCAGCGAACAACATTGGCCCACTGGTTAATCAACAATGGTAAATCGCGGTACGACTGAATCCAATCGCGGTAGGTGTTCCAAATAATGGTTTCAGATGTTGGTCGAACAATGAGCTCCTCTTCAAGTTTGGCTTCCGGATCTACAATTACGCCTTTTCCGTTTTCATCATTCTTCAAACGATAGTGTGTTACCACAGCGCACTCTTTGGCAAAACCTTCAATATGTGCCGCTTCTTTGCTTAAAAACGATTTCGGAATGAACAAAGGAAAATAGGCATTCACATGTCCGGTGTCTTTGAACATCTGGTCGAGTGCCTGCTGCATTTTTTCCCAAATGGCGTAACCATAAGGTTTAATGACCATGCATCCGCGAACAGCGGAGTTATCGGCCAAATCGGCCTTGATTACCAGATCGTTGTACCATTGAGCGTAATTTTCCTCACGGCTTGCCAATACTTTACTCATGTATTTTTTGTGTGGTATGGTATTTGTAAAAATCGCGTCGTCAGCGGCAAAATTAACACAAAACCGCTGCCTTCGCCGAATGTCCCTTTTTACTTTACATAATCCCGGTACCATGAAACTCCTACCGATTCTTTCAGGAGTTGTGTTGATGATCCTCAGCACTTCCTGCAGCACCAACCGGAACACCGCTCGCTTTGAGGCCGACGACCGATATTATTCGTTGGCTGACGCTCGAAGGGAAGCCCGACAACTTAAAAAACTCAATCAAAGTCAACCTGCTGAATCCGCCCCACGCGAATCAGTAGAAAACATGGACGGCTTTGATGCTCCCGATAACCAATCCGGAGCGCGCGCAAACGACTATACCTCAATGCCCGACAATAACGGCGACGCTCCTATCGTAAACAATTACTACGACGTGGATTACGACATGGACGATTATTACGATTACATGTTCGCTTCCCGCATACGTCGTTTCCACCGTCCAATGCCGGGTTTTGGATATTACGACCCTTTCTTCACAAACATGTACTGGTACAATTATGATCCATTCATGTTTGGTAATTCAATCTACTCCACTTACTCCTTCTTCAATCCATTTGTACCTTGGGGTTGGAATAGCTGGACTCCAGGGGTCAACTTTGGGTGGAACTCTTTCACAGGCTGGCACTTCAATATTGGATTCAACTCCTGGAACAACCCTTGGAACAATCCTTGGAATTTCAACAACCCTTGGCGTTGGAATAACTGGGGCTACGATCCATTTATGTCGCCATTCGCTTACAACCCCTTCTTCCATTCACCGTTCAACTACGGTTTAGGCTATCAGCAAGGGTTTAACAATGGTTTTGCCTACGGCATGATGATGAACAACATGTTCAATAACCCTGTGTATTACAACAGTTTTGATTATAACACCTTTAACTTCAACGCCCCCGTATCATTTGGTCCTAACACCGGAGGTATTGGCGGAGGTTCAGGCTTCACGACCGCTCCAAACTTAACTTCTAATTTTTCTAAGCAGCTCGGCATGACGCCTTCTGTAGCGCATAGTGGAAAAGATGGAATGCCTGTGGTAAACTCAACTGGAGGTAATGTTGTAAAACCGGTGAACAACCTTGGTACAGCTCAAGATGTAAAAGGTGGCTCAACCCCGGTAAATCAAAACAATGCTAACTCTGGTAGCGGAAAACTTCCAGGCAACGTTCAGAACAACAGTGCTAAACCGGGCGTGAGTGGAGTACAAAACCCATCAAGTCCCGGAAAACAGGAGATAAACACTCCTGTGCAACCCGGAAAACAAACTTCCAATGGAGTTCAGCCTGTACAGGCTCAACAGCCCGGAAAACAAACCGGAACCGGCACACAGCCTATTCAGGCTCAGCAGCCCGGTAAAGTAAACCAGTATAGCCCGGCTACTTCAGGTGGAAGCGGAAAAGACCAGCTCATTCAGCAAGGTGTAGTTCGCCCTAAAGCCGACAACTATACCAGCGCTCCGGTAAATTCTAACCAACCACAGGTAGTTTCCGACAATGCTCCAAGCTCACCATTCGGTACACGCCCATCCAACGATTTGCGAAACCCCGGCAATGGTGTGAGTCCTGCAAATGGTGGACTTCAATCGCGCCCCGGGCAGCCGGTAACGGGCACTCCACAGAAAGAGTTGTACAATCCTAACTACAACTACAACAACGCCATACGGAATAATACGCCCGAAGTGGTCCGCCCTCAGCAGCCTTCCACTGTGCGTCCTCAGCAACCTACAACAAGGCCCGAACAGTATTCACCACAGCCCATTACTCGTCCAAACGATGTACGACAGCCCATGAATCCATCGGTTCGCCCCGATCAACCTGTTCAGCAACAACCCCGTCAGCAGGATTTCCGTCAACCTCAAATGGATCAACGCAATCCGGTGCAGCCGCAGATGCGTCAACCTGAAAGCCAACCAAGGAACAATTTCCAGCAGATGCCGCAGCAACAACAGCAGTATCGCCAACCACAGTCGGTTCCAAGAAACAACTATCAGGAATACCAACGTCAGCCTGAACGTCAAAATAACTTTCAGCAGTACCAAAGCCCTCAGCGCGAACAGCGCAACATGAATCAAAACTATCAAACACCTCAACGCGAACAGCGCATGCAATCCAGCCCACGCATGGAAAGTAGTCCAAGAATAAGCTCGCCGCGCATGGAGAGTAGTCCAAGAATGAGCTCACCACGCATGGAGAGTAGCCCTCGCATGAGCAGTCCGGGTAGCAGCCCTCGTCCAAGTGCTCCTTCGGGCGGAAACAGAATGAGTTCACCTCGTCGTTAATCCTTGAAATTCAGGATGATGAATAAAAATAGTGTTTTGATGATCGTGCTGGCAGCTCTGATTTCGGAGTTGCCGGCACAAAACACCGACGATGCGGTGCGGTATAGCCGAACTCAAACCGGTGGCACCGCACTTTCGCAAGGTATGGGAGGGGCAATCGGAGCAGTTGGAGCCGATTTTTCAAGCGTAAGCGTAAACCCGGCCGGTATCGGATTGTATAGAATGAGCGAATTCGCCGGTAGCGCCAGTATTTTCAATGCATCGGGAAGCAGTACCTTTTATGGAAGCAGCTCCGACGACCGAAAGTTCAACTTCAATATTCCGAATTTACATTTGGTCATCCACTCACCTTCCTTCAACCGCCTGAAAACCAAGGGTTGGCTGAGTACCACATTCGCTATCGGTTACAACAAACAAAGCAATCTTAGCGAACGCTGGAGTTTCAAAGGTGTCAATCCAGACAACTCTCTGGTTAATCAGTTCATCCTCGATGCCGGAAATGCCAGTCCGGGCAACCTTAACCCATTTGGGTCTGCGCTGGCTTACCAAACCTTTCTCATCGACCCTGATCAAACTACAGGCAGTGGTTACACCAGTATTTATGGTCCCCTTAACGGGGGGATGACCCAACGTGGATTGATTGAAACCCGCGGGAGAGCCGGAGAAACGAATATCGCCTTTGCCGGCAATTACAGCAATCGTTTGTATGTTGGTGGTAGCCTGGCCATTCGCCGCATTGTTTACGAGCGTGAATACACGTACTCCGAGAGGAACGAAACCGACTCAGTGCCTGGATTTAACAATCTCGAATACCGACAAACACTCAGTGATCGGGCTACATCAGTAGCACTACGAGCAGGTGCCATTTATCGGGTTAACGACTTTTTCAGACTCGGCGCTTCGGCTCTGTTACCGCTAGATTATACAGTACGTACCGAGTATTTCGCCGAAATGAGCAGCAGCCTGGCCACCGGCGAATTTTATTATGCCTCTCCCGATGGAGAGTATCGGTATAAATTGAGAAATCCGGCGCGCTTCACCTTTAGCGGCGCTTTTGTTTACAAGAAGCTGGGCTTGCTCTCCATCGACTATGAAATGGTCAATTACTCGCGCCTTCGGTTAATGGATGACGCCGATTCTTATGCAGCATTTAACGACCAAATCAGAGATGGCTTTCGGAATAGCGGAAATCTAAGGATTGGTCTGGAAGGACGTTTCAACGATTTATACGCCCGCGGCGGCGTTCAAGTAATTGGTACGCCTTACGAAAACACCGCTTTTGGAAAAGCCTATCAGGTGTATTCTTTGGGTGGAGGCTATCGGAATGGCGACTTTTTTATGGATATTTCGTATGCATTCTCAGGTCAAGACCTCATGTTTTTCCCTTACTCAGCACCGGGATTAAATATTCAACCGGCCAACGCCCGAATTCGCAACAACAACATCGTTTTTTCGATTGGTACCCGATTCTGATTCTCTAACATAACCACTATAAACTCAAGAAAGCCTCGGCCTTTGCGTCGAGGCTTTTTTTGTAGGGGTGGTTGGGAAAGCGACTCACTTTGCGCCAATAGTTCCGGGCAAGACTTGGGTTTGTCTCCTTTAATAGAATACCTGCCTGGAGTGCCGCAGAAGCTGCAAAATACTCACTGAGCTTTAGCCCCAAAACAATGGTCTGCTCAAAACAGGCGATGGCCTCAGTGATGCGGTTTAGTCCCTGAAAGGCCCTGCCCCGGCGGTAGTGCCACTCAGTAGAATCGTAACGGTCACGAAGCTGATATTCGTTGTTTTGCAAGGCCATTAGGGCTTCGTTGTATAAACCACCATCGGCGAGTAGTCTCGACTTCAGCAAACCAGACAGGGGCCTTCGCTTTAGTTGAGCCTCTCGCCTCGCCTGCCGGTCTTCTTCCGATGGAAATTGCTTTAGCTCGAGGATCTGCTGCATGCGCTTGGAATATTCGTTCGGGTTACCAAGCAGTAAGGCTTCCCAGGCTAACTTTCGCAAGGCAGAGGCCCGAAACCAGTTTCCGCGGCTGTTTAGCAAGAAGTAGCTAAATGAAGCCGCTGAATGACCGGAGTTTTGCAAAGCCTCAGCTTGCAGATAAAACAAGTACGGAAAGGTGGCGGCCCGTGAAGCTTTATATTGTTGATAGGCTTGAAGTACC
Organism: Bacteroidota bacterium; assembly: GCA_027483445.1. Classification (GTDB taxonomy): domain Bacteria; phylum Bacteroidota; class Bacteroidia; order M30B66; family M30B66; genus CAMCXT01. Next base: position 67,376 of record JAIXUS010000008.1, on the reverse strand, counting down.
GCCTTTGCATTTCGTTGCTTTTGGTGGTGCAGCATCTGGCTCAAAGAAACCAAAGGATGATTGGTAAAGCCATCAGGCACAGCAACAGAGCGCGCATGATCATTCAATTGAGTGCTGATAAATACATCAATAAAGTACAGTTCCGGCTGGAGGAAGACGTGTGTTTGTTGGGTTATTAATGTGTTCCTGAACACCTTCAAAGCCTGCAGTGCCTCACGGGAACTTGCGGAGATTCCGGCTAAATCGGCCATCCATCGATATGAGTTAGGTATTGCCGAGGCGAGCGCCTGTAAAACAACCTGTGTTTTGAGCTGTAGTGCAAAATCGGGATGCTGTGCGCGGTTTCTGTTGTTGTAATGGAATGCTTTCTTCAAGGCGCGGGCTGCACTAATCGGCTCCGACTCACGGGCGTGGATGAAAGAAGATTGCAAGTAAAACTCAGAAAGGCAGAACAACGAAAATGCAGATTCTTCGGACGCACTTTCCAACTGCTCTAGTTGATCTTGATACCGCAGCCGGAATTGCAACAGATCGGCCGGGTCGTCGAAGAGAATAACCTTCAGAAACAGCGTTCGGGCCTCAAGAAATGGGTAGAAGAGATTGTCGGGCTCCTGAGCTTTTGCCTTTTTCAGCGACTGTTGAACACTCTCCCAATCGAAACGCAACTGGGCTTCCCAAATGTGTTTGACCTCAGAAGAAAGCACATACTGACCTGCTTTGAGCGAAGAAAGCAAAAAAAAGCAGGTTAGCAAACAGCAGAGGTGGCGCATAAAAAAAGGGAACCCTCTCGAATTCCCTTCAATATTGAGAAGATTTTATGAATTATGAACCAATTTCACCGGCAATTTCAGGGTCAACAAGGATACGCCCGCAGTACTCACATACAATGATTTTCTTGCGTAAACGAATATCCATCTGGCGCTGAGGTGGAATCTTATTGAAGCACCCGCCGCAGGCATCACGTTGAATTGAAACAACCGCCAGACCATTTGCTGCATTCGAACGAATACGCTTATATGCAGAAATAAGGCGCTCTTCGATTTTTGTAGCCGCTTTTTGAGATTCGTCTACCAGCTTTTGTTCATCCTTCTCCGTTTCAGCAACGATATCGGCCAATTCCGATTTCTTATGCTCAAGATCAGAAGCCCGCTCATTAAGCGTGTTTTGCGCTTGGGCAATCAATTCGTTCTTCGCTTCAATAGCCGCTTTGAACTCCTTGATGCGCTTCTCTGACAGTTGAATGTCGAGCGTTTGGTACTCGATTTCTTTATTGATGGAGTCAAACTCACGGTTATTGCGCACGTTGCCTTGCTGCGCTTCGTATTTTTTAATTAAGGCCAAAGAGTCCTTAATCGCATTTTTCTTGTCGTTGATTGAATTTTCAAGCTGGGCAATTTCTTCCTGAAGATTGGATACCCGGGTTTGAAGTCCAGCCAGTTCATCTTCCAAATCCTGAACTTCAAGAGGAAGTTCACCACGCACGATACGAATCTTATCGATCTGCGTATCTACCTGCTGGAGGCGGAATAAGGAACGGAGTTTTTCTTCAACGGTAATGTCTGACTTGGTTTCTGCGAGGTTTACGCTCATGGTTCAGAGATAATGAATCGGATTGGTGTGCACCTGAGTAATGCAGCCCGCAAAATTAGGAAAATTCTTATTCAGCACCTCATAAATTAACTTCATTGTAAACTGCTCATTTTCAAAGTGTCCGATATCTACAATCACAATTTTGTCCTCTGCATCAAAAAACTGATGGTATTTAAAATCTGAAGTAAGGAAGATATCGGCCTTCTGCCGGATGGCATCATCGAGTAAAAAACTACCTGATCCGCCACACCAGGCAACCCGTTGAATAGAATCGGAAAGCAAACGAGTATGCCTTACCATCCCACCGAAGGTGCGCTTCAATTTCTGCAAAAAGTCCATCACCTGCACCGACTCCGGCAACTGACCAACCATGCCGGAGCCTATTTCCTGGTGCACATTTTCCAAGGCAATCCAGTTAAATGCTACAACCTCGTAAGGGTGTGCTTTTTTCAACGCCGCTTCAACGCTTCCCTTCAGCCAGCGGGGAACGGTCAGCTCAATACGCACCTCCGACTCGGTATGGGTTTCTCCAATATTTCCAATGTATGGATTGGCACCATCCTCAGCGCGAAAAGTGCCTCTGCCATCCACCGAAAAACTACAGTTGCTGTATTTACCGATTGTTCCGGCTCCGGCTTCAAACAGGGCATTCTTCACCGCTTCAACCGATGCAAGCGGAATGTAGGTACTCAATTGCAGCAATTGGTTTTTAGCAGGACGTAAAATGGCCATATCAGCCATGCCTAGCATCTCTCCAATTCGTTGATTCACACCCGTATGCACCGCATCGAGATTGGTATGCAGCGCGTAGATGGCCACATCGTTCCGAATCGCGGCCATAATTGCCCGCTCCACATAATTCTTTCCGTTCAGCTTTTTCAATCCGCTGAACACGATGGGATGGTGCGCAACCACCAGATTAAAGCCTTTTGCAGCAGCCTCGAATATGACCTCCTCGGTGGCATCCAAACAAACAACGGCTCCCGTGAATGCCATATCCGGTGAGCCGGTAAGCAAGCCGGAATTGTCGTAACTCTCTTGCAGCGAAGGCGGCGCCCAGCGTTCGAGCACCGCAATAATGGTTGAAATCGTGATTTGCATATCGGGCAACGAAGGTACTCAATCGCAAAACATCCTTTTCTTTGTAGCGATGCGAAGTTTACTTCTCCCCTTTTCATGGCTGTTCGGTTTGGTTTTATTCATCAGGCATTGGCTGTACGACCAAGGTGTGTTGGCGTCGTGGAAGGCTCCGGTACGAACCATTGTTGTGGGCAATTTAAGGGTAGGTGGAAGTGGCAAAACACCAATGATTCTACAACTCGGTAATTGGCTCATTACCAAGCATAAACCGGCCTTTCTGAGTCGGGGCTACGGACGAAAAAGCAAGGGCTTTCGATGGGTAGAGCAGGAAATGAATACCACCGAAACCGGCGATGAGCCCATGCTGTTCAAACAGGCATTTCCGGAGGCTCCGGTGGCGGTAGATGGAAATCGAAAAAACGGCATCAGTAGGATACTCAAAGAGCGTGCAGGCGTGCAGGTGATATTGCTCGATGACGCGTATCAACACCGTCGGATTCAGGCTGGATTTTCAGTATTGATGATGCCTTTCGCCGACTTTTTCAAGCCACGTTTGTTGCTCCCGGCGGGAAATGAACGCGACTTGTGGAAACGGAGGCTGAAAGCCGACGTGGTAGTCATCAGCAAATGTCCGCACACCATTCAGCAATGGGAGAAAGAGGCCATCTACAAGGCCATCCACCCATTTCCACCCCACAACATTTACTTTTCGACGATTGAGTATGAGTCGTTGATTTCGTTTGATGGCAGTGCAAAAATCGGGGTGCAGCAGGCGCTTTCCGAGCCCTTTGTTTTGGTAACCGGTTTGGCCGGTGATGGCGGTTTGCAGGAGCTTTTTAAGGAGGGAAAGGGGCCGAAGCAGCATTTTCGTTTTGAAGACCACCATGCTTACACGGCCGATGATGTGGCTCAAATCGAGGCAAAACGTTGTATGTTTGCCCACGACGCCCGCGTGTTGTGTACGGCAAAAGACCATGTGAAGCTTCATTCGCTGGTTGCGCCGGAGCTACAATCATTCTGGTTCGAAATACCCATACAATACCGGTTCGACCGGGAAGAAGACCTTAAAAAACGCATTTACGCTTATGTTGAAGGAGATACAACAAACCGTTGAGTACATCCGCTCAAAAACAGAAGGATTTGAACCTGCGGCTGGAATCATTCTCGGAACCGGCCTCGGCGGATTGGTTAGAGAAATCGAAACCGCCTATGTTTTACCCTATGAGGAAATCCCCAATTTCCCGGTATCAACAGTAGAAGGCCATTCCGGCAAACTGATATTTGGAAAGATTGGTGGCAAACCCGTTGTGGTAATGCAGGGTCGCTTTCATTTCTACGAAGGGTATTCGATGCAGCAAGTGGTTTTCCCCGTTCGGGTGATGAAATACCTGGGCATCCAGTTTCTGTTTGTAAGCAATGCCAGTGGCGGTGTAAACCCGAACTACGAAATTGGCGATGTGATGGCCCTGAACGACCATATCAATCTGCTGCCTTCAAACCCGTTGATTGGAAAGAACGAGAAAGAATTCGGACCTCGTTTCCCTGATATGAGCGAGCCATACGACCGCAAAATGCTGGCCCATGCCAGAGAATTTGCGCAAAACGAAGGCTTTACCCTTCACGAAGGGGTGTATGTTTCGGTAAGTGGCCCATGTTTCGAAACGCCGGCGGAGTACAAATACATGCGTATTATTGGTGGCGACGCCGTGGGTATGTCGACCGTTCCGGAGGTGATTGCAGCCCGCCACATGTCGATCCCGTGTTTTGCGGTAAGCGTAATCACCGACCTCGGAGTGGAAGGTAAAATCATGGAGGTAACGCACGAAGATGTGATTGCTGCGGCGTCGAAAGCGGAGGTTAAAATGACCGCCATTTTTAAACACCTCATCGCGGAGCATTTATAATCCATTTGGAAATACTACTTTTGCGCCCCGAAACGCAAACACAAAATACAATATGGCTGGTTCAGTAACTTTTACAATGATTAAACCCGATGCTGTTGGCAACAACCACATTGGTGCAATTCTTCAGAAAATCAACGAAGCCGGATTCCGCATCAAGGCGATGAAATACACCAAACTGAGTGCTGAAGCTGCCGGACAGTTTTACGCCGTACACAGCGCTCGTCCGTTCTACAACGACTTGGTAAGCTACATGTCATCAGGACCAATCGTAGCCGCGATTTTGGAAAAAGACAACGCCGTTGCAGATTTCCGCGAGCTTATTGGCGCCACCGACCCCACCAAGGCTGCACCGGGAACCATCCGTGCGCTGTTTGCCAAGTCGATCGAGGCCAACGCCATTCACGGTTCTGATTCTGACGAAAACGCCCAAATCGAAGGCAATTTCTTCTTCTCAGGTCTGGAGCGCTTCTAACTCCAAACAGACATTAAACATCGAAGCCGGGGCATGTGTTCCGGCTTTTTTATTGTGGGTTTCTTTGTAAAGCCCAACAATACTGCATGGCATCGCCCATTTCAATAGACATTACACATTTTGCCGTTTAACGATTGATTTTGGGCGCCTGCCCTGGTAAGCTTCCGGTTTTCACCTCAACAGTATTGGCAGGGCACCGCGTTTTTCGCTAATACTCCTCAAACAGTGCCCGCTCTCGCGCTTTCCCGCTCCCGCTCTGTTTTGCGGGGTATCCGCTCCAACCGCTGGCGCAAAAAGAACCACGTCTCCAAAAGCAAAATCATCCTATTTCTGTATTTTTGAAAAAACAAATTGTATGGGACTCGTTTACGCGGAAGTTGAACTAATTAACGGTGAAGATCTAGTCTTAGCTCGTAGAAATTTCATGGCTGAAGAAGACGTGCGAAGAATTCATTTAAATGTACTCGTCGATACAGGTTCCTATATGCTGTGTATTAACGAATCTATTCAGGAACAGCTTCAATTGCCAATTGTAGATTCAAAGAAGGCCCAAACAGCCGATAACCGAATTATCGATTGTCCGGTGGTTGATCAGGTGCAGCTTCGGTTTAAAAACAGGCAATGGTCGGGCAGAGCCATGGTGCTTCCGGGCGATGCAGAGCCATTGTTAGGGGCGATTCCACTGGAAGAAATGGATGTACTCATTCATCCACTCCGAAATGAGCTCATTGTGAACCCGGAACATCCCTATTTTGCGCAGTTGAAGTTGAAATAGTGCGCTAGGTTTATAACCAAGAAATTACTCCATTTTAAATACTTTCTGAGTGCAGTTTTCACCATTTTTCAGGTTGCCCTCGAAAATGTACATTCCCGATTTTAGGGAACTCCAAACTTCTTTATTTGGATTAATAGCAATAATTCTTCCGGTATAATCCAACAATTTTCCTTCCTGCAATTGATCGAGATTAAAGTCGCAATTGATGCCCCAATAATTGCTCGACATGGTGGAATTGTAGGCCAATTCGGGATTTAAAGTCATCTTACAAAAAACCGGTAAATGGTCTGAAAAATCATGTAAAGCCTGAAGTACTGAATCGGGTACGCTTGTGTTTGTTGGACTGGCGATAATTGCGCGGTTAAAATGTTCGCCATCATTGCCGATGGCCTTATAGGTTTCGGGTAATATTTGGGCTCCAAAACGGCCATCCATTACCGCATCGGAAGCCAAAATAAAATCGAAGCGATCATCAAGGCCGCCGGTTACGCCAAGGTCGAAGGAGGCTGTTCGAGGACTTTGGGTGTGTACATCGGCAAAACTACTGTTGTTGCTCCAGCTGCCTTCGCGGTTAATCGGGTCGTTAAGGGCGTGTCGCCCCTCGGCTTTTAGGTTGATCCACGCCGGTTCGGTTGAACGGTACACGTTAAAATCTCCGGCGAACAAAACGTTGGCACCGGGCGAAAGGCCATCCATAAATGTTCGAACGGTAGAAGCTTGCTGGGCACGAATCGCTTCATTGTCGCTACCCTGGCTCGATTTAAAGTGGGCCACAAAAACGGTGAAAAAGAGGGTGTCGGGAAACGCTGAAAAATCCTGAAACCGCGAATAGAGTTTGTAGTAATTGGTTCGACGTGGATCTGTATTCAAGAAGCCCTGGCTGTGGAGGACTAAGCGGTCTTTTCGGTAGTACATCACGCTCACCAGCTCACCGTCGGTAATCCATGGTGCGTGCACAAACCTGGAGGTGTCGAAGGCGTATTTGTCGAGCGAATCGAGGGCTTGAATGGCCGTTATTTCGTTGAGTGTGACTACGTCGGGCTGCAGGTAATTTAAGATGGGCCGGAACAGCGGCGCCTTGTTGGCATTGCCTTCAGGAAAGCGTAAAATGTTGTAATGCAGCAGGCTTATGGTGTCGAGCTGAGCCTGTACGGCCATAGAGGTCAGAAAGAGGAAAATCCCCGCAAATCGTTTTCTCACACCGCTAAAGTAAACAAAGCGCATGAACCCGAAAAGAGAGAGCTTGGTGTCATTCATACACTAAAATTTTGCATCTTTACCTCGCATGCTAAAGTTAACTTTCACCTTCATTCTGAGCCTCGTTCATGTTGTGTTGAGCGCCCAATACATTTCGAGAAGCGAACCGGTTCCCTTTGATTGTCCAACCGTTTGTGCGGGTGGGAAATTAGTGCTCAAAGTGCCTCAAGTGGAGAATTTAAGTGCGGGAGCTTTGGTTCAGGCCTGGCTGTCGAATCCGCAGGGCAGTTTCAATAGTGGCACCACAACACTCACGCCGGTGCGGTATAGCTTAAACCAAGGCAGTAGTTGGATTAACGGTCCGTATAGCTTCAGTGGTAGTCAAAACAACCTATTTCTGGAGGTTGAGTTTCCGCAAAGCCTTCCATCCGGAAATGGCTATACCATCCGCATGCGGAGCAGCACCGGCTACACGGCCAATGATGTTTTTCAATGTTCAGGCAACAACCGAATTACAATTACACCATTTCAACAGGCCGATCCGGCTGTAGCGCAGGATGCATTTGGTATTGACAGGTGGTATGGTCATGCCTACAGTTGGACACCCACGGTGAGTTCAATTTTATCGACACCCAACTTGGTGAACCAGCAGAATTTCTTCAATCCTTCCAACTACAAAGGACACTTGGTGTACAACCCGCTCAATTTAGATGTGAATTTCGCCAGTACCGGAGGCATTCCCGGATCGGCTTCCGAAGGTGGTAGTTTGGGTTGCGACAATGCAATGCGCACCAATTTCAGTTTACGGCTGAAACGTCGGCAGTTCTTCAGTCCGGGGCGATACGTGCTCACCATTCAGGGCGATGATGGCATCCGCCTGAGTATCGATGGCGGACAAACCTGGCTACTCGATAGTTTCATCGAGCAAACCTATACAAGCAGCTTTAAAACCACCAATACGGCTTTCCCTAACGGAGTTTGCCTCGCCGGAAATGTGGATCTTGTGATTGAGTATTTCCAGCGACCGGCCGATGCCCGCCTCACATTCAGGGTTTTGAGCTTATCGCAACTCAACCTCGAACCCATCGAATCTCAAACCGTGTGCGAGGGCGACCCCGTCAGCTTTGTGTTTTCTCAAGGCGGAAGCCTGAGTCCCGTGCAATGGCAGATGAGCACCGACGGTGGCCTCACATTCAACAATCTCAGCAACGACGCTGTTTTTAGCGGGGTAAATTCCGATACGCTCAAAATCATGATGGCTTCCAGCGCTTTGCATCAGGCCATTTTCCGAACCCTGTTTACAAGCGAGTGCAGCAATCAAACCCCTTCAGACACCGCTGCTCTGAAGGTGAAAACATCTGCCACTTCTCCCGAATGCGGGGCCGTTTGTTTGTTAAACCCAACACCCAACGCCTTTAGTCCGAATGGTGATGGCAAGAATGACCTTTTTTACCCGGTGGCTACCTGCAAGCTGGAGGGATTCTCGCTCAAGGTTTTCGACCGTTGGGGCCAACTTTTTTATTCGGGCGACGATGCCGAAAGCGGTTGGGACGGAAAAACTGCGGGCAAGGCTGCGCCGGATGGCACTTATTTCTACCTTCTCGAGTACATCTGGAACGGAGAACAGGTCAAAAAGAATGGTTACGTTCAATTGTTGCGTTAAAGATGAAGCCATTTTTTAAGCTGTTGATTTGGGTGTTGGGGCTTTTTTTCACGATAGAAGTTGAGGCGCAGTACATCTCCCGCAGCGAACCTGTTCCGTACAACTGTCCGTCGGTATGTGCCAGCGGAAGGCTTATTCTCAAAGTTCCACAGATTCAGAATTTGCCCAATGGAGCTATCATTCAGGCCGAATTGTCGAATGCGGCGGGCTCATTTGCTTCCGGAACACAAATATTGACATCGAACAGCTACAGCACGAATCAAGGCACAACATGGACGCCGGGCGTTTACACATTTAGCAACAACATCAACGATTTATACATAGAGATTATCATACCCGGCGGCACACCTCCGGGTAACGGTTACACCATCCGCATGCGGGCCAGCAACGGTTATGTGGCCAACGATTTATTTCAATGCAGCTCATCAAACAGCATTACCATTACTCCATTTGTGCCCCCGCTGCCCGGTGTAGCGGCCGGAACAGCAGGAACTAACCAGTGGTTTGGGCATGTGTATACCTGGACGCCTACCACCGGCGGATTGTTAAACACGCCAGCCCTGGTGAATGCACAGAGCTTTTTTCTACCGGCGAATTACAAAGGACATGTGATTTACAATCCTTTATCGTTCGATGTGAATTTTACCAATACCGGCGGTGTTCCCGGCACGGCGAATAATGGAACCTCTATTTCCTGTGGCGACAATTACAGCCAGAATTTTAGCATGCGTTTGCTACGCACGGAGAATTTTGCACCGGGTTTCTACCAATTTAGTATTCAGGGTGATGACGGTATTCGTTTCAGTTTAGATGGCGGTGTAACCTGGGTTTTAAGCGCCTGGCAGGAGCAAACCTATGCCTCCAGTTTGAGAAGCACGAATGCAGCCTTTCCGAATGGTATTTGCCTGTCGGGTCCGACCGATTTGATGATTGAATATTTTCAACGTCCAGCCGATGCTCGGATGACTTTTACGGTTACTCCATTGGGCGCACTAAACATCGGAAATCCGACCGATTTGTCGCTCTGTGCCGGCGAGGGTGGAAGCTTTAGTGTTGGAGCAGCGTCGGCCGGACTGGTTTATCAGTGGTTTGTGAGTACCGACAATGGGAACAGTTTTCAAGCCTTGAGTAACAATGTGAACTATAGTGGTAGTGCCACTTCTACCCTTTCGTTAACGAATGTTCCGCTTAATTTTGATGGCCAATTGTATTACTGCCAGATTTCGGGCAGTTGTGGAAATCCGTTGAATTCAGATACTGTTAGTCTGGAGGTTGCATCAACACCAACCATTACTTTGCAGCCTCAGGATGTTGCCTATTGTGCAGGACAGGATATTGTTTTTACAGCGCAGGCCAACGGTAGCGGCTTGCTCTATCAATGGGTGATGAGCACGGATGGCGGAAATACATTTACGGTTGTGAATAATTCGGCGCTTTACAGCGGAGCCGATACGCCCCAGCTTGTCTTAACGAATCCTCCGGCAAGTGTTACGGGTTATGTGTATCGTTTGCAGATTACCGGTTGTGGCGGAGGTATTACTTCAGATGAAGTGGAGATTTTGCCCGCAGAGCCCCTTGTGTTGAATTCTCAACCACAGAGTTTAACCCTTTGTAGCGGAGAGCCGGGCTCGATGAGTGTTTCGGCCAGCGGTGCAACAGGCTATCAATGGCAAATCGACAACGGTGCGGGCTTCGTTAATTTGACTGAGAATCCTGCTTTGGGCTATCAGAATACCCAAACGGCAAGCCTGAGCCTTGTAACGGCCAATTTAAATCCGGGTGTGTATGTTTTTCAATGTGTAGTGAGCGGAGGTTGTAGCGGTGATGTCATCAGCAACGCGGCCACATTAACCCTTGTTGAAAGTCTGGCAATCGTGAATGAACCCATTGATCAGACGGTTTGTGAAGGAGGCACAGCGGGGTTTTCGATCAATGCGACAGGCGCGGGAGTAGCGTATCAATGGCAAATCAGTACCGATGGCGGGCTTAGCTTCGTGAATCTCAGCGAGGGCGCGCCTTATGCTCAGGTAAATACCAACGCGCTGGTAATTAATCCCGCAAATTCGACCCTTGATGGGGCGCTTTTCAGGTGTGTGCTTACGGGCGATTGTAACAGTCCGTTAACCGGAACGGCGTCTGTGCTCAACATTGAGGGTGCAGCTTCTATAGCTACACAGCCCGCTGATGCTGAAGCTTGCGCGGGTTCAAGTGTTGAATTTTCGGCTTCGGGAAATGGCGGCGGAGTTTGGCAGTGGGAAATCAGCACCGACGGCGGACTCAGTTTTAGTGCCTTAAATGATGGCAATGGAATTGGAGGCAGCGCTACGGCGAACCTCGTTTTAAGTAATATTCAGGCGGGATTGAATGGGGCTTTATTTCGGGCCGAATTTGAAGCCTGTGGCACTTCGGTGCTTACAGAATCGGCTGTTTTAACTTTATTGCCTGAAGTATCGATAACAGGGTTTTCGGCTCCGGCATCGGTTTGCGAGGGCGAAAGTGCCCAATTTAGCGTTACGGCCATCAACGCCAGTGCCTACCAATGGGAAGTTAACACCGGCAGCGGCTTTACGGCCTTGATCGATGGTAATGGTGTGGGCGGTTCTTCAACGGCGGTGCTGAGTTTAAACCCGGTGAGCAGCGATTTTCATACGGCCTTGTTTCGATGTGTGGTAAGCGGTATTTGTGGCGATGTGAGCTCGAGTGCGGCCTCGCTGTTTGTAAACAATTTACCCTCGTTTATTGTACAACCCGGCAATTTATCGGTGTGTTCGGGCGGCACCTTTCCGCTTGAGGCGCGATCGAGTGGCGAAGGCATTAGCTACACCTGGCAAGTGAGAGATGAAAGCGGTGAGTTTGTGGAATTAGAGGAGGGCGGCTTGTTTGGCGGAACGGATAGTCCGGTGTTAACCATTCAGGCAGTTACGGAGGCGAATGGTTTGGTGCTGCAGTGCGCCATTTCGGGGTGTGGGAGCACATTGCTGAGTGATACCGCGCGGATCAGCATCCTTGAAAACGATCCGGTTTACATTCCCAATGCGTTTACACCTGACGAAGACCAGGTGAATCGTGAGTTTAAGATTTACACGGCAGGTAGCCCTAAGTTTACCGCGATGATTTATAACCGTTGGGGCGAGTTGTTGTTTGAGTGGAAGGATAAGGAATTGGGATGGGATGGTAATTATTTAAATGCGCCTGTTTCGGATGGAGTTTATGTATATCGTGTTCAGGTAGAAACGCAGTGTGAAAGCCGCACTTACATGGGAACGCTGAGTTTGTTTAGATGAGAAGGGCTTACTGAAAAACAAAATAGTAAGCCTCGAACGGAAATTTGATTCTGAGTAGTTCTGTTTCGAGTACTATTGTTCAATAAACATCTGAGGAATTCCTGCTATGTATAAAGAAAATCCATCATCAGGTTTGAATAATGTTCGTTTAAAATCCTGAAAGCCAATGCAGTTTTCATTAGCTATTATTAATTTTTATTTTTGACTACTGAATAATCAAAATTCATTGAACAATGTTTCGAGCAATTGGCAAATTACTAATCTACGTTTTCATACAAAGTTCAATATGTATTGGTCAAGAATCTAAAGTAAGAGTTTCAGCCTATGAAGGCGTGGTTGTAATTGGTTATGTTGATAATGGCGGATTTTCTAATTTCACCGGACCTAACATTAATCTAACTTACAAGAACTCAAAATTCATGTTAGGAGCATTGCCTTCTTTACGTTATAAGAAAGACAATTCGACGCCCAAAAATTCATTTGTAACTCCAAATCTTGGGATAGGCTTCACATACATTTACAAACTAATTGCAGTTCAAGTGCCTCTTTATTACAATGCAAAAACAGCCTCACAGAATGGAAGTTGGCAAATTGGCATTGGTTTAGGCTTGAGATTAAATAAATTTAAGAAATAAATATATTTCTGCCTGCTTAAAGCCTCTGTGGTATTTGGTATCCTAATGAAAAACACTCAATTGTTTACTAGATAATTGTTGACTAGTGTTACAATAAAAAGGATCATATCGCTAAAATGAAACACTCCATAGCAATTCTTGCCCTTTTGGTTGGCTTGACTTTACCGACAGAAGCTCAAATAGCATATTCCGGACATTTAGAGGCCGGTTATCAGCATTATTTATTACGGACTATTACTGTTGACCCAGGAATTAATTGGAGAGGTTATCATCTTAACAATAGGCAGAACGGCATTGCTCTCTTTTTCATAAATGGGCTGACGTTTAATGACAGAAAACTGCATACAGGAATTGGTTTAGGATTCTATAATTTTGAAGGTGTTAATGGGTTTTCGATAATTGGGGATTTCGATTATTTGCCATTAAAAAACAGAGTAACACCTCTATTTAATTTAAGATTGGGATATAATCATATTTGGAATCAATATGCAGGTGGGACAGGTTCAATACACACAGAAGTTGGACTTGGCATAAATTACAAAATCAATGAAAAATTTGGCATATACATTAAGTCTGGAATATTACTAACTCAGCAGGCTTTTTTATTACCTCTAACTTTAGGATTTCGGTATTAATTGTTACAACAAAAGATAGAATTGCTCCTCATAACAGCGAATAATCGCCAGTTGTTTTTTTTGGTGGAAAATTTAAGCTCGCGATCTTTGGAAATTTCGTGGTGAACTGATAACTTTCGTTCATCAAACCCAACCGGCGTTTATGCGCGAACCGTTAGTGACAAATTTACCGAATCGCAACAGATTTAACAAACGAATTAAAATTTGTGTAACAATTTAGAGGATTAATCGTCCCATTTTTCAAACCCAAAAAGCAATTTCATGAAACCCAAAACAAAGAAAAGACTAATAATTTCCGTGATAATTATTTTATTGTTAGGCACTTTAATTACAAGAATTTTCGCAATGGCTGTTTTAGGTGAACCATTTTTTGGCGATACCTTGACTTCCATTTTTTCAAAAAAGGAAAAAGAAGTTTCATTGGACGAACAAAGTCTATCCAAACTTAAAACACTCATTCACACAATTCAATCAACCACAAAAGTTGACACAGCGGAATTATCCTTTCTTGATGATAAAATAAAAAATGCCGAAGTAATTGGACTTGGCGAAGCAACACACGGAACAAAAGAGTTTTTTGAGTTAAAAGCAAAACTATTTAAGTATTTAGTAGTAAAACACAATGTAAAGCTATTTGGCATAGAAGCTAATTTTGGAGCTTGTTATGACATAAATAAATATGTAATTTATGGGGAAGGAAATGCAAAAGAAGCATTATCAAAAAATGGGTATTGGGTTTGGCAATCACAAGAAGTTTTAGACCTGATTGAATGGATGAGAAATTACAATATAGGAAAACCGAAGGAAGCACAAACTCAATTTTATGGTTACGACATGCAAAGTGCGACATCGGAAATTGCTTGGCTTGAAAGATATCTTTCTAAATCAATTCCAAATTTTGATAAAAGTTTATTGCCTGCAAAATTTGATAATGACGCCAATAAATTGAAAGAGTTAGATGATATTGGCTTAGAAAAGCTTCAAAAAGAAAATCAAGACAAACTAAAAAAACTGGAAGCATTTGTTACCAGTCGGGAAGATTTTTTGAAATCTCAAAACCAATATGATTATATATTCGCTCAACAATCAATGAAAGTGCTTGGACAAAAATTAAGTTATTTTAGAAATAAAGATTTTGATACTGCTTATAATTTCCGGGACAAATCAATGGCTGAAAACATTAAATGGATTAGAGACATTAACAACGATGCAAAAATAATGCTCTGGGCTCATAATGGTCATATCGGGAAAGGTAGTTTTTCAGACGACTTCAAGTCAGGTAATTGGATGGGAACACATTTGAAAGATATTTACAAAGATAAATACTATAATATAGGTTTTAGTTTTAGCGAAGGCGGTTTTGTTGCTCAAAGTCCTAGTTCTACGAATATTTTTTACTTAATGTACAGCTTTGGAAAAAGTCTTTTTCAAGACGAACTTTGGCTTGTTTCCGATAATTTTGTAAAACCTCACCCCAAAAGTTACTTGACAAATACATTTTCAAAATTAGAAACACCAATATTCTTTGTTGACTTAAAAGAAATTTCAAGTGACAAAAAGTTAGAAGATTTTGTAAATAGAGAATACGAGCATTATGAAGCAGGAGCAGTTTACATCAACGAAAAATCAGCTCTTTGGACAACTAACCTTTATGAACTATTTGATGGGATAATTTATGTTGACAAGACAAGTCCTGCTGAAAATTTTAAAAAAGGACAATATGCTAAATAAAAAAATGCCACTAACAGCGCACAATCGCCAGTTGGTTTTTGGGCTTTGAAAGGCTAAGTTATACTTCCCTCTCTTTTCACCGAAAAAGCCTCGCGCCACCGGTTGAAGCGGAAACCCCGAATGGCGTTAGCTTTTGAGCGATGGCATGAGGCGTTGCAGCGAAAAACGGGATGCCTGAAAATGGGGCTCTATTGCTCACGAGAGCTCGGGCAGGCAGGCGCCAAAAAAATGCATCAAAGCAGTGCTCAAACCGGGTGACATTGTGTAGCTGTGCCATAGAAAAGTGTAGGTTTGGCGTTCTGTTTTAATGTTATGCAACACGTTCGGAAACCGCTGTTATTGCTGCTTTTTGTTAGTATCGCGCTCGCTTCTTTTGCACAGAAAAACCTCAGTCTCGAAGATGTTTTTCGCAAACCGGAACTCAATCCGGTGACCCTCCGCCAGCTGAAATGGGCCGGCACCAATAACCGCGTGAGCTGGGTGGCCAAAGAGAAACTGATTGTGCATACCATCGACCTGAATGCCAAAGGGTCGCAAAAGTTTAAGCCCGACACGGTGCTCAACCTCAGCGAGTTGAATGCTGAACTGAAACGATTCCCGCTCATCAACTGGCTCGATGAAGCGCGTTTTACCTACCTCTTCAAAGGCAAACTGATACGCTACAATTGGCAAACGAAGCGCGAAGAAGCGCAACTCAACATTGGCCTGGAGGCCGAAAACCCCGATTTTACTAGCACTTACGATCGCGTGGCTTTTACGCAGAAAAACGACCTGTTTGTGCAGGAAGGCAGCACGGTGCGCAACATCAGCCGCGAAAGCAATTCAGGCATCGTTTACGGGCAATCGGTGCACCGCAACGAATTTGGCATCAGCAAAGGCACCTTTTGGAGTCCGACCGGCACGCAGCTGGCCTTTTACCGCATGGATCAGAGCATGGTCACCGACTATCCGCTTGTGCATCTGGGCAGCAAACCTGCCACCCTTCAAAACATCAAATACCCGATGGCCGGTCAGGCGAGCCACCATGTGACCATTGGCGTGTATAACTGGGCAAGCGACAACATTGTGTACCTCCAAACCGGCGAGCCGAAAGAGCAGTACCTCACCAATGTGGCGTGGACGCCCGACGAGCAATTCATCCTCGTAGCGGTGGTAAACCGCGACCAGAACGAGATGAAGCTCAACCAATACCGTGTGGCCGATGGCAGCTTTGTGAAAACGCTCTTCACCGAAACTGATGCTCAATGGGTTGAACCTGAGCATCCTGCGGTGTTTATTCCGGGGCGGCCCAACGAGTTTATCTGGCAAAGCGAGCGCAATGGCTACACGCAACTCTACCATTATGCGCTCGACGGCAGGCTCATCAAGGCTTTGTGCCCCGAGAAAATGATTGTGACCGATTTCCACGGTTTTGATGAAGCCGGAAAGACACTGTTTGTGACCGTTTCGGAAAGAGACGGTTTGCAGCGCGGTGTTTGGAAAATTGCACTCAGCGGCAAGGCTTCGCGCCTCCAGATGGCCAATGGCACGCACAGGGTGCAGATCAACCGGAGCGGCACGCATCTGCTCGATGAGTTTAGCAGCGCTGAAATCGCTCAGGTTAGCGTGTTTAATCCATACACAGCGCTGGTGCAGCAAACCGATGGCCGCATTGTACTCAGCTTGCAGGATTCCGGAGACCCTACATTGGGCTACAATCTGCCCAAACCGGGCATCGTACAGCTCAAGGCGGCCGACGGAACGCCCCTCAACGGCCGCCTGTACCTCCCTAAAAATGTGGAATCCGGCAAAAAATACCCGGTGGTGATCTACGTCTACGGCGGTCCGCATGCCCAAATGGTGACCAACAGCTGGATGGCCGGCGGTTCGCTGTGGATGAGCTGGCTCGCCGCTCAAGGCTATGTGGTGTGGACGCTCGACAACCGCGGCTCGGCAGACCGTGGACTCGAATTCGAGCAGGTGATACACGGAAGGCTGGGCACAGTGGAGATGGAAGACCAGCTCCTCGGGATCGAATACCTGAAAACCCTGCCCATGGCCGATGTTTCGCGGATGGGCATCCACGGCTGGAGCTTTGGCGGCTTCATGACCACTTTGATGATGAGCAAAAATCCCGGGCTGTTCAAAGCCGGAGTGGCCGGCGGACCGGTTATCGACTGGGCGCTGTACGAGGTGATGTACACCGAGCGCTACATGGACACGCCGGCGCAAAACCCCAAAGGCTACGAGGAGGCGAACCTACTCAACACGGCCAAAAGCCTCAAAGACCGCCTCATGCTCATCCACGGCACGGTCGACGATGTGGTGGTATGGCAACACAGCCAGGAGATGCTTAAAAAATGCGTCGACGAAGGCGTACTCATCGACTACATGATCTACCCCGAGCACCCACACAACGTAACGGGCCGCGACCGGCTGCATTTATACCAAACCGTGCTACGCTACCTGATGGAGCACTTGTAGCGACTTCAGCGCTTCCTCTCCTGCATGTTTTTTTGGGCGCCTGCCCAGCTTAAGTCCTCGGTAAGCTGAGCTTTACGGGTGGGGCATCCTGCTCTCCGCCTTTAGTCCGCCGGGGCCTGCCTCTGCTTCGCAGTCCCCGGCGGCGCTGCCGGCTGCGATCAGTGGCGCTGGGGGGGGGAGACTTGTTTTGAGAAGTTTTTATACTAAAGGTTAATATTGTAGAATTACACTATGAAAGAGACAATTTCAATCGCTGTTGAGATTAAAAAGAAAGCGCATAGCACAGGAGATGATGGTCTTATAAAAAGCTTCAGATTCTACAAAAGTATTTAGGTAAATACATTACAAAATTTAGGAAACTAAGTGTGGATCGCTCTCATGGGGTGGCGCCAAGCAAACTTTGTATGGCTTGTTAAATAAAATATAAATTATATACCTTTAGTTCTCCTTCAATGAAGATATAGTGACGCCTATTTCAGGCTATATGAAAAATCAAGACCCTCAACACCAATTCATTTAGACCATTTAGCGTTAAAAATTACAAATATGATGCGTGAATAAAATAATTCACTATTATTGGCTTTAGATAAAAGTGGTGTTAAGGATGCAGTAAACGATATGATGATTAGCTTAAATTTAGCAATCTAAACCTTAAATGGAATTGAGTTCAGACAAAATGACTTTAAAAGCAAAAAAGAAATGGGGATTCCTGTAATTGACATATTTGCTGGACCTGGAGGCCTTGGAGAAGGATTTTCTTCAGTTGTTAGACGAAATAAAAGAGTTTTTGATATTCGACTTTCCATCGAAATGGAGATTAACGCACACAAAACTCTTGAACTAAGGAGCTTTTTTAGAAAATTCCCTATCAACCAAGTGCCTAGCGAATACTACGACATGGTCATGCAAACCGATTCAGAGCTTAAGAAAAGGTTGCGAGTAGAGTTGTATGAGAAATATGCATCACAAGCAAAAAAAGCAAAAGAAGAGGCATGGTGCGCAGAACTAGGGCACAAAGATTTTCCTCCGGAGCTTGTAGATTATAGAATTAAAAAAGCTTTGAATCACTCAACGAATTGGGTTTTAATCGGAGGCCCCCCATGCCAAGCATATTCCATTGTCGGACGTTCACGAAGACAATGGGGAGATAGACTTGACAATGGAGACAAAAGGGTGTACCTCTACAAAGAATACTTAAGAATTATCGCTAAGCATCATCCTGCGGTCTTTGTTATGGAAAATGTAAAAGGATTACTCTCTTCAGTTTTAGATGGTGAAAAAATGTTTGATCTGATAAAAAGAGATCTTCAGAATCCTTCGAAATTGTTTAAAAGAGGCAAGTGTCCCAAGTATAAAATTTTTTCGCTTACAACCGAAGCCACTAAGTTTGATCAGAAACACCCAATTTATAATAATAATAGGGATTATCTTATTCGTGCAGAAGAATACGGTATTCCGCAAAAAAGACATCGTGTTATTTTGTTAGGAGTCCGTGAAGACATATCAGCTTTACCAAGAATATTAAAAAAGGCTGAAAAACATATAACACTCGAGGAAATTATTGGAGATTTACCCAAAATAAGAAGCGGTATAAACAGATCACTAGATAGTTGTCTAATTTCAAATGATAAAAAAAAGCGATTTTACCGGAATGTAAAAGATACTGATGAGAATTGGTCTGAGATTATAAATTCATTCAGAAATGAAATTGAATACTTGAACGGATTAAAGAAAAAGTGCCCTCAGACACGGATTTCTCCACCACCAAATGGTACTGGATCTGAGTTTGTCCCCTGCGAGACTCCTTCCAAAGAGAACCCGATGTTCAGTTGGTATCACGATCCAAAAATGAAAGGAGCAGCAAACCATGAATCACGTTCACACCTTGTTGAGGATTTGAAACGATATATGTTTTCAAGTCTTTACACAAGAAAATATAAACGGTTTCCTAGATTACACGAGTTTGAGTTGCATAGTAGTGAATTAATGCCTGATCATGTAAATGCAAAATCCGGGAAGTTTTCAGACAGATTCAGGGTTCAAGTCCCAGACCAACCTGCCACTACCGTTACAAGTCACATTGCAAAAGATGGACATTATTTTATCCATTATGACCCTGAACAATGTCGTAGTCTCTCCGTTCGTGAGGCGGCTAGAATACAGACATTTCCAGATAATTATTTATTTTGTGGATCACGTACCGCACAGTATCATCAAGTTGGAAACGCTGTGCCTCCATATTTAGCAAAGTTGCTTGGTGAAATTGTTTTTGAAGTAATCAATCCAAAATGAATTAACTAAAACGACTCAATGCTCTTTTTTCTAAACATGTTCAAAAATATGAAGGATAATAAAGGCTATCTTGAATTGAAAAAAGTTAAACCCGAATTTGTGAAAAATTTTGAGAGCGATGAACAGTTAGACAATAACATAAAAATGCAGTTCCTGCAATATCTCAGCCAGTTTTCATCTTCAAGTCAAGAAGTTTTGGAATATTCCCTTGAATTCATTCGAATGCTAAAACAAGTTGGCTCAGATTATTGCGGAAGCGCTACGTTGTTTATTAGAATAAACGATGTAAATCGTTTTAAGGGACGGATTAATGAAATCACTAAAAGGGACGTTTCCAGAAGAGTTAAAGAGTTATTAAAACCAGATATACCAATCAAGGTCAGAAATGCGCTTTACAAAGCAATTTTATCAGAACCAATTAAAGAGGATATTCTGCATAAACCTGATAAAGCTAACTACTATTTGGGTAAGCCAGCTTTACCTGCGGGTCTGCAACCTGAGTTAGGAGAGGCTCAAACAGGTTCATATATTGAATGGAGTTATCCAAGTAATGAAACAGAGGATGTTTTTTCAAATAGTTCAAAAAACTCCTTGGATTGCCGCGCGGGACTGTCCGAAAATCAAGATCTAGACAAAGTCCTATACTCACATAATATTAAGCATTGCCATAAGGTTACAAAACCAACAATTTTCGATGCTGAGTTTTACCCCCAATTCAAGCCTGGGGGAATGACCAAGCCATTACAGGAGTGCGAAGAACAGAATGGACTTGAGGAATACGTGCATACTCCAAATCTATACAAATCCATAGTGCAGATTGACATTATTCAAAAAGAGGGAAAATGAAAGCACAAGGCAGAAAAGAACTAGAAAATTTGATCATGAATCCAGGCCTACATGATGTTAACGGACTGAGTGACTTGGATAGACGGGCTGATTTTTATCGAAACTCTCGAGCCATGCAAGATAGAATTGTTGAAATGCAAACGGTTCTTGATATTCTGAATCAAATAGCCGAATATGATGCATCAAACATAACTAGGCTTTTTGAGTATGCACGTCGCGCTGGCCTAAATAGTAAGCAACTTGCACAAGATAGTATTTCATTGTTGGAGAATGGTAATGTTAAATTAAACATTTACCAAAAGGAAGAACTTATCCGTTGTGTATTAAGAGAAGCTCCTGAACTTGTAAAGCCTGATACTATCAACATTGGTCTTGCCTATCTTAAAACCAATGACCCATGGACATTCGCAGCACTATATGCACCTGTGGATAAAGATTATTATGTTTTTGATTTTGTGATCTACAAACTTAAAGAAGGATTTATGCCTGATATATCTGCACTTACTGAATTGATTTTGATTTGGACTGAAAAATCAGATCCTAAATTATTTAGACGGCTGAGCTTGGAGCTACTTCCTTTGATTTTAAATTATGAAGACGTTAAGGCAATATTGGAGTTTAAATTAAAGCAGCTTGTTGCAGTAAATGCAGAGTTGGATTTAAATTCACAAATTCACGAATCAAAAGATTTCAAAAATTCACCACACCTCTCAACCTTTAGCGATAAACTACCTATTATATCGCCAAGTCATGTTTTAATGTAACAAAGATGAAAAATTCACTGCCATACATTGAATTGTTTGATGATTTGGTTACTGCCATTCACAAGGCGCTGTGGTATTGCCACATTCAGCACAAATCTGGAAAAGAACTTAGAGAAGACGATGAAAACTTAAGTGGTATCTTTGAAAGATATATAAAAGTAAAATCAATTAGTGCAAGTGGCCTTGATGGCCATATTATCAAGGGATTAACGACAAGTGCAACAAGAAGGAGAAAATTAAATGAATTTCCAAGAATTGTAAAGCTAGTAATTCATGCGTTTAATCGAGTTAGAAACAATGAGAAATCGAGTGATGTTCTACCTTCACCACTTCACATACTGTATCATGCCCTTACTGTCCCAGAGGAACCACAAACAGCTTCATACTCCTTCGTGCTTTGTAGAGGAATGCTCTTCCATTTCCTTAAATTGCATTTTCGACACCCTGAATTGAAATCCATATCACCTTACATGGATGAATTTTCAGAAGAAGACATACAAAAAGCGATTAGTTCATTTAAAAGTAACATTGATATTTATGCAAGATGGCCGGATATTAGAAAGAATGTCAACCCAAGAACGGTTACCTCAAGGATAAATTATTTAACCGGACATATTTTGGCAGTTAAAGGTTTTGCTTATTTATGGTTTAAGAATGAAAATCATCTTGAGTTTTTTTGTCAACCCAATAGCACAAGTAGGCAGGAACTGTCAGACCGATACAGCAACAACTCATCCACTGAAAAGTATAGTTTCAGGGTTTCCAGCTTGTATACAGAGCTCCCAGACTCAGCAGAGATTAACAACTGGATTTTCGGTATCCCTGTTCCATGGCGAGGTGCGGATCTTTTATTCTTCGGAGGACTGAAAAGAACGTCAACTAATGGCCTTGTTTTTAGCTTACATGGGCAGCCTGGCACTGGTAAGACCTCTGCGGCTCTCTCACTTGCTGCTGTTTTAGAACCTTTAGGAACAAAAACGCTATACATAAGTCTTGAAGAAAATCCAGAAGATTTACAAACTCGTCTTAACAGTTTGGTGCCCGACTATTTGAGAAAAATGAGGGTCTTTGAGAATAATAGAAATAATCTCAAATTAGGCAAAGCTAATGATCATCAATTAGCATGGTTCAAGGCATTAAAGTTTTATGAGAGTTTAACCATAACCCAAATCACAGATGTTCTAAAAACCCTTCAAAAAGATATAAAAAATCAAGTTGCTAATGATGCTGCTGTGCTGTCTCAGATACCAGCAACATGTCCACTACTATTGGTAATTGATAATGTCAATGAATTGTTCAATAAAGATATTTTGTATGATGAAATAGAGAAATTTATTGAGCAATGCAGGAATATGGGAGCATTGGTTGTTCTTATTGCTGCAGAAGAAATTCCTGGGAAGTTTAAGTTGGATTATTTGGTTGACGTCGCAATACAATTAAAGCAAGAAGGGATAGACAACAAATATGAAAAGCCCATTCGTGTTTTTCAGTTACTAAAAACGCGGCACCAGATTTCGCGGCAGGGAGCGCATGTATTCCACCTTTCCAGTAGTAATGGATTTCGTCTTAGTCCGCAAGTTCCATCGCAACTCGATAAGAGGGAGAGAATAAGAATAAATCTCCCATCAAATATCGACTTCATTCATACATTGGATATTCAGCATGATGGAAACATAGTTATATACAAGCCTTTTCTTCCTGTGGCTTGCAATTCTCAAATATTAGTGCACGGCCATGGCAGTTCTGGCAAGGCAGGGTTTGGTCTTAAACTCCTTTTAACACCAATTATAGATAAAGAATCTTTAGTCGATATAAGAATAAAGAGTTTCACTAAAAATAAGATACAGCTTAAATCTCAAAAACTTCGTAAAGTCCTCATTCTATCTTTTTTATATCCTGAAGACTACTATCAAGTATTAAAAGACCGTCTTGATCGACAATTCATAAACACTTTTCAAGGGTATTATCCGCGGAATAGTATGATAAAAGTGCAGTCCTTTTATCCTGGTTTCCTCACTGCTGAAGACTTTGTAAATAAAATTGTTAGATTATTAGAAGAGGCCTCTCTGGAAGGAGAGCCTTTCACTGGAGTTTTACTTGATGGATTACACAATGTATTTTTACAGTTTAAAAAGTTACAAGAATCTGACATGATTTGGCCGCTTTTATACAGCATTTTAAAACGGTATTCTGTTACTGTAGTGACAACATTCACCAATATATCATTAATTGATTTAGATAATAAAGAATCAGGTTCTCAGCTCCAAACACCACAGGATTTTATGCTATATCAAACCGCGCAAAAACCATTTCTACATGGAATTGTTAGAGCAGCAGATTATTTTTTAATGTTAGAGGAAGACAGATTAAATAAACAAAAGAACAATCGCGAATATTTAATTTCTGTAAGAAGCTCAAGACAAAATCCTCCAAATGGTTTATTAAGATGGAATAGGCAAGATTTAACGATTTACGAAGAAGTATAATCCATAAACACCTTAGTTTTTTTGTGTATGTTAAAAGTTTAGAAAATAATTATTGCCTTAAAGAACCTCGAATAACATTCGATAAGGAAAGTTTTTTGAGCTTTTTCCGTCGCTTCTTTGACTGAATGTTAATTAATAAATGTATATGCAAAAAATAGCTGAAGAAACTCCGCCCAAAGCCAGAGCCATGATTAACACTTTCAGGGCATTCGGTTACAATCTGCAAACAGCTATTGCGGATATAATCGACAACAGCATTTCTGCACGGGCAAATAATGTCTGGATACAGTATGAATGGGCTGGTGAAAAATCATGGGTTTCCATAACTGATGATGGTGAAGGAATGAATCGTAACGAGTTGATTGAAGCCATGACTCCGGGCAGTAAAGATCCTAAAGACGATCGTGAAGAACATGATTTGGGTAGATTCGGGCTTGGATTAAAAACCTCATCATTTTCTCAATGTAAAGCACTTACCGTTCTATCAAGGAAAAAAGATCATAATGTTATTAAGAGACATTGGGATTTAGATTTTGTAAACGAAACAGGTAAGTGGAATCTGCTCGATTATTTATCCGACGGAGTATTTCAGGAGCCTTTGGAAAAGCTCGATCATGGTACCACGGTCTTATGGGAAAAGTTAGACAGATTAGTCGGTAATGCCAACATTAAAAATGAAGCGGCAAGAATCGTCTTTCTCGAAGAGTTTGAAAAAGTGGAGGATCACCTCAGTTTAGTCTTTCATCGCTATCTGGAAAAAAAGAAGTTGACTATTTGTGTGAATGGGAATAAGTTGACACCATGGGACCCTTTTATGAAAGAAGCTGATGGAGGACAACTAATCGCGCAAGAGGATCTGGACCGTAATCAGGTAAAAGTAAAATGTTACGTTTTGCCTCACATATCCAAGCTGAATCCAGAGGAGCGTAAAAGTGCAAAAGCCGATGATTGGTATCGTTTTCAAGGCTTCTACATTTATCGTAACAGCCGATTGTTGCTATATGGTGACTGGCTTGGTCTGTTTCCTAAGAATGAACATTTCAAAAACGCCAGAATTTTAGTTGATATTCCCAACACTTTGGATCACGATTGGAAAATCGACATCAAGAAAGCTACAGCTACACCTTCACTTACAGTTAGAAAGGATCTCGTTCGTCTCGGAAAGATGACAAGAAAAGCAGCTGGAGCAGTTCACCGGTTCAGAGGAAATCAAATCATGCTTGATGATTCTATAACAAGTTTTGAATTTCAACCTGTCTGGAAGGCAAGAAAGACCCGTGATGATGTGCGGCATTATTACATCAATGAAGAACATGCAGTTATTAAAAGTCTTCTAGATAAAGAATCTATATCTGCTTCTGAATTTCGAACAGCACTTAAATTGATTG
This sequence comes from Bacteroidota bacterium, assembly GCA_027483445.1. GTDB lineage: Bacteria > Bacteroidota > Bacteroidia > M30B66 > M30B66 > CAMCXT01. Next base: position 42,171 of record JAIXUS010000008.1, on the reverse strand, counting down.
GAGAGACTACGCCTGTTGAGTCTATTATTCAATTTCATAGTGAAGAACCAGATAGTCATGAACTTAGACAGAACCAAGCTGAACCCGATTCTGGTACAATTGAACTAGCCAAAATGATGTACCGTTCACTTAAATCAAGTGGTCTGGATCGCGAACTGGCCATAAAACAGATTTTCAACATCGAACCCTTCAACCAGTATACACAACTAATTGAGTACTTTGAATAATGAAAGAATTAGAAAGCGCTCGTAATGTCTGCCATATATTCTTAGGAGATATTAAGAGAATACGTGAAATCGACTCTGACGATATTAGAGCTGTAGCTGAAAACCCTTTAATAAAACAGCAGTACCCTAATGTTGATTTAATCGACCTGATTGAACAATTGGAATATGACTTTGAGGTTTTTCAAGGGCAAGCAACTCAATTGGTCAACGCAGATGTAAAACCTTGGTTACACGATATCCCAGGCAATTATCCATGGCAGCTTTGGAAAAGATACCGATCTTGGCTCAAAACAAAGGATGGTTCTTTTCCGATAGACAATCTGGATGACTTGACGAATAAAATACTTGACAAGTGTGTTAACCCTAAAACTCAGGGAAGATGGGATCGTCGCGGCATGGTTGTCGGTAATGTTCAGTCTGGCAAAACAGCAAACTATACTGGACTGATCAACAAAGCTACAGATGCTGGTTATAAACTGATAATTGTTATTGCTGGAGTGCACAATACATTACGGTCCCAGACCCAAGTTAGAATTGACGAGGGTTACATAGGCCGAAATAGCGCGGATTTTATATTGAGGCATAAAAACAATAAAATAGGAGTTGGGGAATACAAAGTCGATACAGAAATTTATTCTTACACTTCTTCTGATGACAAAGGCGATTTTAACAGAGGTATTGCAACACGTTTAAATGTACCAATCGGTGGTAACAGCCCAACAGTTCTTGTGATAAAAAAGAACAAGAGTGTCTTGGAAAACCTGATTCTCTGGCTAAATCAGTTCGCCGTGGATGACTCTTCAGGGAACAGAAAGATTCACAATGTACCGGTGCTTGTAATTGATGATGAAGCCGACAATGCATCAGTCAATTCAGGAACAGAAATAGATGTAAGGACAATTAACCGCCTCATAAGGACATTGCTTAACTTATTTAATCAGAATACCTTCATTGGCTACACAGCAACACCTTACGCAAATCTCTTCATTCCTTCAACATGGAGCGAAGAACTCGAAACAATGGTTAAGGATGTGACTCTAAAAGTTGGTGAAGATCTGTTTCCACGAGACTTCATTATTAATATTCCACCGCCATCCAATTACATTGGTGCTGCTCAAGTTTTTGGTTTTGAGAATGAAAAAACCAATGAAACATTTGAAGGGTTGGATATTATCAGGCCTGCGGAAGATCAGGAACCCTGGTTCCCTAAAACAATAAACCGGGAAAATAGAGATCTCCTTCCGGATGATATCCCAAGATCACTTAAAGAATCAATAAAGTCCTTTATTCTCACCTGCACGGTAAGGCGTTTAAGAGGCCATGAAAAAAAACACAACTCAATGTTGATTCATGTTGCCCTGAGGGTAGCCTGGATCGACCGAATTGCATGGATAGTCAATGAAGTTCTAAGAGATTACAAAAGGCAGATCAAATCAGGGCAAGGAAGCATTCTTTTGGATCTGGAAAACCTTTACAAAAACGATTTTATTGTAACCACTGAGAATGTGCTTGAAAACCTGTCATATAGAGATCCGAAGATCAAAACGTATTCGTGGGATCAGGTAAAATCCGAATTAACTAATGCGGTTAATAAAATAGAAGTCCGTGCTGTACATGGAACCAACAATACAAGAAATCTGGAATACCACAACATTGAAGAAATCAATTATAAAAAGTATGAAGATGCAGGTACAAACCTCTCGGTTATTGCTGTTGGTGGAAATAAACTTGCCCGAGGAATTACCCTAGAAGGATTGTCGGTCAGCTATTATTTGCGAACAACTCGAATGTATGATTCACTTATGCAAATGGGCAGATGGTTTGGTTACAGACCTGGCTATATTGACCTGTGCAGATTATATACTACCGAGGATCTAGTTGGGTGGTATCGCCATGTAACCATGGCTACAGAAGAAATGAGAGCCGATTTTGATGAATTGGCCGCAAAAGATATGCGACCAGAAGATTTTCAGTTAAAAGTGAGAACACACTCAGGAATGTTGACAATAACTTCGCTAACTAAAATGAGAGATCATGAGAAAATTCAACTTTCATTTTCAGGTGATGTAAAACAAACGTTCGAGTTTGATAATAATCAAGTTAGCGTTGATCATAATTTCAATTTATTACATGAAACATTAAAAAAATTAAAACTCGGAAAAAGCCTTGGTAAAAGCACGGTGCTTTGGGAAAACGTAAGTAGCGACATAATTCTAGCCTTCCTTGATTCCTACAAGCTTACAAGTAATAGAATACGACTCGATATCATAAGGGACTATATTGAAAGACAGAACCAATCAGGAGTCTTCCAGAATTGGTCAGTATCACTTAGACTCACTTCTAGTAGCACAGTCAAAAGCTCTAAAAAAGAAAAAAACACAAGAAAAGAAGTAAATCATCGTTTGCACGGATTACCAACATTCAGAACTGATTTATCATCAATAGACGAATCATTTAAAAATTCAGGCGTTGCTTTTCGAGACTTGAAGGAGGGTCAAAATGAACTTGCAACAAAAGGTTCTTCAAATGCCATATTGGATAAAGCGTCGCGAATTGTTGATCTTGATGCCGATGTTAATACAGATGAGTTAGAAATAAAGAAGCTGAGAAAAGCAAAAGGAACACCCCTTTTAGTTTTTATGCCTTTAGACCCAAGAGTTTCGTCAAGATTAAATCATGACACTCCCTTATTGGGCTTTGGAATAATTTTTCCTGAACTGGAAAATGAGGTGAAATTTGAATATGCTGCAAGGCCTCCGAAAAACTCTGACGCAGAAGAAGAACCACAACAAAGTGACGACCACGATGACGTTAATGATTGATTTAAAAAAAATTTGGTTGGATCAAGAGTCTTCATCCAAAAAAGATGTAGTAAAAACACGAATTGAATCTATTCTTGGGCTTAATTGTTTTATTGGGCTAATTGGTGCAACAGGCGCAAGAATGTTTCAACTGGAGCTTGACTCAAACACCTCTTTAAGTAAAAACTTCTTGCGCAAGTTTAGAGGTGTTGAAATACAAGCAATCCCATTTAACCAAACAAAAACTGAATTCACTATTATTCTCCTTGAAAAAGATTTGACTGATATTTTTACAATGTTCATCGAGGACATCGTTGAAAAACTCCATTCTATATCAGAGAACCACGAGGCTCTGACATTAATCAACCAAAGAGTAAATTATTGGAAAAAGTTATTTTCAAAAGCAACAGGCGAATTATTATCCACCGAAAAACAACGAGGTTTATTTGGTGAATTGTTTTTCCTAAGGCAACTCTTGCTTTCTACCACCAAGTTTAGAGAGGCTATGCTTTCTTGGAGGGGTGCTGAGAGCGCAAATCAGGACTTCGCAAGAAACCGAAACGCAGTTGAGATAAAAACATCCAAAGCAAGTAACCCCTCGGTTCACATATCTAATGAACAACAGCTTGATTTTACTTCTTGGAACAACCTTTTTCTTGGACTTATTTTAGTAACTGAAACAACAGGTAATCAGAATTCACTTGCGGGCATCATAAAAGAAATTAAAGATCTTATTGTTCATGACTTTGAATTGCTACAGGAATTTGAAACCAGACTTGAACGTGTTGGATTGAGTAATGATATGATTGAAAATTACAATGAGATTAGTTATTCAGTTAACAACCAAAGGTACTTTCGCATAGAGGAAGGCTTTCCCTTAATTTTGAAAGAGCACCTGATTAGTGATGCCATCTATAATGTAAAATATCAGATTGACATTTCAGCCTGCAACTCATTTGATGTTCTAACGGAAAACGTGATAAAAACAATATTATGAACCAGCCAATTTCAACAATAAATACCGACTTTGAACTGGAACAATATCTTCAGGAGCTATATCATGAGGTTAATTCATTGGTATATGCTGATGATGATGGAGCCTCCAAAGAGAATAAGTTTACTGAATATGTAATGGAACTATTGGCAGAAGCTGGAGAAACAGAAAGTATTAGATTATGTCCGTATATAAAGGAAAATAAGCTTGAGAATATTCAATTTAAAATCAATGGTTATGGTATTGAAGAAGGATACGAAACACTTCACATTTTTATTACTCATTATCAAGATACCAATCGACTATACCGGGTTAGCAAACCCGATTTTGAGAAACTACTGAAGTGGCCGACCTCCTTTCTCAATGCTGCGTTCAAAGGTCACCTTGAAGACATTGAACCTTCTACGGAAGCGTATGGCTTAGCTAAATTGATAAAAGATAACTATAAAGAAATTGATCGCATTAATATTTTTATTCTATCAAATGGCAGCATTTCACATGATCCGCCAAAAAATTATACTCTCAAAGGCTTAGACAATGTCACATTCATATATCACGTTTGGGATGCAGAGAGGCTAAAAAGGTTAGCCCAATCAAAGTACAACAGGGAACCTATTGAAATAGATTTCACAGAAACACTTGGTGAGGTTATCCCTTGCCTTGCAATGCCATCTCAAAATGACTTGTATGAATGCTACTTGGCAATAGTGCCAGGGAGTGTTCTTTCCACTTTATATAGGAATTACGGCACAAGGTTATTGGAAAGTAATGTAAGGGCATTCCTTCAACAAACTGGAAAAATAAATAAAGGTATCCGTGATACAATCAGGGAAGAACCATATATGTTTCTTCCATACAACAATGGTCTTGCTACTACAGCGCAGGCAGTTAAAACGGGAAAACGGGAGGACGGCCAACTCGTTATTACAGCAGTGAAGGATTTTCAGATTGTAAACGGGGGGCAGACTACAGCCTCTTTATTTCATACCGAGAAAAAGTTTAAAGCCGATTTGTCGCAAGTCTTTGTTCAAATGAAACTTACGGTGATTAAAGATGAAGACAAGAAGAATCAAACGGTTCCATTCATTTCTAGGTATGCCAATAGTCAAAACAAGGTATCTGAACTTGACTTGACTTCAAACAACCCCTTCTTGCAGCGTCTCGAAGAATTGTCAAGAACTACATACGCCATTGATCCAGCTGATCCTAATAAACAAACAATATGGTTCCTTGAGAGAGTTCAGGGGCAGTATAAGGAAGCCTTAAACAAAGAGCCTACAAAAAGCAAGCAGGAGGCTTTTAAATTAAAATTTCCGCGAAATCAAGTTATCATCAAGTCAGAAATTGCGAAGTACATGAACACGTGGCATCAACAGCCATTTCATGTTGCGAAAGGGGCTCAAAAAAATTACACTCAATTTTTGAAAGATATTGAAAAGGATTTCAAAAAGAAAAAACCGGATCGTGTCTACTGGCAGGATATTGTGGCGAATGCAATATTATTTCAAGCCGCTGATAACCTTTTTGGTAGAAAAAACCATGAACCAATCGGAGATACCAACATTAAATCTCAAACAGTTGCGTACACGCTATCCTACCTACACTTTTTAACCGGAAATCGGCTAAATCTTGAGCAGATTTGGTCCACTCAGGCTGTGCCTGAAGAACTCCAAATAGAATTAAAAAAAGGATTAAAATTCGTTTATGATTTTCTAAATAATTTAGATGTTGCACTCATTAGCGAGGCAGCAAAGGCAGAAAAAACTTGGACCTTGCTAACGGCTCAATCAAATCATCCAATGAATTTTGAGATAATTAAAAAATATCTAATTTCAGATGCTGCATTTAAGGCAAGATATGACGCAGAGAAAGTCGATACAGAACAAGTACATAAATACGATGCATTGCAAAAGATAACTTCCCTTGGTATTCGATTCTGGGATGGTTTATACCTGTATAACCTGAATTCAGTAATCCTCTCAAAATACCAAGAAACGAATGTCTCAATGATTCGTAAAACACTGAAAGAATATGGTACAATGACGGATAATCTCGTTCAGAGAGGTGTTGAGATTGTTGATCTGATTACTGAAAAAGGAATAGATTTTGAAAAAATTACAGCTCTGAGTAAGCTGGATGACAAAGAGTTAATTGACCCATCTACACTTTATAACCGCTTAAGCCGTTTAACTGATGATAACTGGAAGCAAATACTCGATCTTGGAGAGCAGACCAACACATTAAGCTTCAACGAAATTAGCGTTTTGAAGACAGTTATTCAAAAACTGAAACGTAGGGAAACAATTGACCTGAAACGACTTCAGGCAACGCAAACTGCAATTGATAAGTTGAAGAAATTTGGAATTAAAGCGTAGGTGTCGCTGAGCTAATAAGGTCTACTTAAACCCCGCCGAACTCCTCAACGAAGGACGTAAACTGGCGGTTGGTTAAAGGCGTAGTCGATATAACTAGGGGTCACCGGGCTGGCGTGGCTTGAGGGTTGGCGGGTTGGTGGCCTGGCTCCTGGATTTCAAAGACTTCAAGGAGCAAATAGATTTTGGAGCCATAGTCGCTATTGGGAATTGGATTCCCCAAACAACGCCCTTAACCTCTCCTTCATTCATGGTTCAGGGTTTTGCAGCAGGCCGGTGTTCAGCGGAACGGCTATTGCTCCTTCTTGGTTTATGGATTTCCGATCGAAAATGCACCCTTTCGGGTATAATGAATACCATTATAAGTTGATGCGTACCCGAAAGGGTATATTCAGAAATATTTCCACATAATTATACCCTAAAGGGTGTATTCGTGCAACATTTTACTATATTTGCACCCCAAAGGGTATACAATGAATCTGACAGACTTCGTAAAAGACAAGCGTAGATTGGTGAAACTCACTCAGCCCGAGCTCGCCGCGAAAGCCGGTGTGGGTTTGCGTTTCATTCGTGAACTCGAGCAGGGCAAGGAAAGTCTGCGGTTAGACAAAGTGAACCAGGTACTACAACTGTTCGGCTACCAGGTGGGTGCCGTACCTAAGACATCCAAGGCTGAGTTTTAAAGGCTGATTCCAGTTAACAGTTTAGAAAATTCCAATTTCCTCAAGATGCGAAAAGCCGCGATAAAAATAGATGACCGATTGGTCGGCTGGCTCAGTCAGGATGAGCAAGGGTATCATTTTGTGTACGACAAAGCGTATGCAGCACAGCCCAATGCACGTCCGGTGAGTTTAACCTTGCCCATCCAGGAAGCCGCTTTCAACGCTAAGGTCTTGTTTCCGTTTTTTGATGGACTGATACCCGAAGGCTGGTTGTTGGATATCGCCGAAAAAAATTGGAAACTCAACCCGCGAGACCGAATGGGTTTATTACTGGCCTGTTGTAAAGATTGCATAGGAGCTGTAAGTGTACAAGAAATAAAAGAGGAGGATAACTGATGAGGAGATGTTTATACTGCTATAGGCCATTGGCTGAAAACGAGCAGGACTTTCATGCGATCTGTTCAAAGAAAGTATTCGGGCAACCAATTCCTCCGGTGTTACCCTACTCAGAAGTTGATTTAGAACCCTTGGCTAAAGAAATCATACAAAGTCAGACTGCGGTAACCGGTGTCCAGGCTAAACTATCATTACACATTACCGGAAGCAATAATGGAGGTACAGAACGAAGATTTACCATTGTAGGTTTGTGGGGTGGGTATATTTTGAAACCACCTACAGCACTATATCCGCAACTGCCGGAGGTAGAAGATCTTACCATGCACCTCGCCGCTGTTGCCAAAATTAAAACGGCACCCCATAGCCTCATTCGGCTGCAATCGGGCAATCGGGCATATCTGACCAAACGCGTTGACCGAACCCCAAAAGGGAAGTTGGCTATGGAAGATTTTTGTCAGCTAACTGAACGGCTCACAGAAGATAAATACCATGGCAGCTATGAGCAAATCGGTAAAGCCATTCTGAAATATTCAGCCATGCCGGGGCTGGATGTTGTTAACTTTTGGGAATTGGTACTGTTCTCTTTTATCACGGGCAATGCCGATATGCATTTGAAGAATTTTTCATTGCTGGAGCAGCCCGGTTTGGGCATGACCTTATCGCCCGCTTATGATTTGGTAAATACATCGTTGGTAAATCCGGCCGATGAAGAAGAAATGGCCTTGACCTTAAACGGGAAAAAGAAAAAGCTGAAGAAACAGGATTTCGTGGCTGCAATGAACACATTGAAGATAGAAGAAAAGCAACAGCAAAACATTTTCAATAAGATGGAAAAAGCTTTGCCCAATTGGATTGATTTAATTGACATGAGCTTTCTGAGTAATGAGTTTAAGGAGAAGTATAAAGAAATGCTCATGGAAAGAATGCATCGCTTAAAATAGAGCCTGACAAAAAATGCTCACCGGCGTAATTCATAACACTTTAACCCGTGATTGAATGATGCTTAATGCAAGGTTAATATCTGGCTTTTGAAAATTCATGCATACTGAATTTGTAACGATTGCTATTTGCTTTGCCAGAAGTGCAGTGTATGTCTTTTTCAGTTAGCCATAAGTAGAGTCAATTGGAAACTCGGCAACGCTTCGACCAGATGAAGCTTAAAAGCCTTACCTTGAATGGTTGGCTTTGGGCAGGTGATGGCCACAACACAAAACTTCGTGATGGAATAAACTGATTTTCTTTAATCCGGAAGCTGAAAATAAGAATTAGGACTATTGTATGAATGTTTTATCATTCGTTATTGGTTTTTAATGTACTTAATGAATGATTAATCATGCACATTGAATGGCTTATTCAAGATTCCACTGTCAAGAAAGCATACCCGCTTTTCAAGGAGATATAATTCAATAATAGCCTAAGGAAATAGTATGAATGTTAAAGTATTCAAAAACAACAAAGCCCACCTCAAAAGAGGCAGGCTTTGCTTAAGTGGTTGCTCTTTTTTGTTATTGCTTGATTAGGCGGAAGGCTTCCGAAGCTCCGTTGCGGATAACCGTTACGAAGTAGATGCCTTGGCTTTGTGTATCGAGGCTCAGGCTTGTATTTACTTCGCTATGGCGATCGGCCACGAATGACTCTGTGAGAACGATTTGGCCAAGTGCATTGAACACATTCACTTGTACATCTTCAGCTTGCTCGCCGGCGGTGAAATGCAGATTGAACTGCTGAGAAAATGGGTTTGGATAGATGTTAGTTTTAGCCTTAGCCACAGAGGTTTCGATAAGGGTTGGTGCGGCAAATCGAGCGGCACCTGAAGTGCTGCAACCGGGCTGAAGCACTACTACGCCATCTACATCATAACCATCGGTTGTATTTGAGTTGCCGAAAGAGTTAGGATTAGACATATCGGTGATGCGGAGGTAGCGAACCGGCATTTTACCGGCGAGGTCGATGAAACCGTCGAGGCAAAGTTCATCGAGTACCTGCCAAGAAAGGAAATCGAGTGAACCTTCGATTTTTGCAGTTTCGGGATAGTTGGCGCAGCTTGGCGAACCGAAAGAGGTTTCTACCACTTCGATGTCCATACCCGGCTTGTCGAATACTACACAATTCAAATCGAGGATTAAGTTACCGCCAAAACCGAGAGAAACGAAGTTGATGGCATCAGCACGCTGAGGGACTCCCAGTGCATTGGCAGGATTGGTGCGTTCGGCTACGATAGGCTGACCATCTTTGCGAAGACCGCGGTTATACTCTACGATCGACACGGCAAACTCGCAGTTTGATGTTTGAACTACAGGGTTTTGCGCGGCACCGTTAAGGCACTCAATACCGTCTACATCGTATCCATCGGCAATGTGTCCAACGTTTGCGAAGGGTTCGCGAGGACTCACATCCTGTATGCGGATGAACTGAGCCCATGACAAGGCGACAAGTCAAAACTGTACAATGAATACTGAAAGCCGCGGGCAACAAAGCAGATGCTGCGTTTTTGACTACTGAAAAATTGAGCTTAATGAGTTCAGGAATGCCTGGGTTTTTGAAAGTCGAACTAAAAACCCAAGGATTAAACTAGATTCAAACGGATTCTAAAGGTTTCTGGGGTAAACCGATTGAGCGTTCTCCTGAGGACCGAGATAGCCACTGGTTTACCGTGGGCCTAGCGTTAGGGATTGCAATGGAAAGCCCGGAACACACGCAGCGGAGCGGAGTGTGTGAGGACTTGCAATGGAAAGCCCGACCACGGGTACCGTGGGAACGCCCAAAGCATAAAACGACGGAAAAACGATTGCTTGTTGCTGCTACGCGGGATTTGGCTTGATGCGCACTATTGCTTGCTGCGCTTCTTGTTTAACAGGCTGTTGAGGGCCAGATAACCGATTAAACCTGCGGTGAAGGAGGCGAACAAAACGGCCAGCTTTGAGGAAGCTATGAGGCCTGGGTCGGTGTAGGCGAGTAAAATGATGAAAATGGACATGGTGAAGCCGATGCCGGCAAGTATGCCCACGCCGGCGATGTGTTTCAGCTGTATGCCTTGCGGCAGGGCCGAAATGCGCAGGCGAACCGCAAGATAGGAGAAGGACACGACGCCTATCGGCTTTCCGATTAAAAGTCCGAGGGAGATGCCTAAACTGTTGAGGCTAAAGACATCGGCCTGCCAGCCGGGCTCGAAAACCACGGCTGTATTGGCCAGGGCAAACAAGGGCAAAATAACAAAGGCTACGGGCTGGTGTAAGGCGTGCTGGAGCTGGTAAGAGGTGGAGTTCTTTTTACCATCGCCAAAGGGCATGGCAAAGGCGAGTAAAACGCCCGAAATGGTGGCATGAATACCCGAATGGTGCATAAAATACCACATAAACACGCCGGCAATGAGGTAAGGCCACATGCGCATAACACGCAGGCGGTTGAGCAAAATAAGAAAGCCAAAGATGCCCAGCGAAATGCCCAGGTTTAGCCAATCGACGCCGGAAGAATAGAACAGGGCAATGACGAGAATGGCGCCGAGATCGTCGATTACCGCCAAAGCTGTGAGAAAAACTTTAAGGCCGAGCGGCACCTTGTTGCCCAGCAATGACAGCACGCCGATGGCAAAGGCAATGTCGGTGGCCATGGGCACTCCTGCCCCACTGCTTGTTGGGAGTCCGTAGTTAAACCCGAGGTGAATGGCGGCGGGCACCAGCATGCCTCCAAGGGCGGCGGCAATGGGCAGGGAGGCATTTCGGATGTAAGACAGCTCGCCGATGTAAACTTCGCGCTCGAGCTCGAGGCCTACCAGGAGGAAAAACACAGCCATGAGGGCATCGTTAATCCAGTGGCTGATGGGTGTGCCGCCTAAGTCGTGCTCCCAAAAATGGATGTATGCACTGCCCAGACTGCTGTTGGCGAGCAACAAGGAAATAAGCGTGCAGGCAATGAGCAACAAGCCGCCCGAGCGCTCGCTTTCAAAGAATTCGCGGAAGAGCTTTGTGGTGCGAATTACGGGAGCGCTTTGCTTGAATTTATTCATTGGCTGTGTGTTGGGTGTTGAACTGGAATGCCGATTGGCCGCGCTTACTTGTCGACAAAATCGCGTTTGCGCTTTTCAACGCCGATCATAAACTGGTATGGAGGCGCTCCATTTTCACCATCGACGGTTCGTTTTTTAGAATCGAGTTCGCGGATGGTTTTATTGAAGTTTTCGTCGCCCCCGATCACGTTCATCACGTTGCGGCTGTAGTTGAAGAAGAACCATTTCTGTGATTCGGGTTCGATGTAGATGTTGAGGATGTCGCCACCCCGTTTTTTAACGAGCTCGATTTTTCCTTTTATCACCTTGTTAAATGGGGTTTTTCCGAGGTTCGACAGAGAGAGCCAGCCTTCGGAAACGTAGGAGCGACTCTCGGTATTCCATTTTAGCTCCACGTTGGTAAACACGAGAGTATGGTTGAGTTCGTCGGGGAAACGTTTGATAATACCGGTGGTTCCCATTTCCTTAAACATTTTGTCGGCGGGCTCTTTTCCAATAAGGGCGGTGATGGCCTTCTTGTACTCTTCTGAACCTACGTCGGAAGGCTGCAATCCTGACGTTCCGGCAATGGTTTCCTCCATGATTTTAAGCAGCTCAGGAGCGAGGAAAAAGTCGATGGCGATGGTGGTTTTAAACTTGGTTTCGTCGGTAACGATGCTGTGCGAGCCTTTTCCGTAAGCGTTGATTTTCACCTGACCGAGCTCGAGGCCGAAGTTCACTTTCCCTTCCGCGTTCATGTCGCAGTTGGCCTGTTTCATGGCCAGGTAATCGTCGATAAGCTGTGGGTTGTCGAACTTTTCCTTGGTTGTTAAGCGGTACTCACCGGTTCCTTTGTCAAAGCGCAGGAAGCCGCGTGAAGTCATGATTTCCTGATCGGCGGCTTTTTGTTTTTTCGACATAAACACCGGGTAAACATGGGTTGAATCTTTAACCAGCACCAAACCGGCTACAAGGCGATCAGAGTCGGTTGATTTCGGGAATGAATCTACAGGAATCATCACATTTCCGGGGTCAATGTCGGCTTTGAATTTCAGCCAGTTGCGGTTCACCTTCTCACAGGTATGCACGATGCGCACGCCGCCTTCGAAATTGAGGTTTTTCACCGGAGCAAAGAGTCGGGCTTTGCCTTTGAATTCGAATTCGGGACTGAATGTAAAGTTTTGTCCTTCGGAGATATCGGCGGTTCCGATGGTATTTCCGGCGGTATCCTGACTGATGGTGGTAAATGAAATTTTCTGAAGCTTACCGGCCGCATCTTCATAGTCGTAATCGCCGGCTGCGGTGTATTTCTTTCTCCCGAGAATGTCGATGGTGGCGTTGTAGATGTCGTGGTACTTCAGGTCGTTGTTCGCATTGATACGCGAATTGGTGAGGGTTGTCATCACCGCGTTTCGCTCCACGTTCACCTTTTCTTTGTCGGGGTAAATGGTGGCGTCGGCTACGCGGATGAGTTTCACGCCTTCGGTTCGAATGGTACGGTCGGCCATGGCGTACTTAGCACGTGGGGCCACAAAAGTGAGCGAGTCCTGGTCGGCCCGGGTTGAAACGAAGCGAGAACCAATCAAGTCGATTTCGTTCATGGAAGAGTTCATGTCAACCTCGTCTTTGTCCATATACCAGCGAAGCTCATCCATGTAAGCGATGTATTTATTCACCGGGAATTCGATGTAGGAGTCGGCAGCGTTCGATTTAAACTGCCCCATTCGATTTTTGAAGCTCACATCGGCCTTTACGTTATCGGTTTTGATGGCTACTTCCTTGGTTCCGTCGGCATTCACCGCATCGCGGGCCGTAAAGGCGAATGAGGCGGTATCGGACTTAAAGTCTTCTTTCCGGAAGCGGAATTCCTTGGAGGCAATCTCGGCAGCTGCAAATTCGAGGGTACCGGAACCGGTCATCCCACTTTCGCCAATATTAATTTTCCCTTTGAGCTTCGATTCGCCCGAGTACATGGAGATGGCCGTGGTGGTTTGCTCAAACACAAATTTGTTGGGCTGGTAAGGTTCCCAGTGCAACTTTACATCGGCAGCTTCTACATCGGCATACTCTACTTTACCGCGAGTATCGGGTTTTACAGTAAGGCTTCGGCAGAAGGCATTTACCGAGTCGGGGAAAAACACAAAGTCGTTCGACTTCGCATTGGTGGTGATGTAATTGATCTCCCCATCGCCTCGTAAACCGCGGTGGCTCAGCTGAAGCTTGTTGATGAAGGATCCTTTGTCTTGATAGATTGGAATTCCACCTTCACCGGTGAGGCGCTTGAAACCGAGCGAGTAGTCTTCCTGCAACTTAAGCTGTTCGCGGATTTCCGGGAGAATATTTGCCGACACGAAGGTTCCGTCGAATACAAGTCCTTCGTTTTTGAAATTGTCAAGGCTATCGACGGTGTAAGGGTCGAGCTGAAAGTAAAAGTTACCGCGGTTGTAGACGCCTCCTAAAATAGAACGCTTGTCGTAGTAAGCATAGGAGTTTTTGGCCGAGATAAACACGGGGTATTGCGCCAGTGGCCGGGTTCCGCTTTTATTGAACGGGTGGTCGATAAGGATCTCGCCAATTACGTTTTCAATAACCGTTTTAACTTTTCGAAGGGTTTTCTCGCCAAACTCGTTCTTCTCTTCACTCTCTACACGCAAACGAAGTGAGTCGACATTCTCGAGGTTGATTTTAAATTTACCGTAGTCGAAATCAAATTTCTTCCCGAAGAACTCGAATCTACCGGCCATAATTCGACCGGCGAAGTCGAAGTTTCTGTTCTTATGCACGATGAGTTCCTGGTTTTTCGGATAAATGATCACATTCTGTGAATCGCTCAAAAAGATGCGCTCAACGCCATGCATCCGAAGGTCGTAATTCAGCAGGCTGAGCTCAGCATTGTTGTCTGCGCCGCCCACATTGGAAAAGAATTGAATCACATCGTAGTCGGCGCGCCCATTTACGGCCAGCAGATATTTCCGCAATCGAGGCTTGAGGGTAACCATTTCGGTTTCTTCGTCGAAAAGGATAAAACCCATGTAAGACAGGCGCCTCAGGATGTGTCGAACCTGAGTTACTTCAATTTTATAGTGGTTCGCCACTTCACGGGCGCTGAATTGCTCACGTCCGGTTTTGTCGGCAAGTTTACGGAGCACAACCAAGGGACTTTCCTGGTCCATGCCCTGAATTTCGATATAGCGTTGTTCCCGAAAGTAATCCGACGATTCGAAAAGGGCTTTCGACTCCACCGCTCCGGCGATGGCTTTAAAACGTATGGTAGGTTCTTCGACGTTCCATTCGAGCACTTCAAAGTCCATATCGAGCTGGTGAAACGAGTTGAAGTACGGAGTTTTGGAAGCCGCTTCCTGGTTGCGAAGCAGGTACATTTGTTTTTTATCGTCGAAGTACCGGAAGATGAGTCCGGGATGTACGATTGAATCGGTATCCAGCCGTAGTTTCACTTGCGACATCGACGACTGCAGGGCTTTGTCTTCAATTAGAAAGGTTCGTGAGCGCGCTTCTACAAAGGGCTTCCCATCCCGTTTAAACACAAAAGTGGCGAGGTTTTCCTGACTTCCTGAGCCCAGGAGCTTCCGCCCTTCGATGGTAATACCACCGGTGTAATCCACATTTTTATAAATCTCATTAATCGTAAATGAGTTGTTGTAAGTTTTAAACTGTGGATAGTTGGCGTTTCGGG
Source organism: Bacteroidota bacterium (assembly GCA_027483445.1). GTDB lineage: Bacteria > Bacteroidota > Bacteroidia > M30B66 > M30B66 > CAMCXT01. The sequence goes on along the minus strand of JAIXUS010000008.1, from coordinate 27,040 downwards.
TTTGGGGCGCATCGGTGAGTTTATCGCTTACTTCTCCCAAAAGCGGCTCTTTAAAGTATTTAGGATAATTAAGCGTGGCGCTATCGGCCGTGAAACGGGTGGTTTTAACGGTAAGCACGTAATTTTTCAATCGTGCATTGGCTTCAGCCTCCGGCAATCCAACGCGCGTCCATAAGAGCTTTCCACCCTTTCCGTAAAACTTGTATTCTGAAGGCACAAAAACGCCGGAGGTAAACTGAATCAGCGAGGTGTCGTTTCGGTTTTTCCCGATGAGGTTTGTGGTTTCGATGTTTACTTTGGGCAAGGAGTCGAATGCAAAACTGAAATCGCCCCGTTCAACAATCCAGCTCACCGCTTCGCTTTTATATAGGGCGTTTTCGCGAAAAAGGTCGGCCGAAAGCTGAAGATACTGGTCGTATTTTCCGGTGGTGAACTTGAGGATAGACTTGTCGAGCGTCATGTGCCAATCGCTAAGCTGCTGAGCGCTCTTTTTCCCTTCGTCCCAGGCTATCAAGCTGCGGAGGTAGTTGGCAAAGTTGGGAAAGGCAGCCATCCGCTTTTTAAGCATCGCATTGGCGGTAGTCGAAACCGATTGTTGTTGCCCTGCGGTGAAACGAGTCATCCACAAAGGCTCAAACTTTTCCATGAGTTCCTTGGTGGCTTTTTTGTCGGCTGCCTCCATAAAGGCAGAAAGCTCTTTAATGAAGGGCTCTCCGCTGGTCGAAAACGATTTCAGAGGTTGTGAAAACAATGGAGATATGCCGGCCAGGAGCCAGAAAAGCAAGGCAATACGAAACATAGAATTGATAGGTTCTGGAGCCTGCAAATTATCAATTGTGCCCAGGTTGCCGGCCAATACTCAAGCCGACTTTTGAACAGAATGTTTGCGCTGATTGGGGAAAACAATGTTCCCGATCAGGTTACAACCGTTTCTCGAGGGCTTCGAGGATTTGTTGTACGGCCGGACAGATAAAGCTATTTTCGTAAGTAAGCCGCGTTAACTGGTGAAACTTTTTCCGGTCGGTATGCGGATAGGTGCTGCAGGCCTGAGGCCTCACCGCATAGATAGAGCAGTAGTTATCGTGCCTTAAAAATGGACATGGAGCAGAGCGAAGCACGTAATCGCCGTCGCTGTCGAGCATCAAATACTGTTCAATAAGCTGAGCCGGACGCATTTTGAGGTGTCGGGCAATTCTCTCGATATCACGATCGCGAAAAATCGGACTGGTGGTTTTGCAACAGTTGGCACAGGTGAGGCAATCAATGCCAGCAAATGCTTCATCGTGAAGCTCTTGCATAATGTAATCGAGCTTAGGTGGCGGATTTTTCGCCAGTCCGTCGAGGAGCTTTTTTGCCTGTTTTTTTCGCTCCATGCCTTTGCGGCGGATGGATTCGGGGGTATACTCCATTGTTGACAATTATTTGCCGTCGTGTGGCGTGTTTCCACTACTTTTGCCGCACAAAAATAGCGGTTTGAAGGCGTATCTGTTCCTCGGTTTTTGGCTTATCACGGGCATGGTGTTTTCCGCTCACGCGGCGGATGACCTTAGCCGTGATACCTTGCAGCCGGCTCCTCCCGATACCTTGCCTTGGCTCATTTTGGTTTCAGACGAGTATTACCCCGACGACAGCACGTTGGCTGAAGAGGAGCATGCCGACCACTTCGTGGATGACATCAACGGCATTGAATACTGTGAAGCGGTTTCTTACGACCAGTACTACGAAATCTGGGATACGCTCAACATCAATCCTTACCGGGTAAACATGCGGCTAAAGTCGGATACCACACTGCTGCAACTCATTCACGATGAACACTGCGACTATGCGCATCCGGTTTGCGGAATTGTGACTTCTGAGTTCGGTATGCGTGGCAACCGCTATCATTACGGCATCGACGTAGATTTAGAAACAGGCGATGCCGTGCTGTCGTGCTTCGAAGGAACGGTGCGCATTGCACGGTACAGTCCCACTTATGGCTATTACGTAATTGTTCGCCACTTAAACGGACTGGAAACTCTTTACGCCCATCTTTCGAAAATTCTGGTGAGCTCCGGGCAGTATGTGCAAGCGGGCGACTTGCTGGGCTTAGGCGGAAATACAGGACGATCAAGAGGATCTCACCTGCATTTCGAAGTGCGTTTTTTAGGGCAGCAAATTAACCCGCGTGAGGTGATTGATTTCGATCAGTTTATGGCTGCAGCGAAGCAGTACCCGGTTACAGCCCAATCGTTTAATTACCTAAAGGCTTCCGACGCCCAAAAGGCCGCATTGGCAAGCCGAAAGTACTACAAGGTGCGCCGTGGCGATACCTTAGGAAAGATTGCCAAGCGTCATGGCACCACAGTAAAAAAGCTCTGCAAAATCAATGGTATTTCGACCAAGGCCCGATTAAAGCCTGGACGGAAAATTAGGGTAGCCTAGTGAAATTTGCTTACTTTTGAGCTATGACAAAAACCATCAGATTCGTTTTGCTAATGGCCCTTGTGGTGGTGAGCTTTGTGGGCTGCAAAAAAGACGAGGAAGAAGAAATCCCCAAAACGACCGGAAACATTGAAGTTCAGTTGATTAATCAAGTGGATGGCGCCGCCGCCCAAAGTGGGGTTACTTACACCCATCCTTTGGGAACCCAGTATTCCTTCAACCTCCTGAAATACCTGTTAACCAATTGGGAATTGGTGAACGACAAAGGCGAAACCTACCGGCCGGGCAACTATGAACTGATCGACGCCTTGAACCCTGCAACCTGCACAATGAACTTTGATTCCATCCCCGCAGGGAACTACACCAAAATTCGCTTTTTTCTGGGCATGGATTCTTTATCGAATTACACCCTGGCCAACTATGGCGATTTGGACCCTTCGAACGGAATGATTTGGACCTGGAGTACAGGCTATATTTTCCTAAAGCTGGAAGGTGAATTCATCAATATGGATGGAGAGGAAACGCCGCTGATTTATCACTTCGGCACCATGAGAGCGCAGGTGAGGTATGAGCTTCCGCTCAATAACCTAAAGGTGGATGGCAATACCCGGAAGTTGAGAATGTATTTCAACCTCAATGAGATTTTCCGAAATCCCGATAGCATCAACCTCAACGAATACAGCAATCAACAATCTTTTGCCGCTAAAGACATTCCTTGGTTAGCCAGCCTATCGGCCAACCTTTTGGATGCCTTTACAATCGAAATTGCCGAATAATGAAAAAGTGGGGTTTGATTGGGTGTTTGGGAGCGGTAATTTTTCTGAACGCCTGTACCAAGGAAATCGAAAGTGTAAATACCGCTGAATTTACCGGTGCCACCCCGTACCGACTGGTAGTTCCACCAGGCTTTCCGAAACCGGTAATTCCGGCCGATAACCCCATGACTGTTGAGGGTGTAGCGCTGGGTCGACGGTTGTTTTACGACAATCTGCTTTCGGCCAACAACACCATGTCCTGCGCCAATTGTCATCTTCAAAGCCACGCATTTACCGACCCTCGTCGCTTCAGCGTAGGAATCGATTCCATTCAGGGCCGCAGGAACTCCATGCCTTTGTTCAACCTGGCCTGGGATCGTCATTTCTTTTGGGACGGAGGCTCAACCAACCTGGAGTCGCAGGCCATCGACCCCATTGTAAACCCGATTGAGCTGCATCAGCCCCTCAGCGAGATGCTGGCCAAGCTCAATGCGCACCCTGAATATCCGGCATTGTTTCAGAAGGCCTTTGGCAGCAGTACCATCCAAACGGCCATGGTGGTAAAGGCCATTGCCCAGTTCGAACGGAGCATTGTTTCGGCCGACTCCAAGTTTGACCGTTATCAACGGGGCGAAGAAAGCCTTACAGCCCAAGAGCAGCAAGGTTTAGCACTTTTTTTAGATGTGGAAAAGGGCGACTGTTTTCATTGCCACACGATGAATGGCTTGTTTACCGATTATGAGTTCAGGAATACTGGCCTTGATATGGTGTATTCCGATGAAGGACTGGCCTCCATTACCTTAAACCCGAATGATGCCGGGAAATTCAAGACTCCCTCATTAAGAAACATTACACTCACCGCGCCCTACATGCATGATGGACGCTTCAACACCTTAATGGAATGTGTGGAGCACTACAATAGTGGTTTTAACAACCATCCGAATTTAGATCCGAATATTGCTACAAAGGAACGCGGACGGATGACTCAGGCGGAGATGGAAGCCATCGTGGCATTTTTGAACACGCTTACCGATTATTCACTCACCCAAAACCCTAACTTTTCAGCGCCATGATAAAATTTCTTTCCGTTTTAATGCTAGGCCTGGCAACGCTAACGGCCTGCAACCAAAAGAATGCAAATGCCGAGGCTTCCTTTAAGGTTTGGGGCAATTGTAAAATGTGCAAGAAAACGATTGAGACTTCATTGAAAGATAAGGCCGGCATCGCGGAAGCCGCTTGGGACGTGAAAACGAAGCAAATGAAGGTTTCGTTCGACACAGCTCAAATTAAGCTTCAGGACATTCAACAATACATTGCCGCTGCGGGCTACGACAATGAGGGCGTTCGTGGAAACGATCAGGCGTATGCCGGTTTGCATGAGTGCTGCAAGTACGACAGGGCTCCGCTCAGTGCGGCACCGATGCCTTGATGGCCTTTGATGAGTTCCGTTCTGTAGTTTTCGGCATTTAAAGAGCCGCTTTGCCGCTTATTTCAAGAATCGAAGGGTATATCGAATCTGAAGCCTACAAGCGGTGGTGAATGTCATCAACACCCCAAAAAACTAATGCAGGTTAGAGCCGATGAGTCTGATGAACTCGGCCCTGGTTTTCTCCTGGTTAAACTCGCCGGTGAAGGCCGAAGTGGTGGTTACACTGTTCTGCTTTTGAACACCGCGCATTTGCATGCAGAGGTGTTGTGCTTCGATAACTACAGCAACGCCAGCCGGATTTAGTGTATCCTGAATGCAATCTCGAATTTGTGTAGTGAGTCGCTCTTGCACCTGTAAGCGTCGGGCAAAGGCATCTACCAAACGGGGAAGCTTGCTCAAGCCCACGATGTAACCATTTGGAATATAGGCGATATGCGCCTTTCCGAAGAATGGCAAAAGGTGATGCTCACAGAGCGAGTACACTTCGATGTCTTTCACGATAACCATCTGGCTGTAGTCTTCGGCAAACATGGCCGAACGCAGAATTTCGGCCGGCTTAATTTCGTAGCCTTGCGTGAGAAACTGCATGGCTTTGGCAGCACGCTCGGGTGTTTTTAGCAAACCTTCGCGCTGAATGTTTTCACCTGTAAGCCGAATAACCTCGGCATAGGCTGCTGCGAGTGCTTTGGTATTTTCTTCCGAATAGTGGTCGTTGCGCTGATACGACCGTTCATTTTTGCCTTCGTCTGCCATCTTACCCAAAGTATTCTACAAAATTGTTTTGGGTTTCGTACAGCTTAATGCAATGCATGTGGCAGCCCTCAGCTTCGACCAGTGGAGAGAGGATTTCCCAAATTTTAATGGCTAAATTTTCGGTGGATGGCATCACGCCCTGCATGAAGGGAACGTCGAGGTTGAGGTTCTTGTGATCGAGCGCTTCTACAATGTGCTCGCGGACAATCACGCTGAGCTTTTTGAGGTCGATTACAAAGCCGGTTTCAGGATTTGGAGTGCCTTTTACGGTGACATACAGCTCAAAATTATGCCCATGCCAATTGTGGTTTGCACACTTCCCAAATACTTCGATATTCTTTTCTTCCGACCAATCAGGACGTGCGAGTTTGTGCGCAGCGTTGAAGTGTTCCTTGCGGGTAAGGTAAATCATAGTGTATTCGAGCGCGCAAAGATAGGTTGAGATTGATTACACACCGGTAATTCGGGCGAATAGTTTAGAGATGCTTAACTTCTTGCCGCTTTAAGTCTGCGAACCTCAAGAATTACCGAAACAAAGGATGGATACTGAAGAATACACTCCAAACTGAAGAAGAACCTCAAACATGCTCAACATTCAATAATTTAAGCTCATCTATATGTCTGAAGTGTTTAACGTTCAATGTATCGAATGTCAACTCATGAACGATAGCCGTTGCTGCAATAAATAAATGAGGTTTGTCGATGGTTTTTCTTTTGAGCTTTAACGTTGAAACAATTCTTGCGGCTTCTTTTGCGGCCATGCTATCAAAATCCAATACTACGATATGGCTTAGCATTTGGTCCCAAAATGCACGATTTGCTTCAGTAGCGCCGTTGTAAATTTCGAACTCAATTATGCTGGATATGTATAATTTATGATAATGGCGAAAATGACTTACCAGCCTTGATTTTTCTTTGTCTTTCTTTCTGAAATAATCAATTTAAAATGATGTATCGATGGTTAACTTTTCCTCCTGCATTCAGATATACTTTTTCTATTTCTCTCTATTTCTTTAATCTCTTCTTTACTGTAAACAGGTCAATTCAGCAGGAAATCTATAAATTCATCATTCTTGTCCTGAGTTGGCTCTTCACAATTCAACTCTTGTCTGAGTCTTTCCCTTTGTTTAGGAGAAAGCCCTTTGACAAGGTTTAACAGTTCTTGAAACGGTATATTGAATCTCAATTCCACATCACAAATTTAAGCCCTTTCAAATTGATTATCAACCTAGAGGCTTATCGCCTTATTTGTTTTAAGTTGAAAGAGAAACGAACCTGAGGTGGCCCTCTTATCGCTAAGCAATAGGATTTGCCGTTTAGGAATCGTCAAAAAGCCTTCAAACCTCATTTCGGTTCACGCTTCAGCAAAGCGAAACCATGTTTGTTTTGCAGCAGTTCGAGTTGTGGAAGGTGAATGTACTCATCGAGGTGTATCGACTTCACCACGAAATACACCGGTTTGTCGATATCGCCCTCCAAATACCATTGTCGCAACACATCAATGTGGTAGTTTCCATCAGCATCTTTGCAATGCGCCGCTTCGGCTTTACTGAAGCCCCTTTTTTCTCCATAGAAATACTGGGCAAAACTCTTGAAACGCAACGTTTCGATGTACACGTTTTGGGCTTTCAGTGTGTGGTAATAATTGAGGGCGGTATTTTGGGTGTAGCCGGCAATTTTCGCCGGGAAGATGGCTAGAAAGAAGCCAATGGATACGCTAAACAGGGCAAACATCGCGGTTAACGCCTGTACACGGCGCTGCTGCCATAAATACCACCAGGTGAGCAACGCACCACTTATCCAAACAATGCCGGGTAAATAACACCAAAGTGGCCATTCTACCGGCGCGGTAAGATTGGCTACAGCAAAAGGGTCCTTAATCAGCGGAATAACAAGCTCAGGGTTCCGGCCAATGTAGGGCAAGGCCAGCAAGGCCAATCCCGGAATCAATCCCGGAATCAGGAAACCCAATGCTTTCCAGAAAGGCCAGCTTTGGCGGCCACGTAAAAATTCTTCCATCGATATGGCTCCCAGGGCCGCCAAAGGAAGATAAGCCATAGAGCTGTAGTGGACAATCTTGGTTGTTACGACCGAAAACAACAGGAGTACCGTCCACAACAAACATTTCATCCATAAGCTGAAATCGGGATCTTCGAGGCGTGCTTCGGCCGGTCGAAACAACACACGCAAAGCCAAGATGCTGATAGGAAAGCAACCGATAAGCACCACCACAAAATGATAGTAAAAAGGCTGGGCATGACCGGCATCAGGAGTTGAGAACAAACGGATTTGATACCGTATAAACTCCTCCAGAAACCAAGTGCCGTTGCGCAAAGTTTCCGGTCCAAACCAAACTGCCGAAACCAGAAAGACCGCAACTGCACAATACAAAAGGTTAAGCAGACTCACCAGGGGTTTCATGCGCGAAAACACCCAAAAAGCCACGGTGGTAATTACCGGAAGAAGAATGCCTACCGGTCCTTTGGTGAGCACTGCAAGCCCCATAAAAATGCCGGCGCCGATACACATGCTCCGTGCCTGAGGCTTGCCATATTGCCGGGCTGCCTTGTAAATGCACCAGATTGCGAGGAAGATGAACGTGTTGAAAACCGGATCGATAATGCCTGACTTGAAGTAGACATGTGGCAAAAGGGCTCCAAACATACCCATGGCCCAGAGAAAGCCGAAACGGTCGGAACGAAGATGCCGACCCAACTCAAACAACAGCAATAGGTTCAATATGCCAAACAGCGCATTGGGAAATCGTGCGGCGTATTCATTAACGCCGAAAATGTGCATTGAAGCGGCCTGCATCCAAATAAAGAGCGGCGGCTTCTCCCAAAACGGCTGAAAGTTTACCCTTACCCTTGAATAATCGCCGGTAATGAGCATTTCGCGGGCCGACTCAGCGAAATTCACCTCGTCCCAGTCGAACAAGGGTGCTGCACCCAAAAAAGGGAGAAAAAACAAGGCTCCCAAAGCAAAAAGCAGCAATCGATATTGTAGGGTAGTCATGCCAACTAATTGGTAGATGAAGTTTGGAGATGAGGCCATTTTCTAAGCAATGGCCGAAGCAACAGTGCGGCAGGCCAAAGCGAAACGAGTCCAAGCACAGCCCCGGCCAACACATCTTCGGGGAAATGCTGAAAAAGGGCAATGCGCGACAATCCGAGCGATAAAGTCAGCAAAGCGGCGGCGAAAGCCCAACTCACGTGATTCCCGGATTTGCTGAGTGTGAATCCCAAAACAAGGGCCGTGGCTGTATGGCCTGAGGGAAAGCTGAAATTGCGGTGAGGCGTCCAACCATCCGGAATGCTGAGGCTGATTTGCTGAAGCTCAAACCAGGCAACAGGGCGGAGCGCATCGGCAAATACGAGGTTTTTGAAGAGCTGAACAAGCGCTCCGCTGATGGCCCAGCCGAAAATCAAAAAAAGGGCTTCAGGCCGACGGCGGGCTATCCACAAAGCGATTGCTACGCACCAAACCATAAGGCCATCACCACCATGCGTAAACACTTTCCAAACCGCAATGGGAACCTTGAGTAAAAATGTGTTGAGGACCGTGAAGCCATCAGCCTTGGGCATAAAAACCACCAAGCTAGCCAAAGCCAACAGCGCCAAGGAGATAAGGCCAAGAAAAATTGAGCTGGAACGCCGCATGAGCCGCAAAGGTAATCGAAACGCGAAATGGAATGGTACAGAGAATAAGGCTTAACGAAATTCTCACAAATGTTTCGCACTGAAAATCTGCAACTTATGTCATTTTAATGGAACTATTGCGATATATAGCTAAACCTGTATATTTGCAGCCCATTTCGGCGGGGTAGCTCAGATGGTTAGAGCGCAGGATTCATAACCCTGAGGTCACGGGTTCAACTCCCGTCCCCGCTACAACAAGCCTCCAACACGGAGGCTTTTTTTATGGACTAAAATTCAAGGCAGTTTTGTTGGGCATTGCCTGATGGCGAAATCGAAGGTCTTGAAAATGTTCACAGTGCCTGGTGAATAGATTTCAGGAATACCTGCCCATGTTGGTGGTTGTGTATCGTTTTTTTGTAGAAAGAAATCGCGGGCATACGAAACTGCGGTTTCCTGCATTATCCTTTGAAACTACTTATGCTTTCCAGCCCCCGGAGTTATTTGGTTGCTTTTATTACTTGCGCTGTTTTATGCAACTGCCAGTCGTTAATGAGCCAAAAAAGGTATAAAAACACCTTCGGTCTTGGCTTTTCGGCAGCCTACAACTTCCAAACCGAGTCGATTGGAGCGGGAATACGTGCTTCGGTTCCGCTGGGCAAATCGTTCAGTTTGGTTCCCCAGGCAACTTATTTTTTCGCGTTCAATCCTGTGCATGAGTTGCATGGACAAGTGAATTTACATTTCCATCCCATCAGGCTTGGCCGTTTCACTCCGTACCTCATTGCAGGAGCCTCGGTGAATCAATGGTTTAGCTATGCCGCTTCGCCATTTCCGCAGGCCAGAGCGCTGAATTTTCTGGCCGAGTTGGGTGCTGGAATTTCAGTTCGAAAGAGAAATGTGGCCTTCTTCGCAGAGCACCGGTACAATCCCATTTGGCAAGAAGGAACCATTCATCTCGGTGCCATGTTTTACACCAGCAAGGGTAAATTCGGATTCAGGCGAAAACCAAACGCCTGTCCAGCTTATCTTTAATCCCGAAAAATCGCGTATGAAAAAGCGTCTCTTTTTACACCTCGGCCTACTTTCTTGCCTAAGTCTTTTGGTGATTTCCTGCTCCAAGCAACGCACCGAAGAGCCAGAACTGAACACCTACAGCTATCCGCAAAAGTTCATGTTCGACAACCGTCCAGAAGAGCAAACATTCGTGCTAACAGGCGACTCTGCCGGACCTATCATTGGCAACCAGGGCACGCACCTTTGGCTCGACAGCACAATTTTTATGTTTCCCGGAGGAGGCGATGTACCCTACCCGATTGTCATTAAGCTCATTGAGATTTACACAGCTAAGGATATGATGCTGTACGAAATGCCAACTGTTGCCCAAGGTGCGCCGCTGGGCAGCGATGGCGAAATTCGGGTGAAGGCCTTTAAAGACGGCGTTGAGCTACTGCTGAAGCCCGATCGCGTTTTTCCGGTACGCATGCCTGCGGATGACCCCAACCCATTGATGTCGCTCTGGTACGGCAAAGAGAGCGATGGCGTGGTAGATTGGTTCGACCTGGCATCGGCGGTCTCGAGCAATCCAGGAATCGACGCTTTGGAAACCGTAGAGGCTCAACCCGATTCGGGCTACTACACTGTGCTTTCGCCCGCATTGGGCTGGCTAAACATGGATTTCCTATACACTTGGAGCGGCGGAAATGTCAATATCAGTCTGATTTCCTCCACCGACGACCTTAGTGGCGTAGTGAAGTTCATCTACATTCCATCGATACACTCGGTGGTTCAGATTTACGGAAACAGCGCCATTCCTCTGCCGCCGGGAGTCCCCTTAAAGCTTGTTTGCTTTGCACAAAACCAATCCGGTGCAATGTTCTCTTTTATTCAGGACCTCAATGTGAGCGCCGGAAACACCAGTGTTGAAGTAACCATGAATCCAATTGCCGATAGTGCGTTGATTGATGCGCTGAGCAATCTGTAAGTTGCGTTTTCTGTCAGAACAGGATGTCTATTGGGACGTTCGCTTTTACAAGGTGAATTTTAGCTTTTGAAACCATTAGCATTCGCTGCGAGCACCTCCATTAAAACTTCATTTTCAACACTTTGTTAAATCCACCAATACAACTTTAGTCAGTTATGCAACGCAGCATTTCTCGGAAGTGGCTTAGGCGAACGGGCGTGTTTATGCTCTGTTCGCTGGTTTTGATGGCTTTAGCAGCGGTGGTTTGTAATTCGGTTGTTGAGGCGCAAACGGAGCGCTTCACCTTTGATGCGGTTGATCAGGTTCCTTTCCAACGTGTTGGTCTGGTATTAGGCACTTCAAAGCAAGTAAGGAGTGGGCAAAGCAATCTTTATTTCAAGTACCGAATGGATGCTGCGGAAGCTTTGTTTAAGCAAGGCAAAGTGGAGCATCTTGTGCTGAGTGGCGACAATGGCAACATTAACTACAATGAGCCCGTGGATATGAAAAATGAGCTGCTCAAGCGAGGTATTCCGGAAGACCGGATTCATCTTGATTATGCAGGATTCCGCACTTTTGACTCGGTGTATCGGATGGAGGCCATTTTCGGACAGAAGGCCTTCACCATTATTTCGCAGGAATTTCATACTCAACGTGCAGTTTATATCGCGCAATCGTTGGGTTTGCGGGCCATTGGTTTTAATGCCCGAAATGTTGGCGCCTCCGGCGGGATGAAAACCAGGTTCAGAGAATATTTAGCCCGTGTACGGGTAATGCTCGACGTGTGGTTCGGGGCAAAACCGCGGTTTTTAGGCGAACGAATTGTCATCCCCGCGTAGCCGAACCCAAGTGCAAATTACTATTTTACAAAGCTTTGCGCCTCAAATCGGCCGTCTTCGAAGCGACAGCGAATGAGGTATATGCCTGCGGCAAGATGACCCAGCGGAAATGTGTGCATTTCGGCATTTCTGGCGATGGTCGCGGCGGCCAAAATCCGTCCGTCGATACTTACCAGCTCAAGCAAACTTGGGCTCTCGCCATTGAAGTTTATTTGCACCGCTTCGTTGGCAGGGTTTGGAAAGAGCTGCAATGACGGTTGTGTGCTGCCGATGGGTTTCGCGATGCCGAGACTGCTGTCGAGCTCTGCGAAGGTGTATTCGCCAAGTCGAAGGCTGTCGAGCACGAAATTCCCAAACTTATCGGTTGTGCTGCTAAAGGTGGTTCTGGTAGCGGGCAGCACTTCCCAGTCGCTGCGATTGTTGGGGCGCCACAGCAGCTGAAGCTTGGTTTCGTCGGTTATCAAATCGTTGTCGAGCCAACCGGAATTGGTCCCCAGTGTACGACCATTAAACGTGAACTTCAAGGAGGCCCTGTAGTCGGAATTGAGGAGTCCATCGACCTTCCAGTAACGGTTCGGTGAGAGTCGATAAGGAACTGACGGTGAGATAAATGGGTCGGGTGAAACCCAGTAATGCTCCACCCTCAAAAACACCGAATCTTGCACAGCAGTAGTGTTCACTTCCAGCAAGGCGTTAAGCCAATTTGCGTTGCCCGTATTTTTGATGAATCGTTCTTCGGCGGTAACAGCCTGCGAGATGGCTTCATTGCGGTTGAGATACACCATGAGCGGACTGAAATCGAGCGCAAACTCAGCACTGTCGAGGGGTCCGCTGAGGCTTACCTGACGATGCTCTATTCCTAAATCAGCATCGCGAAAACTAATTTGAAAGGGTACGTTCCGGTAGTTATGGGTGTTTCCGGCCGATTTTTGACGAAACCACACCTTCACCAGAGCGCCATCGTATCGGAACGAGTCAACTTCGAAACCAGCCCAGCCGGGTGTATCAACCCAATCGGTAAAGTAATCGTCTAGATCAAGGCCGCTTGAAGCTTCCAGGGCATCTCTAAGGTCGTTGGAAGTGGCGTGGTTAAAGGCAAAGTTATTCAGATAGTTACTCAATCCCTCAAAGAAAAGCGTGTCGCCCATGTAGGTGCGCAGGGTGTGTATTTTGTCGGATGGCAATTCGTAGGTGTGATTGCTGTAAGTGTACTCATGGGGCACATTGCTAAGCGGCCAGTAGCCACCATCGCGAACGTGCGCAAAGTTGAGCATCTCGCGGTGGTTAGAGCGAACGTTGTTGTCGTAGGTCTGTCGGGAAATTATCCATTCATCGAAAAGCCGCTCACAATAAGAAGCCCAGCCCTCGTTGAGCCACATTTCGGAAGCCGTGCGGCAAGTGGCCAAATTTCCAAACCAGCTGTGCGCCAGCTCATGCGCCATGATGTGCTGGTTGGCTGCAGCGCCCGAACTAATCAGGGCCCGCGGGTAGGCAATATTGGTGGCATGCTCCATGGCTCCGGCCTGGAAAGGCACTGCCACGTAGCCAATACGATCCCAGCGATACGGCCCAAAATGCTCCTCAAATTCGTGAAAGATGGGTTCAAGGCTCACAAAGGCATTTTTCAACGGCGTGGTATCGGCAGGAGCCGCCACGAGTTTTACGTTGAGCTCTGGATTCAGCATTGAGTTGTAGGTGTCGTTTACCTCGGTGTAGCCCGCTACAGCCACAGAAGCGAGGTATGTTGGAATTTCCTGGTTGAGCTTCCACACCCGTGTGCGCAGGCCACCTTGAACAGTATCGGAAATCAGCAAACCACCACAGTACGCACGCTGAGTTTCAGGTGTGATTACGGTAATGTCGTAAAGACTGCGTTCTACAAAATTGTCGAAACACGGAAACCACACTCGGCCGAAATTGTGTGGATCGGCCAGAAAGCCAACGCCAATGTTAAATGCATACCCACTTTCAAAACTGAATCCGCCGAATCCTGAAGCATCTTCAACGGGAGTTCCGCGGTAAAACACTTCTACCGAATCAACTTCGTTGGTGCTGAGGTTTTGCAACAACGTAATGTTCAGTTTTGCTCCTTGTTGACTGAATACCAGATTATTACCTCCCGATTTCACCGAGTCTACCGTTAAGGCCTCGAGGTCGAGTGTAAGGAGCGTGATGTCATCCACCTTTGCCTTAAAAAAAACCACACAAGAGGCGTCGAGAACCTGTGCAGGCAAGGCGGAGAAATCGAGACGAATAGAATATCGGGTGATGTCGATACTGTCGGAACGCGGATCGAGTGCAGCAGCGTCGGGCGTGCGAATGGCTGATTTGTGGGAGCAACCGGTATGTTGGGCTATGCCAACAGAGGCGAACATAAATAGTCCCAGTGCAGAAGATAAAATGCGATACATAAAGCAAAAATGCAGAAAAATCGGCCTGAATTCATCCTTGAATATGGACGATTTGCAGCCGAAAATCAGTTACAGCGCTTGCACACCCCTTCGGCCACCAGGCTTAGTCGGCTCAGGTTAAACCCGGTGGGCATTGCCACTCGCGGATAGTGCTCTACAGGCAAACAGTAAACATTACTACAAACTGTACATTGAAAGTGCAAATGCTCATCGACATGCGTGTGGGTGCTGCAGTTATCCATGCATAGAGCAAAGCGGGCCACACCTTCACGGTCGAGCACTTTATGAATGATGCCATGCTCTTCGAAAGTGTTCAGCGCGCGATAGAGTGTTACCCGATCGGCCTCTCCCCCAACCTTCTGCTCGAGATCGGCATGCGAAACGGCGTGTTCAGTAGCATCCATAATTTCGAGCAATAACCGACGCACAGGCGTGCTGCGCAAACCGTGGCGCTTAAGAAGACTGGTCGATTCCATGTATGCAAATGTAAGGGGAATAAACAATGCAACACTATTGCATTTGCAACGATATTGCTCTAATTTTGCGCAGCAATGTTGAGGCGATTGTTTTTACTTGTCGGGCCGGCATTACTATGCTTGTTTTCTGCTTCGCTGCTCGCGCAGGATGTGGAGATTCTTGGCGTGGTAGTTACGCCTGAAAAGGAGCCGCTGCCGGGAGTTTCAGTACTTCTGCATGAGTTATCCAAAGGCACCCAAACGAACGAAAAGGGAGAATTTGAATTTAAAAAAGTAAAGTCCGGGAAATACCATCTCCACCTCCAGCTTTTGGGCTACCATGCCCTCGACAAAGACATTCACGTAGGCACAGCTCCGCTTCGCCTTGAGTTTGTTATGGTTCCGGCGGCACTGGAACTGCGAAACATCATCATCGAAGAAAGCATCCTAAAAACAGCACGCAGAGAGCAAAGTCAGACTTTAGCAGTGATGGATAAAGCGGCTATGTTGAAGAACGGAAATGCATCGTTGGTGAGGATGCTTGAGAGCATTCCGGGTATCAACAGCATTAACACTGGAATGGGCGTTTCGAAGCCGGTTATTCGGGGTTTAGGATTTAATCGCGTGGTGGTTGCCGAAAACGGTATCAAGCAAGAAGGACAGCAATGGGGTGGCGACCATGGGCTTGAGATTGATCAATTTGCAGTTGAACGTGTAGAAGTATTGAAAGGTCCGGCCTCGCTGATGTATGGGTCCGACGGAATCGGAGGCGTG
Organism: Bacteroidota bacterium; assembly: GCA_027483445.1. Taxonomy (GTDB): domain Bacteria; phylum Bacteroidota; class Bacteroidia; order M30B66; family M30B66; genus CAMCXT01. The sequence continues at coordinate 11,605 of JAIXUS010000008.1, read as the reverse complement.
GTGAGTATTCGTCCAGCCCCTGCCCCTGCCCGAAATACCGTTGAAGGAGCCTGGTTGGGAACTGCCAGAAGCGTAAACGATTTTGAAGCCAACTCGGTGGCTGTAGGCGTTAATCGCAACGACAACTTTTTCAGGATTCGCCTGTCGACACAAGACTATGCCGACTATCGCATACCGGCCGATTCATTCCTCTACAACACCTACATTCTGCCATTGGTTAACCGAAGGCTGAAGAACACAGCAGGCCGTGAGCGCAACGTGCAAATGATGGCTGGAATCACCCGCAAATGGGGAACAAGTAGCATCACAGTAAGTCGGTTTGATCAATCGGTTGGACTATTTTCAGGTGCACATGGAATTCCGCGTAGCTATCAGTTGATCGATGATGGCGATGTGCGTAACATTGACCTTCCCCGCCAGCGGGTCATCCACAACAAGATTATTTCTAACACCAGCGTATTGTTGGGTAAACACTGGATGGAGATTGATCTTGGGTTTCAGGATAACTACAGACGGGAGTTTTCGTTCCCACATGCTCATGGTGTAGGACCAACCCCTTCAGGCAATTTGGAGTTGGAATTCAGCCTCCGCACTTACAGTAGTAATATTCGCTACCATCTTAAAGAGTCCAACCGTGCAGCGTGGGTTCTAGGCGCGCAGGGGACATTTCAGGAGAACCAAATCGGGGGATTTTCTTTCCTTATTCCCAACTTTGGCACCCGAACAGCCGGTTTGTTTGCCTTTCGAAAACATGAGCTTAACGAGCAGTTTATTTGGAATGCCGGCATTCGCTTCGACTACGGAAACGTCCGCACCGAGCGGTTTATGAGGGCTGTATATGCCGACTCGGTAACCATTTTGGGTTATGTTCAGGCCAGTCCCGAGCTGAACCGCTTTTTCCGCACCCTTTCGGGCAGTGCAGGTCTTTCGTGGCTGCCATCCGAACGGTGGAACATTAAATTAAATCTAGGCTCCGGTTACAGAATGCCAACGGCACCAGAGCTAACTGCCAATGGTGTTCACCATGGTTCGTTCCGTCACGAACAAGGCGACTCACTTTTGGGAATTGAGCGTGGATTGCAGACCGACCTTGCCTTAAATTATACCAACAAGCGCTGGGAGTTTAGCGTTAGTCCATTCCTCAACTACTTCAGAGATTTCATCTTTTTAGACCCGCAGCCTTTCTTTTCGCCACTTCCTGATGCAGGTCTGATTTATCGCTTCAACCAGGCCGATGCCCTGCATGTTGGAGCTGAACTACAAACCGACCTGCATCTAACCGATGCGCTGCATTTAGCGTTCAACGCGCAGTTTGTGCAAGGCACCAATCTCGAAACCTGGTACCCCCTACCCTTTACGCCGCCTGCTCAGGCGCGGTTGGAGGCCGAGTATACCTGGGCGCGAAAAGACAAGCGGTTAACCGAAGTTTTTGCCGGTGTTCAGCTTCATGGTGCGGCGGCTCAGAATCGTGTGGCCCGCAACGAACCGGCAACGCCCGCATTCGGACTTGTGCATCTGTCGGCAGGTAGCTTTGTGCGTATCGGAAAAACTAAGTTGCAATGCATACTAAATATTCAGAATGTATTGAACAGTAGGTATTACGCGCATCTCAACAGATACCGAATGCTGAATCTTCCGGAGGCGGGCAGAAATGTGATGGTTACCATAGTGGTTCCATTTCAAAAGCACTTGAAAGGAGGCGAAACAAAATGATCAGAGCTCTTTTGATTCGCTTATGGCTGTTGGCTTTGCTCCACGTTCATGTACCGGAGCAGTGGCATCATTTGGTGCATCAGCACGAGCATCGCGTGCATGTTTTGGATGGCACCACGGCCTTTGACACACCGCATCAGCATTGCATTACCGGTTGGGAATTTATGATGCCCGCCGAAAGCGGCGGATGGCAGACGCAATCGCCTGTGCCATCCATCCAAAAGCGCCCCTACTTCATCAGAGATTCAGCGTCAGAACATCGCGACCCGCTGTTTTGCCGGCTTAGAGGTCCACCTTTCCAATTTGCCTAGCAAACAACGCATTCAATTCATTTTAAACGCATTCAATTCAAACCGATGAAAATTCAAATCAAATCCATTCTAACCCTTTTTTCAATTGCCATCATTAGCTTTTCTACCTCCTGCAAGAAAGATGACCCGGATACCGAGGCGCCGGTAATTGTTTCGGTGGAAGAGCCACTGAATGATGACACCTTATACACTGGCAACGAGCTGCATGTCGACTTAAAAGTAACCGACAACGAAGGCCTTTCGCAGGTGAAGATCGACATCCACTCGGCCGAAGACGGTCATAGTCATGGTAAAATTGCGGCCGGTGCCTATTGGGAAGAAATCCGCATTGTAAATGTTTCGGGAACCTCGTTCGATATGCACGAGCACATCGACATTCCTACAACAGCTGCTGCCGGAAAATACCATGTAATTATTACTGCGGTTGACAAGGCTGGAAATCAAAGTGCAATCACCGAGCGCGATGTTTACATTTTGAATTCAGGCGACCTGGTTGCACCGGTAATTACGCTTACCGGTCCGGCAGCGGGAAGCAGCATCAGCTCAGGAAGCATGCTTATGGTAGCCGGTAACATTGCCGACAATGACGAATTGTATGAGGTAAAGGTGATGGTTTACCGCGGAAGCACTTTGGTGTATGAGTGGGAAACAGAAACTACAATTGCCAATTACGCACTCGAGCACAGCATAAACACCACAGGCTGGTCGACCGGAACTTATAAAGTTGAGGTAAAGGCTTACGACCATGTGATGAACCACTCCGACACCGATGTGGAGATTACAGTAAACTAAGCGGCTTAAAAACGCAAATTTGCTTGAAGAGGCGGCCTGATAAGCCGCCTTTTTCATTTTACGGAAGTACTCAAATACGAGTTATCGTTCAACAATCCACGGAAGCCGTATTCATAAGGGCAATCAAAACTGGTTGAGGACAAATCTTGACCCGATAAAATCCACGCGTCGCAACATTAGGCTTTGCATAGCTTTCGATAAGCCAAGGATCCACACAAGCGCAATCGCTGAAAGTTATGAAAAGAGTTATTAACCAAAGTGTTGATATCTAAACGTTTATAAACGTTTAACGCTTGCAGGAATTTTGAGAATTCACGTTCTTGACTCTGGGGAGGAGGTTGGAGGCCCCCGCAAGCCCGCCACCCGAAATCCCCGAATTCACTACACATTTAAAACAATCCACCCGGACTTCAGCCTTATCTTCAGCTAAATTTCCTTACTTTCATGCAGCCTATATGAAACCTGCTGAGCTACGTTGGATTGAGGCCGGCTACCAATGTCTTGGTGAGCTAGGACCGCCCGGTGTGAAAATCGACACCCTCGCAAAAATGTTGGGTGTGGCTCGCTCATCGTTTTACCACCATTTTTACGATTGGGAAATCTTTATGGAACTGCTGCTCCAGCACCACTGCAACCGCGGTCTTCAGCTGGCGCATAAAGTAAAGGCCTGCAAAAGCATGGATGGCGATTTCGTGGAATTGCTGCAAGAACATCAGAACGACCTTTTTGTAAACCGCCAGCTGAGAATTCATCGCAACAACCCGGCCTACCTGTTGGCCTTCCAGCACGCCAATGCCCTGGTTAGAGACGCTATCTTACCGGTTTGGGCCAGCTACATACAACAAGAAAAGGACTACTCCTTCGCCGCCCAGCTATTTGACGTGATGGCCGATGTGTTTTACCAAAGAATTGTCCCCGGTAAGCCATTAACCACCGGGGACATGAAACTGTTTTTGGTCGAATTCACAAGCTTGATTGGCTCATTGGCCAAACAGAGCGGACTTGTTTTGGCCTACCGCTGAACCACCAGCTTTTGAGTTTGCACTACATTCGGGGTTATCAGGCGAAGCAGATAGGTGCCGGGAGGAGTTGAAGGCATGGTGAATGACATCGTTAAACTTTGGGCCTCCCAAATCAAACGCCCTTGAAGGTCGAGAAGTTGGATGCCTTGAATCGATGAGAGATTATTGCCATGAATCGTCAACGACTGACCAGGAACTACAGGGTTCGGCGAACAGCTCAACCCGGGAATAGCGCTTGGCGTAATTCCGGTTTCATCGCTGAGGAAATAACGAACAAAGGCCGCATCATTGTTCGTACCATTGGAGCCTTTACCGCCCAATACCGCTCTCCCATCCGATTGAAAGCAAAGGGCGTTCGCCTCATCGAAAGAAGTATCGATTGTGGTGGTCACAAATTGTCCGTTCTCGCCCCAGGTATTGTCGGCACTGCCATCCAGGTTTAACCTGACAAAAAGGAAATCGCGGTCGTCGAAAAAGAAGCCCCCGGTGGTACCGCATGCGTAGAGCTTATTGTCGCTGCCCACCTTGAGGTCATAAAACACGTCCTGAACATTCTCGTCGAAGCGGAAAATGCCCGCGTTTCCAAACTGAGAGTCGGCAAGGCCACTGGCATCATACTTTAGCAGGATGGCATCGAATGAAAAATCAAGCAGCGTGGTGTAACCGCCAACATACACATTGCTTGAAGCATCCACGTCGAGTGCGAAAGCCGACTCGGTGTACTGCTGCGAGATAGGCACGATATGGTAGCCACCGTTGCCAAAGGAAGCATCCAACACACCGGCAGCTGTGTAGCGAGCGACCAACATGTCGAGGTTTGTTTGCCCGTCAGGAGTAATGGGCAATGCGTAATGTCCGGCGACAACAATCCGGCCCTGCGCATCGAGGGCAATGCGGTAAAAATTATTGTCTTCGTTCATCACCGCAAAGCGAGCCACGCCATCTAACCCAAATTGGGTGTCGATGCTGCCATCCGCATTAATGCGCAAAATGATTGGCTCATTCTGAAAGTTCGCATTCAGCGATTTCCCTGAAAGTATTAAGCGGCCTGATGCGTCGATTTCCATGTCGTAGGCGAAGTCATCGGCCTGACCTAAATCGTAGGTCATCACACCATTCGTCCCAAAACCAACATCAGGAGTTCCATTCGCATTAAGCTTGAGCAACAGCACCGAAAAGACAAACTGATCGTTGGCGGCAGTCCCTGCAACCCAAATGCTTCCATCTGCCATAGGCTTTACCGAGTAAGCATAACTCTCGTTGAAAGACTGTAAAATGAATGAGCCGTTATTGCCAAAAGAAGGATCGAGTGAGCCATCCGCCAACATTCTTAAAACCAATAGCTTACCAGAAAAAGCAGTGGTGATGGCCGTTCCAACAGCCAGAATTTTGTCGTCGCCAGGCTGCTGAACAACATCGGTTATGTTGTCTTGAAAGCCGAAGTCGTACCACACTTTACCATCGTTGGAGAATGAAGGGTCGAGGGCTCCGGGTTGTGCAAAAGCCATTGCGCTGAAAAGACTCAGCAAGAACGTTAACAGGGATTTAGGAAGATTTTTTTTCATAGCACGGCAAAGATGAACAATCTATCCGTACTTACCTGTACAGGAGTGTACAGCCTAATGTGCTTCAGAGTCGCTAAACTCGGTCTTCAACAAGGCCATTTGTATAGCAGTAGCTGCAGCTTCATCACCTTTGTTGCCATGAATACCACCGCAGCGATCGAGGGCCTGCTGGAGGTTGTCGACAGTTAGCACCCCAAAAATTACCGGTACCGCCTGTGTGGCGCAAAGCTGTGCAAGACCAACCGTAACGCCCTGGCAGATGTAGTCGAAATGAGGAGTATCGCCACGAACCACGGCACCAATGCAAATCACCGCATGGGTATCCGAATAACGAAGGGCCTGTGTAGCTCCCGAAATGAGCTCCCAGCTTCCGGGCACGTAAACCACGGTGATGTTTTTACGACGTGCACCATTGGCCAGCAAGGTATCTACGCAGCCAGTCTCCAAGGCAAGCGTCACTTCCCGATTCCAGGTTGCAACAACCAACGTAAAATGAAGATGGTCAATGCTTCCCGCATTGACCATCTTATTCGCTGAAAGATTTTGGTTGGCTGATGACATTATTTACCGCCTTTTTGCTGGATCATCAGCTCGGCACGGGCAATGTATTTTTCAACTTCACGACTCTCATTCGAGCTGAAAAAGTCCTTGCGAATCTTTTGGTACGCCTCCAAAGCTTTCGAGTAATCACCTTTCTCTTCGTAAGCCAAACCAGCTTTCATGAGGAAGTAAGGAGAGCTGAAGGTGTTTTCGTTTTTGCCGGCAGCCTTGGTGTACATTTCAATCGCTTCGTCGAGTTTACCCAACTCCAGCAAAGCATCACCCTTCATTCCTAAAGCGAAGGAACTCAGCATGATGTCGCTGCCACTGTACTGGTCGAGTTGATCGATAGCTTCCTGGTATTTGCCCATGTTCAAATAACAGCTTCCGGCGTAGTAGTGTGCGAGGTTGGCGGCATCGGTTCCGCTGTAGTTTTCGATAATTGACAAAAACCCTTCGGCCTTGTCTTTCCCGTTGAGGGCCAGATTAAATGAGTCTTTCTCGAACAACATCTGAGCGCGGAAAATCGCCGATTGGGCTTCCATTTCGCGGGGCTTAACGATGTATTGACGATAAGCGAAAAATCCTCCTACAACCAATACAATACCACCAATAATCATCAGCAGCAGGTTGCGGTTTTTCTCAATGTAGAGCTCGGTCTTCGTGAGGGCGTCCTCCACGTTTACCATAGGATCGTTCGTGGTTTCGGTATTCTTGGCCATAAAGGAATTTCGCAAAATGAGGCGCAAAAATAGCGTTTTTTTAATACCAAACACTTTCTAATCTTATCCACAAAACAAAGCCAACACCTGCATCAAAGGCCTATCTTTGTGGCATGCAATTGCTCAGTTTGTCGTTATTGAATTACCGAAGCCACGCCGAAAAGCGGTTCGAATTCAACGAACAGGTTGCGGTCTTTACCGGTCCCAACGGCAGCGGTAAAACCAACATTCTCGATGCCTTGCATTACCTGGCCTTCACGAAAGGCTTTTTAAATCCGGCCGACAATTCCAACATTCTTCGTGGAGAAGCCTTTTTTATGGTCGAAGGGAAGTTTGAGATGGAAGGCCGAACCGACGTTGTTTCGGTAGCACTCAAACGCGGGCAAACCAAAGCCATGCGCCGAAATGCCAAAGAGTATCAGAAACTTTCTGAACACATCGGCTTGTATCCACTGGTGCTCATTGCCCCCACCGATATTGTACTGATTACAGGAGGTAGCGAAGAACGCCGGAAATTCATCGACAGCCTCATTGCTCAGTTTAACCGCGGCTATCTCGACAGACTCATTCGCTACAACAAGCTCATCCAGCAGCGCAATGCCTTGCTCAAACAAGGTAATGCCGACCGCAGCCTGCTTGAGATTCTCGACATGCAACTGGCAGAGTGGGCTCCCGCAATCTATGCCGATCGCGCCGCCATCCTCAATCGGCTCGAGCCGCTCTTTTGCAATTACTACCGCTTCTTGAGCGGCGACCGCGAGATGGTAAGCCTCCAGTATAAATCGGCCTTGCACGAAAGTAGTATGGAGGACCTTCTGCTCAAAAGTGCGGAGCGCGACCGTGTGATGCAGTACACCACCGAAGGCGTGCATAAAGACGACCTCGAAATTGCCGTTAACGGATTGCCCATCAGGCGCTTTGCCAGTCAAGGGCAGCAAAAATCAATACTCATCGCCCTCAAACTGGCGCAGTTCGACCTCATCAGAGAAGAGAAAAGCATCAAGCCCTTGTTGCTGCTCGACGACATTTTCGAAAAACTCGACCAGGATCGCATCACGGCACTCATGAAGCTGGTGAGTCAGCAGCATTTTGGGCAAATCTTCATTACCGATTCGCACCCCGAACGGGTGGCCGAGATTTTAGGCAGCATCGCTTGTGCCTTCGACCGCTTTTCGATTGAGCCCACGGCCATGGCCGAAACCCAAAACACCGATTAATTAAGTCCTGAAGCATGCGAAAAAAGTCGAACGAAAGCGCTGTGTCTGAATTGCTGGAGCAAATGCTCGGACAGTACGGCTTGCTCGACGGCTACCGCGAATACCGCGTGGTAAAGGCCTGGGAAGAGGTAGCAGGAACCATGGTGGCCAAGCGCACCCGATCGGTCAATTTCAAAGACGGCATTTATTACGTAAGCATCGAATCGCCCGCCCTTCGCTCCGAGCTCAGCTTTTTACGCACGGCGCTCTTGCAACGGCTGCGCGAACTGGCAGGGCCAAAGCTGGAAATCAAAGATTTAGTATTCAGGTAGCCTGGCTGATGGGCTGGTTGAGGGCTGGCGAAAACATCCAATCGCAGAAGCGCATTTCGAAGTCGAAAAAAATTGGTGGAGCGCATCAATCAGCGCACCAGTAAAATTTCGTGGTTCAATGTGTTTTTGTTGGATGTGGGCGCATGCCTCGCTAATGCCCTTCTTTCACCTTTACTTTCCCGCCGGGCACCGCGTGTTCCGCTGCTACTCCTCAAAACAGAGCCGCTTCAAGAAACCCTTTTGCACTTACTCACACGCTCACCCTCTCTTCGCTCTCAAACCCACACTCGCTCTGTTTTTCGGGGTATCCGCTTCACCCGCTTGCGCGAAAACAGGGGAAAGGCAAAAGGTCGAAGTTGAAAGGCGGTGCCCTGAGTTTGCCGAAAGAGGCAAAGGTGTTTATGATACACAAATCGAATACTGTTCATTCCGAAGCAAATGGCTCTAACAGCAAAATGAAGAATATAGTTTTAACCGGAAGCACTTACGTAAAGGGCTACCGGAGAACCCTTTTTATAGAATCCAATTGTCTGTAAAAAATGCACCGAACTGGAAATCTCACACCGAAGATTAACAGGATTAAACTTTCAGGCGAATTACATATTTTTACAGAAACAACAATACCGTAAATGGCATGAAGAACTTTGCGGATAAATGTTAGTTAGCAGTCAGCATAAGACGCCCCCTGCAAAAATGAACAGTAAAGAAACAAACAAAAAAAATGAACAAAATTGAAATTCCACTCAGCAAGACAAAACTACTATTCGGTATTGCAGGCTCAATTCTATTTATAGTATTAGGACTTTATCTTTTTACTACAGTTGCAGACCAACAGACAAGGTTCAACCCGACACTTGTAAAAGGCATAGGATTAGCAAGCATTTTGTTTTTCAGTACGACAGGGATTTATGGGACGAAAAAAGTATTCGAAAAAAGTGTTGGACTAACCATTGACGATAATGGCATTATTGACAATACAAACGCTTCGAGCATTGGACTAATAAAATGGGCAGACATAACAGAAATTAGAACCGAACAAGTTATGTCGACAAAGTTTTTACTCATTTTTACAAATGACCCAAACGGAATTTTAGAAAAGGTAAGCGGAATGAAACGTAAATTAATGGCAGGAAATATGAAAATGTATGGAACACCATTATCAATAACATCCACGACCTTAAAATATGACTTTGCTGACTTGGAAAAACTATTAAGAAACCGACTAAATGAACAGCGAGAAAGAATGCCGAACCGCTAACAGCGCATAACCGCCAGCTGGGTTTCTGGGGAAAATTTTGAGCTCACGGTCCTTTGGAATTTTTGTGGTGAACTGATAACTTTCGGTCAACAAGCCCAACCGGCGTTTGTGCGCGAACCGTTATGGGCTAGTCAGATAGTTTGCATCACAAAAATTTGTACATTTGAAAAAAGACAATCAATGAGAACACAAGTAGATTCAAGGAAATTGCATTTCATAGAGGAACTGCTTAAAGTTGAAAATGAAGACATTATTAAAAAGCTTGAGTCAATTCTTCAAGAAGAACGAATCAAATTTCTAGAACAGGAATTGGGATCACCCATGAGTTTGAAAACTTTCAATGCCATGATAGATAACTCTGAAAACGATTTATCAACTGGAAAAATCACCACTTCTAATGAACTTAAAAAGAAGATTCAAAAGTGGAAATGAAAGTAATTTATACAGCAGAGGCAGAGAAAAGACTGAAGGATATTTTTAGTTATTACAATCTTAATGCTGGCAGAAGAGTTGCATTAAAAATTGTTAATGAAATAATTACAGAAACTGAGACACTTCAAAATAACCCTAATTTAGGAGTTCGAGAGCCGTTGCTACAAAATAGAAAATTACACTACTTTTTTATTGTAATAAAAAACTACAAAGTTATTTACCGAATTAGTGAGGATTTAATTATTGTTTCAACAATTTTTGACACAAGACAAAATCCGAAAAAGATTGGCAGAAGATTAAAATAGACCTGCCTATAACAGTGCATAATCGCCAGTTCGTTTTGGGGGAAAATTTGAGCTCATGAGCCTTTGGAAATTTCGTGGTGAACTGATATCTTTCGGTCACCAAAGCTAACCAGCGTTTGTGCGCGAGCCGTTAGGTTCAATTAAAATAAGACCATGAAAAGTATACTAGTAATTTTAATCATGACTTTTGCAATTAATAGCATTTCTCAAAAAGATTCTGTAATTATAAGTTATCCAAACAAAACTAATATTTCAGAATTCGTAAATACTTTAACGGAATGTAATTGTGTAGTAATGGAAATGAATGGCAAATTGACAGAAAAAGAAAAGAAATTAGTATCGAGTGGTGAGTCGATTTTATTTGAGAGAAAATTCAATGAGTTAGACAGCTTATATGAGAATAGCAGTGAAATTGTTCAGCTATATGCATTCGGCGGGATTTGTTTGACTTACCCAGACAGCCTGAATGAAAAGCATCTACAAATCTTAAAAAAAGAAAGAGCTGTTAATATATACCAACAAGGAAAGGACACATTCCCAACTAAGTCCACAAGAGAGCTTGCCGAAATGATGTATAAGGTAGCAATACAAACTATAGAAGAAAATAAACAGCAAATAATTATTCAAAATTTGATTTCTGATTTTATTTTTAAATATTCAACTAATCCAAAAACCTATGAAAATGTTTCCTTTGTAAATTACCATGTCTATAGCACTCTTGATGGAGCCACTCATGAAAAGATAAAGTCATCAGAAGTATATTCTATGAAACACATATTCAAAATTCGAAATAACAAAGGTGTAATGAATGAATACCAAGCACGATTTAAAATTGGAAGTGAACTAAATATCATGCTAATTGAAGAAGAAAAAGATATTGAAAGTAATACTGTAAATTGCTATCCACCTAATCTGAATTGGTGGTTTGACAATTTGGGAAGAAAAATTACTGAAGCAGAGAAAAAAGAACTTGGCCTCAAAAATTAACTGTACCTAATACCCGCCTAAACGCCATTCAAGCATTTCGAAAAGTTAATCATTTTCATTTCTTTGTATCTTTATCGTAGGCTGAAAGATTTCGGTTACCAAACCTAGCCGGCGTTTGTGCGCGAACCGTTATGCGGCAGCTTAAAAGACGACTCAGCTTATGACAAACAATAAACTCAACAAAGAAGAAAAGCAGGCTCAACTTTTAATGTATCGGGACTTGGTTTTGGCAACACTTGACTACTACATTGACCATACAGAAATGCATTTCAAGACAGCCGACTTTGACTCTGTAGAACATTACAAAGAAATTTGAAGCCTCCCCTTAATTAGCTACAATCAAAAATATAAAGTTTTGTTGATTGTGTCCTGTTGAAATGTGGGAAACTCCTGGCAGCCTCGTGGGTGAGGGTGGAGTTTTCCATATTTC
>JAIXUS010000026.1 GCA_027483445.1 Bacteroidota bacterium | reverse complement strand
TACCAGCCCAACCTGCGCGGGCTCGAATGGTGGCGCGAGACCACGCCGGTGGTGCTGCCCTACATTCCCGAGGAGGCGCAGCAACTGCTGCGTGCCGAGATGCATTTCCAGGAGGCGTTCGCCGCTTCGGATGTGTACGACGCCCTGCCCAACGGCCCGATCCATGCCGACCTGTTCCGCAACAACGTGATGTTCGACGGCGAGCGGCTGTCGGGCTTCTTCGATTTCTATTTTGCCGGCTGCGACACCTGGCTGTTCGACGTGGCCGTCACTGTGAATGACTGGTGCATAGCCCTCGACACCGGCGCAAGCGACCCGGTGCGCGTGCGCGCCTTGCTCGATGCCTATGCCGGCGTGCGCCCGTTTACCGACGAGGAGAGGCGAGCGTGGCCGGCGATGCTGCGCGCGGCCGCGCTGCGCTTCTGGCTGTCGCGCCTGTTCGACTATTACCTGCCGCGCGAGGCCGAGATGCTGACGCCGCACGACCCCACGCATTTCGAGCGCATCCTGCGGCACCGGATCGCGCATCCGGTCGAGGCACTCGCCTGATGGAACGCCAGCCCGCCAGCGCCGGTATCGACTGGATCCGCCAGGGCTTCGCGCTGTTCCGCAAACAGCCGGCCGAGCTGTCGATGCTGTTTTTACTGTACATGCTGCTGATGTTCTCGCTGTCGCTGGTTCCGCTCGTCGGCCAGCTGCTGCCGCTGCTGCTGGTGCCGGCGTTCACGATGGCCTTCATGCAGGCCTGCGTCGAGATCGAGGCCGGACGCAAGGTGCGGCCCAACCTGCTGCTGACGGCCTTCCGCTCGCCGGCCCTGGGCACGCTGCTGCGGCTGGGCGCGCTCTACCTGCTGGCCGCGGTACTGGCGGTGGCCGCGTCATCGCTAATCGACGGCGGTGTTTTCTGGAAGCTGATGTCCGGCCAGCTGAAGCCGGACGATGAAGACGTGGCCGTGGCCGGCCTGCCGCTGGCCATGCTGTTTGCCGTGCTGGTGTACTTGCCGTTCGCGATGGGCTTCTGGCACGCCGCGCCGCTGGCGACCTGGCAGCGGATGGGACTGTTCAAGGCCATCTTTTACAGCTTCTTTGCCGTGCGCCGCTGCGGCAGGGCCTTCCTCGCCTACGCACTGGGCTGGATCGTGGCCGGCATCGCCGTACCCGCGATCGTTAGTGCCATCCTCGGCTTGCTCTTAGGCAAGACTCTCGTCACCGTCATGCTGCTGATGCCGCTGTCGGTGATCCTCACCCTCGTGATGTACTGCTCTTTCTATCCAACCTACACGGCGATGTTCGAACGGCCAGAACAGAATTAAATTTAGTGTTACTGACTGGTTGGGTTTTGAAATTGTCGCCACAAAATGAAGGATGTGTCGCTTTTTCACAAATTTATCAGGGGAAACATCATGAAGATTCCTGCCAGTGCTGCCGGGAAAACAGTCGAACTCAACATACAACGCGGCAAAAAAACCGACAATCACATCGTGATGTGGGTCGGTGTCAAAACCGATAAAGTCACCGGTGAGATGAAGGGCCAATTACAAGGTGTGCGCAACGATACCTTAGGCAAAAAAATAATGAATTTTCTTAAAGGGCGTCACATCGCGACGAGCAAGGACCTCGTCAAACATTGCATGAATCAGGGAATGACGAAGGAGCAAGCCCTGCAAGCCTTGGACAAAGTCACGATGGATGGAGGAAAAGGTTGCTCCGTGAAATCCTACAGCGAAAAAGTCGATGAATTCACAACGCAGCAAAGAGAACAGAGGCAAGCTCAGAAGAATTTTTCTCAAACAGATGGAAAATTTTTAAGCCAAGATGTGTTTGACCGGAGAGAAATTGACTTGAGTGCGGCACTGAAGCGGCCTATTGAAAATTACGATGCCAGTATTCATACCGTGTCTCCATCTATTTCCCAACGCAAGTAGCGTGGAGCCTTGTTGCTCCCTTGAAAAAGCTCAATAGAAGAATAGTCATAGCTCATGTCTATTGAACGTCCCCTCCACTCATATGTAGACACTTATCTTCGAACATCCGTGACGAGGAGTGGAGAGGGCCAGAAGACACTCAACGACAGCCGGACCGTTTCCAAATCTGCCCAAAGCAAGATAAAAAACCTTGCGTATACGCTGAGCTCCCCCTTCCGCGCGCTGGTCAAGCAGATCATACAAAGCCGGTCTCATGAGCGGGCAGGCTTCAATCCCATGACCAACATCAAGTCGCCTGTCTCTCCGGCGAATCAGGGAAAGCAAATGACTTTGCAGACCGGCGAAGAAGTTGAAGTTTTCGAGGTCTGCGACTCCAGCATGAGGCAATCGCTGTTTGGAAAAATCTTCGGCTGACTGACGCCCTCCCGAAGGTCAAGCCACCCGCTCCAGCTTCGCAATCCCCAGATCCAGCAGCTTCATCCCGATGCGCCCGAAGTTGATGTGCGCGCGCGCCTGCGTACCGCTGCCTTCGATATTGACGATCACGCCGTCGCCGAACTTTGCGTGACGCACGTTCTCGCCGACGCGCCAGCCGACGTCGCGGCTCATTTTCTGCGCGATCTGATTGTTGCCGACGTCGGGCGAATCGATCCACGCCGCCTTCTGCTGCGGCAGTCCGAACCAGTGCGACTGCACCCTCGGTGACAGCCACTTCAGGCTAGCCTCCGGCAGCTCGTCGAAGAAGCGCGACTTCATGTTGTAGCGAGTCTGGCCGTGCAGCATGCGGGTCTGCGCAAAGCTCATGTACAGGCGCTTCCTCGCGCGCGTGATCGCCACATACATCAGCCGCCGCTCTTCCTCGACGCCGCCGTCGGCCTCCTCGCTGTTCTCGTGCGGGAACAGCCCCTCCTCGAGGCCGGTGATGAACACGGCGTCGAACTCGAGGCCCTTGGCCGAATGCACGGTCATCAGCTGTATCGCGTCCTGCCCCGCCTGCGCCTGGTTGTCGCCAGCCTCCAGCGATGCATGCGACAGGAAGGCGGACAGGGGCGACATTACGGTGACCAAGGGCGCGTCGGTATCGATGATCTCGGTGCCGTCACCGGTGGTGACCAGCGCGGCGGCCGGCTGGGCCTGCGGACCGAGCAGCGCGGGCGAATCGAGACCGAAGCCTTCCTCGGACACGAAGACGGTAGCCGCCGCCACCAGCTGCTCGAGGTTCTCGACGCGGTCCGCGCCTTCCTTTTCCGACTGATAGTGCAGGATCAGGCCGCTCTTCTCGATCATCACCTGCACCATCTCCGGCAGCGGCAGCTGCTGGGTTTCAAAGCGCAGGCCCTCGATGAGCTTGATGAATGCGCCCAGCGACGAACC
>JAIXUS010000073.1 GCA_027483445.1 Bacteroidota bacterium | reverse complement strand
CATCTTGTCCGTTGTCGGATGGGCATTGGGCTTACGAGGTCGGGAGGAAGGGGTACGCGCCATCAGGAGAACATAGGGAGAATATCGCGGTTTGGGTAGGGGTATTCGAGTGGGATTGGGGGGAATTGGCAGGGTGTGGGGGGATTTTTTTGAACGGCAAGAAACTCACCTCAACCAGCTTCCAGTTTTACATTTTCAACTTGGTGATAAAGATCAGAAAGTCTGTTTGATGCAATCCGAAACTGACTCCTCCGCTTTATCTTAGGTCTTGCGGTCGAAGCATCTTCAATCTTGATGCCAGGGTCGTAGAATACAAGCCCATCATAAACAGCTTTCAAGAACAACGAAAAATCTGTTCCAACCGCCAATCGTACATCATTACCGTACCGAAATTGCCATTGGCTTGGATCCTTAATTCCAGAGACGTAGGCAGCTCTATCGTGCTTGCGACTCCATCGTTCAAGTAACCCGCTAAAAGTCCACCCTGCCGCTACTTCACCGGATTGGTCATGGAGAACGATGCCGCCACCAGAATTCTCAATGGTCCCTTTGGTTGGATTGTAGCCATCAATTGCCAGAGTTAGATTTGTAAGACTAGCCTTCACTCCACAGACAAACTTTCCACCAAAATTCAAACGGTCTGATCGTCCCTTCCTATCTACGTAACCATACTTTCGGACAAAGGCCTCTACACCATCACTTTTATAAAAACCAAATGTAGGTTCAGGCGTGAAAAGTGTCTGCGGCTTTGCAGTAGGCGGCCTATCAAGTCTACTCACTAAGGATGCCTTGATTTCCCACCCCAGAAAATCAGGCTCAGGGCGACCATTCTTTGCAACACCGAGTTCTGCTTCGAGCGTCAGTCCAACACAGTTTGAAGAGGTACATGGTTGAATGGTTCCATCCGCTCTTAAGCTTTTTGATTCAATCCACCCTTGCCGATGAATTCTAGCCAACTCCGAGAGCAATTGTTGACGATCATCAACCCTATCATGCAACGATATCGGTCGTAGTAATGTGGTATCTTGGGGATCAAGCCTCTCAAACGTCTGGCTTGATAACTTCGAACCCGCAGCCGTCACATGCCCAATTATCTGCCCTTTAGCCGTAACTCCCAAAAAGATAACTCGTCCAACCGTCCTACCAAGCTTACTTGGGTCAAAATAATGACCGCGCTGGCTATTACATCCGGCTAGAAAGCCAGATAGCCTTACTTCGGGATACTGGGGATACAAAATTAACTTCGTTTGGGGCGCAAGCAGCTTTTCGTTGTCTCTCTCTAGCCACCAAAAATCGACTTGAGCCCAAATAGTCTTGCCATTTTCTTGAACTTCTGGTCGCTTCGTAGGGAGCTGATTGAGAACAGAGAAGCTTCCACCGAGATAAATTTGATTTTTATAGTTATCATTGGGAGCAAGTGATTTCTGATACAACCTAATGACGCCAGCTTGACGCATGGCGGCCTTCAGTTCTTCGAGGCTTTCAAAGTGCTCCATTTTTCTCCGCCAATAACATCAGCCAAACTGCCGAATAATTTCCTCTACTCGGTTCTGGGTCGCCGCAGGTAAAGGATTTGAAGCCACAGGCTCCTCACTCAAAACTCGCCGCAAACTATGTTCCATATGCGCCGCCACCGCCTTCACAACCGGCACAACAACGGAATTACCGAATTGCCGATAGGCTTGGGTATCGGAGACTGGGATTTGAAAGTTGTCCCCATCTGGGGCGTCAAACCCCATAAGCCGCGCACATTCTCTTGGTGTTAATCGACGAGGACGGGTCCCTTTCTGAGCGACCAAAATCTCTGATCCGTCTTTATAATATCGGGCAGAAAGCGTCCGTGCGACATCGTTTGGTCCCACCAATCCGAAACCAAAGCCATTGCCCGCCGCCGCGTGCTTCTCTTTATATGCTTGCAAATAATCCCATAGATGCTGGGTTAGAGTGTATTTGGAATCCACTTCATTATGGGATTGCAGGATCGAACCAAGTTTTGGGCCAGAACCGGGCAATGGAACTTTCAATGACGAGAAATCGAAATCTGTTTTGTCGCGAAATCCAACTATGAAAATCCGCTCTCTTTTCTGCGGCACCCATCCCTCCGAACTGATCACTCGGTGCTGAATGTGATAGCCTAGCTCTTGTTCTAATACCGCCTTGATGGTCGCGAAGGTCTTGCCTCCATCATGTCGCTCTAGGTTTTTTACATTCTCAAGAAGAAAAGCTGCAGGGCGGTGATGTGCGATGATTTTCGCGGTGTCGTAGAATAGCGTTCCTTGGGTATCATCCAAAAATCCATGTGGTCGCCCTAGTGCATTCTTTTTTGATACGCCGGCAATAGAAAACGGCTGACATGGGAAGCCAGCCAGCAGGACGTCGTGAGATGGTATCCGTGCCGGATTTGCCGAGTATTCGCGGATATCCCCACCAAACTCGTGATCGACTGGGAAGTTTGCCGCATAAGTTTTACGGCTGTAGGCATCCCACTCAGAGGTAAAAACACATTCGCCACCGATGGATTCAAAGCCTCGTCGCAGCCCGCCAATACCTGCAAACAAGTCGATGAATTGGAACCATTTATCAGATTTTCTGGCAACCTGTGGCTTATCTACAGCCAGCAGCTTTAGGATAGAGGCTGGTGCAACAGAATGACCACTTTCATAGCGATAGGCTGTGCGCACATCGATGCCGCATTCACTTGCCGCTTGATCAATACTTAGCCCCCGTCTCTCTCGCATGACCCTAAACTCCGTCGCATTCAACAATTTCATTGCGGGCCCTAACTAACATCCGGCGGGACTATTTTTGACACCATGAATTGATTCGAATTGCAAGTCTTTGTTGCTGTTTTGTTCCGAAATAAATGGAGTGTCCTAGTGGATTTCTACGCACTGAGCGCTCGGAGGCAATGAATGGTAAAAGCACAAAAAAACGCCCCGACCTTTCGGTCAGGGCGCTCTTTATTTCGATGGCCTCAGGCCGGAAGTGGTTTATTCAACCACAGCTGCCACAACGCCTGCACCAACGGTGCGGCCGCCTT
>JAIXUS010000032.1 GCA_027483445.1 Bacteroidota bacterium | reverse complement strand
TTCCCAATGTGGCGATCGGCCAGTGGAGCCCCAACAGTGCCTAAAATTGACCTTGGCGAAAAACAATTGTGCCCCGCCTGCGGCGCAAAATTCTATGACTTACACAAGCGGCCTGCAGAGTGCCCCAAATGTGGCAATGTGTTTGACCCCGATGACGAGGCCGTCAAAGCCCGTCGCGCCAAAGCACGTCTAACCGCCTTTGATCCCAAGCTGGCTGCGGCCGCTGAAGAGGATGATGAAGACGCACCCGCAAAAGTCATCGATCCCGATATGGACGAAGACGAAATGGAGCATGAAGAAGTCACGGCAGAGCTCGATGCAGCAGCCGTCGACCAAGCGCCACTCGAACTCGATGACGATGAAGAGTCTGACCCAATCAACCAAGGCACTGGCGGCGCAGACGTGCCCGAAGGCTTCTCTGAGCAAGAGCTGGACGATGATGATCCAACCGCTGGCGATGATGAAGTGCCCTTCCTAGAAGATGACGAAGACCTCATCGACGACGATCTGGGCGATATTCCCGGTCCAGACGATGATGACGTCGACCCCCGCTAAGGCTTAAAGCCTGCGCCGCCTTTGGGGGGTGCCAAGCGATAAAAAGGGCCTGCTCTCGCCGCATTAAGTGGTACGGGCGGGCCTTTTGCGTTTCTGACACCTTGTTTGGCAAGAAATGCCGGATGGAAGAGACGGCTGACAACGCTTGCTGCAGCGCCGCTGCGACGCCCGTCTTGATCCCCTCGGCTGAGACGTCTATACGCGGCCCTCTTGTGGGTTCGGTGGAGCCCACAACTCGATCCGTTTGGACTAAACTTCCAAACCAGATGGGGCCATAGCTCAGTTGGTAGAGCGCTTGAATGGCATTCAAGAGGTCAGGGGTTCGACTCCCCTTGGCTCCACCATTTCTTTAATTTCAGTTGTTTTTCCTACTAAGTCTTTGATAAACTTAAAAGGTGTTGCGAGATTTGCGGTTCTAAAGCCCTCATTTCGGACATACGAAAGATTGCTTGCAAACGCTAATTTTAGCACGGCGCGCTTGTCGCTAAACAGCCCAGAAACCCATAGTTTATAAGGGTTTTGAAGGAATTCCATAGCGGTTCTAAAAGTTTCATCAAACGATCTTTGCGGACGACCGTGATTTGCGATCTTTTCTCTCAATATGACCTTTTCAGCTTCGATGCTTTTGATCTTGTCTTCATAGGTTTTGATCAGGATTTCCGAATCGGCTTCCACGATGCGCTCCAAAAACATCTCAGCTTTATCGTGGAGTTTTTTGAGCTCAGTTTCAAAATGCTGAATATGAGATTTGGCTTGTTTGACGCGGCTATTCCAAACGTCTTTGAACACCTCAGCCGCTAAATCGAATAGCGGCTTAGTTGGGTGAAGCGTTTGCAGCAATTCTTCAAACTCGCCCTCGATAACCTCTTTCCGCACAGACTTGCCGTAAGCCTCACAGGCTTTGTTGTGGCAGAGATAATAGGGGTAATAGTCATACCGCCCCTTAGAGAGGCAAGAACTCATAGGCTTGCCGCAGCAGCCGCAATCGACAAACCCACGTAAAGCAAAATGATCAGAAATGTTTGCGCGCGCTGGAGCTTGCGCCTTGGCCTTCAATCTATCCTGCACAGCTTGGAAAACTTCAAAGCTGATAATCGGCTCATGTTTGCCCTTGATATAATTCAATCCCCAATTTGGATAGTGAATGACGCCCGCATAGTGGGGGCGCGTCAAAAGGTCTTTGACCGATTCAGATGTGATCGCGCTCTTGAGGCGCGTAGGCCATGTAGGATGGTTTTGTAGAAAGCGAAGAACTTCGATGATGGATGTGAACCGACCTGCTGCAAACCCCTCATAGACCTCTTTAACGGTCGAGGCGTGGGGTTCTTGCTTCACCAGTATCTTGCCGTGCTCTGGCAATTTTTTGAACTCATAGCCCGTTGGACAATTGAACGTCCAATAACCATTCATCATGCGGGCTAACATACGTGATTTAACTTGCTCGCCGTTCTTGTTGCGGCCATGTTCGGCTACAATCGCCATCAGATGTTCAAAGAATTGACTATCGCTATCTTGCCCGAACTTTATCGATGGTGATGCAAGAACAGCCCCTACACCCGCAAGCTTCGCACGCAAGGTGATATGGGTTTCAATCGACCGCGCAAGACGCGATATATCGTCGATGATCACAACCACGGATTCTTTTTGCCGTGACAGAAATTTCAACATATCAGTCATGGCAGGCCGCTTGATCAAACTGCCAGACGCATCATCATGGTATACGCCAATGACTTCAAATTTATTGGCCTCAGCGAACATGCGGCAGCGTGTCTCTTGACTGTCTAAACCATGACCCTCGGTCGCTTGCCGTGTAGTTGATACCCGACAGTAAATCACGGCTTTGGTCGGCGGTTTGGCGGTCATGGCGAATAGTCCTCAAATGTCAGTTTTTTGGCGTTAATAGGCAGCTCACCCTTTGAATCCTCGGGTTCAATAGGGAGGGCAGGCTCATGCAATGTGAGAGGTAAAATCGTATCATATCCAATTGACTCTTGTGAAGATAATTTATCGCGAGCTTTAATAGCTAGATCCACCGCGCCCAGCCCAAAGGCGTTATCGACAAAAAGCTCAGAGATGGTCAGCAATATCTTTATGACGTCATCCTTGCGGGCAGCGTCGAACTCATCGAGTTCTGCCACCAAAGCCCGATATTTGTCACCATTGGCATTAAAAATGTCGTTTAGCGTTTCCATATCTATTATCCCTCAAGAGCCAATGCTCAATTGAGTTCAGCTTAGATGTCTCTAAAAGTGTTTTGGGGGTAACTTGCCCAAGCCAAAACCGTCCATCTACCATCAGAATAACATAAAAACCCCAATAAAATCAATCAAAAAGGAAGATAAGTCTCTGTTTTATTAGACTATCTTGCGATTTCATTCTTTTTTCCCTTGTTTTCTAGGTGTTTTTGGACTTTTTCTTGAACTTGTCCTTTGCCTTTGACCGCATGCTCGACCGCCTTTTGGATCGAGTTGATCCTGTTGAAATGGCGGCTGTATACCTCCCTAGATGCAGCCTTATGCGCCTTCTGAAAGACGCTTTCGCGCATGCCATTTGGGGTTAACTCTGGGGTCGGCGCGGCCTTCGATTTCAGCAACTCGCCATAGCGTTTGTTGATCCATGCGCCAGAGTGCTTTTCAAAATGGGCATTGGCACGTTCAATCAGCCTGTCCCCACGTTGTCTGAACTGGGCTTCATGGGAGGTCTTGCCGACTTCCCGATTGAAACCACTCCTGATTTTTTCGGCGGTCATTCATTTTGCCCCTCAGTCTTGCCACACGGGGCTTTTGCGCCGTTGTGCATTGAACGCACGTCATTTAAGTTTTCATTCCACTCAGGCACCGCAAAATATGGCACCGTCTCCGCAATGATCAGATGCGGCATGTTGGACACACGGATAATGTGCTGGTCTTGGTTCAAGGCCATAATGTCTTCCGCTTGCAAAACGCTACGCTTAGACTCTGAAAGCCCCGCACTTCCCGATTGTTGGAAACCGCCGTTGTGACCCACATTACGACTTAAGATTGTCATGTTGCCCGACCAGTATTCAATGTCCTTGAGCACACTTGGTTCAGTCACATTCTTGTAGATCGTGACAGCCGCTTGGTCTTCTAGCTCGCCCACGGCATCCTTACTCCACCGCGATAGAAGGGATAATCTGGACTGTGCGAACATCCAAAAGTTTATCCCGCGCGCGCGATATAGCCTCAATGCCTTCAAGATCGCAGGCGCAAAATACTGCGGCATTTCATCTAAGATAAATGTGGTGCGCACGTCGCCGCTCGCGGCTGCAACCGCTTCAATAATATGGTTGAGAATTAGCCCAAGCCATTTTGAGGCGGACTCAACTTTCTTTGATGGCAACACGATATAAAGCGTATGCGGCTCAGATTTTAAAGCCGCAAAATCAAACTCATTCGCGCGCGTCGATTGTTCAAGAGACGTATCAGGCTTGAACACGGAAACCGCCTTTTGGATTTCCGACATATAGGCGAGCCATTGTTTTGGCGCATCCAAAGCCATTGCTTCATACATGCTTGCACGAGCGGCAACCGTTTCATCGTTTGAGACTTTCATGAAGGCAAAAAAGTCCGCCTGTTCGCGCCCGCCAGAATTCACAAACTGCCACAGATAACCAAGGTTCAGATTTTCAGGATCATCGACGACCAGATAATTGAGCAACCAAGCGATCACTTGTTGCGCGCCCGACACAACCCAATCACTCGATGATTTTTTGAGTGGCGACGGGATAATGATTTCAGCAATATCGTCATATTCTGAGTCAATGGAGACGCCAGAGTTCTTCAAATCCAATAGCGCAGCCAATGGGTTTATCTTAGTGTTCAAAAACCCGAGCAAGTTATACGGGTTCAAGAATATACATTTTTGCCCGAGGCCATCACGGCGATAGTCAGCCGAACAATATGCATTTTCTCCATCTTTGATATCCACTATAACCAAAGAGCGATCTTTGGCGAACGCCAAATTCGGGAAGATGAAGCAGACATTTTTCCCACCACCAGCACGCAGAAATGTGATGAGAGAGCCATCACCATCATAAGTGATGAACTCGCCATCCCACCCGCCGACGATAAGCCCCTTGCCATTCAAAAGACCAGCATCTTCAATGTCTTTCGTGTCAGCCAAACGGCCATCACCGAGAAGATCAGAGGCACTTGCATTCGCCATCAGGTTTTCAATTTCAAACGCGCGCTCGATGGCGCGCGTTTGCTCGAACTGCCGTTGCAGATCGCGTTGCGTATTTGAGAAGAAGCTGAAATTCTCGCCAAATCGTTTGCGGGACATTTTATTCGCGCCCGCCGCCGCCAGAACCACCAAGTGCGCGCTCGCCATAAACGCGAATGCGTGGCGGCGCGGGAGCGTCAGGCAATGCAATGCCTTCAAGGTCAGCAATCACATCTTCGGGTGAAGGCAGAACATCGTCGATATCTGGAAGCTCAATTGCCATTCCACGATTAAAGAACTCTTCAAGACGCGCCGCCGCAAGTTCACCGCCCGTTGTGCCGTATTGCCGAAACGCTTCCCCGAGACTGGGATCAAACAAGCCAATAACACGACCACCTGCGAGCGCGCCCGAACTAATCGCCAGATCGGTTGAGTTCAATGTCTCAGCAGCATTTATAAATTTCTCCACAGCAAAGCGGCGAAGGTTATACACCGCTTGGGCGAGCAATTGCGTCCGATCATACGCCGCCTTGTAGTATTGTAAGACTGCATCATTGTGTGCGCGGACAGCGATGTTGCTTGCCTCCACATACTTTGAGACTTCACCTTTGTAATCTTCAAATTGGTTCGCGTAGAAAGTTTCAATGTCCTTGGTTTGAGCAAAGACCTCCTCTTCAATGTTGGCCTCATATTCACCAAGAAGGGTAGAGATTTTATAGGCATCAGGTGCCAATTTTTCATTGGCGGCCAGAGCCGCAGCCCCAGCCCCCATAAGCAGAAATGACTTCATCATTGATCCCATTTGACGTCGCGATGGTTCGGGGTATTGCGCGACGTTGTTAGGCACCAAACGATCTTGCGTGACAGGAGGTTTGCCAGAGGGGCGGCTGTAACGAACGGGAATTTTGGCATCTTCATTCATGGCGAAAGCATCCTCAATTTTGACATGAGGCTGCATGGCACGAACGCTGTTTTGGTCTGGGGGGAAGTGTTAAAAAAGGAACCGCGCCTTAGATTATGACGCGGCTCAGAGATACCAATTCTAAAAGTCTATCGCAAAAAGTGTCTTGCAACCTTCGGCTTTGCGATACAAAACGCTAGAGACAAAAGTCGCAGTCTTCTCTCTAGCGTATGGTGCGGCTTCTGCATGGGTTGCTTGGAAGCCGATGCGATGAAATCAGAAAGCCAGCGGAAACTTTCATCGTGATTAAAGGCATCATATACGTCTTCATCACCGATAATGTATGGCGTCCCGTCCCTAAACCGAATGTCCACATCCTCTTGATAGAGGCGGTCATGCATCCAATCGATGATACCTTGGCGTGACAGTCCAAGATTTGCTGTGGCGACTGCAAGACGAGCATAACAAGACTTAGTCAAAAGTTGACTTGCATGTGGAACAACCACTACGCGCTTATCGCTTTTGAAGTTGTCATTCGCTGGCACATACACGTCACACGCATTGGCACCGCAACTTTGATTAAGGCAAATAGGGCAATCCATTATATAGACTCCTCAATCAACCAAGGGCAGTCTTCGCAGCGCACTTCACCTTGAAAATACCAGTGGCTACAAATGTCGCAGGTGTCGCGTTCAATCCGCGTTTCAGGGCGCATTGGCGACATGTCGCCTTCTGCTGAATTCTCGTTTGGGGTGAATACCTCTGCCATGGCTGTAATCCCACAAAGACATCGCGTCTTGCAGATAACATTAACCAATATCGATAAATGTCAACTATTTTCGTTGACGGTATATGTTAAATTTTTTCCAATGCGGTTAAACGCCTGCGCAAGATGGCGCCAAGTCTTTCATGCTCGCGCATCTGAGCCTTTAGCTCCTCTGCTGACAGGCTCTTTATTCCAAAAGCCTCGTCTATCGCTTCGACCCTAGTTGGAATTCTAACGTCAACAGGCAACTCACGCGTGCGCAGCCAATTTGCAACACCTTCGTCGGCCCTTTTATCTAAACGCCTCAAATCCTTGCGACTAAGCACCCCCGCCTCGATCCACGGCATCCAGACACGTCGCAAAAATTCAACAATATTTTCACCGTCCTTTGAACCACCTCGATTACCTTGGTAAACTTCAGGAGCAACATCTGGCAGCGTCATCGCCGATACAGATGCTTCTTTTGAGCCATTTTTTGCTGCTGCTTTGAATTCAGAAACCAGCGCACGCACGGTTTCAATAGATTTCGGTAGCAAAGATTGAACTTCATCTTCACGCAATCCACTATTCTCAAGTATTTCTCTTACCGTAAGGTCTCCGTATAACACATCATAATTATACCAATCCCATAAAGAATTTGCAAGTTGAGCTGGATATAATGGAACTTCGCGTCTTGAGAAATTTAATACTTCAGAAATCCTACCCAATCCCTCTGAAGCGGTTAAAGTTTCTTCCTTTAGAGGACCTGCATTACTTTCAGCATTTGACGTGTCCGCCCAACACCTTAAAGACTGAAGTTGCGACAGTGGACGCATTGGGAAGTCTCTCTTTCTGATTTCACGGGCGTGCCTATTGCACTTAGAACGGCGGGGAAATAGAGACAATAAAAAGAGAACACAATATGCACCACGAAATTTGTTCAAAAATTGTCCTTTGCGACTTCGGCAGAACCCGTCTCAAGTTTTCCGTCGCGAGCGATGATCTGAATGACGACACGAAGATTGTCGTTGTTCCGACCGATAGCCTAAACAAACATGCTCACCCGCTGGAATTCGCAATCAAAGATTTTATGCGACAGCGTGGGATGAAGCCAAAAGACAGCCACGTTATGTTGTCCGTCCCTTCGTTCGTGATCGACCCCAGTATTGAAATCACGATGATGGACGCAAGCTGGCAATTCAAAATTGACGAGTTAAAGGCAAAACTGGGCGTCCGTACACTCGATGTATTAAACGACATGATGGCACTCTCTTATGGGGCACCAGCAACAATCCAAACACGTCTAATATTAAAGAGTGGTATCCCGCTTGATGGCTATCCTATCCTTGTCGTTAGCGTGCGGTCAGGCGTAGGTGTCTCTGGGCTGTTCTTAGTTGACATGAAGAATCAAAATACTTGGGTGCCAATCCAATCCGAAGGTGGACATCTTGAAATAGCGCCTCAAACAAAAGAGGAAGCAATCATCTTAGAACAAGTAGAGAGAAAAATTTTGCGACCGCTTACCGCTCAAGACGTCCTTTCAGGACATGGCGTCATGGCAATATATAAAGCGATTTGTGCAATTAATAGTGCAGAACCTGATGGTACGTTAGAAGCACGAACCCTCTTAGACAAATCAGAGTCTGACAGTCGTGACAGCGTTTGGGCAAAGGTCGCAATAGAAACATGGTGCAATTTATTGGGCAGCTTTATTCGCAATCTAACGCTCGCATATGGCGCACATGGCGGGGTGCTTTTGGCTGGCCCTCTACCTTCAAGTTATCTTCAAAAAGGACAAGACCAAAATCGCTCGCTGTTATCACAGCGCTTTCTTGCGGGCGGCCCAACACCCAATTATCTCGCACGAATTCCAATAAGCCTGCTCACTGATCCGTCGATATACCTTAAAGGCCTTGCTCGGATCATTCCTTCGAGTTTTCAGGATGAGTGACGAACCATCCATCGAAAAAGGCCCAGTCTAATACATCCAAAACTAGTCGCTTATGCTGACTGCAAGATGTCCCCTGTATTACAAATTTGCGTCCGCGAAATTTGAAACAGGGGCTATCTTGGCAAGGGAGACGTTTTGCATTTCATGCGGCACTCTCCCGTTGCATCCCTCTAGCCGCTGCCTCACTCCATAAACCCAACCACTTTTTTGCCCGACAAACTTCGCGTCAGCGACGACTTTGTTTGGGGTCAAATCATGGTGGGTTATTCGTGAGCCAGTGCATCGTTTGACCGTTGCATCACCAGTCAGGGGAGCCTCCAAGCTACCCCCAACACCCCCATGGTCAGGGAGACTTCGCTCTCCCCTGAACCCCATCGACCACGCGCCAGTGGCACTAAAGGGCGTTCCTGCCCCTATGGATACCCAGACCATTTCATGGAGACCAAACGGGCTTTCGCGCCCCTTTGGAAACCCACGACCAACCCTATGCGGTTTGGATGAGCACCATGGTATTCGCCCATGGAGGCGACAGCTCCTACCAACGACCTCAACCACAAGATTTTTGATTTTGACCATCATATGACCCTGTGGGGAAGTGTAACAGAGTCGTTGAACCTGCCTTCATTTGCCAGTCGCGATTTGATAGAAAACAAAGATGGAACATGCCGCACCCGAATCGGTCAAACTTGCCCTGCAACCTCAGTGTGAAACTCGGTTTCAGCCTCGCCGAATTTGTGCGCAAAATAACGGCGGAATTCGCGACCCTTCGCACGATGAATTAAAGGCATAGGCATGACTATCGAGACCGCGTTTCAAGGCAGCCTGTTCACATCCGATTTTTTGACAAGTGCGATTGCCAAAAATTCTGACTGGCAGACTTATTCAGACAAGGACGTCGAAGAATTCGCGAGCAGGCTTCGGGGGATTTTTGGCGCGTTCCCGACAACCAAAACTCCAGACGAGGCGCGCACCGAAGATGATCTTATCTGGCCCGTCTTGAAGGAATTGGGCTGGACGCACTTTATGCGACAACAGAACTTGTCTGAAAAAGGTCGCGATGATGTTCCCGATGGTCTTTTGTTTGGTGATGAAGCGGCAAAGAGGCTGGCTGATACGCACGTAAAGTCAGTTCAGAAATACCAGCACGGGCTGGCTATTGTTGAATCCAAACGATGGAACAGACCGCTGGATAGGCGGGCGGGCAAAGGTGAAGAGCTTGCGCCTTCAACGCAGATGCTTCGCTATTTGCGGCAACTTGATATTCATACCAGCGGCTCAGTGCGGTGGGGTATTTTAACCAACGGCGCTCGGTGGCGACTCTATTTTTCAGGTGCGCGTTCCGTTTCAGAACAATTTCTAGAGATTGATTTGACTTCCCTTCTTGGAATCGGCGCGCACGCGAATGACCTCTTTCAGCTTTCGCCTGAAAACAAACTCCATATGCTACGTGTGTTCATGTTGGTCTTTCGCAGAGAAGCCTTCCTACCAACACCGCCCGCGTTGCAGACGTTTCACACCCGCGCAATGGACGAAGGCAAAGTCTATGAAGAGCGTGTTGCAAACGATCTTTCAAACCTTGTGTTCAGTTCTGTTTATCCATTACTTGCCCGCGCCATTGCAGACCGCGCCCCACAAGCCAGCCTCGATCATGTTCGCGAAGCCGCGTTAATCTTGCTGTATCGCCTTCTGTTTATTCTTTACGCCGAAGACCGCGATCTATTGCCCGTCAATGACAAACGCTATGACGACTATGGCTTGCGCAAAAAAGTGCGTCAGGAAATCGGCACGCGCAAAGACGCCAATGACAGCTTTTCAACCAAAGCCACACGCTATTGGTCAGTGTTGGATTCACTGTGCCTCGCCATTGATGAAGGCGACACCTCGATCGGTTTGCCGCCCTATAATGGCGGATTGTTTGATGCGAAACGCACGCCACTTTTGCGTGAGGTTCAAATACCAGATGACATTATGGCCGAAGTCATTGACAGACTCTCGTTTGAACGCTCAGGCGCAACCCGAAAATATATCAACTACCGTGATTTAAGCGTTCAACAATTGGGATCGATCTACGAACGCTTGCTGGAACATGAAGTGGTTCGCGAAGGTGAATTAGTTGACATTCGCCCGAACATTTTTGCGCGCAAAGGTTCGGGCAGCTATTACACGCCAGATGATCTTGTTCAGCTCATAATCAGTGAAACACTTGACCCATTGATCGAACGCCACGTCGATGCGTTCCGCAAAAAGGCCGAAGAATTAGCAACGTCAGATTTAGACGAAGCCCGCAGAATAGGTGCGCTCAAACGCCTAGACCCAGCAACAGCATTGCTTGATCTAAAAATTTGCGATCCTGCAATGGGTTCAGGTCACTTTCTTGTCAGTCTTGTTGATTACATGGCCGACCGAGTTCAGGGTGTCTTGGCTGATTCAATCGTAATGGTAGAATGGGCAGAATATCTTTCACCGCTTTCAGACCGCATTGATGAAATCCGCAACACCATTCTTGCCAATGCTGAGCAAGAAAATTGGACGGTGGATATCGAACAACTTGATGATCGCCACATCATTCGCCGCATGATCTTGAAGTGTTGCATATACGGCGTTGATAAAAACCCAATGGCGGTTGAACTCGCCAAGGTGGCATTGTGGCTCCACAGTTTCACTGTTGGCGCACCGCTTTCATTTCTTGATCACCATCTTCGTTGCGGCGACAGTTTATTTGGCTCGTGGGTATTAAAGGGCAAAGAAGAGACACTCTCCTTTAATGACAATCCGCTATTCCTTGTTCAGCCAATGAAGGATGCAATTGCATCGGCTGCATCGATGCAACAGATCGAACGGCTACCCGATGCGGAGATTGCCGAAGCCCATCGTTCAGCAGAGATTTTTGAAGGCGTTCAGTCCATGACTGCGCCGCTCAATAGTTTTCTAAGTTTTATACACGCGCTGCATTGGATCGATACAAAATCACCAGCAAGGCGCGCAGGCATAAGGTTCTTTATTGACGGCGTTTATGGCGATCCATTTATGGTGCTGGCAGGGAGGCATAAAATCAAACCTGTTGCAGAAAAAGCAACGGAGCAAACATCAAAGAAGAAAACACTTACCGCATCAGAAATTTATCACGCGTTTCAAGAGGTTTTGACCGAAGCCCAAGCCATCATAAACGAAGAGCGTTTTCTTAACTGGCAAGTCACGTTTCCTGGGGTGTGGACTGATTGGTTGAATGAAGAATTAGTGGGTGGATTTGATGCAATCATTGGCAACCCGCCATGGGCGAAAGTCAAACTCGAACAGGTGAAATGGTTTGAAGTAAGGCGGCAGGAAATTGCATTGGCAAAACACGCCGCAGACCGAAAGAAAATGGTGGAGGCACTCGAAAGCGCGAATGATCCTCTTGCGGTTGATTTCCGAAAAGCCAGTGCTCGGGCGGAAGCCGCAGCCGCTGTAGCTAGATCAAATGGCGACTATCCGCTTCTATCTGGCGGCGACATTAATCTCTATTCGCTGTTTGTTGAGCGCGCAATGAAGCTGGTCAGACGGGATGGGATGGTTGGCTTGCTAACGCCTTCAGGAATTGCCTCAGATGCAACAGCGGCAAAGTTTTTTAAAGGCGTTGCTACGGAAGGGCGTTTGAAAGCGCTTTACGACTTTGAAAACCGTCGGACAAAGTTCGGCGGTAAGCCTTTTTTTCCCGATGTTGATAGTCGATTTAAGTTTTGTGCTTTCATCGCAAGTCCAGCACCTCTAAGTGAGCCGTCGCAGTGCGCATTCTTCTTACAAGATGTCTCCGAGTTATCGGATGCTGAACGTCGTTTTCCATTACGCGCTGCAGACTTTGCACGAGTAAATCCGAACACCAGCACAGCACCAATTTTCCGCACACGACGGGATGCAGCCCTAGTCGCAGAAGTCTATTCCAACGCACCAGTGTTTGTGGACAGGTCTTCTGGACGCGAGATCAAAACATGGCCTTTGAAATACGCAAATATGTATCACATGTCGGGCGATTCAGATAAGTTTCGAACACTTGAAGAATTAGAAATCTCTGAAAAGGCTTGGGGCGTAGGAGGTAATCATTACCAAAACGCGGAAGGTCGATGGTTACCTTTGTATGAAGGGAAAATGTTACAGGCCTATAACCACAGGGCGGCAACGATTGTAGTAAATGCTGCAAACGTAGACCGAACAGGTCAACCGTTGAATAGCACCCTTGGTCAGCTTCAAGACCATAATTTCGTTGCCCCGCCGAGATATTGGATATTGGACAAAGACGTTCCATGGAAATCAAAAAATCGCTGGTCAATCGCTTTCAAAGACGTGACCGCATCGACGAATGTTCGATCTATGATCGCAACCATCATTCCGTATTCGGGTTCAGGTCATACGGTTTCAAATTTGTTCATTGAAACAGATGCAAGCCAAATTGCTCCCCTAGTAATAGCGAACTTAAATTCAATTCCTTTTGACTATTGCGCTAGGGTCAAGACACAAACCAATCACCTCAGTTGGTATATTTTGGAACAAATTCCTGTCATACCGCCGGAACGATTTGAAGAAGTCGGCTTTGGTCAAAAAAGCGCATCCGAAATTGTGAAAGAGGCTGTTTTAGAACTCACCTACACATCCCACGACATGGCACCGTTCGCGCTCGACATGGGATATTTTGACGCTGACGGCAATGTGCGCCCACCGTTTACATGGGATGAAGACCGCCGCTTGCGCCTTCGGGCCAAGCTAGACGCCGTGTTCTTCCATCTCTACGGCATCACAGATCGTGACGACGTGCGCTACATCTATTCCACATTCCCCATCGTCGAACGCCAAGAAACTGAAGCCCACGGTCGCTATCTATCCCGCGACCTGTGCCTAGCCTATATCAACGCCCTGTCAGCAGGCCAGCCCGACGCGGAGCCAATGGTATGAGTGACGACAGGGCATTCATCAATCTTAGCGGCGCACTGAAAACAATCAGGAAGTCCCAAAATCCGCTTGCGCCCATGACGGAAGCATTGTCAAACTCGCTTGAGGCGATTGCTTCACGCAATTTTCTTGATGGCGAAAGCCCTTATATAAGAATTTCCTTTTACTTCTCAGGCCTCCTTGACCACTCAACTTTTGAGACAATGGAGATTGAGGACAATGGTATTGGCTTCAACGAAGACAATTATCGAAGATTCAAAGAATTCTTTGATCGGAGCAAAGGGTTTAATAATCGCGGCTCTGGTCGCCTGCAGTATCTGCATCGATTTGACACGATTACGGTGGACAGTGTGTTCGGCGATACCGAACGAAAGAGACGGAAATTTGCCACCAGCATAAACTCGTTTAGCTCAGGAAATACAATTTCCGGTGCAGACGATCAAGATTTCAGAACCACTGTATCATTCACAAATTTGAAGAATGAAAATGGTGAAGCAGATTACTACAACAATATAAGTATCGACTATCTTTTTAAAGAATTGAAAAGACTTCTGTTGCTGAGATTTTATCTGGATTCCAAAAAAGAAAGAACTTCACTTCCGACAATCAACATTAGATTTTTCAAAAATGGGAAGCTCGCTGCTTCAAAATCTCTAACCAATGAGGACATGCCGACGCCCATTCAGCATAACAAAATAACCATAACCCGTTCGGTCATTCGTGCCTCAGCTTTACCAGAAATTGTCTGGGACAAGGTCGCAAATGAAGCGGCGGAAATTGAATGGGCGCATTTCAAACTCTCAGAGAACGATTTAGACGCCAATGGCGTTTACCTGTGTAGTAAAAACGTCCCAGTTCGATCTGTAAACCAAAGAATAATCACAAAGAACCAGAGCTATAGTGGTTTCAGATACATGACGGCATTTTATGGCTCCCTTTTGGATGACCCTGAAAATGTCAACCAAGAGGTTGATGGATTTCTTTTTCCTGAACGTAAGGAAGTGGAAAACTCGAAGGATGATCTGTTTTTTGATCCAACCAGAACCTACTTGTTTTTCGATGACATCCAAAAGGCTATCGATGCCGTGTTGCCCGACATCTATAAGGACGTGGCAGACATAAAGCGCGAGCAGCAAATTCTAGTTGCGGAGATTGCCGACTCCCATGGCATCCCCGCTGAATTGGTCAAAGAAATATCAATTACCTCAAGTGACACAGAAGAAACAATAACCAGTAAGTTATACACGGCGCAGTCAAAAAGACTCGCAACCAAAGGCTTGGCGGTCAAACGCCTCTTCCAAAGTATACAGCAGCTTGATCCTACAAGTGGCGATTATCAGGAAAATTTACAGAAATCTATTGCTGAGCTCTCAAGCTTTATCGATGATCAGGACAAGGAGGAGTTGAGCCGATACATCATTCGCCGTGAAATGGTGGCTGAGACGCTAAAGCTAATCCTTGCGGAAGGACTCGATGCGCAAGTTTCAAGCGGGAAAAAGCGCGGAGACCCTGAAGGCTTCGTTCACGACTTGATTTTCAAACGACGCAAGAAGACAAATGATGTTACTCACGATCTTTGGATATTGAATGAGGAATTCGTTCATTTTGATGGACAATCTGAAGTCGCCATTTCGCAAATGAAGCTTCCAAATGGAGAGCCGTTTGTAAATATGCCTGACAAAAAGACAATAAAGGAGCTTGGAATAAAACTAGACCGCCGCCCAGACGTATTCTTGTTTGCTGGTGAAGGTAAATGTGTCCTGATCGAATTCAAGGCGCCCAAGATTGATTTATCCGACCATCTGCAACAGCTCAATAAATACTGCACCTTGATTGCAAACTATGCGGCAATTCCTATTCAGCAATTCTATTGCTACCTAATTGGCGAAAGTATAAACCCAATCTTTGACCTTGGCGACTATGAGGAAACGGTCAACGGTGACTGGTTGCGCGAAGGAATTCAGATTCGTAATGCAGTGAATCGCGACCTTATCGGTAAAGCATCAATCGAGGTCGTAAAATTGTCCTCGATTTATGAGCGAGCCAAACG
The DNA here is from genome assembly GCA_027483445.1 of Bacteroidota bacterium. Classification (GTDB taxonomy): domain Bacteria; phylum Bacteroidota; class Bacteroidia; order M30B66; family M30B66; genus CAMCXT01. The sequence continues at coordinate 34,835 of JAIXUS010000032.1, read as the reverse complement.
AAGAAACAAGTCGTTTGCAGATAAGCTTGGTCTCCATGACCTTTTACAAAGAGCCTTAAACTCAAAGCCAGCTGAATAGGTGTTTCAAAGCTTTTTCCAGTCACTTACGGGACTGGGGCGCGGCAGGCCAATTCTTTGTCGATCATCGCTAACGCCGATTTTGCTAAATCCAATTCAGGATTTTGAAGCGCGGGGATACGTAGCGAAATCTGATTGAATAGGAATTGAAGTTGGATTTTCGATTTTGTCTTCAAATCGCTTTTTGAAATTTTGAACATTTTACCCTCCATTGTCATTCGCCGCCCACAATTGGGAGCGATGGAAGACCAAACATTCAAATCGGCACAATCATGCATTCTCAGAATTGAAACAGCGTGGAGAAGGCCTTGCACCTTGCATGATAAAAGTGCGGTTTGAATAGGGTGAACATCAGGTGCCATGTGTGCGGCAATGCTTATGGGGCGAGGGTTTAATCAAATTTCAAAAAAGGTTGAACGCGCAAACCCACCAACTTCCCCCCAATTCCAATTCCTAGTGCTGCTATCCCGCGATCATGGACATTCGCATGGGAGATAGCGCGATGATGAAGAAGAAAACTGTAACGGCCACAGCGATGGCTGTGGGGGCAATTGCGTTGGTATTTGCTACAAGTGCAGAGGCAAGCACAAAGCGGAAGAAAACCGCTACAAAGCGTCAGGCGATCACACAGCCTGCCATGGTCAATATGGCGTGCGAAGGGCGTATCGCGACCATCACACGCACGGCATTCGCATCGCCCAGCCGCGATGAGACGCCTATTTCATTCCTGATGTCGATTGACCCAGCAAGCGGCGTTGCAACCATCATGCGTTCTGCTGGTTCACGGATGATCAAGGCTGGACGGTATCCCGTGTTCCCCAGCGATGGGGGCATTAATATCAGCCTGAATTGGACGGATAGCAATAACCAAGGGCAAACTCTAACACTGACCTTTAATGCCGATGGCGCGTTCAGCGGTGACACTCAGTCATCACAACCCAACAACATTGGTATTGAAGTTTTTCGCCAGTTTTTGGGTGCGGAGTATGCGCCTGTGATGGACATCACGACACGTCACCGTGTTGAAGGCTCATGCTGGCAGCAATAAAATCTAACACTCAAATATGAGGTGGCGGGAAGAAATTCCCGCCATTTTTTTATGTCTCTTTTTCTAAATGGCTAGGGGCTTTGCCCCACGCGCGCGCAAGGATCGAGATGAACTTCTAAGCCCCATTCCCCAACCTTCCTTCGTAAACTCTGTGCAGGCAGGGTGATCCCCCTTTGGCCTTTGAAGCCCTTTGCACTTGCTAACCCCAGTCTCGCCGACGGGCAAGGTTTGTATTCGCAAACCCTAAACCACGGAAAGACAAAAGAAATGACCAACCTATACGCACAACCCTATGACATCTCAGCGCACGGATTTTATTTTGAGAGCGTGGAAGATTACACAACAAGAGCCAGCAAACTTTTAAACTCATACGGCGATCAGGTCGAAGAATTTGAAATTCAGTTCATCGACGGTGAAGGTATTGATTGCCAGTTGTTTGAAGCCTTGAGCGTCAGCCAATGCAACCTTGAAGCCTATTTTGAAGCAGTCGAAAATTGGGATGAAGACCAAAAAATCAAAGTCATTATCGCGGTCGGTGAAGTCGGTTATAAATTCAATCTTGGCAAAGACAGCCCAGATGATTTTGACGTGACACTTTATCAGGTGGCTACAATGCGTGAACTCGCCGAGCAATTTTTTGACGAAGGGATGTTTGGCGATATCCCAGACGCTATTCAATCTTATATTGATTATGATGCAATCGCTCGCGATCTAAAAATGGACTATTCGGAAATCACAATTGACGGCACCCGTTACATCTACCGATGCGATTAACCCCGCATCGTGAAAGCCAGCCGCTTTCGGCTGGTTTTCTTAAAGCCAACTCTTGGGGTTTCACCCCGCCGTTTGCGAACCCGCCCACCACGGCATCCCCGAAAACTTCATAGGAAGTAAGCGGACTTAGAAGCGGACTTAGAAGCGGCAAAATTTGTTCTATGCAAACCAATAAAACTATGATTTAATTACGTTTGTAGGGTGATTAAAGCGGACTTAGAAGCGGACTTTTATATGAAAGAAGATACAGGCGATTCAATTGGGGCAATGGAGCCTTTGGGCATTGGTGAATCTAGTCGCCATCGCGCAGCCGTGTCTGAATTAGCGTTTGATCTTACACAAAAATCTGCATCCTTCAAAGGGGGGCTTCCACCGACCATCGTGGCATCCTTGGCAAATCTTGTCCGCTCCATGAATTGCTACTACTCAAACCTAATCGAAGGGCATGATACGCACCCGATTGATATCGAACGCGCTTTGAACAGCGATTTGAGTGCAGACCCTAAAAAACGTGATCTTCAATTGGAAGCCAAGGCGCACATCTCAGTCCAAAAATGGATCGATGACGGCGGCCTTGATGGTAATGCTGGCGTGACCGAATTTGGCATCAAGGAAATCCACAAACGATTTTATGATGAAGTTCCCGACGAATTAAAATACGCCACCAATCCAGATACAGGTGAGCGCGTCAAAGTGATAGGCGGCGAATATCGCGGCAACTACGTTAAAGTCGGTAACCTTGTTCCTATAAGCGCGGGCGCAATCCCGCGTTTCATGAAACGATTTGAAGATCACTATTCAAAGCTATCCAAGCTCGAAACCGTAATATCAGCCGCCGCCGCGCATCACCGCCTTGCATGGATACATCCATTTAATGACGGCAACGGACGCGTGATACGATTGATGTCGCACGCCGTGTTGTCGAACTCACTCGATACAGGCGCAGTATGGTCAATCTCGCGCGGTTTGGCGCGCAATGTTCAAAACTACAAATCGCATTTAGCGCGTTGCGATTTGCCGCGCCGAAATGATCTGGACGGGCGCGGCACATTGAGTGAAGAATCGCTAGCCGCCTTCACAATTTTTTTCTTGAAAGTTTGCATTGATCAAGTTGATTTCATGGAAAGCCTAATGCAGCCCAAGACGCTTCAAACACGCATGAAAATGTGGGCAGAAGAAGAAATTCGACTTGGCAAACTCAATCCAAAATCAGGTCTAATTTTGGATGCGCTTCTTTATAATCGCGGAGAATTAGCGCGTGGCGATGTTACTGGGATCGTGGGCGTCGAAGAACGACATGCCCGCAGAATTGTATCTGGTTTGATTGATGTTGGCATTGTATCGTCTGAGTCCTCGCGCGCATCGCTCAAACTTTCATTCCCCGCAAAACTTGCGTCGCGTTTAATGCCAGGTCTGTTTCCAGACAGGCTTGATTAAGGGGCTAAATGTTTCTGATTTATAAGAAAATTTGTGGGGGAAGTGAATCGTGGACATGATAGAACAGAAAAATGATGACGAAAAAAAGATATGTCCTGATTGTGTTGGCGAGCCGTATCTGAAGGCCATAATCCTAAAAAGAAGTGTTGTTGGAACCTGCGATTATTGCGGCAACTCAAAATTGTTAATCTCAATTGACGAACTTGCGACACACATCGAACGTGGTCTCACTGAGCATTATCAGCGCACTCCTACCGAGCCATCAAGTCTTGAATATCGTATGATCAATGATCGTGAGTCAAATTACGATTGGGAGCGACAAGGAGAACCAATAATCGAATTAATTGAGTATACGGCGAGATTACCACACGAGGCCGCCAAGGATATTCAAGAACTATTATCGGAAAAATATGAAGAATATGGTTCAGACTGGACGGAAGAGGAAACGGAGTTTTCGAGTGACTCTTTCTATGAAGAAGGAAACTCTCGTAGACTAGGTTGGATCAATTTGATTTGGAATTTTGATGATTTAGATGAGAAACTAAAAAGACAGAACCGTTATTTTAATAAGCCAATTCAGGATGCACTCGATAAAATATTTTCGAATTTACATCAAGTTAAGACAAAGACTGGGCACTCGGTTTTAGAAATTGCTGGACCTGAACAGCCGATCGCGGGATTATTCAGAGCAAGAGTATTTCAAAATGAAAATGCCTTAGTTGAAGCTTTAAAAAAGCCTGACCTGAACCTAGGCCCACCACCCCGTAACTTGGCAAGGGGTGGACGAATGAATGCGCACGGTATCTCGGTTTTCTATGGCGCAACTTCTATCGAGACTGCAATCGCGGAAACTAGGCCTCCAGTAGGAAGTAAAGTGCTAGTCGGTAATTTCCCAATTACTACGAAACTCATCCTATTGAACCTATCAAAATTTTCAGAAATAGAGGCCGTCGGAAGTATTTTTGACCCGCACTTTATTGAAGAAAAAGATAAAATTGTTTTCATGAGACATCTAGAGGAGCGATTTACTAAGCCCGTAATGCCCGATGACGAGACAATTGACTATGTGACCACTCAAGTTCTTGCCGATTACCTTTCTCAAATTGAACATCCGCAACTTGATGGCATTATCTTCAAGTCTGGCCAAGGTGCAGATGCTGGCCTTAATGTCGTGCTTTTTAACAAATCGTCTAAGGTAAAGAGGAATCCAGTTTTTGAGAACTCAGTTATCGAGGTGTCTACCTACATAGACAGCGAGGACGGCCCAGAGACTTGGTATTCCATCGACATTGACGCCACGCCGATGGAAGGCAAAAACCCTGAGGACAAAAAAGATGAATCAAAACTGGATCTTGATATAAACTCACTTACGATTCATCATATCAAAAAAGTATCATATACTAGGGATAGTTTTAGCGCCTATTATTATTTTAAAGATTCAGGAAATACTCAAGACTGGAAATTCTAGCCGCCTATCCTAAGCTCAAATCCTGTCCCCGCTTGCGGGGCATGTCTGAGGTTCTAGGATTATCCCGCCCAGCCTGCCCACCTTGCTCAAGATGGCGGAAATGGGCGGCATGCTGATAAAGGTTCAAGATCATCTTAGTTTGCTTGGTGCGAACTTCGATGATTTTGGCTTGCAGGGCTTGGCGATCTTTCAATTGCGCCGCCACCAGATCGTGACGCTGTTTGCGGTCACGATTGAGAGCAAAGAAGGCTTCCATTTCATTCTGCTTGCGTGCCTTTGCGTTTTCGCCTGTTAGCCTATCCCATATCCCCATAAAGCCTTTGCGAATGCGGTTAGCGCGTTCCTTGGCTTCAAGTTCATGGCGTTGCCTTTGTCCAGCGTCCAATTTTTGCCGTTCGGTTTGGTGCAAGAGTTTCATCGCTTCACGTTGCTCATAGAGCGGGCGCAAATGGTTTGCGGCAATGCGCTTTGCATCCGCAATCACGGGCTTGAGTTTTGCCGTTATCTCTTTCGACAAAAACGCTTTGGTATCGCTAACGGACTTTAGTTGATCATCATTGCTGAGTTTGGCCGCGACATCTTTTGCTTTGACATCCAATAGACGCGACAGGGCGAAGACTGCGCCTTCGACCGATATCGCAACAACCCCACGTTTATCGCCTTTGGCGATGAACAATCCTTTTTCTTCCATAGCGCGAGCAAAGGATTTTAGGCCGTCGGAACGTGACCAGCAGCTTTGCGCTGCCTCCTTGATGTCTTTTGGATTTATCCCCGTGCGCTTAGCCTGTTGCCATTCAGCGAGATTGAAAGTGCGTGGATCACGCAAGCCCTTATCCAAGAAGCCCTTTGGAATTCCCCAGCCATTTTCGAGGAAAAGTTGTTTAGAAACTTCCTGCAATTTCGTTTTGAAATAGGGAAGTTTCAACGCGACCATGTTCTCAGCATCGATACGTGACCAGACCACATGGCAATGGCGGCGACCTTCCTTCTCATGGAAGACAACCGCGCGTGGTTGGCCTTTAAGCCCCAGCCGTTCTTCAATGTCGCTAATCGCCTTTTCAAAGACTTCGACTTGCACACTTTCATTTTGGGGCGGACTTAGTGATACCGAGAATAGATATTTCTGGCACTTGGTTCCGCGTGCCATCGCATAGGCTTCGCTCATGGCCCCCATGAGGTTTTGGGATAGAAACCCACTCACTTCATGAATTTCAACATGTTCGTTTTCTTCGGTCTTGAGCAAATGAAGACCAAGTTGTTTGCCGCCGCTTCGTTGGGAGGCTTTGATGATCATCCAAAATCATCCAAGTTTAAGGCAGCCAGCAAATAGCGACGCATGGTCGCAATATCTTGAACGGCGTCATTCAATGCGCGTTCAGTCTCCAATGTGACGGGCAGGCTTCCTGTGTTCGCCGCCTTCGCCAGTTGGTTGATGTTATTTGAGATATGTGACTTGCCAAGCAACGCTAGGACATACGCTAATGCCACATGGTCTTTCACAGGCTTTTTGCTACGCCGTCTTGGTGCGGGGCGGGATTGGTCGAATAGACGCGAGCGGACATAAGCCCCCAAAGTCAAATCCCCAGCCTCTTGTTCCAACTGGGTGCGCTCTTCGAAGGTTAAGCGCAGCGAGAATGGCGGTGGATTTGAGAGACCCTTATCTGACCCTTCCACGCAAGCCCCCTATCCGTTTCAACGAATCAACGGAATAGGTCTTAGCTTGCGCCTTCTTGGTCTTTGGGGGCTTTTCAGAGATATCGAGTTTTCTTGGATAATCGCTTGAATTGGCGATGGATGTATCCTGTAGAATCTCATTCCATTGGCTCAGGGTTATGAATAAATGGTTCGAATCCGCTCCTTCTGCGTCCACCATTTTTCAGAATAAATCAATATTTTGATTTACAACGGAATATGGCTTAGCACCGTTTTATGCTCCAAATAGGCTTGCGTTCAAGAGGTCAAGTTATTCCTGCAGGGTACAGACAATACAAACGGCCGGGTCGTGATTTGTTAAAGCTTCAATGCGCGATTCAAATCTTCATGTTCAAAAGCAGACGCCATTCGGCTTATCTCGGATGCTTTGACACCGACCTCGACTGCAATCGCGCGCCAGTTTTCTGTGACTTGTGCGACTTCGCGAATAATCATGCGCGCCTCCTTCAAGCCCAAGCCGAAATAGCCGCAAGCGCTTTCCAATAGGTCGAGCGAGCAGGTAGCCTCGTCAAGATCGATATTGGTTGACAGGATGCGGGGCTTTAGGTCGGTTGGAACCGGGTTTAGATCATAGGCAGGAGAGAGTATCCATCCGGCCTTTTCCGGCCCATAGAAACCTGTGATTTCGCAAGTGATCGTCAACATTGGATATCATGACATTGAAAACAACACGGCGATAAAGTTGACTGGAGTCGAGACGTGCTTGGGCACCATATACGCCCAGAGCGTCGACTAATTCCAGATAGGAACCGGTTTGCCCGTCGCGCGAGGCTGTAATGGCCATCGCTGAAAAAAGTATGCGGTAAATGCCTGACCGATCAAAGCGCTTTGATAGCATAATCGCGCGCGGCGACCGTCACCAACGCATGTGTTGGCGTTTGGATGCCAGAACGGCAGGCCAAACTAAATGCGATCGCCTTGACCAAAGCAGGGGCAGAAGTTGTGTCTATCGGCTGAGTGCCGAAAAGTCGTTAAACGTCACGTACCATGCGCACAAGGGCGGTAACGAGTTGGTCGATATCGCTCTTTGGCGTAAACATCGTGGGCGTCACACGAACGCAGGCCCCAGATGCCACACCATTGCGGTGAACTGCGAAAATATTGAAATCGCTCAATAGTTTGGCAGCGCGTGCTCGGTTTGCTGCCGAAGTGGTTTCGCCCTTAAACCGAAATGACGTCAGCCCGCAGGTCAGTCGAGGATCGGAGGGTGTTAGGACGGAAATCCTTTCATGATCGGCAAGCTGGGTTGTCCACAAATCTCGCAGATAACGCAGGCGGGCTTCCTTGGCCTTGACACCAATGGCTTCGTGGAAATCAAGCGCGTCCTTGAGCGCGAGAAAGGCCGCGAAATTGGCTGTGCCTGTATGGATTTTGGTCTCTATCTGGCGGGTCGCGTGCGCATCAATGTCCATATAATCGTCAATGTCGTCGAGCCGGGCCTTTTTTATGTAAAGCACACCGACGCCGACCGGGGCGCCAATCCATTTGTGGGCGGAAAAACCCGCAAACTCGACCCCCAGATCACGCAAGTTAAAGTCTAACTGGCCCCAAGCATGGCCACTATCGAGAAGCACATCGACGCCGCGCGACTTAGCAAGCGCTACAAGCTCAGCGACTGGCATCACTAGACCAGTTCGATGACTGACATGGGTCACCAGCATGAGCTTTACTTGCGGGTTGGCGGTCAACGCTGCGCGATAGGTGTCTAAAATGCCTGCGACGCTCGCAGGTTCTGGTATCCCAATCTCAATGATCTGCGCCCCCCGCCTGACTTTGAGCCAGCGCATAGCGGTCTGCATGGCGTCATAATCGAGGTCGCAGATTAGGACACCGTCTCCAGCTTTTAATTTGTTATAGCCGCTGATCAGGGCTTGCATCGATTCCGTGCAGCCACGGGTGAAAGCGATTTCTTCTGCATCCACGCCCAAGGATGCTGCCACCCTCTGGCGGATAGGGACCAGTAATGGGTCAAACTGACGACGTGAAAAATAGGAAGTTTGCTGATTAACCCGCTCAATATGGCTTTGATAGGCGCGCTCTACAGGCCTTGCCATTGAGCCGAAGTTTCCTGCCTCCAATTGGATAAAGTCGGGATTGCGCGTGTAGTGCTGTCCGACAGCTTGGGTCCAATAGGTCTCGTCTTTAGCCAAAGCGGCAAAGTCAGCTGAGGGCTGCGCCGCTGATGCGGTATGGGCTGCTAGACCCATGAGCGAAGAGCTAGTTGCGACCGCTTTGGTGAAAGAGCGGCGGGACATTTGGCCTAATTGATTGTCGACCATAAAATGCCCCGCCTTGTTCAATCCTGGATTAGAACTTGGTTTCAACCCGGAAGTAATATTGACCGCCATCGGTGTCGTAGTTTGAGTTACGTGTATAGATCAAACCACGGTTGGCTTGGAACGTTGCTTCGTCTGGATAGGCATCAAAGATATTCTCGCCACCAATGCGAACCGTCAGGTTCTCATTGACCTCATATTGCACCGACGCATCGAAAAAGGTGATCGCACCAATCTCTTGGAAAATATCGCCTGCACCATTGGTGGCCGCATCGGCAAATGAGCCATAATAGCGCGCGCGGGCTGAAAAGCGGAACTTATCGAGCGTGTAATTGGCACCCAAAGTCGCACCATATTTCCCCCGCCCTTCTTCAAGACGACGCTTTTGGTCGAGGCTTGTGACCACTGACCCTGTACCGCCTACGACTTCTGTTTCATTGAAGTTGAAGGCAGCGGTAAGGTCCAAGCGACCGGGGCCGATGCTGGACGCATAAGAGCCCGCAATATCAATACCACTGGTCTCAGTATCAAAGGCGTTGATGAAGAAAAACACCCCGGTATATTGGTTTGGATTGGGTCCAAGCGCTTCAATCTCCGCGCGTGAGAACACCCGCGATTCAGCAAATCGGTTGTCAACATTGATACGATATAAATCGATCGTACCTGTCAGTCCGAATGCACTGCGCCATGTGATCCCGCCGCTGATTGTTTCAGACTCTTCGGGCTCAAGTGGTTTAACCCCTAACTTAGCGGCCAGCGGATCAGCGGATGACAAGCGGCCCCGGTTAAAGATTTGGCCTGTCAGCGTATCGAGGCCCTGCACAACAGTCGTTGAGTTAATCTGGCCAGGTGTCGGTCCACGGAAACCCGTGGAATAGGACCCGCGGATCGCGAAATCAGGGGTGAATTCATAGCGGGTGGCAATTTTGCCGTCCACCGTTTCGCCAAAGGACGAAAAGTCTTCGTAGCGGATAGCTGTTCCAACTGTCCAAGCATCCGTCAGGGCGAATTCGCCATCGACATAGCCCGCAAAACTCTCAACATCCCATTCGCCCGCTTGTTGGGGGTCAAAGCCCGGGAAGCCGTTTGATCCGGGCGCCAAGCCTGCAATTGCGCCCGGTCCCACTACCCAAGAGGCTCTTTCGCCTTCCTTGATTGTATAGGTCTCAATGCGGCGCTCAAGACCAAAAGCCAGATTGACATCTTTTGCGAGGCCGGGAACGGCCAACTGATAGACAAAATCAGCATTCACATTCAGCTCGTTTTGCTGCAAGATGCCAGGCTTGAAGCTCGTGGGGCTTGCGGGACCAAGCGACGCATTGACGGTGTTTGACAAATTATAGTCAACCGTATTGCCACCCTCAGACACACTAATGTCCCATGTGAACTTCTCGCTGCCGCCGCGAACACCGCCAACAATCTGGTGGTCCTCGTCCTCATAGCCAAATATGGGCGAGAAGCCGACAGGGAAACGGGTCCGCAAATCATAGCCTGGAAAAACCGAGGTGATGCCATAGACGGCCGCATTGGCTGTTGGGCTTGGCAGGCGATAATTGAAGTCGGTCTTGCCTTCACCTGCTCCTACAGTCGCAAATGCATAAGCATCAATCGTATCATTAATCGGCATTTGGAAATTCGCGCCAAAGCGCCAATTTGACAACTCAGGTTGACCCCAGCGTTGCGCTGGATTTGGCACCACCAATGTTGGATTGGCGGCTTGGAAGGCGGCTGCATCAGGGCGCTGGCGCGAGCGCGAGGTAATTTCGCCTTCATTCAGCTCTAAGCTAACGACCAAGAAGCCTGAATCGAGGATTTCAAAGCCAGCTTGGCCACCGATTTGGGTTTTCCGCCCGTCACCTTCGTAATATTCAGAAACCTGGGCATTGAGTTGAAACCCAGGAGTCGTATCAAGCACGATATTAATAACACCAGCAATCGCGTCAGACCCATATTGAGCCGAAGCGCCATCGCGCAGCACTTCGATGCGCTTAATGGCAAGGCTTGGAATCTGGGCTAAATCAGGGGCCTGCGCACCCCGGCTCCCCAAGACCGCAGAGCGGTGGAAGCGCTTGCCGTTGACAAGAACCAAGGTCTGGTCTGGCGATAAGTTACGCAAAGAGGCTGGGCGAACAAAGGTCGCGCCATCGGCCAAAGGCAAGCGCTGTTGCACAAAACCCGGAACCGTGGCCGCCAAAGCGTCGCCGACTTCCGACGATACAGTCTGATCCAAAGCGGCAGCTGACAGCACATCAACGGGCGCCAATGTCTGGAATTGCGTGCGCCCGGCCTCGCGCGTTCCCGTCACAACAACGACTTCGGCCTCAGGAGCGGGCGCAGGAGCCGGTGGCGCGTTTTGCGCAAAAACAGGAAATGCGAAGGCGGATGCGCCCATCGCAAAAAGCAAAGCGCGTGCTGATACAGTCATGAACATATCCCCTTGGGCCTTCGGATTGCCGATTTGACAGGGGCCCGGTAACCGACATCTTGCCCAAATTCAAGGCAAAGTCAGCCTTAGCTAAGGCTTCGAATTCGGGTTAACTCAGCTTTGAGGTGGACCCCGGATTTCGGACAGGTAGTTAAGCTGGTATCTAACCTGTAGAACCGGTCCAAGCCAGTCGATGGATTGCCACTTGCTCACCACACGCCGTTCAGAATTTCGGTGTAGCGATCACTGTTGAGCGCAAGATAGCCAAACGGTGGTCCACAACCATGCCCAGTCCGCGTAGTGCCGCCACGAGCCGTGCTATCCGGTCGCGCCATGCGCTCCATGTATGCTGTCGGTCACGGTCGATGCTGGCAATTTTGGTTGGGAACGTATCGGCGGCACTATTGAGAAACTGTGTCAGATGCGTGGATGCCCCTATTTATAAGTCCGCTATTCGGCGTTTCCGCTCCAAAGCAGGATCCATCCCTTCAACCAGCATTGCGCGAACGCGCTTCTTGTCGATTTTGCCATATTGGGTAAGGGGCATTTCTTCGATGAAATGGACGCTTTTGGGCACTTTATAAGCCGAAAGACGGGCCTTAGCGAATTGGCGGATTTCTTCGCTCTCACAACTTGATTGCGCAATCACCACAGCGGTAACCGCTTCACCCCAATCAGGATGGGGGATCCCAACGACTGCTGCTTCTTTGACGCACGGATGCTGAAGCAGAACGCCCTCAACCTCTGTCGAATAGACATTCATCCCGCCGCTAATGATCATATCTTTGGCACGGTCGACTAGGAACAAATAGCCATCTTCGATGCGCGCCAAATCGCCGGTACGCAGCCAGCCTTCCTGTAGGGCCTGTTGGGTGGCGACAGGGTCGCGATAATACTCAGTCAAGAGGTAAGGCGAGCTAACTTCAACTTCCCCAGCGCCAGCATCGTCCGGGCGGAGACGGAGCTCAACCATTGGCACAGCGCGTCCGCACGAAGTCAGCAGGCGCGAGTTCATGTGATCATCCTTGCTGAGAGTCGTGATCAGATTTGGGCACTCGGTCTGGCCGTAAATCTGTAGGAAAACCTTGCCGAACTTCAAAAGACCTTCTTCCAGTCTCTCCCGATTCATGGGGGCCGCGCCATAGACGATGGTAGCCAATGAGCGGTGATCTCCACTGCCTGCTTTTGGATGGTCGAGGAGGCGGTAGAGCATCGTTGGCACCATCATGGTCCAGGTCACGCCAGCATCGCGGCAAAGTTCAAAAAAGCGCACGGGATCAAAGCGACCTTCAATGATGACATGAGCGCCCTGAAGTAAGCCGGCGGCCATATGGTAGCCCGAGGAGTGCGGCAGTGGCGTCGTTAACAACATCACCTCTTCCGTGCGTATTTCGAGGCACGTTACATGCGAGAATAAATTCCATGCCATGCGCCCATAGTTGTGTCGGACCCCTTTAGGGAGCCCGGTCGTCCCCCCGGTGTAGGCGATGATTGCTGTGTCCTCTGGCGTGGCAATTAGTGGCCTGAACTCAATGGACTCTGCCAAGGCCTTATCCCATTGGAATTGGCTTGCTTCAGGCAGCTGTCCAGATATCGCGCCCACAAGGATCATCAGAGGCGGTTTTTTCAATCCATTGGCGCGTGGAAGTTCTGCATGCGTGATGAGCACTTTTGCTTCGCTATGATCCAAGCAATAGCCTAGCTCGGGTACGCCCATGAGTTCATTCAAAGGCACGCGGACCGCAGCGAGTTTTAGAATAGCAAACTCGGCGACAACATATTCATGACCATTGGGCAGGTGCACAGCGACAGCTACACCGGGCCCAACACCGTGAGCGACAAGAAAGGCTGCAAGCTTGTCGGATAGGTCGTCAATTTGGCTATAAGTCCAACTCGTCTCGCCGAACGTAATGGCGACCCGACCTGCATGGCACTTTAGCGCTGCAAGTAGCAACTGGGCTGATGTGGGTACCTTCACGACGTCGCCCATGGTCTCACTCTTCGCCTTCAAAGACGGTACTATATTAGGTACGAGCGTACCTGTAAAGTTTGACTGTGGCGGTTGGCAGCAAGCAGTCAAACTGTTATCTCGGAGCGACATTCCTCTGGTGGCAAATTCCGCAATGGTCCCGAAAAGCACGCAACGTCTCACGCTAGGTTCTGATCGCCAGAAGGAGCTACTCGCTGAGTTGGAGACGCTCTTCTTCGCCAATGGCTTTAGGACTATTACAGTTGATGACATTGCGGCACGTTTGAAGTGTTCAAAACGCACGCTCTATGAGATCGCACCCAGTAAGCAGGAACTCTTCATTCTGGTGATTGAATCCTGGCTTGAGCGCATTCGTCATTTGGGGTGGCAAGGCGTGCTTCAGCACGACGACCCCAAAAAACGTGTCATGGCCTATCTTGAGCCCGGTGTGATTGAATCGAGGCCTGCAAGCCGGCAGTTTCTTGCTGACTTACAGAGCTATCGCCCCGCACTTGCCCTACTCGAAGCGCACCAAGCCCAACGGACGAAAGTGCTGATGGAAATCGTTGAGGATGGCATTCGCCGGGGCCGCTTTAAGCCGTTCCATTCAGCGCTCGTTGCCGAGCTCTTTCTTGCGGCAGTTAATCGGATCAATGAACCTTCAACGCTTGAAAGAACCGGGGTGGGGTTTAGCCAAGCGTTCGACGAATTATATAAGATCCTCACCACCGGACTGTTTCTGGAACCAGAAGCGTAGCCGCTACCCTTAAACCTCTGTCAGGAAAGCGGCGATCTGACCGACCACCTCTTCAGCTTCTGGAATGCCCACAAGCAAAGCGAAGACATGGGGTGCCTCCTCATAGACTTTTATTGTCACCTTCGTGCCAGCGCTTTCCGCTTTGCCCGCAAAGCGCAACGTGTCATCCCGCATGACTTCGGTGCTGCCAACAATAAATAGGGTGTCAGGGAGCTCCATCGGCTCGTCCCAGTAGGGCGATGCTGCGGGTTGGGCCGGGTTTGCACCTTGCAAATAATGGAAGACTTTGTGGATCACGGCCTGAGGTCCAAACATCGGATCGGCCTCTGCATTGGCGACGTAGGAATGGCCCGTCATCGCAAGGTCAGTCAAAACAGACAGGCCCACCAACTTATCAGGCAAGCGGTGACCTTCGCGCTTTAGCTTGGCGCAAGCGCACAACACCAGCGCGCCCGCAGACGAGTCACATAAGACAAATACTGGACCGGACTCTTCGGCTAGGATGGTGCGGAGGGCTTTGTAGACATCCTCATGGGCTGCTGGGAAGGCGTTTTCAGGCGCAAGACGATGCTGAAGCAATGCGCCGCGCGTGCCCGCTTTAGTGGAAATGCGATCCAGTAGCGCTCGATGCACGTCTCCGCCGGGAAAGCAAAAGCCCCCGCCAGGAACATAAACTAAGAACGCGGCCCCTTCCGCGCGCCGTAACTCGAGCTCGCTATTCCCCAACTTTCTAGGCGTGCCCTCGGGTCCTAAGGCTTCGAAAGAGGCCAGCATTTGGCGCATTTCAACTGGATTATAGTCGCTATTGAGCAAGGCGCGTCGCGTCTGCCTGACTTCTGCATTGTAGGCGTTCATTTCAGGACTTGGAATCACGTCATTGGGCATCGCTTGACCTCATATCGGTACTAATGTACCTATTATCGTACCGCATCTAAAAATGACGTTCAAGTCGCGGAATATGGGAGGATAAGATGTTGAGGTCTGAAACCGCAAATTCGCGTCGTTTGTCCGGCTTGTTGATGTCATGTGCAGTAACAGCATTGTTCGTAGCCCAGCCCGCTTGGGCACAAACGGCTGTATCCACTCCAGCTGCTGAGCCAGATCAAGCTGGCATCGAAGTTATCGTTGTGACGGCTCGCAAGCAGTCTGAATCGCTGCAAGACGTGCCGATGTCGATCTCTGCAGTCTCTGGAAAAGACTTGGAAGATGCAGGCTATACCGAACTCAACGATATCTCGCGCCTCAGCAGCAATGTCTATTTTGAAGCCGCAGATCGCTCAAAGCCACTGATTTACATCCGCGGCATCGGGACGCGCAGCTATGATGCAGGCAGCGATCCTTCGGTTGGCGTATTCGTGGATGGTGTTTACCTCGGCCGCTTTGGCGCACTCGATATGGACCTCATGGATGTCGCGCGCGTCGAACTGCTAAGAGGCCCTCAAGGTTCCCTTTATGGTCGCAATACTATTGGCGGCGCCATTTCTGTCGTGTCACGCGATCCGTCCTCGGTCTTCAAGGGCCACCTTTCTGGCGAGCTCGGGACCAGTGCAATCAGCGGTGACTCTCTCTATTCGGTAGGTGCTTCGCTGAGTGGTCCGATTGCCGGTGATGCCGTTCGGGGATCCCTCTCCCTGACCCGGCGCTACCGCGAGGGCTACCAGCCTGTCAGCATTGCAAACATTCGCGGTGGGAGCGAAGATGGCTGGTCCAGTCGCGGCAAACTGATGTTTGATTTAGGCGAAGCGACACTTCGTTTGTCGGCCGACTATTCAGATATTGATGGGCCGCCGCTTGTTCTTGTTCCAAATCAATTGGGCGGACCGGCCAACAGTCCGGGTCCCGTGACTCCGGGCTTCGTGACCCCGCCAGAGCCGGCCGACCCATATCGGCTTTCATCGGATGCACTGGGACAGGGCATCGATAAGAAAACCTATGGCGGTTCCGCACAACTCAATATTCCCTTCGGTGCGTTTGAATTGACGTCGATTACGGCTGCCCGCAAGCTAAAAATCGAGGAAATCGACGATCTTGATGGTACGACACTTCCGTTCCAAGTTTATCTAGCCGACGAAGATGGCAGCCAATTTTCCCAAGAAGTTCGGCTGAATTACGAGACAGAAAAGCTCAAGGTGCTCATCGGGGCATTCTATTCCTCTGAGGACGTAAATCGTACCGAGAACATCAATTTTGGCCCAGCGTCTCTGCTTGCCTTCTTTGTGAGCCCAGCTCCATTGCGGTGGGATTTTGGCTTAAATCTCGAATCCAAATCATCGGCTTTGTTTGGGCAGATCCAGTGGGAGCCTAATGAAAAGCTGTCACTGACATTGGGTGGCCGATACAGCGAGGACCAAAAAGACGTTGTCTTTGATACGCGCACGACGGTTCCAGGGTTTGTCATCTCGAATTTCAAAACCCCCATCTCGCGCAAGTGGGACTCATTCGATCCATCGGCTTCGCTCAGCTACAAGTTTAGCGAAGACGTAATGGGCTATGTCTCCTATACTTCGGGCTTTAAATCCGGCGCTTTCCAATTCATCGCGATCGCGCCTGCCACAGCCCAGCAAGTTGCCAATCCGGAATCGGTTGATTCTTATGAGGCCGGGATGCGCACCACCTTATTTGATCGTCGCCTGCGGCTAAATGCGTCCATCTTTAGCATGGACTATCGTGACCTGCAGCAATTGCGACTGGTTCCGATCGGTGGCGGTGTCAATCAAGTCCTGATCGCCAATGCTGCAAGCAGCCGCATCCCAGGCCTTGAACTAGAAGGTCGCGCGATTTTCGACAGCAAGTGGTCGCTCGACTTTAGCTATGGCTATCTCGATGCCAAGTACAAAAACTATGTGTTCAACTCGACCTTGGACTTCAGCGGCAACCGTTTGCAACGCGCGCCCAAGAACACCTTGTCGCTTGGCCTCAATTTCGAGACCAAAACCAGCCTCGGTGAACTCACCAGTCGTTTAGGTTATTCCTATCGCAGCAAAATCTTCTTTGAGGCAGACAATAACGCGGTTGACCCGGAGTCGAGTGAGGACAGCCTCGGATTGCTGGACGCTTCCGTAAACCTAAAGAACAAGAACTGGACTGTGGGTCTCTGGGCGCGCAATCTGTCTGACGAGCGCTATCGGCGTCAGGTTCTTAACAGCACCGGGACCGCGCAACGCGGTATTTGGGCCGAACCGCGAACGTTTGGTCTGCGGGTCTCCTCGGACTTCTAAGGGTCTATGATATGAAGCTGGCGACTTACCTGACTGAAGACGATCCTAAAGTTCGGGTAGGCGTGGTCATACAAAATGATCGTGCCATGCTCGACTTGGCAGGAGCCTTATCCGCCCACGGACTGGATGCGAGCTTGGCTGCGTCCATGCAGGACTTGATTGAGGGCGGCGCAGAGCGATTGGCCCTCATCCACTCTGCTGTCGAAGCCTACAAAGGGGATGTCCTGCCGATTGACAAGGTTCGGCTGCTTTCACCTTTGCCGCGCCCGGTCCAAATTAGGGACTGTATGTGCTTCGAGGAACATCTCGTGGGCTCTTCCCAAGCCGCCATGCGTTTGCAGGGTCTAAGCGCACCGTCTGAGCGGTCCCGCAAAATGTATGACATCTTCAAGTTGCGACCGATCTATTACAAAGCAAACCGCTTTGCCGTGGTTGGTCATGACACAGATGTGCACTGGCCTGCTTATTCCAAGCTGATGGATTATGAACTCGAAATGGGCTGTATCCTCGGCAAAACGGGCCGCGATATCAGACGCGAGGATGCGCGCGCGCATATTTTCGGATTTACGATCTTCAACGATTTCAGCGCACGCGACACGCAAGGTATGGAGATGGAAAGCGGCCTTGGCCCATCCAAATCCAAGGACTTTGATTCAGCCAATGTGCTTGGGCCATGGATCGTCACAATCGATGAATTTTATCCAGATGATGCGTCCATGACAGTTCGGGTTAACGGGGAAGTCCGCTCAACCGGGCGCAGCAGCACGATGACCGTCAAATTCGAGGACCTCATCGCCTTCATTAGCACGTCAGAGACCCTTCATGCCGGGGAAATTTTGGGCTCTGGTACCGTTGGCGGCGGCTGCGGTCTGGAAGCAGGAAAACTGCTTGAAAATGGCGACGTTATCGAACTCGAGGTTGAGGGGATTGGCGTGCTTCGAAACAGAGTGTTTGCAGCAAACAGGGAGGATCAAGAATGAGCGACGACATCACTGCCCGTCTAGACGCGCTGGAGCGCGAATTGACAATCTTGCGTGACAAGGAAGCGATACGCGACGTGATTCATCGCTATTGCCGTGGCGCGGATCGCTGCGACCAGCAGGCATTCAAGGATTGCTATTGGGAAGACGGCTATGACGATCACGGTTTCTTTGGTGGCAATGGCCAAGCATTTGCCGACTACGTGATCCCCATCCTTCAGCAGGTGAACTCCAGTATTCATGCGATCACCAACACCATCATCGACCTGCAGGGTGATCGCGCTTTCTGCGAGAGCCAGTGGTCGGTGGTTCATCGGCTACAAAAGCCGGATGGTGACTTCCTCGATTTTTGGCACCAGGGGCGCTACCTCGATATCTTTGAGAAGCGTGCCGGCGAATGGCGCATCTTGTGCCGGACGATCGTCAATGACATGGACCGACTTCTCCGCACGAGGGATTTGGGTGCCGTTATGGGCGAAGGCGTACCCGGCAGCGACAATAATCGTCCCCATCGAGGCGGCCGCAAGCCAGATGATCCGGTCTTTGCAGGCTTTGACATGCAGAAACTCGTGCATGATCGCACCCCAATTGAGGACCTCTGGTCGCCCTTCTATGCGCTAGACCAGTATTTGTAGGCCATGGGCACCAAGCCGATCTTCGTCGCGGGCGTCGGAATGACGACTTTCGGGATTGACATGGCGCGTTCGGTCAAAGACTTGACGCGCCAAGCGGTCACCGAAGCCTTGGTGGATGCGCATTGTACTGCCTCTCAGATTGAGGCCGCGTGGTTTGCCAACACCAGTCAGGGCTCGTTAGAGGGCCAACATATGATCCGTGGGCAAGTTGCGCTTCGGCCATTGGGCTTCTCAGGAATCCCGATTAGCAATGTTGAAAATGCGTGCGCGAGCGCCTCAACGGCCCTGTTTGAAGCCGCGAATTACTTAAAATCCGGCGCGGCCGACATCGTTCTTGTGGTGGGTGCTGAAAAGCTCTCCCACCCTGATCGCGAGCGCTCACTGGCCGTCTTCGATGCGGGTTGGGACGTGGGACTGGCTGAGCAGAACCGGGAAGTCTTGCTCGCGCTTGGCGGCATGGACGAACAGCTCCTGCCTATATCTGCACCAAGGCGCAGCGTGTTCATGGATGTCTACGCAGCCTTTGCCCGCCAGCACATGCGTCTTTATGGGTCAACACAAGAACAGTTTGCCGCCGTCGCCGCGAAGAATCATATGCACTCGGTCCATAACGGACGTGCCCAATATAGACGACCCTATTCCGTCGAGGAAATTCTAGCAGACCGCGCGATTGTCTGGCCACTAACTTTGCCTATGTGTGCCCCCGTCAGCGATGGCGCGGCGGCTGCCATCGTATGTACAGAAGCAGGCCTAATTCGATTGGGAGCGACGTCACGGGCTATAGAGCTGCGCGCCTGTGTGTTGGGTACCTCGGTGGAGCGCGATCCAGATGATCTCGACCATCACATCGGCCGGGTTACCGCACTCAAAGCCTTTGAGGCGTCGTCCATCGGCGCAGAGGATATCGATGTGGCTGAAGTCCATGATGCCACGGCAGTGGGCGAAGTCATTCAAGTCGAGAACCTCGGCCTTGCACCCAGAGGCCTCGGGGGCATGGCTGCCCTGCAAGGGCAAACTGCACTTGGGGGTCGCACGCCAGTCAACCCCTCAGGGGGCCTGGAAAGCAAAGGGCATCCAATCGGTGCAACAGGGCTTGCCCAGATCTTTGAGCTCGTTACCCAATTGCGCGGCGAGGCAGGGCTTCGACAGGTTGAAGGTGCAAAAGTCGCGGTGGCAGAAAATGGCGGGGGGCTTTGGGGCGTCGAAGAGGCCGTGTGTGTTGTGTCGGTTCTATCGCGGTAACCGAGTATCATAGGACCTTCCCCAATTTTCGCCACGGAAGCAGTATTTCATAAAAACAGAGAGATTATGCCGTGAGCGATCTCTAGAGCATTTCCAACATGGCATCAGCGAATGTCTGCTTTCGAAAAATCGCCAACCCGCCTTCAGTGGCAACAACCGGCGCATAGCTGCCGGCGGCCTAGAGGTTCGCGCACAAAATCTGAAATAGATTTTAGCGGCATGTAAGCTCTAATTCAGAATGTTAAATGCGCCCGATGTGGGTTATGCATGAAGCATCGCGATTTAGCGATCGCGCAGCGTGGCTTTACTGGCTCTGTCTTAGGTTGAAGTGGAGCTGCGCGGTGTGATGGAATCGCCACCCAGGTGCGTTCATCGCGTGATTGCTTGCGAAAACCCATTAACCGTCTGGCATCAGCACAAAAAATAAATCAGATCATGTATAAATATGTCAC
This sequence comes from Bacteroidota bacterium, assembly GCA_027483445.1. GTDB lineage: Bacteria > Bacteroidota > Bacteroidia > M30B66 > M30B66 > CAMCXT01. The sequence continues at coordinate 14,363 of JAIXUS010000032.1, read as the reverse complement.
ATGAATTAGCTATCGACATAAGAAAAATTGATGGGACTGAGATATGGAACCGGCGTTTCCCCTGCAAGTTTCCAACGTTTCCAAAAGCTTTGGTTCTAGCCAAGTTTTAGACAAGATCAGTTTTGATCTCTCAAAAGGTGAAATGACGGCGCTCATTGGGCCATCGGGGTCTGGAAAGTCCACATTATTGCGAGGTCTTGCGCAATTGCTTCGGTTCGATAGTGGCAGTGAACTCAAGCTTTTTGGAATTGAGTCTGAAAGGCTGGAGCAGGACCGCGGTCAGATGCGGGAAACGCGTACTCGGATTGGTTATGTGGCCCAGAGCAGCAATTTGGTCGGGCGGCTATCACTGTTCTCAAATGTCGCAGTTGGTGGGTTGGGGAAACTACCACTTTATTGTGCTGTTTTAGGACTATGGCCCCAAGATCATGTTGAACGGGTGCTGGCCGCCATTGAACGGGTTGGCCTCAAGGACTTTACCACAGCACGCGCCAGCACTCTTTCGGGTGGGCAACAACAACGCGGTGCCGTCGCCCGCGCCATTGCACAAGAGGCAGAACTCATTCTTGCCGATGAACCGGTCGCTTCTCTGGACCCCGTTTCGGGCAAGCGTGTTATGGAGCTTCTGGCTAACCTGAATGCACAAAGCGGCGTTAGCGTCGTGGTGAGCCTTCATAACATCGCCATGGCTCGTCGTTACTGTCAGCGCGTCATCGCCTTGCATCAAGGAAAAATTGTTTTCGATGGTCCCCCTGACACGATGAGCTCGGCTGAGTTGAAAACAATCTATGGCGAGGAATTCGATGATGCCCTCTGACACGTCAAAGCTAAAGGCCAACGGTACGTTTAATTGGCTGGTATGGGCATCATTAGCGTTGGCGCTTGCGTTTAGTTTCCATCCTGCCCAGATGTCGCGAACGCCGCTTCTGTTTGAAAATTCAGAGAATATGCAGCGCTTTGCGCAAGAGTTTTTGCGTCCCGACTTCGCGCAACTCCCCTATTATGCAGCCCAAATGCTCTTGACCCTACAAATTGCACTGTGGGGGACGGCATTGGCCGTGGTGATTGGTCTGCCGCTTGGTTTGTTGGGCGCGCGCAATGTCGCGCCAGCTCCTGTTGTTTTTGTGACACGACGGATCATGGATGTCCTGCGCTCGGTTAATGAATTAGTGCTAGGGACCATTTTCCTAGTTGCAGTTGGACTTGGGCCATTGGCTGGCGTGTTGGCGATAGCCGCCCATACAGCCGGGGTTTTGGGCAAGTTATTCTCCGAAGCTGTCGAGAGTATCGACATGCGACCGGTCGAAGGAATCCGAGTCACAGGTGCTCACGCTTTAGCACAAGTAGTTTGGGGTATTGCGCCCCAAGTCGCTCCTCTATGGACATCGTACGCACTTTATCGATTTGAATCCAACGCGCGCTCAGCAACCGTGCTCGGACTAATTGGAGCGGGCGGAATAGGTCAAGCGCTCTTTGAGGCTATCAACCGATTTGCTTATCGCGAAACCGCCGCCATCGCATTGGTCGTTGTGGTGGTGGTTGCAGCACTTGATCTTTTATCTGATGCAATACGGAGACGCTTGTTATGAAGTGGGTCGGTTTTCTTCGCTCGCTGGTTTTTTTGGCAGTGGTGACAAGCGGATCATGCGCCCCACCACCGGAAGCCATTCGATTTTCGATTCTGTCGACTGAGAGTAGTGCCGCCACGCGACCCGATTGGACTCCTTTTCTGAACGATATGCGTACCGCCCTTGGTCAACAAGTCGAGGCCTACTTTGGTCCCAACTACTCTGTGTTGATTGAAGCCATGCGGTTTAAACAAACGCAATTGGGCTGGTTTGGAAATGCGTCCGCCCTTGAGGCCGTTGAGCGATCAGATGGCGAAGTGTTCGCGATCGCAGAGCGTGGCGGCTATTTTAGCCATATGATCGCCCGAACAGATAGAAATATCTCCTTGTCGAAAGTTATTGCCTGCGATGGGAGGTTCGACTTTGCGGCCTCCGACCCCCAATCAACCTCAGGCACATTGTCCCCAAACGCGTATTTATGGGGGCCTAATAATCTCGACCCTATGCGCTGTTTCAAAACGTCTAAAACAGCAAATCACGAAGCAAATATATTGGCTGTATCGAATGGCTTGGTTGATGTTGCGATTGTAGATTCAAGTGTTCTCAGCCGAGTTGCAGCAAGGGCACCAGAAGCAACTCAAAACCTAACCGTTATCTGGACGTCCCCGCGCCTACCTGATGACCCAATGGTTTGGCGCAGAGACTTGGACCCGGCGTTGAAGTCAAAGATACGTGCCTTCGTTACGACCTATGGCCAAGCACCGGGGTCAGTTGGTGAGCAACAGCGAGCGGTGCTTTCAAAGCTGGGCCTCAAGAAATTTACGATCGCTGACAATCGCCACTTAGCGGCAACGAAAGAATTGAAAGCATGGTCCAAACTAATTGATGCGAAAAGACGCGCTTCAACAGCCGAAATTGCAGCCGCGCAAGCAGAGATTAGCCAAGCTCGGGCCTCGCTACCCTAACATTTACATGGAGAACCAATATGCGCCTGAAAAATTTCAGTTTGATCGCCATTGTGGGAGCAACCTTCCTGCATTCGCTACCCTTATCGGCACAAGAGTGGGCGCTAGATCCGGGCTATGATTTGCCACGCAACGCCGCCATCAAACCGGCAGCGGTCGATGATTTCGCCCCTTTAGTTAGAATGCCAATCGCCGCCCCCTTGTTTTTTGGTGCTGAAGCGAGCGAGTCTCGAATTTTGGCTGAAGTTGCTCCGGAAGGTGATTTAACTTTAGAGCTTTGGCTACTCGATCATGTGAACAATCCTGTCGGGGCGCTCTTGAGTGTCGGTGAGGCCCATCTTGGATACATGACCGGGCGGGCAGCTTTCGGTGTGCAATCGACACTCAACAAGCAAATACTGCCACGTCGCGGCTACAAGTCAAACTGGCGACACCTCGTATTAACCAGAAGCGGGCCGAGTTTGACTTTATATGTTGATGGCGCTGCAGCCGCAACTTCAGTTATTTCACCAGGAACGCTCCAGGCTGGCCCAATTCGGCTCGACGCATATTTGAAGAACGAGCCAAGCATGCAAGTGGCCAATTTGGTTCAAGTTGTATCGGTTGATCCAAAAGCTCTGTCTGCCCTCGAGGTGATGGAGCGTTTCACTGCCCGCACGAAATTGGTTGATGAAGGTCGAATTTTTGCCAATCAAATGCATTTTACCCAGCCACCCTACCTCAACACGCCATCTTTGACTTCGATGGAGCTTTCGTTTGAGTTTGACCGTGCCGCAACGTCTACCATTGAAGTTGGGACAACCGAAGCCGACTTGAAAGTGGTCGGCACACAGATGTCTCCAGCTCGGCTGCATGGCGCACGGCTCAAGGATCTGAGTCCTGATACCCCCTATTTCTACCGCGTCAGCGGACGCGATGAGGCCGGCAACATGATTAGCTCAGGGCTGCTTAGTTTTCGGACAGCGCCATCACCTGGTAGACCATTCACCTTTGTTGCAATCGGCGACACCGAAGCGCGCGCGCATGTCAATAATGCTATTTCCCAGCAGATCTGGCCGGAACGACCAAATCTCATGCTGATTGCCGGCGATCTGACTGATGGTGGCAGTGTAGAGCGACGCTTTGAATGGACACACGAATATTTCCGCGGCATGGGGCCCTTGTTTGGTCGGGTTCCGGTTGTCGCGGCGATTGGCAACGGCGAGCAAGAGCTAAAATGGTTTCGTCATTATCATCGCCAGCCAGAGCCGGAAAACTATTACAGCCTTGTTTATGGCGACGTCGAATTCTTTGTTCTGGATTCTTACCTCAAGTATCGCGAGAAAAGTGACCCGGGATTTCGAGCAAGACAGCGGGCTTGGCTCGAACAAGCCCTCAGCAAATCTAATGCAAAATGGAAGATCGCACTGCATCACCACGATACCAGAACCTCTGATGAAGACGATTATGGTAATTCATGGCATAGTACTTCGCAGCACGGCGACTCTGAGGTTCAGACTGATTTTGTGCCTTTGTTCGAACGCTTCGGAGTAGATTTGGTTTTGTTTGGACATTTGCACTCGTATGAGCGGAGTTGGCCGCTTCGTGGTAATCAAGTCGATATTGAGAAGGGTGTCACCTACCTTCAAGTAGGAGGTGCTGGTGGCAATCTTGAAGACTTTGCACCCAATAAACCATGGTTCTCGCGGCAAACATTCCGGGATCACCATTACGCCGCAATCAGCGTTTCAGACAGTGCCTTGGACATTCGCGTCGTGGATATGTCAGGCCGATTACGGGATCAGTTTCAGATTAAACCTGCAAACAGAGCAAAAAACTAGGTGGCCAACACCGAAGTGTCATAATTATGGCCTATGGTCCAAGGCGAAACATTCTGAATAGTTATATTCAGTTCTGCGGCTTGGATGATGGAGGATTTGGTTATGGCAAATTGGCGTAGCATGTTGCTGGCAACAACGGTGGCTTGTGCAAGTGTCGGCTTTTATAGTGCAGCGGAAGCCCAAGCCGTGCGTGGTCGCGTAGTGGATACCGACACGGGCGCTGCGATTAAGGGCGCATTGGTAACAACCCCATCAGGTGCGTCGACATCTACCGGACCGGATGGGTCGTTTGTTTTGGATACGGGCATCGACAGCCAGATCACAGTTTCAGCAATTGGTTACGATGCAAAAACGGAAGCCTTTGAAAAAGAGCGTGGGTTTGAGATTCGCTTGAAGCAGGCGGGTGAACTTGTCATTGTCCGCGGCATACGCTTGGGCCAAGCCCGCGCATTGAACGACCAGCGCTCTGCAAGCAACACGGTCGCCGTCCAATCAGCAGATGAAGCAGGTCGCTTTCCTGACAACAATGTTGCTGAGTCACTTTCCCGCCTACCTGGCGTAACCTTGGTGCGCGATCAACAGACCGGCGAAGGGCAATTGGTCACGATTCGTGGTCTCGATAGTGGGCTTAACGTCTTTACGGTAAACGGGGTTCGGCTGGCTCAGACCCAGACGGATCGGCAAATCGCGCTCGATACGTTGCCAACGGACGGCTATCAACAGCTACGTGTCTCTAAAACGTCAACGCCTGACATGGATGGCGATGCGATCGGGGGAACGGTCGATTTGATCACCCCTACCGCTTTTGACCGCCGCGGCATGCATTATGGACTTGCAGTCGAAGGGTCATATCAAGATCGCGGCGATGGGAGAGGTACGAAAATCTCCGGCAACTTCTCAAATGTTTTCGGCTCGTCTGAGAATTTTGGCGTTTATGTTTCCTTCTATGCCGGGGCGCGAGACACGGTGTCGGAAGAGAGTGAGAATGAAGGCGAATGGGAACCGTTCTTGTGGCGCAGAGACGCCAATGTCGCCATTGATGAAAATTCTTTGTTCCTTCCAGGAGTCGGACTTGACCTCTATGAAAATTCACTGGAGCGATTTGGGGGCAATTTCTCATTTGATTGGCGCCCCAATGACGCCACCAAGCTCTATATGCGCGGCCAATTTGGTCAGTTTGATCGGTCAGTGATCAACAATGGTCTGGTAGTACGCTCGATCGCCTCCCCTCGCTTAGCCACGCCGACCGCTCCTGCGGGCAGCTCGCTTTGGTCTGCTAACGGTCCAGGTGGCGTCTATGCACCGGCACGTATGCGTGTTGATCGCTATTTTGGCAGCCGCGAAATCACCAAAGCTCAAGGCTTTGTTGCACTTGGTGGCGAGTGGAGCAAAGATCGGCTGGATGTATCGGGTGAAATTTCTCAATCAACCGGGGAAGAAAGCAATCAAAGCTACTCTCTCGAGTATCGGGCTGACGGCGGTCTCGCCGGCACCTTCGATGATTATTTCCTGACCAATGGCGTCACGTTTGATACGTCTGACGAGCGCTTTCCTTTGTGGAATCTAGCCGGCAACGGCTCGAGTTTAGTGTACGACGATAGCTTGTTCCGCTTCAACGGCGGTTCGATCAATAATGACGAGATCACCGACGAAAAGACAACTGCTAAAGCCGATATTCGCTTTCGTTCCAATAAGGGTATCTTCGAATCACTCGGTGCAGGCATCAAGTTTGTTCGTTCCAGTCGCGCTCGTGATCAAAATCGTGAGTTGAATGCATCTTCAACAGAGGTAAACTTACTCGCCCCCACCAGGTCAACTGCCGCTGCGCGTGGCCTTGTTGGAGCAGACTATGGCCCGATGTTCAACGGGGTCTACTCAGGCAATCGACGCTTCGGCACGCTTTATAGTCCAGATGGAGTTCAAAGCTTTCTTCGTGGCCTGACCTCTGGATTGGAACAAGCAACGATCACTTCCAACCTGCAAAATGACAGCAGTGGCGAAGAAGATGTCTTGGCGATTTATGGCCTCACAAAACTAAAGCACAAAGCTTGGGACGCAACGATTGGGGTGCGGGTTGAGCGGACTGAAGTTGAAAACACCTTTTGGCGTACAGACACCGGTACGGGCGGCGTAACAGGTAACACGACGTCTAACTCAGATTACACCAATGTGCTGCCGAGCATCCACGTGAACTATCGACCAAATCCAAACATTGTCGCACGCGGCGCTATTTGGACATCGATCTCACGACCAGAATTCCAAAACATTTCCGCACGTGAATCCGTAACGCGCAATGCCCAAGGACAGATCACAGCGATTTCGCGCGGCAACCCTAACCTAAAGCCAACCGAATCCTTGAACTTCGATCTTGGATTTGAATGGTACAATCAGCAAGTCGGACTGGTTCAAGCTGCCATTTATCACAAGGACATCAAAAAGTTCATCTTCTTGAACAATGCTGTCTCCGCTTCCAGCCTTAATCCGGATGGGGTCAACATTTCCCAGCCTCTGAACGGCACGAGTGCAACGGTCAGTGGCCTTGAGTTTGGTGTCCAACAACAATTGCGTTTTCTACCCAGTCCGTTTGACGGTCTAGGCTTTATCTTCAACGCAACCCTTCAAGAAACTGAGGCTAGCACAGGCGATCCAACCCGCTTACCCTTGGGCCGAGACATCATCCCCCTGATCAATTCCCCGGACAGCCAAGCCAATATCTCTATTTTCTATGAGAAGTTCGGCTTTGAAACACGTCTATCCTACAACTACAGCAACAAATATATCGAAGACACACGTGATAATGGTGTCGATAAATGGATCCAAGCTTGGGATCGTTTGGACTTCTCGGCACGCTACAATTTTAAGGATACCGGCTTGTCGATCAGTTTTGAAGCGCAAAACCTTCTAGATAGCCATGCATATTGGGCTACAAAAGGGGAGTCTTCTGCTTATCAGAAAGACTATGTGGAAGCGGGTCGGAGCTTCTTCCTAACGCTCACTTACAAGCATTAAAGAAAGCCATCAGGCACCATAGCAACACTCAATCGCAAATCTGACGCGCCCCTGCTTCCTTAACAAGCTGGGGCGCGCAATATTCACCTATTCGAGGCGAACCCACCCGATTTACCAGACTCATCGGCCACGAAGTGGACGGTCATCCCGCAATAACCTTCGGTGGCGGGATGGCGTTGTTCCGGCACTAAAATTGCATCGAGAGCCTTAGATATGTGAAGGGGCATTAGCTGACTCTAGTTATAACCCCAATGATGCATCAACTAAACCTCTGCCCGTTTTCAAATGCGGAAGGTGCGCTTACTGTTTGACCGATGAAGCCGTCTGATTCTCCAGCTACCTTGTCACAACAAAACTCGCCTCAAGCGTTTCGCAAAGATGGTGCTATTAGCATTGGGGCCTTGCGCGCCTTTGTTGCTGTCATCGAGACCGGCAGCTTTTCAAAAGCCGCAGCGGAATTGGGTATGACGCAACCCAACATATCGAACCAAATCAGCAGCTTAGAGACAGCGTGTGGATCGCGTTTGATCAATCGGCGCAATACAACTCAGCTTTTGACGGAATTGGGCCGAGAATTATTTGTTCGCGCGCGGCTGGTTATCAGTCGGATGGATGATTTTGAGGCAATGGCCGATGAGTTTAATAATTTGCAGCGTGGTAGATTGGTGGTTGGCTTCTCCACACCGCCTATCGCATTGGGTCTCGTAAGTGCCTTTATGAAAGCTCACCAAGGCGTGCAGATTGTAACGCGGGCGGGCAATACAGCATCTTTACTCCAAGATGTAAGCGAGTGTCGCGCCGATATTGTGATCCTGTCTCTTTTGGAGCCAAACGAAAATCTGTCTTGCCGTTTTCTCGCGCGGCAGGCACTGAATGTCTTGGTACCTGCAAATCACGCCTGGTCGAACAGAAAATCGATCAAGCTAAAGGAATTAGTTGGCCAGAAATTTGTTACTAGGGAAAATGGTTCCGTCACGCGCGCTTTGGCAGAAACCGCATGCAGCTTGGCCGGTGAGCCATGGCAACCCGTCCTCGAGGTCGCAAGCCGCGAAGCCGTAAAAGAGGCCGTTGCCCACCAAATAGGTCTCGGCTTTGTGCTAGAAGGCGAGATTGGTGAAGACAGCCGGTTTCATGCAGTTCTTGTTGAAGATCTTTCACAAACAGCCGGTGTTTTTCTCGTTGGGCTCAAAGAAAGCATGGAAATTCCAGCTGTCTCGGCGTTTATAGAACTTGCCACTAAGGGTAACGTAATATAAATAATGAGGATGAACAAAACTTTCTTATAAGGAATTCAAATGACCGCTGAGACAGCGATTCCCCGAATCAAAGACGAAATTCTAGCGGTTTATGGGATGAAGGCAAATAAAGCGTATGGCTTGCACAACATCAATCAACTCCAGCATGCCCTGCAAGCGGCAGCTTTAGCCGAGGCCAAAGGGTTACCCTCTTCAATGGTGATCGCGTGTCTGCTGCACGATGTTGGACATATGGTTCATTCCTTGGGCGAGGCTCCAGCCGAGGTCGGTGTTGATGATCGACATGAAGAGCTCGGTGCAAATTGGGTTCAACAGCATTTTGGTCAAGCCGTTAGTGAACCGATCCGCCTACATGTCCAGGCCAAACGTTATCTCTGTTCGGTTGATCCAGTCTATGAAGCCAGCCTTGCCCGTGACTCTGTAATAAGCTTGGCCTTGCAAGGTGGACCGTTGAGCCTGAATGAACAAGAAGAATTCTTGAGGACACCTTTCGCACAAGAAGCGATTTCTTTGCGGCAGATTGACGAAACTGCCAAAGACCCCACGGCAATCACACCTACACTCGAAGATATTCTTGATCGCCACCTCACTGCAGCACTCGCCAAGGGCTAGGTTCTGTCTCCTTTTTGGAAACTTGAATCTATATAAATTTCACATAAATCAAGTGGCTAAACTCGTAGGTCTGCTTTTGTTAAATGGCAGCTCCCTTCTAGAATTAGCGGAGCAACGACGATGCGCCTTAAACTGATTGTTTGGATGGCAACGGCACTTATTGTGTCCTTGGGGACGAGCGCCACTTCGCAAGACCGATCGCTGGCGAGCAGTCCGCACAGAAGTCCTGCTTACTCAAGCCCGATAGTCATTCAACTGAACGAACCAATCCGCCGCATCGCTCTCTTGGGGTGTATCCGGCAATACCAACCTGTCCCGGCGTTGCAGTCCTATGTGGATGCGCGTCCTGACCTCTCGATCTGGGTTGGCGACAACATCTATGTGGATACTCAAGATAAACCTGAGCTGATCGCTCAAGGGTATGAAGCTCTGGCGCGCTTGCCGGGCTTTTCGCAATTGCGCGCGATGGGGCAGCACATTGCAACCTGGGATGATCATGATTACGGCGACAATAATGCTGGCGCTGAATATCCACTGAAGGCGGAAAGTACGCGGCTGTTTACGCAATTTTGGGGCTTGCAAGGCCAGCTACCCCATCCAAATGACGGCATCTATCACGACCGCATTTATGAGCATGGCGGACAGCGCCTTCACGTCATTATGCTTGATGTCCGCACTCATCGCGATAAACCCGATGGAAAAGGCGACATATTGGGAGAGCGCCAATGGCAATGGCTAGAAGGTGCTCTAGAAGTAAGAGCTGACCTAACCTTACTGGTCAGCGGCTCCCAAATATTCCTTGACCGCGAAAGTGGCTCTGAAACTTGGGATCAATATCCAAAATCATTTGACCGATTGATGCGGTCTATACGCCAGGCCAAAAGCGAGCGCCTCGTGTTCATTACGGGGGATCAGCACTATGGCGAGGTTGCTAGAAAAACCGGTGCGCTTGATTTTGATGCGATCGAGCTTCAATTTGCTGGGCTAAACCAAACCGAAGAGCCTGAGTTCAATTCGTATCGCGACAGCCCGGCGGCGATTTCGGTTCACAGCATGGGCCTAATTGATGTTCAATGGTCAGATGATCGGATCAACAAAGCGCACCTAGTTTATCGTACTGTTGACACACAGACGGGTAACACCGAGTTCACTTATCGTGTTAATTTTGATGCATTGACATTGTCGATGGATTTTCCCGCTGAACGATTTTTCTTAGGCGAACAAAAGATCAAAATCGCGACGCGGATGCCCCAGCTTCAAATTCGTTACACGTTAGACGGCACAGACCCAAATCACAATTCCCAACTTTACAGTGAGCCTTTTTCGATCAGGGCTGCAACTCAAGTCAAAGCAGCTTATTTTGATTCAACCGGCTTCAAAAGAAGTCGGGACTTTGCAGCTTCATATTCGCCTGTGGTGTTAAACCCCGCCGCGCAAGTCAATCGCACAGCCAGCGGCCTGCGCTATCGCTATTTCGAGGGCGAATTCCAACGCATGCCAGATTTTAGAGCCGCCACACCTCGAGTAGTGCAGACGGGTACTAGTCAAGACTTTGATGTAGCTCGCTTAGCACGTCGGAAGAACCATTATGGGATTTGGTTTGAGGGTTTTGTTGAGATCAAGAGCGACGGTCTCTATCGCGTGAGCGCTACGTCTGACGATGGCGCAGTCGTTTTTTTGAATGAGGCACTAATCGTCGATAATGATGGTTCACATGCCTCCCGCACCCGTTCAGGCCTTGTCGGGTTGAAAGCGGGCCCACACCCGATTAGGCTTGGATATTTTCAAGACACAATGGGCGCTCAACTATCATTGACCTTTGAGCAAAAGACCGAGAATGGATTTGTGCCAGCGGCATTCAGTTTGTGGCACTGAATCGGCTTTGTGTTATTCAATTAGCCCAAACTAAAACTACGGCCCCCCCGACAATACTATTCCGACGCGGGCAATGTCCGCTTTGGAGCTTCACCAAAGTTGCCATAGACCGCAACCCTTGGCGTAAAGCGGACCAAGCACTCAGCGCAAGGAACTTACTCGACTGACGGCACCCTCTTCGCCGCCTTCACTCGTTCCCCAATCTCATTGACCAATGCATGTAAGGGAGCATCCCGCAGATGCGCATAGCGTTCGGTAGTCCGCATTTGGGTATGACCGAGGGCCTTCCCAATAAGCTGCAGACTGGCCCCTGCCTCAGCAGCAAATGACGCAAAGGAATGACGTAGGTCGTGGATCCTAAGATCATCTAGACCTGCCTCATCGCGAATTGCGCGCCAGGCGCGGGGTAGGCCTACGGTATGGCCGGAAGCCGCATTGACGCGATTGGCCGGGAAGACATAGTCGCCCTTGCGTTTGATCCCCTCCAGCACTTCAATAGCGGCATCGGATAGTGGAATTCGGCGCGCACCAGTCTTTGATCTGGCATCGGGCAGAACAATTGAACGCCGAGCCAAATCCACTTCGCGCCACTGGAGGCCTTGGATCTCGCCTCGACGCGCACCGGTAAGGATCAATAATCGAATGATGAGGCCGAATTCAGATCGGACCTCGCCGCGCTTCTCAAGACGTTCCGTGGCTTCAAATATCTTTTGGACTTCATCAACGCTGATGAAGCGCTCGCGCTTTTCGATCTTATAGCGCACCACACCCAATGTGGGATGGGCAACCAAAATCTTCCGGCTAACAGCCCAAGCCATCATCGCTTGAAAAATGATTGTGCAGCGTGATGCGGTCGTCTTGCCACCCGTTATGTTGAGCCGCCCACGCTTCTTGCCACTAAGCGCCGAGACAGCGGTTTTCCCGGCGGCGATTTCACTTTGCGCTTTTGCAAGATCAGACGGTTTCAGGTGAGCAGCAATGCGACTACCCAGCAGAGGCCGAATGTGGGAGTGCAGGCTTGATCGATCCTGCTCCCAGGTCGCAGCACGTTTGTTTGGCTTATCGGCTGGCCCTTCCTTCAAGTAGCGATCGATGAGCTCGGACACCGTGAGCTCAGCCCGTGCCGCGGCCTTGCGCTTCTGCGGATCCACACCAAGAGAGGCGTCGCGCAATTGCTCCTTGGCATGTTCGCGGGCTGTCTCGATGGTCCATGGAGAACCCACAGTCCCAATCGTGAAGACCTTTTGCTGACGGCCAACTCTGAACTTCAAAGCAAAGCGCTTTTCGCCACTTTGATAGATGCGCAAGAACAATCCACGCACTTCGCTATCCCAGATCCAGCGCTCTTTCTCTGGGTCCGGTGTCTGCGCATCGATGTATCGTTTTGTCAGTTTTACCCGATCTTGCATGTGCTATTTTTAACCTCTCTTGACCTCTTATGCAATTGTTTAAGAGGTCACGCCGATACCACCCCGATACCAACGGGAGGGAATTTGAGGGTATTTTCAGGAAAATGACGACGTGTCAAATTTCAATAAAAAACAAATAAATCATATAATTATGCAAAAGTCGGAAAAATCCGGAAAACGCTTGACCTCCTGATGGCATTCAAGAGGTCAGAGGTGCGACTCCCCTTGGCTCCACCATTTTTTCCAATGAACTCAATGCTAAAAGTAACTCCTGACTTGGGCATGTGGTTATTGTAACCAAAATTGTGACCACCGCATCCTTGGGCAGGTCTGAATCTAGGAATTTAGGCAATTCCAAGAATTGGGGTTCATAGGCAATTTTTTGCCGGCATGATTTTATGCGAAAAGAAGACCAACGCGTTGATGCAGACCTTAGGGTTGGTAGTCGGGTTCGATTACCGCCAACCCATTGTGCGTCCTATCGATACCGGACTCAAAAGATGGCAGGGTACTTCTTCGAGATTTCGCAATTGGTTTAGAAACCTAAAAATCACGGCCTCCCAGTCCATGGCCGCACGACGTCACTAATGTGCGGCCAATTGCGGAGACCCAAGCCATTACCCTCCGCGGGGACTGTGTCCCCGCTTTTGGCATTGGCCAAATTACTCCAACTTGATTATATGCTGCGCCTTTTGGGTGATATTCCCAACGAAGGTGATGCCAGGTATCTATATTGTCGGCAATTATCCGATCTGTTAGGCTGACTTAATCTGATGCTTAGGCTGCAAGAGATCCAAATAACATGACACAGAACCAACACGAATCGTTACTGGAACGGGCTAAGCAACGCAACCTTCCGCTAGACACCTTGATTGCCGAAACTCTACTCGTCGAAATTCTTAACCGACGATACCGCCCAGGCGAGTGGATCCGGGAACAAGAAGTTGCCGACCGGTTTGGCGTTTCGCGCTCCCCTGTGCGCGAGGCTTTGCGCCAAGTTGCACGGTTTGGTTTTGTGCTGGTGCGCCCTTGGCGCGGTGCCCAAGTGATTGAGTTGAGTGTTGCGGAGACCCACCATATTTTTGATTTGCTGGAGGTGGTTTACGGCGTCACCGCCCGTCAAGGGGCGACCTACCTAACCCCTGAAGACTGCGATACTTTAGAGGCAATTCTTGCCCCAGCATTTAAGGTAGCCCAAGGGGGGTCGAGGGAAGCGGCGATTGATGCTGCGTTCAACTTTGGTCGATTTATCGCCAAGCGCGGCCCCTCCCGTGCTGGCTATAATTTGTTGGTAGAGATCGGCCGTTTGGCACTTTGGCAAAACAAGCTGCTTATGGCGGAAAGCATCGATTATTTTGAGCAGTCCGTGGGGATTTTACGGGCATTGCTGGTGTCGCTTCGTGCCGGCGATGCACACGCCTCCGAAATCTTAGCTCGCGCATCGGTGGCGTTTATTCGTAAGGCAATTTTGGAAAAAGTTAGCGCATTGTCGACGGCTTCAATGCTTGCCTCCCTGCCAAGTTCGCGCGCGGATTGACATCGATAGAAATTGTCGTCAATTTAAATTGACGACAATTTGGAAAAACGACGAAACTTTGGCCTTGGCCACATGGACTCGCGATGGGAGGACTAGATGAAGCGGCTTGGTTCTACAACGGCATTGGTTGCATTGTGTGCATCTTGGGGATTTTCAACTTATGCCTTGGCCCAATCCGGCGGCACAGAGCAGACGGCAGCCGCACCGGCGGATGAAACAGAAACCATCATCGTAACCGCGACCCGTCGCGCCGAATCTGAACAGAAGGTTCCAATCTCAATCACGGCAGTTTCGGGTGAAACCCTACGCGGA
>JAIXUS010000044.1 GCA_027483445.1 Bacteroidota bacterium | reverse complement strand
CACGGTTGCTGCGGCAGACGGCGGCTTTCTGGTGACCGGCCCCAACGGCGAGGCGGTGCGGCTGCTGAATGTCGAATTCCTGCAGTTTTCCGATGGGACGTTCCAGATCAGCGGCGGCTCCACCGCCCCCTCGGCGAACGGGCAGCCGCACATGGGCGGCATTTCCCTACGAACCCAGGCCGATGCTTCGGCCGCGATCGGCAACGTCGATGCGGCGCTCACCTATGTGAACCGCCAGCGCTCCGCGCTGGGCGCGATCATGAACGTCCTCGAGTCGCGCGCCAATGTGCTGACGTCGGAAAGAACCAACACCACGGCCGCCAAGTCGCGCATCATGGACACCGACTACGCGCTCGAGACCGCGATGATGGCCCGGCAGATGATCCTGGCGCAGGCGGGGCAGGCGATGCTGGCGATGGCGAATCAGTCGAGCAGCAGTGTGTTGAGTTTACTGAGGTAAAAGTCGCTGGTCTGTCCACGCCAGTCTGGCATCGTCCATCAGAAAACACACCTGAGTTCAGGCCGTCGATTGCCTCGATTTTCCTTTGAGCCAGCGAACCCAATCCTCGCCGATGGCAGCAAGGGTGTAATCCTTGATCACCGAGCATTGTGCATTCCGGACTTTGTCCATATCCCGTTCAGGTGCCTCGAAAAAACCTTGCAAGTCCGGCGATGAAAGGCTGGTAAAGTAGGCTTGGAACGGCATGTACGAATCAAGTCCATCGGCCGCGGTGGGAAGCCCGAGCGCCAGCGCACTCAGCAACCGGTTGGCGCTTGCCCCCTGTTTCTTCAGATCGTTGACTCCCGCAGGCAACAGACAAAAATCGGCCAAATCTGCTGCTGCTTGCATGCTGTCGAGAGACCATGGAATCGCGTTGATCTCGATGTCGGCTACCTGCGGAGTTTTTTCCAAAACCTCGATGATATCGGCCGGTAATGGGTAAAGATTGCTCATCACGATGAGACGAAGTGGCCCGCGGAACGTGTAGCGATTCAGCAGGAAGTCGAGCAAGTAGGGCAGGTTCGACGCATGCCCGAACCAAAGTCCTGTTTTTCGGCCATTCGACTTGATTCGTGGCGCTACGATATCAACTTCAATCGGATCCTCGATCACAGTGATCTCGCCGGAGTGCCATGAAGCAAGCGACCGTGCAAGCAAGGATGATGACGTTATTACATCATCAGCCAACGAAATCGCCTGAGTGTAAAAATCCGCGCGGTCTCCCTGTGTAGCCAGATGGTGGTCGGTATAGTCGATCACCACTTTGCATCCTTGATTTTTTGAAGCGGAGAGGTAAGAAAGCCAACGCCGTGCGCGAGTCGGATCGCTTTGGCTGTCAATCTTTCCCACCAAAAGATGAGTGGTTGTTTTTGACGGAGGACCATCTCCACAAGCGCCCACGTTGAGCCCCGCACGCCTGCCGGCCAACATGCTGAGTGCCGCTCGTAATCTGACCGAAGCGAGATTTGACTGCGATAGAACATCAATCGATTCGGAGGCCAAAGGAAGCAGCCAGTCGAACCGTGCAGGCTCTTCTTGCGGCATCAAGCTGCTCCAATCAGGTCAAAACGAAAATCCGCATAAATCAATTCGTGGTGCTGCGGTTTGGCGGCGGCCTCTGAAAACCCGGCGTACAGGCAAAGCTGAGTCAGCCATTCCGGATCAAGCCATGTGCCAATGATGGGCGTTCCTTGCTTGAGGTTGTCGAAATATGCGTGGCGACGCTCGGATGTGTTGAAGTAAGCCCATATTTTTTTTCGGTCCGGGATATCTCCAATCAACAAACGTCCGCCCGGTTTCAACCAGCGTCTGATCTTTGACATCATGTCGATGATTTGCGGCTCGCTGAGATACTGGATTCCGGCGTACCAAAGAATCTTGGTAAAAGATCCAGCCGGGAACTCGATCTTGTTGATGTCCATGGCAAAAACATCGACGTTCGGCAAATTGCGCTCGCGCAGACGCTCCACGAGATTTTCACTGATGTCAACCGCCGATATTCGAGAAACGGTGGATGAAAATGCGTCGCAGAACAGTCCGTTCCCGCAACACAGATCGAGTAATGAATCGCCCGGATCCAGAGCAAGTTGAGCGGCAACGTGTGAAACCGTAAAAATCCATTGGTCCTGCGCTATCGGCTGTCCGTTTCTGACCCTCAAGACCTCGACCTGATCGTTTCTCATGCGGCTGTCGACATCGCGCCCGGTCCAGAATTTTGACCAATGATCGTTTGCAGAATCGCTTTGCATTTATATCGTTTCCTTTATCGCTATTTCGAGATGTTCGAGATAGGTCGGCCAGTGCTGCTCGAGAATATCAGGATGGGTCGGAAGGTTGAGTATGGTATCGGCCGTTCGATAAGCGAGGGGAAATTCCTCGCGACTAATCTCGGGAATCAGCGTATGGTACAAGGCGGTTGGAGCAACACCTGCCTCCATCAGCCTGAAATACAGAGCTTCCCGACGATTGTCAGGCACCAGCACCGGGAAATTCAGTGGCACCTCGCAAGCGGCGATTGTATTGAACAGTGGCTCCACTCCACCGACCCGTTCGATACAGGAGGCAACGCGAAAAAAATTTTCGCGCCGCCGTTTCGACGCGGAGACCACATCCGTATTGGCCCAGGTTTCCAGCGACTGGCGGGAAATTCGCGATACCTCGGCTACCGGACGTTGCGCCAGTTGTCCTTTGTTATCGAACAGGAATCCACCATCAGTTGTGGCAAGGCTTTTGTGAATCGAGTGAATCGAAAAGTCGCCGTAACTACCGAGCCGTTGCGGGCCCAAGCCACCGAGAACCGTATGGGCACAGTCTTCGATCACCAAGGCATCGTAGTCATGACAAAGATCGACGAGAGTCTGGAGGTCGGTCTGGCAGCAACCGAAATAATGAATCAGGAAAACTGCTTTGTATTGTCCTGTTCTCAGCTGGTTTTCTATGCATTGAATGTCGGGAACCAAGCGTTCGGAAAGACCATAAAAACCATGTGGCATACCCGCGGCTCGCACCGGGTCGAAGACACCAGAGCCTTCGATTTTCGAGAGCCCGATGTACGCTGGCAGCAAAATTTTACGGTCGTCTTTCTCCGTCAGCGCCGACAGGATATGCAACATTGCAGCCCGCGCGGATGCAGTGAATATGCGTCTTTCGGTAAAAGCACTCAGGCTTTTTGCTTCCTTATGAATGATCATCATGTCCGGAGAGGCGAAGAAAGGGCGAGAAGACAGCTGCAAAGTAATCGAGGTCGACGGAGGTCAGGCGTTCATTGACCGGAATGAAAAAGGCATTTTCACCGTAGAAAACACTGCATTCGATGCCGTGCCGCCAGCCATGCTCCTTCATGGCCTGCAGATCCGTGCCAGCCGGAACGGTAAAGAGAAACGCGCCAGGCACATCCAGTTCCAGCAAATCAAACCTTGCCTCGACGCCGAATGGCTTCAATCTTCTGAGTAGTTCCAGATGGTTGTTTCTGCGCGCGGCTCGGGCCGATTCGAGTGCGGGCCAGTAATACGAAAGCGCGTTCAGCAGAAATTGTGTTGCCGAGGTGTCCAAACCGGACGGGTCAGGCGGGGCATATTTTTTGTCATGAACAAGCAAACCGCCGAATTGAATCGGAAACGCTTTGGGGAGGCTGAAAACAACAAAGTCGCCTACATGACCGAGTTTGCCGGTAGGTGTGTCGGCCAAAAACGAATGACAGGCGTCTTCGATTATCGGCAGATTGTGCTCACGAAGCGACTCAAGGTCACGGAAGGGGAAGCCGAACTCATGATTGACAAACAACGCTTTTGAGTTGGTCTCGAAATTTCTGGACCAACGACATATCCTTTCTATTTCCCGAGTAACGCATCCACTGATGTAGTGATTGCCGCTGGTGGTCAGGATCGTGACACAGTCGTTTTCCCCAAGCGACAATGCTTCAAGAGCAAAACGAATGGCAGCTTTTCCGTGCGGGACAAGTGTCCATCCCTTTTCGCCAAACCGCTTGTCGAGCATTTCTGCAGCGACGCGGCTTTCGGGCAGGCCAACATTGACCGACAAATCCGAGGTTCTGAACGGGCTGATCCGGAAGGACGGCATGTAGTACGGATCGGGATCGATGACAAATCCGGAGGAGTATCGGGTTGCGTGAGCTGATGCTGTCATGCGAGCCGCCTTATTCTTCTGCTTTCCGGACAAGAAACCCGAGGTCGGCCAGCAATGCCGGATCGAGTTGATCGCTGATGTCGTGGAACGCTTCGATCAGGTTCTGTGGCAGGGAAGAGAGCATGCTGTTGGGGAGGGCTTTAAGCATGAATCCCTTCTGCTGCAGGATTTTAAATCCGGCTGCGGTGATTTCATTTTTCAGTCGGGACGAATCGTAGACTCGCTGATGCCCGACCAAATGGTCTCTTTGGCTTAGTGAATGAATCGATGGCTGGATGCCCATCAGAACCGCAAGGCGCCGATGCAAGGACTCGGCATTCGGCACGGTCAGGATCACATCGGTATTCGGTCCGCACCAGCGCCGGATGCATGCAAGCGTCGCGGCGGGATCGTCGACGTGCTCAAGAATATTCGTCGCAAGGATCGCGTCGTAGGTGCGGCGAATCTGGAATTCTGAAAATAGTGCGTGGTTTACCCGAACAGCACCTCCGTAGGCCTGCCGTGCAGCAGCTACCAGTGACGCTGCGCCTTCGATAATTTCCACTTCAAAACCTGCGTGGAGTAATTCGCGCGTAACGTTGCCCTCTCCGAAACCCATTTCAAGCACGAGTCCGCCGGGCCTGATTGATTTTCGGATCCAGTCGAAGCACCGCTGATGAAAAATTCGATCGAACTGCTTGTCGCCGATATCGCTGTTCAAGTG
This sequence comes from Bacteroidota bacterium, assembly GCA_027483445.1. Taxonomy (GTDB): domain Bacteria; phylum Bacteroidota; class Bacteroidia; order M30B66; family M30B66; genus CAMCXT01. The sequence goes on along the minus strand of JAIXUS010000044.1, from coordinate 6,475 downwards.
ATATCCACGGGCGATGGCATCGAGACCTTCTTTTGTAATCGATTTTTCGTTCATGATCATCCTTCCAATGCGACTGTCTTCAATGCCTGCAGCACCTGATCGTTCAGCGTCGTTGCCAAGTATCCGCAAGCGCTGCCCGAAAGCAGAAAATCGGGGCTGAGCTCGCTTACCTCCTTGCGTAGCGCCGTGTGAGCATCCCACGACTCAATGCAAGGAATTTTCAACACATTGTTGAAGGTTTTTTTTTCGAGTTGCAGCACACCTTCGGCGTTGATGCCATACCGTGAAAGCCAGGATCTGAAAACATCGATCCCCTCTCCAGACCGTGCCATCACATCAGAATTCGATTCGAAGATCAGCTGTGCGTTTTCGGAAGCGCTGCCGGTGCATTTCGTCTGGTTGGTAACTCTGAAGAAAGGAGACCCCGGCTCGGGATCGATCAGAACAGACCACTCGCGGCGAATGAATCGGCGGTCGACCACAGCGAACCACAGCTCCAAGCTCGCAGCCGGATCTGGTGGGGGCCTCGTGCCAGAAGCGAGTCCCAGCAACGCGGCCAGCTGCTCCAGTGGCGCCGCCCAGAGCAGGCGGTCGAATGACACGACCTTGTTGCTTGCCCTGATCTGTCGCTCGCCCGGGGACACGGCTGTGATCGTTGAAGAAGCGGACATCGTTACCCGGTCAGATGAACGGAGTCGCTTCATGAGCGACTCTACAAACGATCCGAACCGAAGCGCGTCAGGATAATGAAAGCGTGTTGGGGGCAGCTGCTGCGGAAAGCCGGAGAACTGACTTTTCAATGTTTCCGGGTAAAAGAGGGGAACCCAGCCATTCCTGTGAAAAGTGGCCGCTATGTCAGCAGTCGAACGATCCAATACCTTGTTGAACATCGGCTCGATGAACGTCCGATGGAGTGTCGGGCCGTGATTAGCAATCGAGACGGCTCTCAGCGGACTTTGGTGGCTTGACGAGCCGCGGGAGTGCTTCCATCGGGCGTGCATTGGATTCGGTCGCTCGCAGATCGCAATCAGCTCTTCGCAGATGGCGCCGATGGTGGGCGCTGGCATGCCATGGAGTACGTCAAACTGGTTTGAAATAATCAGGTCGGGATGAATCCTGCCGTCAAAGACCATTTGCGGTGTGTCGATCGCATGAAAATCACATAGCCCGGACAGATAAGCTTTGACGAAAGAGGTGTAGCGCCCCAGTTCGCTGCGCAAATCAGGGTCGTAAGACCGGACATCTTCTGCAGGAGTACCAAACAACTCGAATTCGAAGTTCGTCATTCCCGCATCGAAATTCAATCCGTTGATATCCAGGCCAGCAAATACACCGCCCCATGACTTTCCCGGATTGATTAGTTCGACGTGATTACCGGCGGCGGCAAGAAGGTCGGCCGAAACAAGCGTCGAGATCGAGTTGCCGTAAATGATCCATTTAGCCATTGACAATCTCCGTACCGAAGTTTGCATGCTCAGGTGATATCGGCAAATCGACGACCAGTTTTTCGGAAGCCCTGAAGCCAAGGCTTTCCTTGAAGCGAATCAAACCGGGATTAGGAATTCCGGCAACGGTCGAGATACCGGCATCGAGCAGAGTAATCTGATTTTTCTGGCAGAAACTGTAGATTTCTGCGGCCAGCATGACCACCGGGCTGTAGGTGTTCATCCCGTCGATTTCACCCCAATAAAATACATACAGAATATCCGGTTGAAGTCGCAGGCATATGGCCGAAGCAACCAGGACCGAGGGAGATGCAGACGAACGGACACTAAACAGATGGAAGAATCCGGGGAGACGCTGGTTCATCTCCTCCAGCTGAAGCACGGACATGCTGACACTCAAGCCGTGACGCCGCCGGTTTTCTGCAATGACTTCGTATACAGGCTTGAGCATGTCAAACGCTTCAGCATACGCAACGAATCCCTCTCTCGCTGCCTTCCGGACTCTTTTCTTGTTGCCGTAGTCGATCTGATCAATAAAGGGAAGCTTCGTGACCGGCTGGTCATAATTGAGGTCAACGGTCCGGACGACTGCACCACGCTGAATCAGCAAATTCAAATAAATGGCGTGCATGGCAGGGGCATGGCTCGCCGGTGCCATTGTTATTTCAAGCTTTCTTGCACCCATGGTTGCTAGAAAACGGATCACCGAATCAAGGAACTCGCTCGCAAGCGTTATCGGAATCGCTTTATCGGTGTAGAAGCCGCCGAAAGTGCCTCGCCTCGGGCTTACGAAGCAGCCGGAATCATCAGCGAAAAACGACACCACGCCGACAACAGACGCATCCGATTTTCTGACCAGCTGAAAAAACTTGTCGGCAGTGTCTGACGCATGGAGCCTGAAAAATTCCGTGCGATGAAAAAGGGAGCGCACCTCGCCGCTCGCGAAGCAGTTCACCAATATATGGTGTTTACCATCATTCAGTTCAATGGTGGCGCTGCTCATCGTGCGGAACTCCTGCTTCAGTGTTCGAGTTTTTACCGGTCAGGTGGGCATCACCCCCGTCCCGCAAACGATCGGCGATACGTAACAGCGTCTCTGCAGTATGGCCTGAGCTGGTGCCGCGGCAGCCGTTGATCTTCTTGGTGGCGGCATTGATCAGTGCTTCGTTTTGATACTGGGGTGCCCAGTATTTCATTATCCCCACGATCTGGCGGTCAATTTGCCGGAAATGGTCGCTGCCTAATGAGCCGGGAGTTTCCGACACCATTCCGAGGACAAGTTGCGATGCCTCGATTTTGATCGGGCGCTTGGCATTGAGGCAGGCCAGGTTATGCCACAGTCCCCAATCATCAATGCCGCCGTCCGGCATGAATCCGGCGGCTTTTGCAACTTCAGTTCGGAACATTACGCCTTGCGTCCAGATGAACGCCGGCTGAACAGCGCAAGTGTCCAATAGCTCGCTGCTGCTGCGCCATTTCGTTTCGAAAATTTTTCCGTTAAGCAGGGAAAGACGACTTGTGTTTCCCGGGCTTGCTGCCAGACTTTCCAGTATTTCCCGCGGGCCGCGTAAACCCTGGAAAATATATATGTCTGCCTTCGACTGCAGCCGCTTCCGCAAGGAATTGACGGCACTCGGGTTCAAAAAATCGTCGCCTGCGCTAAAGATCAGATAGGTGCCGCTGGCAGCTGCCATGCCAGCTGTGGCATTTTTGAGAACGCCGATATTTTTTTTCTGACGAATGATCTTGACGTTGCTTCGATTGGCGAAACGCCTTTGCAAGTAGCTTTCACTGCCGTCGGTCGAGCAGTCATCCATCAGTAGGATTTCCATGTCCTCCGCGAGATAGGATTCGATGTTATTGCACAGCGCCTCGGACATTGACAATTGATTGAAATACGATATGACGACCGATATGAGCGGTTCGGTTGGCATCGTATTTCCCGAGCATGGTACGGCAGTCGTTGGTGTCATTTTTTGGTCTATCCGATGGTTTGCATTTCGATCGTCGCACCCTCCAGCGTTTCAAGCGCCGAGACCGTCGCGGCAACTACCTGGCGTGCAGCCTCCATGCCCAAGTGCGGACCGATCGGGAGGCTCAGATTTTCGTTGGCGCAGATTCGGCTCGGCGAATCTGCCAGCGGTGCCTTGAATCCCGCCGAGTATGCGGGCTGGGCGGTAGGCGGGGTTGGATAGTGGATGATGGTCTCGATGCCAGACCGGGCCAGTAATTCGGCCAGCCTGTCCCGTTGCTTGTGCCGGATTACGAACAGGTGCCAAACTGAATCTGCATCTTCGGTGGACTGCGGCAAGGTCAATGTGGTGTTCGCAAGGCCGGAGAGATAGAGGGCCGCGATATCTTTGCGTCGCCGATTCCATTCATCCAGTCTGGGCAGTTTTGTTCGCAGGATCGCCGCTTGAATCTCGTCAAGCCGGCTATTGACCCCGGCAAATTCGTGGTGGTATTTCCTGCTTGCGCCGTAGTTGCGAAGCTTGCGTATTTTCAGGGCGAGTTCGGAATTATTGGTGGTGATCGCACCGCCATCTCCGAGGGCACCCAGATTCTTGCCGGGATAAAAGCTCCAACATACGAGGTCGCTATGCCCGCCGATCCGAGTGCCACGGTAATGCGCTCCATGTGCTTGAGCCGCGTCTTCGATTACAAGTAATTGATGGCGGCGCGCAAGTTCATGCAAAGGCGCCAGATTGACCGGGTTGCCGAACAGATGAACGGGGATGATGGCTCGCGTTTTCGGAGTGATCGCTGCCGCGATCAAGTCAGTATCGATGTGCTGCGTCCGCAAGTCGATTTCAACAGGTATTGGCGTCGCACCGGAGTGAGTAACCGCGAGCCAGGTGGCGATGAAAGTATTGGTCGGAACCAGAACCTCGTGTCCAGGGCCGATCTCTGCAGCCCTTAGTGCTAAAAGCAAGGCGTCGAATCCGTTACCGACACCAATAGCTTCCGCAGCGCCGCAATAGCGTGCGTACTCGGATTCGAATTGCGCGACCTCATTGCCGAGGACATAAATTCCTGACGCAAGAACGCGTTCGATGCACTGATCGATCTCTTGTTTCAGTTCCAGGTAGGCTTTTTGGACATCAAGGAAGGGAATGGCCATGTCGAATTCCTCTCGCTTCGAGATAGTCGTCAAAGTTCCTGTAATAGTCGTTTTCATCGAAATACTCCGATGCCAGAACAAGGGCGACCGAGCCGGAAGAAAAATTGTCCATATCGCGCCACACCATGGGCGGAATGAAGAGGCCGAAATAGGAGCGGTTCAGATGGAAGCGTCGGCAGGAATTGCCATCCGTAAGAGTGATGTCGAAGCTTCCCGACATGGCAATGATTAACTGGTGCAACGATTTGTGCGCATGCCCGCCGCGGGTAGATCCCCCGGGCACATCGTACAAAAAATAGGCCCTTTTGAAATTGAACGGGACATGCCTTTCCGCTTCCACAAAAGTCAGATTGCCCCGTTGGTCTTGAATCTTCGGCAGTTCGAGCAGTTCGCATTTTTCCAGTGGTGATGCAGTGTTCATCTGCATCGTTCCCGGCTTGAAGCGAGGTGATTCGTGTGTAGCGTATTCCGTCGATACTTTCAACAACGCAGCCTTTTCGTTGGCGTATGTCTCTGTCCACATAAGCTCACCTCTCGATGTGATCGGTCGGCTTCAGACCGGTTATGCGCATATCCCGCGGCTCGCGCAATTTGAATTGCGCCGGCTCCTGTGTCAGATTTTTCAAGCCGGCTTTGTGCATCACGGTCGCCAGCGAACGTGGCGTATAACCCCATCGGTGGATCATCAACGGATCTTTCCAGGCCGGGTCGCCATAAAAAACCCACATGCTGCGCTGGCCGGTCGGCCCGCCAAGCGCTGCTTCTTCGGGGTTCTTCAGAAACTCCTCTGCTGCCGAAAGAAGATTCGGGCATTCGAGGATCATTTTGCCACCCGGTTTCAGTACTCGCGTCCATTCCTTGAGGATATCGACCACTTCCCACTGCCAGAAGTGCTCGATGACATGCACCGCAAGTATCTCGTCTGCATAGTTATCTTCAAAAGAAGACAAGTCGTGGAGATCGCAGATTACATCCGGTTTTTTTCCGGCACGTGCCTCGACAACATCCACGTTAATGAATCCGTCAAGTATCTTGTCCCCGCAACCGAGGTTCAGGCGAACCACTGTCGATTGCGGATTGTCATTGCTGATTAGTTGACTTGCCATTCTTCTTCTCCCTCACGGGCTGATTTTTTGCAAAGAGTTCACCCGAGTCGGCGAGGATCAGGGGTTGAACAACTCCCCCGACCCCTCCGGCGTCTCCAACAACCGAAACCCCCGCTCCCGCCCGTATTCATACTGGCTGGCCGCGTGGATCAGCCCGTAATCGCGCACCAGCAGTAATCCCTTGCGGCCGGCATCGAACATGTCGATCACTGCGCGGATTTCGTTATGGTGGTCGTGGTTCAGCAGCACGATCAGGAAGTCCTTGCCCTTCGCGCAACGCTGCACCAGCTCGCGGGCATTGACGACCAGGTTGTCTTCCGGGAGCAGGGTGTTCAACTCTCGGCAGATGTCCGCGTCACGACAGCGCGGCGCGGGGTCGGTCGTCCAGATCGGCTGCTTGGCCGAGTTGCCGAACATGAAGGCCATCATCGTTGCCAGCACCGACAAGTGCTCGACGCCGATGGCGACGGTGGTCGCTTCGCTGCGGCGCGACGCGCGCGCGGCGACGGCGCGGCTCATCAGCATCCGGTCCTGCATCGTGAGCGCGCCCGGCCGCTTGGCCAGCAGGTCGATCAGTGCCGGCACTTCGCGTCCCTGCTCGAACTGCGTCAGCAGGACGTTGGTGAGCTTGATGTTGCTGTCTTTGTAGGAAGTGGTCATTGCACGATCACCCTTGCAACGCGATCGACGAGGTTGCGTACCGGCTCGTCGTGATGGCGGCGGAACAGCAGCACGTCGGGGTAGGCGATCGACCATTGGTCGTCGACGCCCAGGATCCACGGACCCTGCGGCTCCGGCATGAT
>JAIXUS010000084.1 GCA_027483445.1 Bacteroidota bacterium | reverse complement strand
GCATCTGCCTCATACGCCGCAAAGATCGCCTCTCTGGTGGGAGATGTCATGGTTGGAAGTTCAGCCATGCTGCATCTCCCGCTCGGCCTGAAGGGCACGAGCGCGACTCACCGCCGCTTTCCAGCGATCTTCGTCGCAATCAGCGCGCAATACCTCAATCAGCGCGTCCTTGAATCGCTCCCGGTGACCACCGCCCTGCCCGGCACTGAGCTTTACAATCTGCGCTGTCAGGTTCAGCATCTCCTGTTGCTTCAAGCGTAGTGCGGTCTTGGCACGATGAAACCATGTCGGGTCCAACGATTTTTTCTCTGTCTGGCGACGAATATCGGTCGTAGCGATCTGAATACGAATCGAGGCCATTTCGTCTTGAACTGCAGCCAGCCGATCGCGACAGCCTTGCACCGTGCTGGGCAATCGCATCGGCACGTCCGAAGAGGCATGCTCATACATGGCAGCTGCCCCTTACGCCTGGCGCTTCCAGGGCAGACCGTTAGCTGCCGGACTTGTCGTAGGTGCAGCGGCGATCGCCTGAACAGCGACCGGCGCCGTTGGTCCCGTGGCCGGCGCCGCTGGGCGCGGCATCGCACCGCTTGCACCACCCCTCGGCAGATAACGAACGGAATTTGATTCACCGAAGGCACCCTTGGGCGGACGCACCCGTACATCAAGGGTCATTGGAATCAGATGTAACTGTTCAGAGTTGTTGACCTGCAGCTTGCCGACCGCGCGACAGATTGATGAGAGTGTTCGCTGCGCAATCTGTACAGCATCAGGATTTGCGTTGATGAGATTTAGCCGATCAAAGAGCTTTCTGCCGGCGTACTGCCCCTCCAGGATGTCCACCTCAAGGTACAGGTACTGACCGGCACCGTCTTTGGTAACGCGCATTTCGCTGGTCACGATGTGGCCAAGGTATTTTCCCGGCGGTAGTACGTCGTAGCCGGTACAGGGTTCAACAGAAGATGCATCAAATGTTTGTCCGAATGAAGCCATGGTGATTTCTCCTTTTTCAGGTGCGAGTGGTGGTGGGTGGGTTAAGCGTCGAATGCAATGATTCAGGCATGGCCTGCGCAAAGGCGGACCATTCAAGCGGCAGCAGGTCAGGTAGGTCGTAGCGGTTTTTTGCGAGAAAGGCCGGGCGTTCGACCGTATGGATTACACGCTCGCCGGAGCCCACCGCACGGCTCACCTTTTTGTTGAAACCAACATCCGCCTTCACGGTCGAGATGCGGTAGTTTGCGAAGAGCACAATGTCAGAGTGCTCTTGCAGCAATGCGGCTGCGCGTGCGTGGAGCTTGATCACGTACCGGTCGTAGGGATCATGCTCAGGCGAATCGAAGCGCTTTATTTCGGTGTGCGCGATCTGGACCACGGTCATGCCACGGTCATCGCGTAGCGCGTTCAGCCCATCGATGTACTGGCGCCAGAGATTTAACGCGGCCACGTACCCTTTGCCATACCCCGCGTCTTCGATGGAATTCCAGCCGTTATCTCGGCACGCTTTGGCCCAGACCAGCGGCTCCAACCAGTCAACGCTGTCAATCACCACCGTGGCAAAGTCGTGCTGCTCGGTGTATAGCGCAGCCAGCGCCTCCATCACCTCCTCGAACGTTCGGGACAGCGGGAAGTTGGCAGCCGATAGCGTTCCCAGACCTTCCTCGGTCTGGATGAAAACCGGCTTGTTCGCTTGCGCAGCAAAGGTCGTCTTACCTACGCCCGCAACACCATGGATCAAAAGTCGTGGCGGCTTGATCGTGCCGGCTCGGTTTAACTGTGCGAGAGAAATGGCCATCAGACTGCCTCCCCTAACTGACTATCGTTGGCTGCCTCTGAGCTTTCACCATCGACAATGCGCTCAAGCTTGTAGGTCGGCTTACCTGCTTTGATCGTGCGCGCAGGCTCAAACAATTCCCGCACAGCGGGCGGCCAAGCGCCGAACTTGGTCTCGGACACCTTGACCTCGATACCCACATAGTCTTCAGGGTTCTCACCCCACTTGCGTAGCGCTTCGACTGCGTCTTTTAGCTTTCGCTGATCGTATTCAGGACGCTTAGGCAAGTCAGCGATCACAACAAATCCCTCATCCTCGAAGCGCACGGTTCCGGTGGTCTTGCCTGCATCCTGGCGCAATTGGTTAGCTCGGCTGCCGAAACGGTGATGCATCACCGCCTGCAGAAACTGCTTGTACTGACGCGCAGATTCTTCAGCCGATGAGACGCGCTGAATCAGTTCGTTGAGCTCGGCGAGGGGCATAGCTTCGAGCTCTGCCATCATGAAATTGCCAACCTCTTCAAGGGTGTCGGGCTCAGGAATCATAGGGACGCTCCTTTTTTTAATGGGTTGTTTCCGGGGTTTCGACAGTGGTCGATGCATTCGTCTTGCGAAGACGGGCACGAATTTCAGGCGGTGTCAGCTTGCTGCTTGAGCGGATCGCGATATAGCGGTAATGGCCATCGGCGACCTTCAGGCTGAACAGATGCACCAGGCCCAGTTCGCAAGCGATCCAGGCACGTCGCGCAACGGAATGCAGCCGGTTGCGCTCTTTCGTACCCAGG
>JAIXUS010000065.1 GCA_027483445.1 Bacteroidota bacterium | reverse complement strand
TACTACGTGACCTGCCGCGATGCCGACAAGGCCATCCGTCCGATCTCGCTGCGCGCGGCGGCGCATTACCTGACGCATACGCTGGCGATCGAGCCGGCGCAGCTGTCGGTGGTGATCGCCGCCATCGGCGAGGAGTCGGGCGACTATCGCGTCGACGAATTCCGGATAGCCTACAGCGTCGGCGACAGCCAGGAGGTGGTCTACGGGGTCGTGTGGCCGCTCTATGACGAAGAGACGGCCGAGGACTTCATTTCGACGCTGTCGCAGTTCCGCCCGGCGGCCAATGCGCCGCTGACGCCGCTGCAGCAGATCATCGCGGTGCTGCGGGAGACCGGCATCACGCGCATCCAGCAAGCCGGAAGCGTGATGCCGGGCGAGTACTGCGACGACTGCGGCTCGCCGCTGTTCTGCAATGTCGAAGAGGAGATGGTGCACGCGGAGATGCCGGAAGATGCACAGCAGAACACCGGCCACCTGCATTGATCGAACAGTGTTGCCTGTCGATTGTTGTCTGTTGATGTATCGGAATCATCAGGGCGCTGTTATAATCGCGGGCTCGTCGGGGCGTAGCGCAGCCTGGTAGCGCACTTGCATGGGGTGCAAGGGGTCGCGAGTTCGAATCCCGCCGCCCCGACCAATGAAATCAAGGACTTGCGGTTTGTCCTGTGCGGATGACCAGCACTGTATATTAGGCGTTTACCTAATATCGGTGCTGGCTCACCCTCCTCTCAAGCGCTTGGCTTTCTGCCTCGCATCCCAATCGTCCCGGCAAAAAGCGTCACAAAACCGCTTCGGCTCGGACAACTTTTCTTCGCAAAAATAGCACTCGCCCGTGTACAGAAGCGCGGCAGATCGGCGTATGCGGCCGATGCCCTCTTCAACAGCCGATGCAATCTTGGAGTCAGAGCGGTCAGCGTCATCCATCTTCAGTTTCCGTAATGCGCCCCATCCGACTACCCCTGCGGGCTGGTGGCTGCGGTCTCGGCCAGACCATGCCCCCGGCCAAAGCGAGGGAGGTAATCCCGCCGGTATTGATACCGCCCCAGCGGCCGCGTGGTCCTCGCGGATGGTTCGGCGGTTCTGGCGCTAAATCAGATCGACCTCGGCTTGACGGCGCAGCACCAGGCCGCGCATCACTTGTCCGCCAGCGCGGGTCCAGAGCATCAATTGCTCGCGAACGCCGTCCCAGTCTTGCGCATTGATCTTTCGGCGCAGCGTGCTTGTCTGCAGTCGGCCGACGCCTAGGTTGTACGCCCAATCCACGATCGCATTGAACTTGCCCCAGTCGCCGGTACGCATCGCCAGCGCCAAAAGGCCCGGGCACTGGCGCACTACGCCGGGCGCAAAGGTGTGCGCCAGCTCGTGCATCAACAGAGCCCGAGCAACAGGCTCGGTAATTGGCGGATCGATCAGCGTCACGCGCCGGCCGTCCGGGTAATAGGTCGATCCGTAGCCGATCGTTGCAACGCCAGCCGGGCACAGATACGGCTTGGCGCGAAAGCCTTCAAACCTCCGGCACAGCGCCTCGGCCAGCGTAAGGTTCACGCGAGCCCTCGCTTGACCAGCGTACGATCCAAAATCCAGTAGTTCACGACACCGCACAGCAGCGCCATGTCCTCGGCATTCCAAGCCCGAGCAAGCACTTGCAGGACCGGCTCACCTCCCCGAACGGCAAGGACGAATGCGGCCGTTTTGACGACCCCGTACAGCACGAGAATGTAGTACGTCATCATCGGACGCACGGAGGCGGAAAATGCTGCCACCCACCCGCCAGCAGACTTCACCATGTCGGTCTGCTGTTCGATGGCAAGCTTGAAGGCATCGAGTACGCCGGCATCAGCCGCCGCCGCATGCTGCGTGCCGATTTCGGCTAGCTTCTGGCTTCCACGCACCTTCTCCAGCTCGCACTGGCGGTCGAACATCGCCAGCTCGTGCCGGCGCTCGTCCCGTCGATCGAAGAATTTCACTGCTTCCGGCACGAGCCGGAAGATCCCGCCGAGCAGGCTGCCAAACACTCCGCCGCCTACTAACCCCAACACGTCACCCATAGCGCCCTCCATCGATATTGATGGGCAGATTTTCGGGAATGGTTAGGCTACCGTTGGATTTTTGTACAATCGAAAACGCGCCGCAATTCCATTAAAAATTGAACAACTTGGAAATCAAATGACGGGAAAAAAGATATTGTTGATTTGCGCGACAGTCGTGGCGGCAATAACTGTCAGCGGGTGCGCTCACTTAAATCTTGTCGGGTCATCCGGAAATGGAATGAATGATCGCTACTCGCTGCAAGATCGACGCATGGCTAAGCAGCACATCAAAGTATCGCCATCGTTGCCGGCCGGGGCAGTGGCAATGGGGGAATACTCAGCGCAACGATGCCACCAATACGCACAGAACGAAGCGCCATCCGATGAAATTCTCATCGACGACCTCATATTGCTAGCTTATGCAGAGGGTGCCGACGGAATCACTGGCTTGCGGTTTTCCCGGGAAAGTGGCCTGCTTAAGAACTGCTGGCACATCGCCAAGGGCTACGCCACCCTCTACAAAAAGTAACTACTACTGCCGTAACTCCTCTCTCTTCTGACGCAGCTCTTCGAGCTTTCGGTCTTGCTCGGCCAAGTAGCGCGCCCGTGATCCCTCTGTCATGGACTGGTTGTTGTTAGCCGAGCGAATATTTGCACGAATCTCCTTTTCCTCTTTGCTAACACCTGCACCTTGGTATTCGACGCCGCGCTGTGGATCAAAGCTTCGGATCTTCGTGCCAGTGAACACGTCCAGTAGCGTCGTCGGCAAGGGCATCGGATCGCCCTCCTTGGTACGGCCGGTATACGGCCCGATCTCAGTGTCGAACGTGTATGCCATCGAGTCGGCCAGCTTGTTGAAGTTGTAGCTTCCAGGGACAAGCGGTGCATTTGGCGCGAACTGCCGGTACAGATAACCAGAGCGTGCCTGAGCCGCCTCCCACGCGGTGTCGGACTTCTTCACCAGATCCTTCCCGGTGAAGGTGTCCTGGTTAAAGAGCACCGCCTGCATGATCGAGATCACCGGATGGCTCGGCATAAAGGGGGCCGGCACCGGCAGGCCGTTGGTCTGGTTGTTGATGTCGAACAGATCGCCCAACGGTACACGGCGGCTCATGTCCATGAAAGCTGGTCGGTCCTCGACATTGAACGGCATACGCACCGCCTTCTGCGTGCCGACCGCTGTGCGGCCCTGCAGGTACTCCGGCATACCTTTGCGCTCTTTATCTTCGTCTGCGCCGATGATGGCGTAAGCCAGCCAGTTCGCTCCGCCCAGCAGCGCGATCGGCGCAAGCATCCGATCTGGGCGCGTCATTGCCGTGTGCAGCACCATCGGGATCGCTTTGTAGGTGTAGGCAAAGAATGGGCTGTACGTGCGCTTGATCAGCTCCACGCCCTCCGGCACGTCCGAGTAGTTGAACACGTAGCGCTCGGTATCGTTGATCGCCGCCTGTGGTTCCATACCCGCCTTGCGCCGGTCGATGTAAAGCATCAGCTTGAAGAACTGATCCTCGAATTCGTAAGCGCGCTGCATCCTCTCCCGGTACCACGCGATCGGGCGACCTGGATACTTCTTCGAGAACTCGACTACCTTCGCCACTCTTGAAGCGGCCACACTTTCCAGATCAGCCATATCCTCGAAGTCGGGCATCAGCAGATTCTGTATCTCCGTGTTGGCGAACTCCGAGCCGAAAAGCCCATTGTCCACCGCCTCGTTCCAATAACTGCCTCGCGTGCGAAACTCGCGGATCGTCTCGCGCCAGCGCGCAGGGCTGGCCGGGTTCACGCCCGCAAAGTAAGCCGTGAAGAGGTTCGAGACAACGTTGTTTCCGTGGGCCACGGGATTCCAGACTGTCTTTCCTTCCTTCCAGAAATTCAGCGCCTTGTCATACGCCGCCATCAGCAAGCCCTTGGGCTGGGTGTTGCGCCTCAAGGCATCGGCTACCTGCGGCTCGACGAACATGCCGGCCAGTGCGCCGTACGCTTTAACGCCCGACACGCCGGGCACATCGGTTTCAGGCACCTTTACCCACCCACCCGGATTGAACGTCTTGGCAAGATCGCCATTCATGGCAATTGCCTTGAACAGCCGGCCAATGGCAATGTCCTTCTGTGTCTCGATGAAGCCCATCGCGTAGCGCAGCACGCCGTCGCGGATCTCGCCCATTTCCTGACGCTCGGCCTCCGTGTAATCGCGCCACATTCGCACCTTTGTGCGCTGGAAGTTGGGCGGCACCGGCTGGCTCATGTCGAACGCCTCAATGAGCTCCTGCGGAATGGCACTCCCGTCTGTCATCGAGGCCACCTTCCAGCCAAGCTTCTTCGCGGTCTCCACCCTCTCCACCGGCAGGTCTACGTACATGCCCCGCGTACGCAGACGAGCGCCCTGAATGCGCATGCGCGCCTTCGTGAACCATCCCTGCAGCAGCGTCGGGTTCGTCAGTTTGGCAGCAAGCCCATGCTTGTAGAGCCGCGGCAGGTAGTTCTTTACCAACCGGTCCTCGGAGATCATTCCGAGATCGACCAGCTCACGAGCCTGCACGTCCAGTGCCGCGGCCATTGCCGAGGCCAGCTCCACCATGTCCTCCGGTGGCACGTCTCCCACTTGCGCCTGCTTCTCCAGCAAATCGGAGAGCATCACACGCTGCTCCGGCGTCAATGACTGACCGGATTCGGCAATGCGCTTGGCGCTCTCGGCGGCCTTAAACTGGTCTACCTTGAATTGACGAAGCATCGTCTTGAAGGCGTCCGGCTTATTGTCGGTCAGCTTCAATTTACCGAGCCAGTCTGTTGCGTAGGCCGAAACCCGGTCATACAGCTTGCGTCCGGCTACATACTCGCGGCGCCCGGTTGCTGTACGCTCGGCGCGCACGAAGTCTCGAATGGCAATCGGCTCGAACTTGCGGCCCGGTTCCGGCAAATCCATCTCCGCCTGCGTGCCGCCCGATCCCGGTTCGTAGGATGGGCCTTGCTCGCGAACGGCGCTTTGACGACCAGCTGCGCCGGCTGGTCGTTGAGGAATCGACCGGGCCCGTAGATAACCGAACTCCGGGCTGGTGTCCGGCGAGACCCGCGTGCGACGACCTTCTGGATAGAGCTCGCCCTTTGTGATTTCCCCGGTCGCTAGAAGGCTCGTCACCAATCCCTGATCGCTGATATGGATTGCATCAACCACGAGCCCATCCAGTGCGTCGAGCGCCGTTCTGTTGCGACCGATAGCAAATATCTGCGCGCCTTGCGCCCTCATCGCTGCGCGCAGGACAGCTCGCCGGTTCCCGGCTTTATCGCTGCCGATGGCCGAGCCGGGCAGCGTCGTAAGCCGCTTGACTCTCAGCTGGTGATCGGTCACCACAAGTGTAATGGCGCTTTTGTCGGCGTCGAGGCGCTTGGCGATTTCCATCAGCGTCTCCGGGCCGCTAACTTGCGTTCCACCCCACTCCCCCTCAACCATCGGTGCGGCTTGCCCGAAATCCCTCTCGGTCAGTTCCCACTTGCCGTCAGCCTCGATCGTGGCGTACTGATTGGTGTCGATCACTACGTGCGAGACGAACTCCAGAGCAGGCATGCGATCTGCGAATGTCCTGGTCAACGACTCGTCCGCCGCGCTGGGAGTTGCGATTCCGCTCGGGTGGTTGTGCAACAGGTAGAAGCGAGATGCGCCACGGTTCTTGGCGGTATCGGCGAGATCCGCCAGATACTCGTCGAGATTGTGGCCGATGATGGCCGACGCCGAGCCCGGCAGTCGGCTGGTCAAACCAACCTGCGACACAATGTCGCCCTTGCTGTTGGTGAAAATGACGCGGAATGTCTCGAATCGCGGGTCGCGGTACACCTGCGCCAGCACTGCCAGATCGGCCGGGCCGGTTACTTTTCTTCCGACGAGGGAGACTCGCTGACGGGAAGCGTAATCACTTGACAGGGCTCGACCAAGTACGGTGCCGGTGGTGTATAGGTCATCCACGGCGGCGACGGCTTCCCGCTGGGCAGCTTCACCGGCCGGTCCCGCCTGGCTTGGGTCAGGTCCGTTACTGATGAAGAGGTCGAGCTGTCCTTTTTGGTCATAGGGCCGCCTTTTCTGCTCTACTCGCTGGCCATCGCCTTCGGCAGACCGCGATGATCCAGTCCCTTCTTCGCGAACTCGGCCTTGCGCTCGTCGCGGATCTTCAGCAGCTTGATCAGCACCCGTGTCGCCTCGGCTTTCTCCTTGCCTGACAGGCTGCTTGCGTTCATCTTGTCCGCCCATCTCTGCACGAACGGGCTCCACGCCGAATCCTGGGATGTCGTCATCGGTTTGCTCGACGGCGTTGGCGTCGGCTTCCCACTGAATCGCGTCTCGTTCGAGTCGGTCATAGTCATCCTCAAGTCGGTCAGCATCATCGGCAAGAATTTCGTCAATGATGTCTTGCGCATCATCCGGGAGAGCATCCTTCCCAGTGGACGGCGCATCGTTGCTATTTAGGTATTCCTCGTACTCAGCCGCACGCTGCACCTCGGCCTCGCGCTGAAACCCAAGGGGAGTATAGTGCTTCTGGCCCGCCAGTTCGTTGAAAAACAGTTCCTCGAACTCGCGCATATCGTGCTTGCCGTTCTCATCCAGCGAGAGAAACCCAAGCTCGCCCAGCGCCTCGCCCATGCCATCTAGCGAACGGCCACTGGCCGTCGCCACGCGGTAGATGCCAGCGCCACGGAGGTTCTTGAGGTCGGCTGGGTCCGCTCCCCACTCCTTGATCAGCTGCTCCCTGCTGATGCCGCCCATCTTGGCAATGGCTGCAAACAGGCTGTCGCGCTCAACATCGACCTGCGAACCACGCTTGGCAAGCGCCTTGGCATTGGCAATCTGCTTGTCAGAAGCGGGCTGCCAGCGCACCACGAAGCCCTTGTTCGACCGAGCGACCCGCCAGCCCGGGCCTGCATCCTTTGCCACACGCTGCGCGTTGGCCTTGTTGGAAAACGGCAGACCGCGAGCGCTTACGATGTCGCCGGGTCGCATGCCGGGCTGTACCACGGTCAGCTGCTGCGCGATCGTGCCATCGAGCCGGGCCGGAGCCTGCATCTCCCGATCCATCGAGGTGTCAGCAGGCTGCATCGTGGCGGACGGGTCAGCCGCTGCTGGGGCGTCGATTGCCGCCACCTCTGGAGCCGCGCTCGACAAGGCCTCTGCGCTCATCGCTGCGACGACCTCCGGGCCAATCTGCCGCTCGATCACTGGTACGTCGGGTTCAATGGCCGGCGCCTCAACCGCTTCCGGCGCCGGCTCCAGCACCGCTGCCGCCGCCTCGATCGGCGAAGTCGGCTCTCCCGGCGGCGCGTCAGGGGCGGTCTCGGCAAGCGACTCAGGTGCGTTAAGAAACGCGTCGATGCTCGGCGCGGTGCTGGTCTGCTGAAGCGGGCTTATCTGCGTTGCGGTCTCGCGAATCATGTCAGCCAAGGCGGCCGACATATTCGGCGCCGGCTGGTCCAGCGTTGGCTCAATACGCTGAGGTTCAACCGGCCCGCTGCTTTGGCGGTTTACTACCTCAGACACACCCTGCACAGTGCCGCCAATCGGCCCACCCACAATGGCCCCGGCCAAGCCTCGATCAAGCGCCTCGTCAGGCTGGAATCCCGCCTTGGTGCCGAGGGTCTCTCCGGCATACCCAGCCACTTCCTCTACCGCTTCAGTGCCAGCTTGCAGGCCCGTCTGCTTGCCGATGCGGGAGGCGGCGTTCACGCCCGTCACCCTGCCCGGAAGCAGTCGTCCGGTTGCAAAGCGCTCCAGCGTCGCTTCAACTATTGCGCCCGGTGCAGCCTTTGCCATGTCGGCCAAGTTCACCTCTCCCGGTCGGCCTTCATTTTTGGCGCGCTCGGTGGCGACATCGTTTGTGCGCGAGAGAATGTAAGCTGGCAAATTGACTGCAGCGGCAACCATGTCCGGCACACTGCCGACCCCCTGCTCCACGATAAAACGTCCGGTCTGCGGAAGGTTCAGCGGATCAGCCTTGACCCGCTTGAAATCGACACTCGGCTGATAGTTGATCGCCTGCTGCTGGCGCTTGAACCATTCGGCCGCACGGAACAGAGGATCCAACTGACGCTCGTTGATTTGCGTTTCATTGAGACCGGAAAGCGGTACGCGTCGCTCCAACCAGTCGCCACCCCGCTCGCCAATACGAGCCGTACCCTCGATCAGATCACCCACCAGACCGAGAGCACGGGAGGAGACTGCCGCGCCCAGGCTGGATGTCGTAGCATTGAGAGGCTTAAAGGGATCGCTAACTGGCGCGACGACAGGTCCCGCAGCGCCGGGCGCGTCGTTGAGAAAAGAGTCGATCCGACTTGCCCCGGCTCGCTTTGTGGTGTTGGGCTGTGGCGAGTCGAGGAAGTCGTCGATCTTCATTTACTCAGGCATCCCCAGTTCTTTGAGTTTCTTGCGGGCCTGCTCGTAGGTGAGCGTGCCGGCTCGGTAAGCCGACTGAACCCGCAGCATTTCGGGGGTCGGCGTGAAAGTGGTCTCGGCCATTTTCGGAGCGGCAGGTGGCGTTGCTGGATTTTTGTCGGCCGCGCTGCGTGCACGCTGCTTGCCCGCCGCCACGTACTGCGCCTTGTTCGGCTTCTCGGCTTCTGGCAGTGCAGCGATCACCGCCTCGATCGCATCTGCTTCGGTCATCGGTTGATCACCTCCTCCGAAGAGCTTCGCAATCGCGCCAGCCTGCTTTGTGCCCGGGTTGCGCACCGCCTCGGCGATCTGGTCGACCAACTTCTGATCCAGTCCGAGCGCGTTGTTGAACTCTGCGGGCACATCGACTTCCCCGTACTTCGCCGTTCGCGCCTTCTTCATACGGGCAAGAATGTCCTTCTCCTGTTGGGTCAGGTCCATCGAACTCTTGCGCATGATTTTGGCGATCGTCTCGCGAGGAAGTTCTTTCACATAGCTGCGTGCGGCGTCAACGTCCTCGTTCGAGCGTTTCTGGGCTGCGGTCAGCGGCTTACCGCCCGTACCGCCGCCAGCCTCGATCTTCGCGCTCTCCAGCTCGAAGCTCCGCTTATCACGCAGTGCAGTCGACGCGCCTGCTGACGCGTCAGATGCTCGTGCCGCTGCATGACGTTGGGTAGCCAGTGCCCCCTGCGCCTCGGAGAACAATTTGGTCAGGACAGGGTTTTCGGCTGCTTGTTCGCCGGTCGCTTTATTGAGCGAGACACCTGTGTTGCCAACATTCGCAAATGGCAGGTAAGGCGTGCGTTTGAGCGCCGACAAAGTGCGATTCATCGGCTCGACTTCACCCATACGAGCGAAGGCGACGGCTTCATCCTGAAGATCCTGATTCCTCTGCTCAGTAAACGCCTTAGCCCCTTGCTCCACATTGCTCTTGGATGCGTACATTCGGTTTGTGGTCGCAAGCAGCTGTCCGAGTCGCTTGACCGTGTCGTCGCTGGCGGGCGCGGGCATGACTGGCCCCACTCCATCATCCGGAGCCTCGTAGCCTGATCCGAAGCTGCCACTTTCCAGCCGGTTCTTGAATGCGGGCGCCAGTGCGGTCGGCAAGCCCAAACTCAGCATGGCATCGTTGAAGGCATTTTTTTGCAGACTCAGCTGATGGTCGAGAAAGCTTTTCTCTGCCGCCGTTTTCTCGGCCCTCGCCGCCGCACTGTTGCCGGCCATGTTGGCTTGAAAGATGCGCGCAGCCCCCAGGGCCGCATCCTGCTCTGCCTGCTGGCGGTACATGGGAGCGAGCGCAGCGGCCTTCAACACGTTGCCTAAACCGCTGCCGGCAGCCTGCCAACCTGATCCGTCAATCGTAAATTTCATCGGACTACCCCATCATGGTTTTCGGCAGCCCAAGAATCGTCTGCGGCGTATTGGCGTTGATCGCCATGCCGTTGACGCCCATGGCGGCCGATGGCTTGAAGAGACTATTGAAACTGTCGCGCAGCCCGTTCTGCCCACTCATCATCCCGGCCGCACCTGCGCTCTGTAGCAGACTGCCGGCAAACTGCATTCCAGCGTCTGGTCGCCCCGCCAAGTTGATCGCAATATCGTCCGCGCTGCTCTGACCTCGCGAGAAGCCTCCCAGCTGGTCGATCGCCATGCCGGCATCCATCAGCCCGATGCCTTCATTCATGCGCAGGCGATTTGCTGATGTCGTCTTGCCCAGAAGGCGAGCCAGCCCTTCAGCGGCTTTGAGAGCATTCAGATCCGATTTCGCTTTGGCAGTGGTGTAGTCGTCAGAGACATTGCCTTGCGTGGTCTGCTGTTGCGCTCGGATGGTTTGGCTCTCCGAAACTGGCGCGATCAATTCCTGCGTGATCTGCTCGGCAATCTGCTGCTGCGCCGCTTGTCGATCCTCTGGTGCAAACTCCCTCGCCTTGCCAAGCGTCTTCTGCTCGGCCTCCATTTGCAAGCGGCGCTGATTCTCCAGTGACTGGCGGATCTCGCGGTTCTGGCGCTCTGCGGCATCGCTTGCCGCCTTGTATTGCACAGCTGCCCCAGCGACAGAAGCAACCAGCGATGCTATGGTGAACGGATCCATCACTCGCCTCCCTTATGAATGCACGATGCCAGAACTGCCGTCTCGTGGGTCGGACACACCGATGAACTGACGGCCGTACGGGCTATTCATGCCCGCACGCGTTCCCACGCCCTGCTGGTTGATTAGGTAGGCCTGCGCCAGATCGTTGAACAGGCCGCCCACCGTGGCCCCGCTGCGCGCCGAGGCGGCCTGTGCTGCGTTTGCCGAGAGCCCCTGCAGCGCCATCTGCGACGCGGTACCGGTGTCGATGCCAGACTGGGCCATGCTGATCAGGTTTGCTCGCGTGCGCTCATCTGCCGACTTGAGGTCCGCCGCCGCCTGATCGGCAATGCCGCCAGCTCGCAGCAGGCCCTCGTTGGAGCGGCGGTTGATCTCCGCGTTGCTGTCTACGTCGACCGAGCCACCGCCTAGTCCGACGCGGGCCAGCCCGAAGCGGTTTGTGCGCTCAGCCACTTCGGCCTGTCGATCGACTTCGCGCTTGTTCAGGTCGTACACTGCCCCTTTCTGGTCGGTGTACATGCGATCACGGCTGTTGGCTGGATTGTTAAAAATCCTGTTGATCTCATCGGTCGCCGCTCGAATGCGCGCTTGGCGCTCAGCTTCTTGCGCACGGGCGTCTGCGCCCGGATCTCCTCCGCCACCACCGCACATATCACACTCCTTCCATTACAAAGCTGGCCCCGCATCGAGCAAAGCCCATTCGTTCGTAGAGCCGCTCGGCGCGCTCATCGCCAGTGGTCACGCCCGGCCGGATTTGTCTGGCTCCTGCCATGAGCGCCCACTGCACAAATGCCTTCATCAATCGCACCGCCGCACTGCTGCCGCGAGCATCGCGAGTGACGAATAGCGCGAGATCGTTCGCCACCGTGTCACGCCCAAACCAGCTGGGCGCGATAGCCCCGACCATCGCGCCGCAAATCTCCCTATTTGTATCCTCTGCCACCACCACGAACTGACTTTTGTCCATCAGAGCGGTAAGCGTAGACTTCAGAATATCCACGTCGAAATCCATTGATGCGTAGGTCGAGCTACCGTGCATCTCGCGGCCCAGCACCACCAAGGCCGGCAGATCGTCCCGCGTTGCCATACGCAACCACATCAGAACACCCCGAGGTCGTTGAAGTAGACCGTCACTGCATCGAGCCGGAAGGGGCGGTTATCATAGTTGCGGAACCGAAGGCTGAACTCGGTACCTGCGCACTCAATCGGTACCACCCCACCAGGGCGCGTATTTCCCGTGACCCGCACTGGCGGCGTGAAGGCGTCCGGGTTACGTACATCGAAGCCAATCGAGAATTCGCAGCGGCCTTCCAGTACCAAATCAACCCCGTAGATCTGCTTTGTTCGCCCCGGTAGCTTGAAATCCATGTATGGCAAGTCCAGCAGCACCTCGTACTGGATGCCATCGTCAGCAAACACTGTCGGATCGAGCTTGAATACCGAGTCGCCCGAACGGATGTACAGCTCTTGCCCAAGCTCAGCGAAGGCATCGACCGATGTCGGCAGGAAGTAGCGGCTCCACGCAGCAATCCTTGCCGTGCGCGAGATCGAGTAGACGAAGAGCTGATTGCTGATTGCGCAGATGTACTGCCCGGTTCCGTAGTAGTAGAAGGCTCGCGGGAAAACCCCGGGCGCCTTGATCTCCGGACGAACCAGCACGTCGATTGGCGATCCAACGTCCACGTCTGCAAGGTTGTTCGTCAACTGCAGCGTCGTGATCGACCGAAAGCCGTAGTCAGAGAGGAAATACAGATCGTTCGCCACGGTCGCCACCGAGCGAGGGAAACTCGTTCCGACGTTCTCCACGATCGTGTCAAGGACCATATTGGTCGGGTCCGGGTCCACGCGCCATACCTGCGCGCCGTCACGGGTCAGCACCACCAGCTTGTTCTGGTAGATCCCAAGCGCGTTGGCCGAGCGGTCGCCACGGCTATTAAGGCCCGTCGGAAGAAACCCGGCGTCGTTGGTGGCCGTCCAGTCGCGGGGATTGCCGGTTTTGCAAAAGCGCACCACGTCGCCATTCCCTGCGCCTACCGCGAAGATCTTCGATGCCAGCTTGATCACGCCTCGGGTGTCCGGGCAGTTCGCATCCGCGATATGGGTGGCAGTGGCGCCATCGAGGTAGTGGTGCTCCACTGTCCCGTTGTCGTACTGGACTGCGCAGTAAATGTAGGCATTGAACACGTCCGCAAAGGGCACGTCGGCTACCGGGCGGGCCCCGCCGGAAAACGGCACCTTATTCGCCTGGAATAGCGAATTGGCGTGCGTGATCGTGCCCTGCCCGTAGAAGGTATGCAGCTTGCCAAAGGCGGCAAACAGGCCCTTCGTCCCCGGCTCCAGATCCGCTACCTTGACCAGTCCGGGGCGCTTCTGAGTTGCTAGGCCAGTCGTGACGTAGGCATTCTTCATCTCGCGCAGGCGGTTCGCGTCCGACACCGACGCGCCTTTGCGCAGGTCGATCCCGAGGTCAAACCTATCAAACGTGATTGACCCCATACGTCAGCCTCCCAGCGTGTAGCCCGAGGCCGTTCGCACTACCTGCAGTTCGCGGTCCAAGTCGCTCTCGCCGCGATGGAAGTAGCGGCGATTCTCCTTCTGGCGTACCTTTTCCTTCGTCAGCATGTTCTGAAAAGTCGTCGCTGCCGCTTGCGCGTCGGGATGCCGGTAATGTGCCTTGGCGGTTGCCAACGCATACAGGGACACTAGCCGGTCTGGCACGCTTGAACGGTCGCTAAGACGCTCAAACCGGCTGCGCTCAGCCGTGTACTCAATCAGAAGGTCGTATTCTCGGTTTGGAATCGGCCACAGTTCGCATTGGCCGTTGAGGGTGTCGTACTTGCGGGGCTGGTCGCGCAGTTCGTCAAGGCTGCGGTCATACTCGGTTATGCCCTGCCTCAGAGGCTCGCGGATCGTCTCCGAGACAATCAGCCAGACGGACAGCACGCGCCCCGGATTGATGGGCTCATCCTCGATGTCGTTGTGCCAGTCGTAGAGGAATGAATTCGGCAGCACCCGGATACGGGTTTTCTTGCGCTGCGCGGGCGGCTCCAACTCGCCAAACACGTACTCGTGCCCTTCCTGAAGGAAGCTCTTGATGATCGCGTCATTGTTCTTCGACGCCGAGCCTTGCGTCATGAAGCCAAGCCGAGCGCGTAGCTCAGTCATCAGCTCGCCGAGCGTACGGTTGCGGCCAATCAGTCCGTTCATGCCCGCCCCTTATGCCGTGGTTAGCTGGATGGACAGCTGGCCACCAGTGAGGACCAGCCGCGCCGTGACGCTGGTTCGGCCGACGAGGCTTGCTGTCTTGGTCGTCGTGTCAAGAGAAGTCACAGCGCCCGGCGTGCCGTTGGCCCCGGGCGCGCCAGCCGGACCTGCTGGGCCTTGGATGCCTTGCAGTCCCTGCGGACCCTGTTGGCCTGCCGGGCCCTGCGGACCTTGGGCTCCGGCGTCGCCCTTGCCGAAGATGAAAGCCGGACTCCAGTCACCAGACGCGCCAGATACCTTGAAATACAGGTTGCCGGTGTCGAGTGCAAGAAACGAAAAGCCCTTGGGCTGCAGGTTGTAGAGAGCCCGGTTAGCAAAAACATCCCGAACATCGGCGCTGAAAGATGCACCGGTATCGCCCTTCGAGCCTTGAGGGCCAGCCGGACCCTGCGGTCCTTGTGGTCCGGCTGGACCAGCCGGACCTGGCACCGACAGCGCAGCAATCGCCTGCGCTGTTAGGTTCGTCAGCGCCACCACCGCGCTTTTCAGCGTACCATCGTCGTTCTGCAGCAAGGCCGAGTTGCTGCGAAGAGCGTTGATGGAGGACGCCACCTTGTCGAGCTCGGCGTTCAGTGCGCCGTGGTCGGTGCGGTCCGGATTATTCTCCAGAAAATTCTTGGCTCGGTTGTAGGCTGGTGCCTGCATATGTGTCTCCAATTAACCCGGAAAGCGGGCCTTCAGCCAGTTTTCGATCATGAACAGCGCACGGCTGCCCATGTGCCCGGAAACGCCGACAAAGGCGGCTGTGACAAGCGGACTCATCCCAGCGTTCTCGCACATCCAGAAGGTGATCACGCCAGCAAAGGCAGAAGTCACGATCTCACCAATGAACTCCACCACGTTGAAAACACGGGCATGGCCCTCTTGCAGCTTGCGCATGAAGTTCACGACGCCTCCCAGAATGGCAAGGGCGAATACCCACAAATAGGTGAGCAGCGAATACGAGGTCGGGTCTTTTTCGGGAGTCACGATTATTTGCCTCGATTCAAAAAACGTTTTTTAAAAATTAATAATGGCTTCTAAAATTTTTTTGGTTCGTTTATCAAAATTTGACAAATGCTCGTTTATCTAAATGCGGGTCCGCCAATCCATAGAACCAATGAACGACGAACGCCCCTGGTCACTGGAGACACACGATGCAAAGTGTAGGATGGAAAAAACCATGCTCTGCCTTTTTTGCACTCAAGTGTCTGCGCGACATCGGTGCCGACTTTCACTTGAAAATCTCCACCCTCGAACTCTGATGGGTCCGACAGCAGCATCACCATCGAGAGCTTTCGAGGTACGGATTGGTCCATCGGTGATGCGTCGACGTGCCAGTCGTAGTGCCCGCTGTCACCCTCAGCGTAGATCCCGAGCTGCATCGGCTCGTGAAATCCGGTGAGGTCGAAGTGGAAGAAGCGGCGGTTGACCTCGGCGACGGCGAGCGCGAGCTTCTCCCAGATGACCGCGATCTCGGGCTTCATGCCGAGCCACGCTACGTCCGATGACCTGATCGAGGGATCGATCGCCTGACTCCCGGTCGCGCCGCCGATGCTTCCGCGCCGCGCAACGAGCCATTCGGGCTGCGAGAGAAGCAGATTTACCTCCTCCTCGCTCAAGAACCCTTCCCAAAAGGCGAGATGATCTTTACCTGTCATGTTGCGCGGCGGAATGGGAAAAATCACTTCACCTCCATCACCATCGTTCGATGCTTCACGTAGGAAAAGACTTGTCGATGCTGGTTGTCGCCTACCTCGGACGCATGCGGCCCGTTCTTGCGGACGAAGTGCAGGAACACTTGCCCCGAAAAATACCCGTCGGGGCCTGCGCACGGCTCGCGCCAGTGCTCGACCTCGCAGCCCGGGTAGAGCACAGCATCGCCCTCGGCCAAGTCGAAGCGGACGCCGCCCATGAATATCGGCCACGCGTAGTGATGAGATCGACCTAACTGGAGGGTCAGGCTCACCTCGCAGGCCGGACGATCGACGTGCTTGGCAAGCTCGTCCCCATTGCCGTAGAGCCGGGCATAGGCGTAGGTCGGGATCAGCTCCTCGCCCATCACCTGCTCGGCCACCGGCCAAAGCCGCTCCTGCAGCGTCTCGAACATGTACTCGTGGTCAAGAACGGCCTTCGCGTTTGGCACCTGAGAATCCCCGCGAGGGGCCAAGTCAGCTTGCCGCATCAGCACGTGAGTGAAGAAACGCCCGAACTCGGGCGTGATCATCTTGGGCAACAGAATCGGCCTCACCGCTTGATTCTCCTGATGAACCAGCTCCCGAAGTCCCAAGGCCCGTAGTCCCAGCTCGCGGGACGGTCATGATGGTCCCTGTGTCGCCATTCGCCCATCGGCAGCAGAATCTCCATCCACGGTACGTTCACAGGCTCGCCGGACCGGTGACAGGCCGCCATGTGAACGCCGGTGACGAAGAAGAAGTACCCCAGCGGGGCAAGGTATCCAAAAAGAAGAAGCAGCGGGTCGACCGCTGCCATCAAGGCCGCCAGCAAGAGAACCGGCACCAGCGCGTGGTAGTGAAGCCATCGATGCCACGGGTCCTGCAGCAGCCGAGCCACGATCTTCGAGCGGAGGTCGACGGGGCGATACCTTCGGTTGAGCATGTAACCCCAGCCGTTGACGTGCGGGTCCTCTGTGGTGTCGGCCAGCGCGTGATGGGCGACGTGAACGTGGGCCCACGAGACGACGGACCCCTGCATGGATAGCGTGCAGAAGAGGGACATGGCCCGCTTCCACAAGTCCGAGCAGTCGTAGGATCGATGCGAGAAGAGCCTGTGAGCCCCGGCGGTGTTCGCCAGATAGATCGCGGCGTACATCAGCGCGGAGGGAAGAAGCCACCACGCGGAAGCGCCGTCCGCCAGAGCCCAACCGGCCAACGGCACGGCGGGCATCGTCAACCAAGCTGCCGCCGTTTGGCTGCGCTCGGTGATCTGCATCCACTTGGTCACAGGAACACCAGCCCGTAAGAGTCCGTGATGGAGGTGACGTTCTTGTCGCCGGAGGCGAACTCGATGGGCCGCACGCCCGCCGCGATCACTCCGTCGATGTCGATCTGGCCCTCGGCCAGCAGCAGGCGCGTCCCCTTACCGATTGTGCGGGACTCCCCCGCCCTCATGACGAACGGGGCCACGGACGGCAGGGGCGGTGTCTTCCCGGGATTGGTGTCGGCGCTGATGCAGAGGACGTCGTAGTCCGTCGCGTTGCTGACCAGCCATTCTCCCCGGGGCCAAGGGTCGGTCACAGTGCAGTCCCCGGCCACGCGCACCTTCTGCTCTCCCGTGGCGGTGTTCGTGCTCACGACGGTGCCGTCGATGTACATCCAGACGTAGGGGAAGCTGTCGCCCACCGAGAACCGGTTGTCCTTCACGGGCGGAAGGTTTAGATCCTCCCCCGCGAAGAAGCGGTTCACCATGACCAAGTAGCCGAAGGCGCGGTACGGTTTCGAGTCCATGCTCAGACCTCCAGAATCGGGGCCGGGTCGTTGTCCGGCGGCACGGGCGCGGGCGGTATCAACGACGATACCGGGTAGCTGTTCTCGTTGCCGACCATCGCCCTGTACTCGGCCACTTTGGCAGGATCGGCGACGAACTTTTCCTCGCGCTCCTGCTGCTCGGCATGCCAGATGCCAGCAATGGCGATGCGCTTCTTGATCTCGGCAGGATCGGAGACGTCCGGCCACATGTTCATGGGCTGGAAGGCATAGGCCGAATACTTGCCCGGGTCTTGATACTTGGTGGCGTCCGAGGCAAACGATGCGATCAGCGAGTACGTTTTCTCATCAAACTGGTGAATCTTCATATAGATGATTTTCATGCTCTCTCCATTCAAGCCACGCTGCCAAAGCGAGTTCCGGTTGCCGGCCAAGTAACAAAAGAGTTCCCAACGATGTAAGCGCCCGGAGATCCACCGCCAGCGCCAGAGCCGTTTGAACCAACACCAGTTGAGCCGCCGCTGCTGCCCGGGCCGCCCGAACTTCCCGCTGCGCCGCGACCGCCGCCAGTGCCGCCGCCGCCGCCGTTGGCAGTACCTGCGTTACTACTTGATGCGCCGCCACCGCCGCCGCTGCCGCCAGAAGAGGAATTGCCAGCACCACCGGGGTTTCCGCCAGGAGAGCCACCTCCACCGGCTACGCCCCCATTAAATCCGGATCCGCCGCCGCCACCGCCGCCGCCTGATGCGTTCGCGCCTTTTGTATTGGATCTTGCCGCACCACCGCCACCGCCACCGCCACCGCCGCCAGCCGCAATAGTCCCGTTGTTTTGGATGGTGACAGGGCGATTAACAAACACTGCGTTGCCACCAGAAGCACCGCCGCCGCCGGGACTAGCGCCTGCAATGTTGCCGGGGCTTGCGCCTGCGGGGCCACCGCTACCGCCCGCGCCGCCCATCCCCTGAATCGTCCCGCTGTTGACGATCGTGACGGTGTCGGTAGGGCTGAAGGCAGAAGGGACCAGCATCGCGTAGGCCCCGGTGCTGGTGGAGCCGACCGTGACCGCCGACGGCACGGTCACGACGATGTCGGTCTGCCCGGCGACGTAGTTGGGGCCTCGGTTCGCGAAGACGTCGTAGTTGTAGGTCGAGGATGCTATGTTGAGCGTGACCTGCGACCGGCCGACGCCGTAAGCCGCGAAGAGGTTGTGGATCCCGGCCATCTTAGGTCAGGCCCCCGCCGGAGATGACCGCCTCGGTCGCGGATATGAAGAGCACGGTCGCGAGCCCCCGCTGCGCGAGGGTGCGGTTTCCCGTGCTGGCCGTGCCGACCTGACGGAGCGTCAGACCCGCGCCCTGCGTGAGCGTGATGTTGGCCGCCGAGTTGTTGTAGATCGTGAAGGTGTCGTTCGCGGCGAAGACCGAGGTAGGGATGGTCACGCCGCCTGTGACCGACAGCAACGCTCCGCGATCACCTGTAGTGGCCGTTCCGCCAGTCGATGGGGTTGTTGGTTGAAGTAGTGAACGCAGACGGTCAACAAACTCAGTCGTGGCAATTTGAGTCGAACTGGTTTTTGGGGCAGCTGTAGGGGCCGATGGCGTACCAAAAAAATTTGGGGATAAAACCGACGCGGCTTCAATATTTTCTCGCGCCGTTTGGATGTTTTGCACATCGGCCAAGTTCTGAGAAACAGATAAAAATCCTGCCCCAGAAACATAAGCGGCGACCCATGCTGATCCGGTGAATACCTTCATGATCCCGGCAGCACTATTGAAGTAAAGCGAGCCGGCTACCAAAGCGTTTCCGTCGTTGTCAAATGTAGGATCAGCGGCTTTCGCACCAAGATATCTGTCGTCAAAGTTGTCAAAGGCTGCAAGTGTGGCATCCCGTGCTGCCTCTGCTGTAGCGGCAGAGGCAGCAGAATTGGCTGCTTGTGTTGTCGCAATATTTGCTTGAGAGGCCGCCGTCGATGCCGAGCTAGCTGCTGCCATTGCACTGTTGGACGCATTCGCCGCGCTGTTCGATGCATTACTTGCCTGTGTGGTAGCGGTCGTCGCCGATCCTGCTGCAGCCGTCGCGCTGTTGGCGGAATTGGTAGCCGAGGTCGATGCAGCCGTCGCGCTGGTCGATGCATTGGTGGCGGATGTTGCAGAAGCCGTCGCCAAGTTTCCAGCGCTGGCCGCGGCGGTCGATGCCGTCGAGGCCGCGACAGAAGCTGCTACTGAGCTGGCAGACGCCTCCGCTGCCTTGGTGGTTGCAATGGATGCGGAGGTCGCAGCAGTACCTGCCGAGGTTGATGCGTTATTTGCTGAGGTCGCTGCTGCGGACGCACTGGCCGACGCCTCGGTCGCCTTGGTAGTTGCAATGCCAGCTTGTGTGCTGGCTGTCGATGCACTGGCGCTTGCGCTTGCCGCGCTGGTGGTAGCCGCAGCCTGCGACCCGGCCGCCGCCGCCTGGCTGGTCGATGCCGCCTGAGCACTGGCAAGCGCTGATTGTGCATTGGCTGACGCGCCGTCACGCGCAGCTTCGGCGCCAGTACGGGCCGTCTGCGCAAACTGGGCCGATGTGTTGGCAGTCGTGGCAGAGGTTAGCGCTGATTGAGCTGCCTGTTGCGCCTGCGTTGTCGCTTGATTGACGTTGACCAGTACCGCATCAAACGCGGAGTCGTCCAGTGAGTCTGCCGTGACGATACCATTCTGGAGCGCGCCGTCATCACGCTGAATCTGGGCTAGGTTCCTGCGGATCTGGTTGATCGTGAGCGCAGCCGCATCGAACTCCTGATTCAGCGCGCTGTGGTCGGTGTCGTCCCCGTCGCGCTCGGTAAAATCGGTCTGGCGTTCGTATTCTTGCGGCTGCATGGATGCTCCTCGATCGGGTGCTGCGCGTGCTTACACTTCCGGCGCGTCGGCCTTCTCGCTCTTCTCGGCCCTCTTCGCCGATGCCCTTTCAGCCCTCACTGCGGCCTTCTGCACCAGCTCGGCAAGGCGTTCGCCATCGTCGTCGCCATACACCTTCGCAACCTTCTCGAAGCCATACTTGGCAGCCAGACGCTCGTGCTCGGCCTCGGCTTCCACTTCGATGACGCCAACGGCATCGCCTTCGGTCACGTTCTCCTTGCCGAACATGTTCTTCAGGATCGTCAGTTCGTAGGGAGCGACGGTCACAGGGGTGATCGTATTGGCGTCACGGCGCACGGTGACTTCCAGCAGCGGTACGGTGGTTTTGCTCATGTTCATGTTCCTCGCGTTGTTGTGATGAAAAAGCCCCGACCGGAGTACACCGGCCGGGGAAGTCGCTTCGCCGGTTAGGCGATCGCGAGGACAGCCTGAGCGTTACGGCGGTTGACCGACAGTGCACAGCGCAGGTTGACCATCGCGTACATCGCCAGCACATCATGCGGGCGGATCGGGGTCACGATATCCATGTCGTCGTCGCGGTACTTCATGTGCTTGGTGTTAATGAAGTAGCAGCGCTTTTCCCACTGGACGGTCGGAGTCAGCAGTGCATCCAGTTCCTCAAACTGCGGGTCCCAGATGATCTCCACGCCCTTGAAGTACAGGCCGGTGTTGACTCCCGTGCCAACGCCTGCGTCGAGCGTCTTGGTGCTGCCCGCATTGGCGTTGTTGGTGACGGTGATCTCCTTGCGGTAGGCGTCAATGAACTTGCCGCCCGCAAGGATGAAATCCGGGCTGCCGCCGTTCTTGATGCACTTGCGCCATGCCGCTTCCATTTCCTGCGCCAGCGTACCAATCGACGCGGTTGAGATCGCGGTCTTGGCATAGTTGCGCCAGTAAGTCGCGGTTGCTGCATCGAGGCCTCCGACGACACCCGTGTTCGGGGCAGTGGAGATCAGCACGTCGAGGCCGGCGATCGCATCCGCATCCTGCGTGCCGTCGCGGTGCATTTCGAGGTCAAGCTTCTGAAGGAAGCCTTCCTTTAGGCTTTCCATCTGCTCGTCGAGCAGGTTCAGCAGCTGCACTTTTTCGTTCTGCTCCAGCTTGTATGCGCCTCGCTCGCCCTCGCGCACCTTGATACCAGCGCCGTATAGGCGGTCATAGTCGAGGTACAGGCCGTCAACAGCACGGCGCCACGGGAAAGCCGCCTGCTCGGTAGTGTTGCGCTTGTTGAAGCTGACGGCCTCTTCGCCGTAGGCCCAGTTAAAGTTCGATCCGTAGGTCTTGCGGATGTTTTCGATGACGTTTTGTTTCGCGCCCAAGAACATCTTGCGCCCGCCCATGAGCTTTTTCAGCAGCGGGCGCTCGGTGGCGATCTGGTCAACGGGGATGTTACGCAGGTACTCGTCGAGCGAGACCTTCGCAAGTTCTTGCAGGTCTTGATTGGAAATAGGCATGTCACTGCTCCGAAATGAAAGGTTGAGGTTCACCTTCCACACCGTGACGGCACGCAAGCCCGTCTTGCTTCGGCTGCTCAGGGTCCCGGCGCGACTTCGGGTACGACTGTTCCTGAGCGGCGCTTGCGCTACCGGACGCGACCCCGGCGATGCAGCGACAAATTCGGCGTGTTACTGCACAAAGGCAGCTGCCGGCGGCGCGGGAGGCGATCTCCGCTTACGCTCTTCCCCGCTGGCAGCTTGTCCTTTTGCGCTGAACTGGCACGGCAATTATCAGAGGGCGTCAAGGCCCCCCGGCATTTTTGTATCAGTAGTCCTTCATGCGCTGCGCCAGCGCGTTCAACGGCTTGGAATCGCCCCGAGTCATCTCGCCCTCGTCGTCCTCCTCCTCGCCCCTGTCCAGTTCCATGTCCGTGATCTGGAGCTCAAGGTTGCGATTGGTGCGCTCTTTCGTGGCTGATTGGCGGGACCCGATGACGGTCACTTTCGCCTCGATCATCATGGTCGCGCCCACCGGTGGCAGGTCCTTGATGCCCAGCTTTTCGATAGTGTCGTTGTCCAGATCCAGTCGGGTACCGTATGGGAAGCGCTCGCCATCGGAAGAGCCGAGGCCAACGCTCATCTCCTTCTCGCGCTCCTTAATTTCCTTCTTCGTGATCTTCAGGCTGGTCAAGGCCATGTCGGTTTCTCCTTGGGGTCAGACGGCCTAGAGGCCGAGGTTGTCCATGTGGGCGGCAATGCGGTCGATTGGCGTCTGGCCCGATGACTGCGGGTTGCCGAGCGTTGCAGGTCGAGTCCGTAACGGCTGCTCGCGAGAGGGTGGCGCGCTGCGCGGCACCTGCACGCTGTCGTACATCATCTTGATGGTCGCCATCCACTGCTGCGGCTGGTAGGTCTGCACGAATGCCTGCAGGTTGGCCGGATCGCCAAAATGCTGCAGGATCGCCTTCATGCGCACCGGGTGATCCACTTCCTTCGCCCGCGATTCCAGATAGGTCTCCATTGCAGTCGCCGCCTGCTGCACCGTCTGCTGGAATTGCGCTTGCTGCACCTGCGTCTGCTGCTGCGCCTGTTGGCGCTGGCGGGTATCGGCATCCTGCTTGCGGTACTTCGCCAGCTCCAAGGCCCGATCGCGGGTGATCTCCATGTTATCGACGGCCGCCTTCAGGTCGTCATGACCGGCCAACAGATCCACGCCCGGCGCTTCCACGCCGAGCCGCTGATACAACTCGGCGCGCTGCTGCTCAATCATCTCCAGTGCCACACGCAGGTCCTGCTCGGCACCGGAATTGATCAGGCGGCCGAACTCCAGCGTCTGCGCAAACTGCTCCGGGCTCATCTTCGTGCTAGTCACCAGATCACGAAACTCGGCAATGTCCTGCTCCAACTGCTTTTTCTGTGCAAAAACCTCTCGGATACGCTCGCGGCCGCGGTCAGACTTGACCCCCTCTAAAAGCTCGGCTTCCTCGGTCTCGGGGGTGGCGGGCTTGGCCTTGTCGTCCTCTGGCGCAGCGTCGGGTGCCTGGCCGCCGGCTTTCCTCGACGCTTCCTCAGCTGCGCCCATGGCGGCGTCAGCGCTAGCAGCTGCGGCAGACGCGTCATCGGATGCTTGGCCTGCCAGCGCGTCGCCGGAAAGCTCATCAAGCAGCGCCTTCATCCGTGCCGAGGCGGGCTTGTCGGTCGGCAGATCATCGGCCGGTTCAGCGGTCAGCGCGTCGGCTGCGACTGCGGTGGCGGAACCGGCGTCACCCTCGTGTAAGGTTTTCTCTGGCGAGGCAACAGGCGCCTCGGTTTGGGTCGCGGTATCGGCGATCTGGTTATTGGTGGTCTGGCTGTCCTCGTCCGGCGGCATGATTGCTCCTTGTTATGGTGGATCAGGTTATTGCATCGGCATAGCCGCCGGTGGCACCAGCGCCGCCAGCGGATTCATCGGCGCACCGCCCGGCATCGAAGCCGACGGTGCAGGCGCAGGGGGATCGGCGGGCAGGAACTGCTCCACGTCGAGCCGTTCGTCAAAGCGCTTGACGGTTTCGCGCATCAGGTTGACCAACGGCTCGGTATCCACACCCTGCGATTTGAGCTGCATGATCTGCTGTACCAGCCCCTGAATGATCGGCAAAACTTTCACCCAATTTTCCTGCTGCTCCAGCTTGTCAGGCGCGCCCGTGGTACCGGCGCGGATCTTCATCTCGATCATCTCGAACACTTCGTCACGGGAGAGCTCGGGCCAGTCGAAAGATTTCTCGACGACCTCGACGGAAACGCCGCTTTTTTCGACGATGCGCGTCTCGGGTGGTCCCATGATTCGCTCTACTTGCTGCGGCGTCATCTCCTGCAGTAAAACCTGCGCGACATACTGGGCGATTTCCTGAAGCCAGTCCTCGATCTGATCTCGGAACTCGGAGACACGGCCCGACAGACTCTGCTGCATGATTGAGGCCTCGGTTGCAGTCTTAGGCTTGACCATCGTCGAGCGGGCCGCATCCTGCAGCCCCGTCACCTGCTCCCAGTCGTAACGTACGCCCGAGGTGTCATACACCAGCGGGTCGATTGCCGGGTGCTTGCGCTCCTGAATGACCTGCGCGAGCGGCCGGCCTTCCGTGTCGATGATGGTGATCTCGCCAAGCTTGGAGTCCTCGAAGCGGCGAATCGACTTCTCGTTGACGTCACCCGTCGCCACCCAGCCAGGCAGACAAAGGTCGCGGTGCTGGTTGTAGCGATCGCGGGCGTTGTTGTGCTCGTCCTGCAGCTTCTCGGTCAGATCCACCAGCGACGGGCCGACGAACTGTCCGTCGACCACCTGAAACGGCAGCAGGAAGAACGGATACCAGCGCTCGCCGACCCGGCGCGGAGAGTACGGTTCACGCAGCCAGAAGTCGCAGCCCTCGGCCATCGTCAGCACGCGCTGTGTGGTCTTGTCCCAGATTTCAAGGATGGCAATCTGCTTGTCCTCATCGAGATTGCCGGCGCCAGCGGCCATGCGGCCATCTTTCTTGCGGCCCTGCTGATCCGAGGTGTCCTCGTAGGCCTTGGCCTTGTCGAGCTTGATCTTGTATTTTGCTTCCGCCGCGGACTTCTTCATCGGCACGATCTGGCACATCCAGTCGCCGTCGGCGTAATCCCAGAACTCGCACACCGACGGGTCGATCAGAAGGTTATCGGTCAACACGCGGTCGATCACCAGCCCTTCGGCTGCGACGATCTCCACCTGCTCGGTGAGCGCGGCCATCAACTGGCGCAGCTCCTCGCGCTTGGCTTCATGGTCGCCGCGCTGCTGCGGGTCCTCAAGACACGCAATCAATCGCTCGATCTCGGCGATGTTGTCCTGCGTATCGTTGATGCGGCTTAGGATGACGGGGTCAGTCGCGTAGTCGCGCTGGTACATCACCTTCACGATGCCAAAGCTTGATGTCAACGCGCTGCGCACGGTTGCCTTGGCGCGGGCTTTGAGCTTGGCCTTCTCCAATTGCCGGTTCGTCACCGTCTCGATGGTCTTGCAAAGAAGCTTGAGGTTCTCGGCGCTGTAGGTTGGCGTCGTGCTGATCTCCGGGTTTCTCGCGTAGACGGAAGGCAGTACCGCCGTGATCGTCCCGTGGATCAGGTTAGCCCGGTGCATATAGAACTCTTGGCTCCTCGGGTCCTTGGTCCAGTCGAAGCCCGCCACGGTCTTGCGGTTGTGGCGCACGCGCTTGTGGAATTTTTCCCAGAAGGTGCGCGCATGGCTGATGCGCTGACTCCACTTCTTCGCTAGCTCTTCTGCCGGCGGGGCGTCGCGGTAGCCGGTCGGGTTGTCGTTGTTCATATCGGGCATCTCGCTCCCCTGCTCTAGACCTTCAGGCGGAAGGTATCGTCGGAATGTTTATAAGTGCCTTCCTCCGGGTCAACGGATATTTGTTGCTCATCCGGCGAGCGGCGCACGCGCATGAGCCCGTAGCGCAGCGCATCCCACGCGTGATCCTCCATCTTCGTGTTCACGTCCTCCGGGTTGTTCTCGTCCGGCATAAGCGCAGGCATGGTCCGGATCAGGTGCCGACAGGACTCGAACACGAAAAGGCGGTCGGACTGCAGCAGCTCAATCACCTGCTGCGCACCGTTGACGCGGCTACGGGCACCGGCATCAGCTGGCTGCCAGATCACTTTGTTTTTCCGGAAAAGCCCTGCTACTGAGTGCTCGTGGCCGACTTTGGCGAAAATCGATGGGTCGGCTGGGTTCGTGCGGTACTCGTAGCCGAGCCGGGCGTCGTGCTCTTGGATGCGCTGGATCTTCTTGGCGACTTCGGAAACTTCCTCGCGGCTGCCGACGTTTTCCTTTTCACCCCATCCGTAAAGCTCTCGCCAGACGTAGTGCACGCCATCCGGGTTCAACGCATGCCAAAGCACCGAATAGGGTTTGGAATAGCCCCAGTCCAGCGAACGCCACGTTTTCCAGTTCGACGGGATCGGGAAGGGCTTGACGATGTGCTTGTCGGCGTCCCATACCCCTTCGAGGAAACTGCCAGCCACCGCATCCCAGTCGCCTTTTTCGAAGGCGCGCACAAGCGCGGCTGATCCTAGCCCCTTGATGCGGGCGCGATAGGTCGGATCGTCGCGCTCCAGCGTCGGGTTGTCCTCCATGAGCGCCGGGATAAATTGGCGCAGCATCCCGCCCTCGCTCTCCCCCATGCGCTCGACCAGCATCGGCTGGCGGCCGGTGATGAAAGTTCGCTTGACCCATCCGTGGCCGATGTTGCCCGGGTTGGACGAGCAGAGAATGCGAGGAAAGCGCCCCGCGAGGTCGGACGGCACGCCAATTGATGTCATGCGCACGCGGGTGCGAAGGAACTTGTAGATCACTTCAGTGAAGGTCGTCAGCTCATCGATGAGCAGCACGTGCATTTCCGCACCCTGGTACTTGAATCGGTGCTTTTCGTGCTCGCAATGACAGAGGTAGATCTTCGAGCCGTTCCAAAAGCGGATCTCCGACTCCACGATGTCCACCCATCCGGCCGTCACCTACGGCGCGAGCAGCACACGAAAGCCAGCTGATCCCTCGATATGGTTCTTGATCAGGTCGTCATAGATTCGGCGGAACAGGTAGATCTGCAGGCCGGGTATGAGCGCGCACCAGAGGATCGCAGCCACGCGCATCAGAAACGATTTCCCGCCGCCGGCTGCGCCACCGTACAGGATCTCGGTCGCCGAGCTAGTGTAGGCGTCAAACTGCTTAGGATGAAGATTGATATCCAGGGCACCAGTCATTGCCCGCCTCGCTGGAATGATTTTGCAAGGGGCGACACAAACCATCCCGCTTCATTCATGTGTTTATGTCTTTGAGCTGGGCCTCAATGGCGCGGTCAGTCGTCATTGTTTTCTCCTCGTGCTGCTCTCGCCGCGTTCATTCCAGATACAAACACTGCCGCCAGCGATTGTTGAAACGTGCAGCCGCCATTGGTCATGGTGGTAAAGATGTCGATAGCTTCAGCCTCAACAAACTCACGTAGTTCCCGGCTCCCAAGATGCGCCATTTCCATGCCGCGAGGGGTTTTGTTCGCCAGCGTCGGTTTAATCGATGCCATTCTTTTCTCCTCGTGCTTTGGCGAGATCAGCTTTTGTTGTCTGGCGAATTGCAATAGCATCGCCCCTCCACACGGCCCATGCGTCACGCAGCCTAGTGCGCCACCACAAATAGGAAGGCAGTGCAGGCTCCCAGTAATTGCCGTCAGGCGAGGATTGCGTACAGCTTGCTAACAGGTCTTGAACAGTCATCATTTGTTTTCTCCCCTTGCGCGGATAGCAGCGGCAATATCTTGTGCAACGCAATTCCACGCTCCCCATTCCTCACACACCTTCGCGCACGCCTCGCGCTCGGACAACACTGCTTCACGTACCGCCGAACAAGCGGGTCGGTTGTATTGGTCATGGCAGATATGAATACCGTCCCAGTCAGTTACTTGTCGGCTCCCACTGTCAGATTGATCACCGGCGAAGCCAAGCCAAGATCCTTGCCGTCCTTGCCGGTGTGCTCGATCGCAGCAAGCCGCGGATGCATGTAGGGCGCAGCATCCTTTGCCACGTCTGCGGCCTCGGCCAGAAGGGACAAGCGCGTGACCACCTTGTTGTTGACCATTTCCACGTCGTCCGGCCGCATGGTCTCTGCCCGCTCGACGAACTCGCGCATCGCCTTGAGCATCACCTCCAGCGGCGTAATACCTTCCTCGGCAGCCTTGTCGGCGATCTCGCGGGTACGCTTCGTGGCTGCGCCCTTCTTGCGGCCAGCCCCGGGCCTTGCCCCGCCACGGCCCCTTGATTTGATTTGATTGTTTTCAGACATATAACTCCACCTTCACCGCGCCACCCTTCACGCACTCAGCAATGCTCACTTCCGGATCGAACTGGCGATCGTCCACCAGCAGCGCATCGGCCAGCCCATCGAGCGCGGCCTTCATCGAGGCCAGCAGGTTGTCCTTGTCCCGGTGGCGCATCACGGGCGGGTAAAACGTCAACGCCACTTTTAGACGGCCAACACCCTTCACCTGACCGCCAAGCACGCCCGCCTTGCAGGCCAGGACAAAGGCCAGCATCCGGTACTGCTTCCTTGCCCTCGCCAGTTGGGCCCAGTGCACGCGGGCATTGGGCGACAAAGCCTTCGGCGGCCACGGCAGTTCTATGGTTGTCATCTTGTTCTCCGCGCCACCTGCACTAACGGCCTGAACAGGTCGAGCTGTTCAGGGGCCTTGTCGACGATGATCAAGAATTGCGGTTGCAGTACCACGCCGTCGCGAGGGTTCTTGCCAAACTGGACAGAGACGCGCTGAAAGTGATCCAACTTGCTTTCCGTATGGTGCTTAACCACTTTGCCGACGCGGCCCGAGGGCGTGCGCACGACGGTCCCCAACGGAAAATCCTCCATGTCCAGCAAACGGTTCACTCCCGCAGCCTCGCAATGGTGTCGTTCAGGACCGTCAGCTCGGTTTTCTTGAGCACGCTCCAGATGCGGCGCTGCCCGTGCAGGCCGTTAAAGCCGCCGCGATGGCAGTCCTCGCACAGCGGAATGCACAGGTAGTGCATGCCCTGCTCGATGTGGTGGGCCTCTGAGGGGCCGGCTTGACCGCATACTCCGCAGGGCAGCGACTTCACGCTTGCGAGGTGGGCCTGCTCGGGACGGCTGATCGCCCTGGCGTTCTTCGTTCTCACGCAGCGATCTCCGCCGGGTCGCTCCAATGCACGCCATGCTGCGCGCCGAAGGCGTACATGAACTCAATGAGCTCACCCATCTCCGGCTTCGTCATGCGGCGCGTACTGGTGCCAAGCACCACGAATCCGCCGTCGATGCCCGGCACTACCTGCTGGCGCTTCAGGGCGGCTGTGCACATGTCCTTCCAGTTCTCCGGCGAGAGCATCTGACCGTGCCATTGCACTTGCCGGGCCAAGTCGCCAAGCATTGCCCAAAGCTTGGCGTTTTGCTCCAACGTGCGGGTGGCAGGCTTGACCTCCACGCAGTAGCCTTGCGGGGCTTTAAGCACGCAGTCGGCGGCGTTGGCGCGGGCCGTGTCATGTACGAGCAGGAACTTTCGGCGGGTCATTGCGTGCCTCCAGTAGTTCGCGCACGCGCTCCAGCACCGCTTTTCGGGTCGGCGCATCCCGGTGCCGCTCGATCACGGCCAGCATGGCAGCGGCCTGAGGTTTGGCCGGATGCGTCGAAATAACCAACCGCGCACAGCAGTCGAGGCAGTGCAGCATGTATCGCCCGCAGTGGCGCCGATTCGAGGCTGCGTCGCATGCTTGGCATGTCACGCTGCCGTCAACTGACGCTGAGGCACTGCGCCGGCGAAGTCACCTGCACTGCCCATGGCAATCAGCGGAAGATCGGTGCCGCCAAGACGTACGCGCTCGCACGCCGATCGATCGCCGATCAAGCGAGCCGGCTGCACTGCAAAGCCACCCTTGCGGTTGTGGGCGTTGGCGATGCCAAGCATCACCGGCGGGTACGCCGGCACCTCACCCCGCATCCGGAAACCCCGGTATCGGTTTTCAAACTCACGCGCCACAAACGGCCACTCGTCCTCAGACTTCGCACCCAGGGCAATCCAGCCGCCCATGTCATGGAGAACGCGGTGAATAATCGGATCGTCGAATACCGCATCGGCGTAAGTCCCGACATGCCGCACTGCTTGGTCGACCTTTGACCAAGCCACCAGCGCCGAGTCCCGCGTGGTGCCGCTGACCATGCGCCGAATGTCGGCGATCTTGGGCATGAACTGCCCCACGTCGGGGTTCTGCACGTGCGCGTTGAGTGCAGCGCGCAGTTCGCCCAGCTCAAGGTCGCGCAACCCCTGCCAGTAAATGCCGATGACGCCACCGGTGAGGGATTTGCCGAAATACTCTGCCGTGGCGCGCATGAGCTTGCCGAATGCGTCGAAATCCTGCTCAGTCATGAACCTGCTCCCCAAAAATCAGTCGTTTTGCTTCGTCAAATGCCGCCGCATTGCGCTCGGCAAGGCTTGCTGCCGCCCCAATCCGGGAGGTTCTTGAACTTCGAAGGATGGATTCGAGGTAGCCGGCATTGACCGGCGAGGGGTCGCTTCGCGCCGCCCGCTGGGATTGCGCTCGCTCCAGCGCATCAAGCGCCTGCGCGTCCGTCACACCCTGCTCGGCCCAATGCCTCACCTGCGGATCAGCTGCCTGCAGCTTGGCTCCGCGATGTCGCAGCAAGGCCGTGAGCTCGATGGCTCGTGCCGCGATCGGGTCAGGAGGGCGGCAGGAATCGACGACGACGCTCGGTTCTGCAAAATGCACCGTCGTCGTTTGAGGTTCCTCTTTTGGTGTTGGTGTTGGTGATGGTGAAGGTGATGGTGTTTCGTTTGGCTTATGGTTTGGGTTATCCCAGAAAGAACCCATGGGTTTTTTCTGGGTTCCGCTTTGGGTTGGGGTTTCGCTTTTCTTTGGCCGGCCACCTTTGGTACCGTTGGCTTTTTGTTTTTCGACAAATTTCACTGCTTTCGAGTGCTCTTCATCGATGCGCTTGTGGCACCACTCACCGTCGACGATCGTGAAGAACCTCGCCATGACAGGGCGGCACTTCTTCCAGGCGGCAGGCTGCATGCGCGTCACTTGCGCCAGAGACGAGTCATCGTCCGGCAGCGGCCCATTCGTCCAGTAGTCCATGATCAGCAGCAGATAGGCACCATGCTGCTCTGTCGTCAGGCGCGTTGTGTCTTGCAGGTAGTCGCCGATGTACAGCGGCATCCATGTATCAGGCTTGCTCATGACGCAGCTTTTCCCGTGATAAGTGAGTTCATCGCCCAGTCTTGGACTGGGTCGGTAGTTGCAGGAGGCTCTGCCGAAACGCAGGCTTGCTCACCGGTGGCTGCGGGCGGGTTCATTTCATCCTCCGAACAAAGGCCCAATCCACACGGGCATTGAGCTCCTCGCAGCGCACCTCGCCTCCCGTGAGGCGCTCGATTTCCGGACACCGCTCAGCAGGCACGTGCCCGGCAGTAATCCATTCGTAGACAGAAACCGGCGAGATGCCGAAGTGACGCGCCAAGCTGGTTGCCCCGCCTGCCCGCTTGATGACTTCCTTGAGTGTCGTTTCCATGCGGTAAGTTTAGGACTAACCTAAGTGTAACGTCAAGGTTTATCCTAATATGATTCTGTTAGGATTTCCCTAATATGAAATTCAATGAAATCCTTAAGGCCAAACGCAAACAGGCCAATCTGACCCAGAAGGACATTGCCGATATATTTGGCATTTCCTCTGTCAATATCAGCGATTGGGAAAACGGCAGGACAATGCCTGAAGCGAGCCGCTTACCGGCGTTGGCTAAGAAACTGGGAACCTCAATCTCTGAGCTGCTGGGCGAGTCAGCTCCGGCCGCGAGTACTCAGCCCTCCGAAGATGAGTTCGATCTCGTACCGCAGCTCGATCTGGCGGCGGCCTGTGGCGACGGCAAGTTTGCCGAGCATGTGGTGGTCAAAGGCGGATTGGCCTTCAAAAAGACCTTCATGAAGCAGTTCGGCATCAGCGAAACCACTGGCCGCGTCATCTATGCCCAAGGCGCCAGCATGGAGCCGACCATCGGCGACGGGCGGGTGGTGCTGATCAACCTTGCCGATACGCAGCCCCAAGACGGGCGCGTGTTCCTCATCTGCGACCAAGACGGCGCGATGATCTTGAAGCGGCTGATTCGTGAGTACGAGCCATCCATCCAGCAGACCGTCTGGAAAACGCGATCAGACAAC
Source organism: Bacteroidota bacterium (assembly GCA_027483445.1). Classification (GTDB taxonomy): domain Bacteria; phylum Bacteroidota; class Bacteroidia; order M30B66; family M30B66; genus CAMCXT01. The sequence continues at coordinate 17,936 of JAIXUS010000065.1, read as the reverse complement.
CCGGATAAGCGCGGCCACCCCGACAAGATTCTCCCCGATGATCCCCGTGTGAAGATCGTTGGCAGAGCCATCTGGCACGACGGGTTGTTGTAGGAGCTACCGTGGCAGCCAAAGAAGGACTTAGGGCAATCGCCAAGACCGTTCGCGCCGTGGGTGCGTTCTCGGCGGCGTTCTTAGCATGGTCGGCGTTTGATGCTGGCGGGAGTTGGAAGGACTTCTTCCTTGTGACGGTTGGCTTTCTGGGCGGGGCGCTGGTGATCGCCTGGATCATCGATAGGTTCGCGGAGTGACTGTCGGGTGGGCTGCAAAATCACCAGCGCGGACGTTTTCTTCAGTGCTGCAAGGCTGTGTTGAAGCTGATGCCGTTGAGCGAAGATTTCCTATCGAGATCCACAGGTGTAACGTCGATTCGAATCGCCGAGACGATTGTTAAACACAGAAAGTGTCGGAAAAAATAATTCCCATAACATTGAGTATGAGCTCTGTGCGTTTTGTGAAAGAGATATGGACATTTATCTTCTATCCGATAGCGACCTTGATCGGTACAGATCTGAACCCAAGAAAAAATCATCCTCAACACGACGCAAGCAAAAGCTTGGTCACTTTGAGCAACAGTTCGAACTTGTTTCCGTTGAAGATAGTTCGCGTCAATTTAGAATTTTTACCCGATGCTCTACTTCCAATGAGGGGGTTTTTTCTGTTGGACTCGTGTTGATCTTTCCTGACAAAGAACTCGTTCTTTGTCGCTACAACAGCGGCCATCACGGTCATCGGAACAGGCTGGAAAAGACACGAGTTCCCCCGCAAAACCATAAGCACATCACTACCGAACGATATATACGCGCTGGACTTGACCCAGACGGATACGCTGAGCCGCGAAGTGACTACACTACAATGCAGGAAGCGCTTGCGAAACTTTTGCAAGAATGTAACATCGAAGGAATCCCGGCTGGGATTGTTGGCAGTCCTAGGCAAGATTCCTCAACACAACAATCATTTTTCGAATGAACGCCCCTGACGAACTTCGGCAATTGCTATGCGAGCAATGGTGTTCTGATGTGGACATCGGAAAAGATGCCATTGGTTGGCGCATCTCGCTTCCCCTCACCGAATCCGACGGTGACGATGTGAGCGTATGGGTAACTCCCGTCATGGGCGGCTGGTCGTTGCGCGACTGCGGAGCGACTATGATGAGGCTGTCATACAGTATGGATGTTGACCTTCTGACGGAAGGCACCCGCGCTAAAGTGCTATCGCAACTGCTAGATGAAAATCAATTGGAGTTGCGGGACGGAGAAATTGTGTGTACCGCAGAGGAGCATTCTCTTGGCGAGGCACTGATGCGCTTCGGTCAAACGTCCTTGCGCATCGGAGATATCAAACTCTGGAATCAAAATCGAATAGCGTCGACATTTTACGAGGACCTGACTGAGCAGTTGGAAGGCATCGTCGGGGTGGACCGGCTTCTAAAGGATTATGTAGTTCCAAACGTGCCGAAGTCCGAGGACTATCCAATCGATTTTGCGATTCCAGACCTTCATCGCCCCCTCTACATTTTTGGGGTCTTAAATAATGACAAAGCAAAATTAGCAACCATAATTCTGCAGCATCTACGGCATTCAGGGCACCAATTCGATTCATTGATCGTGCCGTCGGACATAGATCAAATAAAAAAAATGGACCTTAGAAGGCTGATGAATGCGGCAAATGACTTCGTGGACTCTAGCCAATCTACCGACGCGCTCGAAGAAAAAATCAGGCAGCGCATGAGCGCTTGAGGGTTCACGCAATAACCCGCACCAACCTCCCCTAGCGGAGGTTTTTTTATTCCTTGCCCGCCAATCTCAGAACAAGGTTCGGTAATTTCTCTAGATCGGATTCTTCGCCAGATGCGCTAGGGGCTGAATTCGCGTGCGGGCGGTGGCTATGTTTGATGAGCGCGTAAAGAATCAGGGTGGCCGGAACTATCAATCCGGAACCCAGTAGCAGCACATGCCAGTCAAAAGTCTTGTCGTTTTCCAGAAGCCAAACGATTCTGAATGAAAAACAAAGGAAGCTGAGAGCTAGGACAAGTACAAATCCCGCGCCGATCATGAAAGCGCTTTGCTGATGTACCAATCGCTGGCGAAGGCCATCAATTTCAAGAGACATCAGTGCATGGGTAGACTGAGGAATTGTTCCTTCGCTCAAGTCCCAGGGCCGGACAATTTCTTCCTTATCAGCCACGAACAAGTCCGAGATTGATGAGTCGATAGCCCATTGCCGCCTCTGAAACCCCAAAAATCTCTGCACCTCGCTGGACTGACATGTCCGGCATTTTCTCGAATGCAGTCTTAACCAACTCGGCTGGCATCAGCAGCTGCGCAGCAAATTTGTTAGCTGCGACCTCTCGCGGGTCCTTCGTGGTAGCGAAAAACTGTTCCACGCCATCCCTGAACAATGTTTCGCCTGGGCGCAGGTGACCCAATGCGATATGCCCCAGTTCATGGGCGACGGTGAACCGACGGCGGGGCTTAGACTGGTTAGGGTCAATTACAATTTTGTAATTACCCGCCCCATCAAGCGACACCTGTCCGATCGTATCCAGCGTCTCACTCTTGAACACGCCAACGCCCATAGATTTGGCTATATGCAGCAAATTTACAGGCAATGAGCCGTCCCAGTGCTTCTGGAGCACTTGGCGGGCAGTCATGGGAGAGAGGCTGTAGTCGATCATTAAGCCCATGAATCTATCATAAGACGGCTAACCGCCCTTGCTTACTCCTGATTCGCGACTCTTTGGGGTTTCTGCGCAACGATTTTATTCCACAGAGAAATGTTGATTCGTGGCACTATGCGATGAAAAATAGAACGATCAGGGGACAGCATGGCATGGATCAAACTCGCGCTCGCTCTCGCGATCGCTTTACCAACTTACCAGGCATTCGCCCACGGGGGCGGACTTGACGCCAGCGGCTGCCACACAAAGCGGGCTACCGGCGAGTATCACTGCCATCGCGCCCCACCCCCGAGACAGGCCCCGCCCTCTTCCGATGCGCAGGCCGCCGATCCCAATGAATGCCACGTCGGGCCCAGAGGTGGGCGCTATCGGATAGTGAATGGAAAAAAGCGGTACGGGTGTTGATTTTTAATTGAACCACAACAGGGGAAAATAATGAGTAAATTGTTTATAACTACCGTTTTGCTAATCGCAACTGCATCCGCTTTTTCTCATTCCGGCGGGACTGACTCTAATGGGTGCCATCATGACCGCCGGACCGGCAGCTACCATTGCCACTGATCCGCAAGGCGCGAAACAATGAGCCTCCGAGCAACGCTCGTTGTGACGATAATTGGATCGCTCCTCGCCGCGGGATGCGGCCCCTCTGACACCGAGCGCAAGGCGGAGCGAGAAAAAAATAAGCAGAGGCGGGCCGCAAAAATAGCCAAGCAGCTAAGCGAGCCTGTCAAGGCTACCCATCACGCAGTTGGGCCGCACGAGATCATTTCTGTGGCCGTGCCATACGATGGCGGATACGGCAGCTTTGTAGAAGTCCAGAGATGCTTTATTTGGCGAGACGCGGAGTTCAAGACGAGCAGTATCGCCTGCCCCTCACCTGCTGAATTAGATCTCAGCGCACCGGATCCCTGACGCGATTTACAACCCCTCTCCCACCCGCCGCTGGCGGGTTTTTGTTGGGCTAACTTAGACCGAATCTAACGGATTGGCTTGTTTCATAGAAATATTTATAAGCCTGAACCTAATTATGCTTAGGTTTATCCTTGCATTGTATTTAGGTTAGTCCTAATATTGAGTCCATGTACCCAACCCCACGGGAGAACCACATGGACAGCACCCGCATCGCCGATGGCGTAACCGCCGACCTGCGCCGCCACATGGGCGCACTTGAGCAGCAGGACCGCTTTGCCGAAGCGGTCGAAGCGCGCACCAACACCCTGCTGCAGACCAGCCACCATCCCTTCAAGCCGGAGCATCTGGCCGAGGCATTGATGGAGATGTCGCCGGCCAATGTCGCCACGCTTGCCATGCTGCTGCAGGCAGGCAACGAGGCCGGCGCGGGCATCGCCTTGAAGGTATTCGTCACCGAATACTGGGAGGACATCGCCCAGTTCGTCGCCGACCAGCAGATTGAGCACGAGTGCTCGTGGTCGACGCTGGAGGACTGACCATGCGCTCCTTTTCTCTACCCCGCTGGGTGGTGCTGCTGCTCATCCCCTTGGCCTACCTCGCGGGCTACACCCATGCCGATGACGAGCGCATTGCCGAATTGCGGGGACTCGAAGCCCGGCAGGCCAGCATGAACCGCGACGTGTCGGAGCTGCGCCTGTTCGTGGAGTTCGTAAGCCAACTCAGCCAACTCGAATGCAACGGAGGACGGCATGCGCCTCGTCTCTGAATCCTTGCGCTTCGTGGGCAACGTCCGCTATTGGCGGCAGATGGGTTACGGCTGGAGGGCTGCTTTCTGGCTCGCCGGCAGGACGATCGACCGATGAGCGGGCCCGACGATTTCAACGAAGGCGGCCTGCAGTGGTGGGCCGAAGTCGGACAGTTTCTTGAGCAGCAGCACAGCGAGCAACAACACCAACCCACGGTAATGAAGGAAAAACACGATGAGCAACCTGATTCGCAAAGCAGTGCGGCGTAAAGCCAAGCTGCGCCTCGGACTTGTCGCCCCCAGCGGCGCGGGCAAAACATACTCTGCCCTGAAGCTGGCCTTCGGGCTCGGCGGGAAGGTCGGCATGATCGACACCGAACATGGCTCTGGTGATCTGTACGCCCATCTGGGCGACTACGACATCATCAGCATCACCGCGCCCTACACCGTCGCCAAGTACCGCGAGGCGATCAAGGCGTTCGAGGATGCCGGCTACAACGTCATCATCATCGACAGTCTGTCCCATGCCTGGGCGGGCGATGGCGGCCTTTTGGACAAGCAGGGCAAGATCGCCGACAGCGGCAAAGGCAACAGCTACACCGCGTGGCGCACCATTACGCCAGAACACAACGGGCTGGTTGAAGCGATCCTGCAGTCGCCGGCTCATATCATCTGCACCATGCGCGCCAAGCAGGACTACGTGCAGGAAAAGGACGATCGCTCGGGCAAGACGATTGTTCGCAAGATCGGCCTCGCACCCGTTCAGCGCGATGGAATGGAGTACGAATTTTCGGTCGTACTCGACATCGATGCGCAGCACGTCGCGCACGCATCCAAAGACCGCACCAGTCTGTTCGACGGGCGCTACTTCACCATCACCGATAAAACTGGCGCTGAGCTGCTGCAATGGCTTGAGGCTGGCGAAGCGCCACCGCCTGCGCCCGCGCTCGACGAGTCGGCCGTGACCGACTTCCTGACACTGATCAGCGAGGCCGGCACGCTGGCGGATCTGAAGCGTCACTTCGCCGAGGCCTACCGTGCCGCTGACGCGATCAGCGACAAGACGGCGCTGACGCGGTTTGAAGCCGCCAAGGAAGTGCGCAAAGCCGCCCTCGCCTCGACGACCGCCGACAACGAACCCACCCACGCTGAAGCCGCTTGAAGCCCGGAGCTCACGTATGAATGTCCATATCGAGAAAGGTCGGGAGCTGCGCGATTCTGCCATCGCGATGCTCGAAGCAAAGCGACAGGACTGGATCGTTGAAGCACGGGCCATTGCCCGGCACATCGCGCAGATCAAGGGCAGCGTCACCATCAATGACGTGCGAGAAGCAATCGACATGCCGGAGGATTTTCACCCCAACACATGGGGCGCTGTCCTGAAGGACAAGACGTTCAAGGCCGTTGGCTTCGACCAGGCGCACCATCCGGCCGCGCACGCACGCGTGGTTCGGATCTATGCGTTGCGTGCAGCGTAGGAAGGCATGAGCTCTCCGCAGATCGGCAGCTTCATTCGCCCCGTCGGCAGCTATGCCTATTGTCTGGAACTTGTGCGCATCGTCCCGCGTGACCACGAAGGCGAAGAACAGTGGCAGCTGCGTCGTTATGGGCTGAAGGACGGCAAGCCCTTCAAAGACGGCCACCAGTCGATGAGCTACCTGTCAGGACTAAAACGGGTGCTCCCCGGCGTTTGGAAGGACGAATGGAAACACAACACGCCTAGGTGGAGCTGCTGCCCTCTGTACTACCGCTTGATGACGGACGCTCGGCTGCAGCGCGATCTGTTCGCGGACCTAAAAATACAACACGAAAGGACTGAAGCATGTTGAACCAAGCCCAGATCATCGGCCACCTTGGCCGTGACCCGGAGACGCGCTACCTGCCCAGCGGCGATGCTGTCTCGTCGTTCTCCATCGCCACCACTGAGAAGTGGAAGGACAAGCAAAGCGGCGAGCAGAAGGAAGCCACTGAGTGGCATCGTATTAGCGCCTTTGGCAAGCTGGCCGAGATCATCGAGAAGTACGTGCGCAAGGGCTCGTTGGTGTACGTCGCCGGAAAGATCACCACACGCAAGTGGACTGATAAAGACGGCATCGAGCGCTACAGCACCGAGATCAAGGCCGACACCTTGAAGATGCTGGGAGGTCGTCAGGATGGTGCTTCCCCACCCTCTCCGTCTGGTAAGGCTCCAGCAGCAGCCCCCCAGGCCGGCGATTACTTCACCGATGACGACATTCCGTTCTAGGGAAAGCCAGCGAGGCGAAACGATGGAAACGATTACCCCTGAGCTGACGGATGACGAGCTGTACCGGATCACCCGCTACCGGCGTCCGTTAAAGCAAATTGAAGTCCTCAAGAAACTAGGCGTCCCGGCCTTTCTGCGCCCGGACAATACCGTACTGGTTCTGAGAATGCACATGATGCAACCGACGATTCAACAACCCGAGCGCCCGCGCCTGAAACTGCTATGAGCAAGCCACGGACACGCAATAAGGGATTGCCTCGCAGGGTCTATCAGGACCATCAAACGTACTTTTTCGTCCCCAAAAAACCGATGCGCGACCCGCGGGACGGGAAGCTGAAAAAATGGATCCGACTATCCAAGGTGGCCGAGGGCGAATCGGTCATGTTGCGCAGGCTATCTGACTTACTTTCCATTGCTCAATCACTTGAGGGCGGAATGCCGTTTCTTTGCAGCGAATTCAAGGCAGAGCGCATTCTGCAGAGTAGCTACGGTCAAGAAACGCGAGACCAATATGCAAGCTACATTGACTTGATCTCAAAGAGCTTCGAAGAATTTCACTGCGCAGATGTGACTACCAAAGACCTAGCAGACTTCATCCGGCACTACTACAAAGACAAGCCCAATACCGCAGGCAAGGTCGCCCGGCTGATGAAAAAGCTGTTCCGCTATGCGGTGTCGACCCGTGGCTGGCGCAAAGACAACCCGGCTGACCAGCTGGAGACTGAGCAGTACCACACAGAAAGACGAAAAGTTTTGCTCACGCACGAGCAGGTGCAAAAGGTGCGCGAAGCGGGAATGTACTTCACCAAGCAAGGCAAAAAGATCGAGACCCAATCAGGGGCGATGTTCGGCTGCCTGGTGGATATGGCTTACCTGCTCTGGCAGCGAGCCATCGATATTCGCGAACTTCGAGAAGCCCAGATTCACGACGGGGTCATCTCTTTTCGACCGACCAAGACCGCCAAAACCTCCGGCAAGGCGGTGGACATCGTCATTACGCCCGCCATTCAGGAGGTGATCGATCGCGCTCGGGCCATCAAACGCGAACGGAACATTGTCTCTGTCTATCTGTTCGCCAACCGTGATAAAAAATGCTACGCAAAGTCGGGCCTCAAATCGATGTGGGATCGCGCAAAGGAGCGCGCAGGCTTTGACAAGGTCGATATGACGTTCAAGGACATCCGCGCCCTCGCTGCGACGGATGCGGCCAGAGCCGGCAAATCCAAAGAGGAATTGCGGAAACGACTCGCGCACACCAGCACCGAAACCAGCGAAATCTACGTCAAGGATGTGATCCCGGAAACCTCGGATATTGACCTTCCGCTGCCGTGGAGTAGCGCCTAACTCTGAGCGCAAAGTGCGCTCAACAAGGGGAAAACATTGCCCTGTAGCAAGACTGTATATTTGGCCTAGGAAACATGAAGTCGTGGATTTATGCGGGTTTTCAGAGTATTGCCCTCCCGTATGGGGTGCAAGGGGTCGCGAGTTCGAATCCCGCCGCCCCGACCAAGCGAACAACAAAGGGCCACAGAAGCGTTTCTGTGGCCCTCTTGTTTTTGCAGGTCCGCTTCGCGAAACTTTAGCCATCTTCCGTGCAGGAGGCGACCAACGCCAAGCACTCAACACCTCGCTCGCGCTCCGGAAATCGCACACGTCCACGCGCGTTCAATGTGGCAGCGAGCGCGTGCATCAGCCTGCTTCGTTGCTTTCAAACCAACAAACAGCCTACAAGAAGCTTGTCAGACAGGAATCAGTTACGCTCGCTTTATTGCAAGAACCATCATTTTCGCGCGTATTTGAAGCTAAAACTTGCTTTAAAACAATATAATGCGAGGTCGCAACGAATTGCCCTCCCGAGAGTCGGCGCAAGGATGCATACATGCAGTTGATGTGGGTTTCAGGTCCAACCGGTCAGGTCCGCACAATATCGATCACCGCACGCAGAGTACTGATCGGCAGCGTAGCGCTGGCCGTCACGCTAGTCGCCACCGGTTTCCTCCTTTATCTGGTCGGCTTCAAGATCGCCATCGAGGTGCGACCCGAACTCGCGCGCAGCCTGGGCGGCGTGACGACCGAGGCCGAGCAGGCGCGGATGGAATCCGTCTACCGCGAGCGGCTGACGAAGCTGCAGGGCATGCTCGACGCCACAGCGCAGGACATCCGCCAACTGCAGCAACTGAAAAACCGCTTCATGGAAATCGCAACCCCGGCATCGATGCGCGAGAAAGCCGGCGGTAAGGAAGACGGCAAAGGCGGTCCGTTGCTGCCTGAGAGCCGCACGGGAGCACCGTCACGAGAGTCGCTGGCCCACGCCATCGATGAAGCCACCGAGGAATTCGGCCAGTTGAACACCGTGGTCGGCCAGATGCGCAAGGATTGGGGCAAACAGTTGGCGTGGCTGGAAACGCTGCCCACAGGCTTGCCGATCAGCGGCGACTTTCATGTCAGCAGCGGCTTCGGCATGCGCAACGATCCGTTCACCGGCATGCTGGCGCGTCACGAAGGCCTCGATTTCACGGCCGCGACGGGCACGGCCATCATTGCTGCGGCCGATGGCGTGGTGACGCGCTCCGGTTGGGAAGACACCTACGGCAACATCATCGAGATCACCCATGCCGAGGGCTTCATGACGCGCTACGCGCACATCAGCAAGCGCCATGTGGCTGAAGGCACCACCGTCAAGCGCGGGCAGCGTATCGCCGATGTCGGCAGCACCGGGCGCTCGACCGGACCGCACCTGCACTACGAGGTATTCCGGCATGGTCGGGTGCTGAACCCGGTTCACGTGGTTCCGCTCGGCCAGAGCTGACGCCGCCGTCCACAGACATCTCAGGCAAATTCTCGAAGCTTCCGGCAAGTCATTGATTTCTCGGAATGCGTACAAACGGCTCGACCACGGGTTAGGCAAAAGCCCGGGTGAAGCGGACGGCGTTCGTCAAAAATCAATCCCAAGCCGCCCCGGTGTCCGTTATATTGTGGTCAAGCAAGCCGAGGAATGGAGAATTCGATGTTCCGCAAGATGAAACAGAACAAGCTTCTGCCGACCCAGGAAAAATTCGACACGCTGATCGGCGCGACGACCGAAATCTATGGCCGCCTCGTCCTGCTCGACAGCGTCAGGATTGACGGCAAGGTCGTCGGCAACATCGAAACCGCCAAGGACAAGAAAGTCACCGTCGCCATCGGCCGCTCGGGCGAGGTGTCGGGCGACATCACGGCGCACCGCGTGATGGTGGCCGGAAAAATCGAGGGCAACATCTACGCCGCCGAGCGCGCGGAATTCCACAAGGACTCGGAAGTGCGTGGCGACATCACCTACGGCACGATCGGCGTCGAACATGGCGCCAAGCTGCTCGGCCTCGTCATCCAGGCGCAGAACAACGTCACCAGCGGCAGCGATGCGCAGGCAGTGATCAAGATGGCGCAGGAAAAGAAGTAAGCCGGTCGCGGCCGAAGAATAAAAAAAGCCTGATCGATGATCGATCAGGCTTTTTATTATGCGTACCGCAGGCGTCAGGCCTTTTTCTTCAGCTCGCCCTTGACGATACCGCCACGCTGGATCGTGATGCTCTTGAAGCTCACCTTGCCATCGACGACCGCACGGCTGCCGATGGTGAGGTCGCGACAATCCAGCGAGCCGGAGAAGTTGCCCTTGACGTTCATGGTGTCGCAGGTGACGTTACCGTCGAGAACGCCGGTCACGCCGATCTGTATCGAATGCAGCGACAGCGTGCCGCGCACGGTACCGTCAACCGTCAGGTAGCCGTTGGAGCGGATCTCGCCGATGAACTCGAACCCTTCGCTGATGATCGAGGGCTTGAGGTTGTTCGCTGCGGGCTTGGCCGCGCCGTTGCCGTTGGCGGCAAAGGCCGCTTCGGGTTCCGGAATCACAGGTTCCGGAACGACCGGTTCAGGCTGGCTGACCGCCTGGCTGGTGTCATTGGGAGAGGCCATCTTTTCCCGTTCGTCGTTCTTGCGCTTGTTGATGAACACTTGTCAACGCCCTGAAATCAATAGGAGCCCGATGCGGGGCCGTCACCCTCGATCTTCTGCAGCGCGCCTTGCAGGTCGCCGCCTTTCTCGATCTCGATTTCCGCATACTGCACCGACCCCAGCGCCTTGCCGGTCGAGCGGATGAAGAGGGACTTCTTCGCCGTCAACGTGTCATGAATCTCGCCACGCAGGTCGATGATGTCGGCCGTGACCTTGCCCTTGATGACGCCCGAGCTGGCAACGATCAGTTCGCGCGCGGTGATCTCGCCCTCGATGCTGCCCGATACCGAGGCAATATCCGGCACCACAAACGTACCGTTCAGTACGACGCCCTCGCCGACCGTCAGACATCCGCTTTGATTTGAATCCGCCAACACTGCCTCCCACGTTCCAGGTCACATGAAATGTATCAAACGCTTGAGGCTTGCCATCAACCCATCCGTAGGGATGGAAGCCGCTGGAAAACCGGTTTGATTCCTTAAAGAAATTATACGGCTAATCGTTCGATTTTCGTCAATCAATATTGCCGCGACACAAAGAATGACGTTGCAAATCGAATGAATTGCCATTCAGGCAGCGATCCCCTTCTATCTCGCATGGGATCGCCAGCGACCAAGGTATAGCCTTTGATTATGGCTACCATAGGAATTTAAAATTTGCCTTATATACTGCATAGCAGCATACTTCGCCCTGTCTCCTCTATGTCTTCTCTTCGGATATAGATTCAGCCCGCTCCCCGGAGCGGGCTTTTTTTTGCTTGCTGAGGATGGCGCGCGAGGCTGCGGGCCGTGCGAGGAGGTTCAGGCCTTCAGCAGGCCGAGGATCGCATGCAGTTCGTCGCGAATGGCGACCGGGTCCAGCGCCGGATCGGTTGCATCGGGGTCGATGTCGGTCACGGGCTGGTTGTCGAGCTTGTTGCGGGCACCACTGATCGTGAAGCCCTGCTCGTACAGCAATTCGCGGATGCGGCGGATCAGCAGGACTTCGTGATGCTGGTAATAACGGCGATTGCCGCGACGCTTGACCGGCTTGAGCTGGGCGAATTCCTGCTCCCAGTAGCGCAGCACATGCGGCTTCACGCCGCACAGCTCGCTGACCTCACCGATCGTGAAGTAGCGCTTGGCGGGAATCGGCGGCAAGGATGCCAGCACCGGCTTGGCAGCGCGATCGTTCATTCAGCGCCGGCTCAGGTCGGGTTGGCCGCCGCGCTCGATGTCGCACCATCGACCATGGCTTTCAGCTTCTGGCTGGCATGGAAGGTCACGACGCGACGCGCGCTGATCGGGATCTCTTCGCCGGTCTTCGGATTGCGCCCCGGACGCTGCGGCTTGTCGCGCAATTGGAAATTGCCGAAACCCGACAGCTTGACCGACTCGCCGCGCTCTAACGCATCGCGGATCTCGCCGAAGAAGGTCTCGACCATGTCCTTGGCTTCGCGCTTGTTCAGGCCCACCTGCTCGAAAAGCAGTTCGGCCAGTTCGGCCTTGGTCAGGGTCGGCAATTCCTTCTCGGTGCGCGCGCGGGTCTGCGAGGCCAGCACCGCACGTCCGAGATCGGCTGCCAGGACGGATTCCATTTCGGCAGGGTTGCTGTGATTCATGATGTCTGTGGATGACTGAACTGGCAGGCTTAATGTCTCAACGTCGCGCCATGATTCTTTTGAACAGCCTCGACCAGCGCTGCAATCGCCGCCTCTACCGCGTCGTCCTGCAGGGTCGCTTGAGTATCTTGCATGGTAATGCGGAAAGCAAGGCTTTTTTGGTCTTCCGCCAAGCCTTTGCCGCGATATTCATCAAATAAAACAATATGTTGCATGAATCGACATGCGGCGTTGGCCTGCGCTTCGGACTGCAGCGTATCGATCAGCGATTGCACGCTGACGGATTGATCGACGAGCAAGGCGAGGTCGCGCACGACGGCCGGAAACTTCGCGATGTCGCGAAAGACCGGCACCGCGCGCTGCTGCAGCGCCTGGGCATCCACCTCGAACATCACGGGTGCCAGCGGCAGGTCGAGCTGCTGCTGCAGCCGCGGATGCAGCTCGCCGATGACGCCGATGTCGCGGCCGTCGAGCAGCACCTTCGCCGAACGTCCCGGGTGCAGCGCCGGATGCGCGGCGGCCTCGAAACGCAATCCGGCCGGCGCCAGCAGCGCCTCGAGATCGGCTTTCAGGTCGAAGAAATCCACCGGCCGCGTCGTCAGGCCCCACTGCTCGCCGGCGACCGGCCCGTAGGCCAGTGCCGCCACCCGCTTGGGCTGGGCCACGCCGGCCACCGACAGCGGGCCGTCGCCGACCTGTCCGTCCTTGCGGAACACCGCGCCGACCTCGAACACGCGCACGCGGGTGGCCTTGCGGTTCAGGTTGTAGCGCACGTTGGCGATCAGGCCGGACAACAGTTGCGAGCGCATGACGCTCATCTGGCTCGCGATCGGGTTCAGCAGGCGGATCGGATCCTTGCCGCCGAAGTCGCTCTCGGAAGCCTCGTCGATGAAGCTGTAGTTCACGACTTCCTGATAGTCGAGATCGGCCAGTTGGCGGCGCACGGTGAACAGCGAGCGCTGGTTCTCCGGCGCGATGCGGATCTGGTTGGCAGCCACCGGCGGCAGCGCCGGAATATTGTCGAAACCGTGCACGCGCGCGATTTCCTCGATCAGGTCTTCCTCGATCTCGATGTCGAAGCGGTAGCTGGGCGCGGTCACCGAGAACTGCTCGCCGTCCTGCACGAACGGCAGGCCGAGGCGCGTGAAGATGTCGGCCACCTGCTCGGCCGTGACCGGAATGCCGATGATCTTGGCCGCGCGCGATACGCGCAGCCTGACCGGCTCGCGTTGCGGCAGCGACGTGACCTGGTCATCGACGGGGCCGACCCGGGTCTGACCCGGTACACCGCAGATCTCGACGATCAGCGCGGTAATGCGCTCGATGTGATCGACGGTGGTCGCGAAATCGACGCCGCGCTCGAAGCGATGCGCGGCATCGGTCGAGAAGTTGTAGCGGCGTGCCCTGCCCTGGATCGCATTCGGCCACCAGAACGCGGCTTCCAGATAGATGTTCGTCGTCTCCAGCGATACGGCGGTCGCATCGCCGCCCATGATGCCGGCCATGGCCTCGGCCTCTTTGCCGTCGGCGATCACGCCGACCCAGCCGTCGAGCTCGACGGTGTTGCCATTGAGTAGCTTCAGGGTTTCGCCCTGCTTCGCCCAGCGCACGTCGAGGCCGCCGTGGATCTTGTCGAGGTCGAACACATGGGTCGGACGGCCGAGCTCGAGCATCACGTAGTTCGAGATGTCGACCAGCGCCGAAATCGGTCGCTGGCCGCTGCGCTCGAGGCGCTGCTTCATCCACTGCGGGGTCTCGGCCCGGGCGTTCAGGCCGCGGATCACGCGGCCGGAGAAGCGTCCGCACAGGTCGGGCGCGCTGATCTTCACCGGCAGCGTCTCGTCATGATTCACTGCGACCGGCTTGAAGGCCGGCGCGGCCAGCGGCACGCCGGCCAGCGCGGCGACCTCGCGCGCCACGCCCAGCACCGACAGGCAGTCGGCGCGGTTGGGCGTCAGCTTGATCGTGAACTTCAGGTCGTTGAGCTGATAGTAGTCGCGGAAATTGCGTCCGACCGGCGCGTCCTCCGGCAGCTCGAGCAGGCCCGCATTCTCCTCCGACAGCTTCAGTTCGCGCGCCGAGCACAGCATGCCCTGCGACTCCACGCCGCGCAGCTTGCCGACCTTGATCTCGAACGGCTTGCCGTCGTCGCCCGGCGGCAGCTTCGCCCCTGCCATGGCGCACGCCACCTTCAGGCCGGCGCGCACGTTCGGTGCTCCGCAGACGATGTTGAGCAGCGTGCCGGTACCGGCATCGACCTGGCACACGTTCAGGCGGTCCGCATTCGGATGCTTGTCGACCTGCATCACCTGCGCGACGACGACGTTGTTGAAAGGCGGAGCGACCGGCTCGACTTCCTCGACCTCGAGGCCGGCCATGGTCAGCAGGTGCGACAGCTCGTCCGAGGTCAGCTTCGGATCGGCCATCGTGCGCAGCCAGTTTTCAGAGAATTGCATCGCTTGCGTCCCGTGAAAATCAGTTGAATTGCTTCAGGAACCGCAGGTCGCCTTCATAGAACAGGCGCAGGTCGCTGATCCCGTAGCGCAGCATCGTCAGGCGCTCGAGGCCGGAGCCGAACGCAAAACCGATGAACTGCTCGGGGTCGAGCCCCATGTTCCGCAGCACGGTCGGGTGCACCTGGCCGGCACCCGAGACCTCGAGCCAGCGGCCCTTCAGGGGACCGGTGCCGAAAGCGATATCGATCTCGGCCGACGGCTCGGTGAACGGGAAATACGACGGGCGGAAACGCACCTGCAGGTCGTCGGTCTCGAAGAAGGCCTTCACGAAGTTCAGGTACACGCCCTTCAGGTCGGCGAAGCTGATGTCGGTGTCGATCCAGAGGCCCTCGACCTGATGGAACATCGGCGAGTGCGTGGCATCGCTGTCGACGCGATAGGTGCGGCCGGGAGCGATCACGCGGATCGGCGGCTCGTGCATCTTCGCGTAGCGCACCTGCATCGGGCTGGTATGCGTGCGCAGCAGCAGCGGCTTGCCGGTGCTGTCCTTGCCGTCGGTGTAGAAGGTGTCCTGCATCGAACGCGCCGGATGGTTTTCCGGGCTGTTCAGTGCGGAGAAGTTGGTCCAGTCGGTCTCGATCTCGGGACCGTCGGCCACGTCGAAGCCGATGGAGCCGAAGATGGCTTCGATCCGCTCCCACGTGCGCATCACCGGATGGATGCCGCCGAAGCCGCGTCCGCGCCCGGGCAGCGTGACGTCGATCGCCTCCGCGTTCAGGCGCGCCAGCATCTGCGCGTCGGACAGCGCGGAACGGCGCGCATTGAGCAGCGCCTCGATCTTTTCCTTCGCCTGGTTGATCACCGCGCCCTGCGCGCGGCGCGCGTCGGGGTCGAGCTTGCCCAGCCCCTTCATCTGCTCTGTGATCTGGCCGGTCTTGCCGAGGTATTTGGCCTTTGCATTCTCCAGCGCGGCCGGGTCCGGCGCGGCGGCGAAATCCGCCTCGGCGGCGACGACGAGTTGTTCCAGTGAGCTCATGCGTATGCTTGAAAAATGAAAACGGGGCACAGGCTCATCACCTCTGCCCCGCCAGGACTGCTGTCAGGCCGGCTTGCGCCGGCCGTCGCGCGCGCTCGATGACGCTCAAGCAGCGATGGTGGCCTTCACCTGATTGACGATGGCGGCGAACGCTGCCTTGTCCATCACGGCCATGTCGGCCAGCACCTTGCGGTCAAGGCCGATCTCGGCCCGCTTCAGGCCATTGATGAACTTGCTGTAGGTCAGGCCGTGCTCGCGGGTGGCCGCATTGATACGGGTGATCCACAGTGCGCGGAAGACGCGCTTCTTGTTGCGGCGATCGCGATACGCGTACTGGCCGGCACGCATGACGGCCTGCTTGGCGACGCGATAGACGCGGCTGCGACGGCCGCGATAGCCTTTGGCTGCGTCGAGGACTTTCTTGTGACGGGCTCGCGCGGTTACCCCACGTTTGACTCTTGGCATTATGTGCTCCTGTTATCAGAGTGAGGGTTAGGCGAAAGGCATCATCGCGCGGATCGAGTTCATGTTGGTCTCATGAACATCAACCGCTCCACGCAGCTGGCGCTTGTTTTTGGTGGTTTTCTTGGTCAGGATGTGGCGCTTGAAAGCCTGGCCACGCTTGACGGTACCGCCCGGGCGAACGCGAAAACGCTTCTTCGCGCTGCTCTTGGTCTTCATTTTTGGCATGACAACATCTGCCCCCGATCGGGCAGCTCCTTTATTTGACGATGACAGGTGGCAGCAACCGCTGCACTTGGATGCCTGCTCTCGCTTCTCGTGACGGCGGAATCGAGTCCGCCGACCCTTGCGCCCCGCAAAAAAGCAGGAGCGCGGATTCTATCAAAGAAATCAGGACCTTAGCAAATCGCGCAGGTCACTTCTTCTTCTTCGGCGCCAGCACCATCACCATCTGCCGGCCTTCCATCTTCGGGAACTGCTCGACCTGGCCGTAGGGCTCCAGATCGGCCTTCAGACGCTCCAGCATGCGCACGCCGATTTCCTGGTGCGCCATTTCGCGACCCCGGAAGCGCAGCGTGATCTTGGTCTTGTCGCCCTCGTCGAGGAACTTGACCAGATTGCGCAGCTTGATGTTGTAGTCGCCATCGTCGGTGCCCGGGCGGAACTTGACCTCCTTGACCGAGATCACCTTCTGCTTCAGCTTGGCCTCGTGCTGGCGCTTCTGCTCCTGATACTTGAACTTGCCGTAGTCCATCAGGCGGCAGACCGGCGGTTGCGCGGTGGGCGCAATCTCGACCAGATCGGCGTCGGCTTCTTCGGCCAGACGGAAGGCTTCGTTCAGGCTGACGATGCCGAGCGGCTCGTTGTCAACCCCGGAGAGGCGCACCTGGGGCGCCGTGATTTCACCGTTGATGCGGTGCGACTTGTCAGTAGCTATTGCAGTGTCCTTCTAAAATCCAATAAAGATGCCGTGCTTTTGCAGCGAGCCAGCCTGACGGCAGATCCGTCAGGCCTTGGCGGCGAGCTCCTCGCGGAGCCGCTCGACCAGACTGTCGATGGACATGACGCCCAGATCGACATTGCCTCGCGCACGCACGGCCACGGTTTTCGCATCCCGCTCCTTGTCGCCGATGACCACGATGTAGGGCAGCTTCTGGACCGAGTGCTCGCGTATTTTATAGGTTATTTTCTCGTTCCGCAAATCGGCCTGCACTCTAAGCCCTTGTTTTTTCAGGGCTTGCTCGACCTCCAGTGCATAGGCCGCCTGCCCTTCCGAGATGTTCAGCACCGATACCTGCACCGGCGCCAGCCACAACGGCAGCGCGCCGGCATGGTTCTCGATCAGCATGCCGATAAAACGCTCGAGCGAACCGAGGATCGCCCGGTGCAGCATAACCGGCACCTTGCGCGTGTTGTCCTCGGCCACATATTCGGCCTCGAGCCGCACCGGCATCGAAAAATCGACCTGTATCGTGCCGCACTGCCAGGGCCGGCCGATCGCATCTTTCAGCGTGTACTCGATCTTCGGCCCATAGAACGCGCCCTCGCCGGGCGTGATCTCATACTCGCAGCCGGAACGCTTGAGCGACTCGATCAGCGCGTTCTCGGCCTTGTCCCACAAGTCGTCCGAACCGACCCGCTTCTCGGGACGGGTGGCGACCTTGTAGATCACCTCGCTGAAGCCGAAGTCGCGATACACCTTCTGCAACAGCGCGGTGAAGGCCACGCACTCGTCGAGGATCTGGTCCTCGGTGCAGAAGATGTGGCC
>JAIXUS010000028.1 GCA_027483445.1 Bacteroidota bacterium | reverse complement strand
AGTTTTGTCATCAATTACCAATGTAACTGTTTTCCAAGTTCGGAACCTATTTTTAGTAAACTTCATTTTGGATGAAGTTATTGATGTCCAAGTGCAACTTTGTCCATCGTATGAAATTTTTGGTAAAGCACGGGATCTATTCCAATAGGGACGATATCTGTTTGCTATCGCAAATACATCAGATGTTTCCAACTTGTTGCCACAACTTATTGTTTGAGAATATAGAGCTATGCTATTAATCAAAACTATATATATTATGAGGATGTTATTCATTTTAGATTTTACTTTTAAATGACTTATTGCTAGTTTTATAACACAATTCAAATCATCACTTTTGAATACTGTTGTCCTATTTCTTGCATTGCTTGTTCGTGGTTTGTTGTCTATTAAGATGCTCTGTAACGGTTCGCGCATAAACGCCGGTTGGGTTTGGTGACCGAAAGTTATCAGTTCACCTTGAAATTTCCAAAGGACCGTGCGCTCAAATTTTCCCCAAAAACCAGCTGGCGATTATGCCCAGTGCTTTTTCCATCTAGTTATTTGAGGCATTTGTTATTTTTGTGTATGAGGTGTGTTTGTTATAGTTTTTCCAATAATGAATTTGGCAACATTGATAGAAAAGGGATACTCATTTCATATTTAATCTCATAATAGTTAACGCCAAGTTGTAGGTTCTTATAGTAAATTGATCGGTTGTCCCAATAGTTTTTTTCTGATGTAATAAACCAAGAATTGTCGCCAAGTTTTTTTGCTAAAAACCATTTCTCAATAAGTCTAGTCGCTCTTCCATTCCCGTCAACAAATGGATGAATATTAACGAACACAAGATGTATTAATGCAGCAAAATAAAACACCTCGGTTATTGTCAGTTTTGTTTCTAGCAAAACCGAAATATCAATAAATAACTTTTCCAATTCTTGTTTTATAAATTCTGGCTCAACAGCAAGGTAAATCAAACGACCATCGCTTCTTACTCCAACTTTTACTTTTCTTATTTTTCCGCGCTCTCTTTTTACAAGGATTGCTGCAGTCAAAATTTCGTGAGCTTTTAAAATGTTGTTAAGTGTCAGTTCATTTTCTCTTGCAAATTGATAAGCAGCGATAAGGTCCTCAATTTCTTTTATCTCCTTTGTCTTTAGATGTAAATTGAACTCACTGGCTTTTAAATAGGTGTCAAAACTTACAGTGTTGCCTTCAATGTTAGATGAATGCACTGCGGAGTTTGCGAGATAAAATTTAAAATCTTCTATTGTTTGTGGCTTCTTTTGTATTGAGGTAAAAGCACTCTCAACATCAATAATTAATTGCTTTTTATACTTGTCAAATAAGTCTTGTCTTAATATGGTTAGCTGCAAATCCATTGTCCAAAGTTAGTTAAAAAGGTCTTCTACAAGACTGAGTGTTTGAGTTTAGCACTGTTTTTTGAATGTCTTCGTAGCATTGGGCTTAACGTTTTGGCGCTTGGCGAAGAAGCGGATTTCGAAGCATTAAACTATCCCCCAGCACTGAACTTGATACGAAGCACGAAGCTTCATTTAACCACTGAACCCGCTTTTTGCAAAACGCCTGTTAGAGCCAGTTTTATTGCTTTATTATTTTCAAACTGCTTTGTTCTCTTTGAGTTTGAATTGATAATATGTATAAACCTGCTGTCAAGTCGTGAATGTCAATAGGAAATTCACTAATATTTAATCCATCTTTTTGTTTAATTAATCTGCCGTCAATTGAAACTATATTATAAGATTTAACTATATGTTTACTATGTATTTTGATAAATTCTACCGCTGGGTTTGGAATAGCGTTTACTTCATCTTTAAAATCTACATTATTAACACTAACTACTGAACTGTTTTCAAAAACTCGCACATGTCCAGCGTTACTTCCAGCAGCATTGTCATTTCCTGGAGAGCCTACTGCAACCTTGGAGCCATCTTGGGTGAGTGCTACTGAAGAACCTGCCTGATCATCTAATCCAACACCTACAATTTGGTTGTCTATTTGCACCCAATTACCCCCTTGGTTTTCAAACACATAGACACTACCAGGTTGATTGACGCTGATAAATCTCGCTCCAACTGCCAGGCGTGTACCATCGCCAGAAAGGCTTACAGAACAACCAAAAAAATCTCCTGTGCTATTTCCAACGAGCGTGTTGCCAATTTGGGTCCAAGTATTGTTAATTAATTCTAGAACCTTTACAGTACCTTGTCCAAAGGTGCCTATGGCTACAATATTTCCATCAGCAGATAGGCTCGTTACGAAACCAAACTCATCTCTACCCACATCACCTCTGATAGTATTACCCAATTGCACCCATTGATTATTTATATATTGGTATATTTTAACTCTGCCAGTATCTTGTGGGTTGTTATTTATAGGATCTCCACTTTGCCCAATGGCAATTACATTTCCATCATCAGATAATCTAACACTCTCTCCAAACTTAATTATCGTACCATCACCATCAATATCTCCACCCTTTTGAACCCAACTGTTATTTTGATTTTCAAAAACTTTTACCTTTCCTGCAAAGAAAACTCCATTAACAGTGGTGTTGGGTGCTCCAAAAGCTAATACGGACCCATCTTCGGATAAATCAACAGATCGTCCTGCTCCAGCCGAAGCGTTCTGTCCATACAAATCCTGACCTATTTGAGTCCAATTATTATCAATATTTTTATAAACCCTAACCTGTCCCGATGTAAAACCTAAATCATTGTTCCCAGGCTCGCCTATTGCTAAAACAGAACCATCTAAGGACAAACTTACCGACTGTCCAGTTTGGTCGCCAGAAGATTCTCCATTTATATCTGCACCAATTTGTGTCCAAATACCATTTGTATTTTGAAAAACCCTAACTTGACCAGCATTGGAAAAACTAGCATCACTTACGGATGAACCAATTGCCACAATATTTCCATCGGCAGAAATTGCACAGGAATTTCCACTTCGATCGAAAGCTGTTTGTCCATTAATAGCATTACCAATTTGTGTCCATTGTCCAAAGCATAGGGTTGGAAGCAAAGCTAAAATTGTAAATACTTTTTTCATGTTTATTTGAGTTGGTTGTTGTTAAATTTGCTTCCGTACGTTTTTCATTCAAAATAAGTGATAATTTTCATATTTATAAAAAATATCTTCTCGGTCGTTAATCATATTTTTGTTTAATGTCATGTTGTATGTGTTAAAATTGGTGGTAACTTGTTTATTCCCCCTACTTTGTTCGTTTATTCTTCCATTTTAGGTGGTTATCCGCAAGATATAGCCTTTTATTGAAAATACAAGCAAGCATAAACGGGTTTTCTAGTGTTTATTTGATTGAATATTAGTAACCAATGAACAATAGTATGACTTAGGTGCCTGTTTGTTGGGCACTTAATGGTTGCCGAACCTCTTCATTTTGGGTGTTTTTGCGCTGTTGTTAATGGTCATAGGGGGTTGCGGGGGGCATTCCATGTTTGCCTGCCTTGCTTGTATTGCTTTGCGATGCTCAACTATTCGGTTGGTGTGTCTGCGCCCTCAAACATTCAAGTTTAACTCGAGGCTCGCGTTAGCGATTGACGTGAAAAGCCCGCAGAACGTGGAGCGGAGCGGAACGGGCGAGGACTTGCAACAGAAAGCGCGGCCGCGGCCGGGAGCTTCGTGTTGGAAAGGAGGCAAACCCGCGGCAACGCCCAACACATCAAAAGCGTTGATAGACCAGAGGTGTAGCAATTAAAACTCCGCTAAACCGGCATTTTCGCAAGGTCCGACTTACTGCTTGCTAATTGGGTTGAATTTCAGATGAATTATGAGTCTGATTTTTCGCTAATCACCCATTTAAATAGGCAATTATTTTTTGAGTTTTACGCGATTTTCTAACCATGTGTCCATTTCCCATAGCATGTGAAGAATATTCTCTTTCGCTACGTATCCGTGACTTTCATAAGGGAGCAACACCAAACGTGAAATTCCTCCATTGCCTTTTATAGCCTGAAATAAGCGTTCGCTTTGCAGGGTAAATGTGCCGGGATTGTTGTCGGCATCGCCATGAATGAGTAATAATGGCGATTTTATTTGGTGCGCATAATTAAATGGCGACATTTTATTATACACCTCAGTGGCTTCCCAATAACTGCGTTCTTCGCTCTGAAATCCAAATGGAGTAAGGGTTCTGTTGTAAGCGCCGCTGCGAGCAATTCCGGCTGCAAATAAATTGGAATGCGCAAGTAGATTGGCGGTCATAAATCCACCGTATGAATGTCCCATTACCGCGCAGCGCTTGGGATCGACCACACCCATGGAATCTACTGCATTTATGGCTGCTTGCGCATCGGACACGAGTTGCTCGATGTAGGTATCGTTAGGCTCGGCGTTGCCTTTTCCAACAATTGGAAACTGAGTATCTTCCAAAATGGCGTACCCTCTTCGTGCCCAATAAACAGGCGAGCCCCAGTAAAGCGAAATAAAGGCGTGTGGCGACTCTTTTACCTGTCCGGCCGCTTTATCGTCTTTGTATTCAGTCGGATAGGCTTCCATGAGCATAGGTAAACGTCCGTCTTTCTCTTTCGAATAGCCCTCGGGAAGGTAGAGGGTCGCCGAAAGCTGAACACCATCGGCACGCTTGTAGCTGATTTTTTGCTTCGTAACGCCGCTGAGCTTTTGGTAAGGGTTGGCAATATTGGTAAGCTGTTTAGGAGCCGATTTACTCTTGAGGTTTCTCCAATAAATATTTGGGAATTGATTAGGGCTTTCGATACTTGTAATGGACACTTGCTTTTCAGGATCTACAAGGCGTAGCACTTGTTCGTAAGTCGATTTTCCATCGGCTCGCCAAATTCGATTGCGTTTTTTACTCTGTAGTTCGAATTGATCAATAAATGGTCTGTTGCCTTCAGGAGAGTGACCTTCGCCGATTAAAAACAAGTGCTTACCATTTTTCGAAATGTACAAGACATCGCGGTTCCAAGCGTTTTTGGTGGTGTGGAAATCGCCCGGCTGGGCATACAAATCTTCTGAGGAATATTCGAAAATTAATTCCGGAGCTTTTTGTCCGTCCGAAGGATTGATGAACGACACTCTCTGCTGCCGGTTTTTCCACCAACCATCGTACACTACAGCCATATTGGGAGTTCCGAACTGCATGCCCATAAAGCGGTATTTAAGCTTGCACATGAGCATGGGTTTATCAAAAGGTGCAGCACTTTGGAACACTTCGTCGCGGTATTCAGATTCTTTTGCGGGGTCGCCTCCATCGGGCGCCTCGGCCCAGATTAAGGTAGAAGGTGCGTCATCACGCCATGAAATGGATCTTTTGCCGGCCTCCACAGCATCAAAATTCGAGGGAATTTTATCTTGCAAAGGTCTATCGTAAAACACTTTAATTAAAGTCCCGTCAGATTTACGAAGGTTAAACTTGCTGGGGAAGCTTGAATACGTAAGAGAGTAGCTATAAGGTTGTTGAATTTCTTCGGTGAGCAAATACTGTCCGTCGGGTGAAAATGCGATGCGTTTATAAATTCCCATTGGAAGGATTTTCATTGTATTTCCGCCATTCACCGGTACTTTTAACAATTCGCAGGAAGCGTAATAATCGAATCGGGCCTCGTCTTGTTTATTTCTAAGCAAGTCCTGAAACGTTCTTGCCGGGGCCTTGCTTCCCGTGGCTTCCTGCACTGCCGGGCCTTTGGGAAGTTCTTTTTTTGAAGGGAGATTTCCCTTTTGCCCAGTGCTTCTCACATAGATGGCCGATTCGTCGCTCGCCCAAAAATAGCTGGCGCCCAATACTGCATTGAGCCCTTCGAAAACCATAGAAGCCTTGCCACTCTGAAGGTTGATGATCCAGGCGTTGAGTTTTCCTGACTGGTTTTCGACGAAAGAGCAATAGTTTTCTTTCGGTGAGAATGAAAGGCTTTGCATTCGAATTCCGGTTGGTATACCGCTGATGCTGAGCTCCTTCATTCCATCGATGCGAAGGAGCTTTAGTCCAGTGTAGTAATTCTGTCGTGCAGGGCCGAAGTTGGCGGGATTAATTCTCAATCCGGCAAGGCGAACCTCCTCTTCAGCCAGTTCTTCCAACGATTTATACAGGGGGCGTTCGGCCAAAGCGAGCCAGGTGTTTGAAGGACTGATTACCCTTGCAGGAGGAGCGGAAACATCGGCCAGCTCAAGAATTTCCTGCGGTGGAAGTTGATAATTGGTTTGTGCGCCTGCCAAGCAGGGGATAAGCAATAGGACTAGAAAAAGTTGTTTCATAAATGCTGGTAGAGGCGGCAATATACATGGTTTTCGGGGTTTGATTTGTGAAGTAATGCTTTGAAAACACCCTTGCGGGGATGACCCAATTCAGGTTTTGGGGTGTGGTTGGATGGCATGAGCGGAACGATAGGGGCGGAGCGATTTGTTCAAAGGGCATTCAAGGGATTCGAAGGTTATTTTTGGGAAAAATGAGAGATTCTAGATGCGCTTCAGCGAATTACGCTTTCACGAATCTGCCGGATTTTCGATTAAATGCTGTGATTATCAACGGATAAATCTTCTATTTTGGAATGCCGTTTTGCATCTGTTTCGTTTTTGTATCTTCGCAGCCGTTTTCCTGGTCCCGTAGCTCAGCTGGATAGAGCAACAGCCTTCTAAGCTGTGGGTCATTGGTTCGAGTCCAATCGGGATCACAACAAAAAGGTAAATGTCTGTATTATAGATATTTACCTTTTTTCATTAAGGAGTGTACAACAATTGGCAAACCAAATACAGCCGAAGTGATAGAGATATGACCAATAAGCAATACTTCTTAGAAGAGAAAAGAAAGGCTCTAGAATTGTTCCAAACAGCTTCAATAAAGATGAGACCTAAGTATAAGAAGTTGTATAGTGAAAGGAAAGTTGATGATTTTGATGAAGTTATAAGACTGAGGCTAGAAAAACTATCCACACTATCTGATGATGAGATTAAAGTGTTGTTTGATAAGTACTTCAAGAATAGGTCTAATGACTTTTAAAATAGGGCCATGTCTCAAATTTGAATACATTCGTCATAAAAAATACATTGAATCGTGTCTGAAACTGATAATAGTATCAATAATAAGATAATGGCATTGTTGGTTGCCGTTTTCCTTTTCATAGTTGGCTCTATAAATCTTTTCTATGATAAGGAGACTTTTATAGGAATTGGTTTGATTTTAACTGGAGTAGTTATTCTGCTGTATCTATTCAAAAGTTAGATTGAATCCTGAAAAACAAGTTCAATCAAAAGAAATTGAGAATCATCAATCATTACTTAAATGGGTTTGGAATAACAACATCGATAAAGATGAGATTGTTACCAGTTTATTTGACCTGAATGAGTTGAAACTGATTCTCATTTACTATGAATTTGTTTGATATATTGCTTGTAATCGGTTATTTACACAACCCATCAATATGAGGATACCGTTTTTTTTTACTTTCTCATAAAATTAGACTATAGTTACCGGTTTGTTTTATACTTTTGATGCGAAACTTGACACCTACTTACTGATGCGGTTTGCTCCTGTAATCCTTTGGATATTCTCAATTCTTACATCAATTTTACTTATTTTTCCTTACCCATTAGGAATATATCATTCTTTTAAACATCATTCAACCAAAGATTTTGTAGCTTCAATAATTTTGCCTCCTTGGGGTTACTACAGGGGATTTGAAAGTTTTTGGCACAAAGCAGAGGAAAATAAAACTGATTGGGAAAAAATAATGCAAAATGAAATTAAAGTATTTGTGTTTCTCTGCAACAATATTTTTAACAACAAAAAGTTAGTATCTGATATCCAAGAAACGAATAACTTTAATGATAGATTCAATACTTTGCCAGATGAAATTAAGTTGGAACTCAAGAATAGATGTAAACTATATATAAAATATACAATTAATTTGCAGAAAGAGATTTCTGATATTTTTATAGGTCCCAGTGAAGATTTTAATTTCAAAAAAAGCAATCAAGTAATTGAAATGGAAGTGAAATTGGTTAAATATGGCCTTTCAGGTGAACTAGAAATTAATGATGATGTAATAAATCAACAAATTCAGAAGCAAATACAAGAGTTCAAAGAAAGGGGAAAACTAACTGAAGAAGAAAGATCAATATTTAAAGAAATCTTCGTTGAATATCATTTAAAAAATGAAAAAGCGATGAAAAGATTTTTCAAAGAAGCTTTTGGATCGGAATTGATTTTAAATTGACATGAGGTCATAACAATGAGACTAGCTGAAGCTTTCCCGAAAATAGCTACAGTCCAAATAACTCTTCCGTCTTGAGAGAACTCTAGTGCTAATTCAACGCAAAATATTCCTGTCCAACGAGTTTAGATAAAACCTGCTGAAACTCAGGGTTGCTGCCATCGACTTTGGTTGAACTGGAAACAAGATTTACATTTAATTCGGGATTAATACCTTGGAGTTGAATGCGCAACTTGCACTGGCCTGGAAAGCGTTGTACCAAAGAACTCAATTGTTGGATGAAGTTTTCGTTCACGTCTTTTTCTGAAATCTGAAGGGTGAGTTGTGTGTATTTATCTTTCAAGTCGGCCATCAAGCTAATGCTGCTAATCTCAATTTCCAGGGCTTCCGGATTTCTGAAACTGTTTCCAACTCTCCAATGGATTGTCAGAATTGTTCCGGTTTCGAGGTATGGCTTCATGCGTTGATAACGGTCAGAAAACAAGGTAAACTCTCGTGCCCCGGAGTAATCTTCTACAACGAAGCTACCGAAGGGTTGACCTTTTTTGGAGACCCTATGGTTAACCGATGTAACAATCCCTCCTGAACGCCAGTCTTTGCTTCGAAAGCGCTCTAGATTGTCGAGTTCAGCCAGTGGAACAAGCTTGAAAGCCTGAATTTCCTGTCGGAAAGTGTCGAGTGGATGCCCCGTGAGGTAAATGCCAACCACTTCCTTTTCTTTATCGAGCATTTGCAGTACATGCCAGGGCTCAACTTGCGGAATGTTCGGTTCGGGTATGGTGATTTCCTCACCCACATCACCAAAAAGATTATTACCTGCCTGCTGCTTCCCATCCTGAACACTCTGTCCGTAACGCACCAAAACATCGAGGAATGTTGGTTTTCCGGGGGCTTCACTCCAGAAAAACACCGCTCTGTTGTTGTTACCCGTGATGCCATCAAACGCTCCGGCCAAAGCCAGACTTTCCATGTTTTTCTTATTCAAAGAGCGAAGATTAACCCTGCGAACAAAATCGAAAATGGAGGTAAAAGGGCCATTTTGCATTCGTTCCTGAATCATCGCTTCAACAGCGGCTTCTCCAACACCTTTGATGGCTGCCAGCCCAAAACGAATTTCCCCTTTCTGGTTAACGGCGAACTTCAGTTTTGACTCATTCACATCGGGACCTAACACTGGAATTCCCATTCGACGACACTCCTCCATGAAGAAGGTAATTTTGTCCATCGAACTTAGGTTATTGGTAAGGTTGGCCGCCATGAATTCGGCAGGGTAGTGGGCTTTCAGGTATGCGGTCTGGAATGCAACAAAGGCATAACAGGTAGAGTGTGACTTATTGAAGGCATAGGACGCAAAGGCCTCCCAGTCGGTCCAGATTTTCTCAAGTTTCAGCGGATCGAGTCCTTTTTCGGTTGCTCCGGCCATGAACTTAGGCTTCAGCTCATCGAGTGTTTTTCGATCCTTTTTCCCCATCGCCTTGCGCAGCTTGTCGGCCATCCCTTTTGTAAAGCCCGCAAGCTTTTGGCTGAGCAGCATCACTTGCTCTTGGTAAACAGTGATTCCGTACGTTTCTTCGAGATACTCCTGCATCTCAGGTAAATCGTAGGTTACCGCTTCAACTCCGTGTTTTCGGCGAATAAAGTTGGGAATGTATTCCAGAGGCCCCGGGCGATACAAGGCATTCATGGCAATCAGGTCTTCAAACTTATCTGGCTTTAAGTCGCGCAGATACTTCTGCATACCCACCGATTCAAACTGGAATGTACCATTGGTTTCGGCCCTTTGATAAAGTGCGTACGTTTTAGCGTCATCAAGCGGAATCGCGTCGATATCGATTTCTACTCCATGATTTTCTTTAATGAGTTGAAGGGCATCACGAATGATGGTTAGGGTTCGCAGCCCTAAAAAGTCCATCTTAATTACCCCGGCATCTTCAATTACTGAGCCTTCATACTGCGTTACGAGGAGATTAGAATCTTTTGCCGTAGCCACCGGAATGAGATTCGTCAGATCGTCGGGCGCAATAATAATTCCAGCGGCATGAACACCAGTGTTGCGCACTGAGCCTTCGAGAATCAGCGCTTCCTGAAGCACCTTACTTTCAGGAAGTGATTTATTACTGTGAAATTCACGGAGCTTCTTGATGTTTTCAATGTCCTCCGGGGCAAGTCCCTCTTTTTCTTTCAAACTTCCTTCGCCATCGAGCGGAGCATTGATTACGCGGTTGAGCTTTATTCCCGGTTTTTCGGGTACAAGCTTGGCCAGCATATTCGCATCGGGAAGCGGCAAATCGAGCACACGGGCAACATCTTTAATGCTCGATTTAGCGGCCATTGAGCCGTATGTAATGATTTGAGCAACCTGATTTTTCCCATATTTGTCAACAACGTAATCAATAACTTTTTGTCGTCCTTCATCGTCAAAGTCTGTATCGATATCGGGCATGGAAGCGCGTTCCGGATTCAAAAAACGCTCAAAAAGCAAGTCATACTTAATGGGGTCGATATTGGTAATTCCAATACAATAGGCTACCGCCGAGCCGGCCGCAGATCCACGTCCCGGACCGATAAACACGCCAAGATCCCGACCGGCTTTGATGAAGTCGGCCACAATAAGAAAGTAGCCCGCAAAGCCCATGCGGTCAACTACATCCAACTCGAAGTTAAGTCGTTCTTCCACTTCGGCTGTTATTGAACCGTAGCGTTGAGTGGCACCCTCCATCGTGATGTGCCTTAAATACTGCATTTGGTTGAGGAAGCCGGGCGGAAGCGGAAAATTCGGGAGTAAAATATCGCGCTTCAAATTGAGCAAATCTACCTTCGACACAATTTCGTTGGTATTGTCGATAGCAAAGGGAATATCGCTGAAGAGATTCAGCATTTCCGACTGCTTTTTGAAATAAAATTGGTCGTTGAAAAAAGCGAAACGCGTTCCCTTTGTGCTGCTTTCGTCGTCGCTAAACTCTTTATTGCTGGGGGTGGATTGCTTTTCGCCAGTATTCAGGCAAAGCAGAATGTCGTGAGCGTTAGAATCCTGTTGATCAACATAATGCGAATCATTGGAGGCAATTACTTTTACACCATACTTTTCCGCGAATCCCAACAAGACCTGATTCACTTGTTCTTGCTCGGGTATGCTATGTCTTTGTAGTTCAATGTAATAGTCATCCCCAAAAAGATCTAACCACCATTTAAAAACCTTTTCTCCTTCTGCTTCCCCCTTTTTGAGAATTGTTTTGGGCACTTCCGCACCAATGCAACACGTGGTTGCAATCAGGCCTTCATGGTGTTTGAGAATGAGCTCTTTATCAATTCGCGGATACTTCCCGTACAGGCCTTCTATGTAGCCTAGCGAGCAAAGTTTTACTAGATTTTTGTAGCCTTCTGCGTTTTTCGCGAGGAATAGTTGATGGTATCGAACGTCCTTATCGTCTTTGGTGAAGGTTCTTTTATGGCGATTTTCAACCACGTAGAATTCACAGCCTACGATGGGTTTTACCTTCGGATTGCCATGCTCATCCTTATTCTTGTAGGCTTCAGCGACAAAGGCGAAGGCACCAAACATATTTCCATGGTCGGTGATAGCCATGGCCGGCATTTGGTCGGCAATCGCTTTTTTGTAGAGCTTCCCGATATCGGCAGCTCCATCGAGCAAAGAAAACTGGGTGTGAACGTGTAGGTGAGAAAACTGTGGCATGGCGAAGCCCAAAATTAACGGCTTATGCAGCCATTCGGAGGGCAAGTAGCCGGAACTTATTCAAAGGTTTTGAAGAACCGATGTTCAAAAAATGTGAACAAGCACCTATTGTTTTTTTGAGCAGAATTTTAATGCTCAAACACAGCGCGGCAAAACCCTTAACAACTTGAAAATCAAGTGTCGCTTCAGGCTGAAGAATGCCTGAACCGAATTACCGCTGTTTCCTATGAAAAAAAAAACTATTCGTGCTCCTGATAATCCTCAGGTTCGTCGGCTTCCACCGGACTGCTCATTTCTCGTCCGCGCAATTCTTGCTCGTTTAACGTCCACTCATCGGTCGATGAAGTAGCCAACCAATTACTACCAGATTTGCGAAAAACCTGAACATACAGGTTGAATTGTTTTAAAAATCCAAATTCCAGTTCTTCCACCGTCATATTTCCCTCAATGAGCAAACTTCCGGTTGAAAGTGCTCCTTTAATTGAGTTGAGCGTTGTGCGCTCATCCTTTAGCAACTCGTCAGCAGTTAGCCTTTTGTCGTGGTTTCGGTCTTCAAAGAAGCCCAATTTGAGATGGGGAAATTCAGTTCTGAAGGCATTTTGCAGTTCTGCAATGCGGGTGCTGGAGTTGATGTGGATTTCCATGGCGAATAATGATTACTGTAAATGTACATGTTTGACATCCATCTAAAAAATGATTGTTATCACTTTTTAATAAGAATTTCAGGCTGTAAACCACCAAACCACTTTAAATACTAGAGCTCTGTTCTTTCTAGTTAAATCGGGGGTTTGATAATTGTCGGTGTACACCAGAAAAACATCACTCATCGGTAAAAAACGCCATTGCAATCGTGCAAATACGTTCATGTTTTTCGCCTGATCATTGTACTGCGCAATGGCACTGAAAAACAAACTTCGGCTAAAGCTGAAGTCCAGTTGAGGACCAATAAGATTAAGCACTATTTGTTGACTTTGGCTAAGCCTTAAGTCATCGAGGGTGTAGTTTATTCCAATTAAGCCATAAGGTGGAATGCGAAATTGAAGGCTCGAATTGAGTGAGAATTTTTGTCCGGTGTAGAAATCGCCGTATGAGGCTGTTGTGGTTGTGGTGATTTTTCGGCGAACGTCGCTGCGGGCATAAATCGAAAAATCGTTGTAGAGGTAGTTTCCTACAGGAAGTAGCGATTGACCGGTTAATGTGATATCGATTGGGAACATCAACCGCGTTTGGTTGTGGTTTAGGTTGATGCCAAAAAAGGAGGTGTTTTTAAAATTAACCTGCGTGTTAAAATTGTAAATGCCTTCGTTTGGATCAAACACAGAATCGGTGTACACCGAAGCATACAGTCCATGCTCAACCATACTTATCTTTCCTCCCGGGTACCACCGGTATTGAATTTCGGGCTCAACTCGCCAGTAGGTTAACCGTCGGGTAATATTTTGGGCGCCATCGAAAATCTCCTGGCGAGGAACAAAGCCCGTTGTGGCCAAATAATTTTTACCCACATACTCATGATTCCACATGAAGCTCCAATTGGCATCGTCGTAACGGAGAAAGGAGGCGTGGGCGTAATCTTCGGCTTTTGAACCGCCGGGCTGAAAACTTCGGTGAAAAAAGAAAATTCCGTTCCAACGTCCATTCTTACTCGCCAGCTTATAGTCAATACCCGCTACACGATTGAAATTGGAAGGGTTTTCCAGATCCTGACGATTCACCAGAATTCCACCAATATTCGAACGTCCTTTAAATTGCCGCTGAAAGGTAGCCACCGTAAAGTTTTCCCGTCCTGTTCCACTCAGACTGTCGGCTGCCGTGGTGATATTCAGCAGACCAACTCTCCAGTTTCGGTTTACCTTTCCACTTAATCGAGCCCCAAATAGAATCGGAACGCGTCTTCCGTTTCTTAAGCCAACTTGTCGGGAGAAGAATGGTCTGATTTTACTAAACCCAAACTGTCCGAATAGATCGCTGTTCTCGAGAAAAAATTGGCGTTGTTCGGGGAAATAGATGCTGAAACGGGTAAGATTGGTGACTTGTCGATCGACATCGGCTTGCGAAAAATCCGGATTTACGGTTAAATCTAGATTCAATGATGACGAAACGGCCAGTTTAGCATCCATTCCGGCATCAAAACGGCTTTGTAAGCCCTGGTTTGTAGTGTAATCCTGATTTAATTCAGTAATTCCGTATGGAATCACCGAGACGTTTAGCCCTGTTTTTTTCGGTGGGGCATCCCACATTAACTTTCCGGTGAATGCCAAAGAGGTTAAGCTGAAATTTCTAGGTATTGGACTCCAGCAAGAAACCTCGCTATTCTGCCAGTCGTAGCGAGCAAAGTTCACTCCCCAACGTGCATTTTTGGGATTAAAGCGTAATGTTTTAAATGGGATGGCAATTTCGGCCACCCAGCGGTCTGAAAGCCTCTCTACGGAAGAAAACCACCGATTGTCCCAATTTCTCGATTGACCATAAGTTCCGCCATTGGTGAGTAATCCTTCGCCTTGAACATTGAAAGGGCTCACCATAAACGTAAATCCATTGTATTCGTCGTCGAAAGGGTCGAGCATAATCTGAAAAGCATCATTCAGATTTTCATCGAAATCGCGTTTCAGGGAACGCACCACATATTCTTGGTTTTCAACACGGTTAAAGCATTCGGCCAGAATGTAAAGAAATTGCCCATCGTAGGTCATTCGAACCTGTGTACGGGTTTGGGAGCGGCTGCTGTCATGGGGAAATTGCTGAATGAAATCACCCGCAATTTGAGCTTCTTGCCAACTTAAGTCATCAATTTTTCCATCCAGTTTTACCGGGCTTGAGGATTTCTTAATATTTAGGTTAGGACGAAGAAACTCGGCTGAAAAACCCGAAGCACATATTCCTAATAACATCAACAACGCTAGGAAATTAGCGCGCAACATCTTCATAGGTGTAAATTTCCAACTCAGCAGGGCAATCGCCTTCTGCAAAGCGGCAGATGTAGTTGTGCAACGATTTGTAAATTCTTTTTTCAGAATACGGTGAAACTTTCAAAGCGTCCATCGACCAATAAGTAGTTTCAATGAATGGTTTCGAGACAGGTGGTCGAAATACGTAGCGTTTGATACCATCTGGAAGTCGTTCGGCTAATTGTTCCGTGACGTAAATTTTCGCGTAATAAGCCTTTCCTGAGTATGTGTTGAAACTTTGCATTCGGTCATAAAGACCAAAAAAGCTCAATACCGGAATAATGGTATAAACAACCAAAACCCCGATGTGGTAAGGAAATTTATCCCAAAAAATAGATTTGATATTTAATTGTGCATCAAAAAACAACACAAAAGTAAAAGCGGCTAATGCGGCATTATATGGTAAAATGGCGGCATTCCAGTCGTTTCCAAGAGGACTTAATGCGTAAAACAGAAAGAGTTGAATTGCGATTCCAAGGTAGACCGCATAATTTCTGGTAACCGAAAATAGCAATCCAAAACCGGTTGCCAGATTCAACCAAGGGAAAATATAACCTGCTCCCAGCACATATTCTTCAAATGCAGATGGGAACTTCTCCGCTAAAGGTCCTGCCATCCAAGGAAATATTGATTCAAAAAACACGGAGTTGAGCTCTTGTATTCCACTCCATAAAAAGAATGTAACAATCATTAATCTGAATACCTGCAGGAGTTTATCCGATTGCAATGGATAAAACAATAAGCCAATCAACATGAGCAAATAATGCATGTTGTATGGCTGCCATCGCATTTGATCGCCGGCCATTAAGAAGGCAAATAGGGCAACCAATGCAATTTTCGTATTTCTATTCTCGAGATAAATAATTTGATAAATAGCCAATACAATAAGAACACTGTACAATATATAGTCGAGTGGAGGAGGCATCGACGGAATACCTTCAAATATGGGAATGATAGGGAAGTTCCGTTCAGTCATCCACACCTTACTTGAAAGAAGCAAAGTACCCAGAATACCCAGCAACATGATGCGAAATGCCCATTGTATGCGGTTAAGATTGGTCTCAAACATAGGATTGATTCAGCGTTTGCGAAATTAGTGTAGAATTCTGCCCAATATGCAAAAGATTGCTGAATTCCATGATTAAAAATAACGCCGCGTGGCAAATACCAACGTTTGGTTCATCCTCATTAAGGTATGATTGTCGGTAAGCTGTTGTAACTTCGTCCCATGAAGGTGTTATTGGTAAGCGCCACTGAAGCTGAAATTCAGATATTTAGCGAGTTAATTGAACGTTTTGAACCGGCCGTTCCATGGGAAATTCAAATCTGCATTTGTGGAGTAGGAATGGTTCCCGCGGCATTAAACCTGGGGTTAACACTTAGTCGCATAAGGCCCGACCTCGTGCTAAATGCCGGAATAGCCGGTGCCATCGACAAAACATTAATGCCTGGTGAGCTTGTTTGGGTTAATGAAGACAGTTTTTATGGCTTTGGAGCCGACAGTCCTCAAGGCTTTATTTCGGCGTTCGAAATGGGGCTGATTTCGGCAGATGAATTTCCATTTCAAGGCGGAAAATTGAAAGCCTCACTTTTGCCATTACCCCTTCAAAACCAACCTATTCGAAGTGTTAAGGGCATTACCGTCCAAACTGTTCATGGTGATGAAGCCGGCATTAAAAAGCTAAAAGCCATCGATCACACGGCCAGCGTTGAAAGTATGGAAGGTGCTGCAATTTTGTATGCCGCTGCGCGGATGGGTGTTCCGGCTATACAGCTAAGGGCAATATCTAACTATGTGGAAGTCAGAGACAAATCGAAATGGGATATCCCTTTGGCCATTCGAAACTTGAATCAATTCCTGCACTCTGTTTTTGTAAATCCTTGAAATTCTATGAATTAGATGATTAAACGTTTATAAACGTTTATAAGCGTTTAATAACCGACTAGTTGAATCCTGAGGTTTCATTTTTGGGAAAAAATATTCCCATGATTGCCTTACGCGATTCGCCAGCCTGGCACCGAGCTTTGGATTTGAGTATATCCATTCATCGGATAATCAAACAGTTTCCACCTCAAGCTAAACAGCGCGATGAAGGGTTGAGCTCCCGGCTGCTCCATGCGGCTGTTAGGGTCGGACATGGTCTTGCCGATAGTTTCGATTTGGCATCGTACAACCAATACGACATGCTTCGGTTGGCACGCTACCACCTGAGCGAGACTGAGTTTTTGCTGGATTGCTCAATGTATATGGGCTATGTAGAGGAGCAGGAGTATGGACGAATTCAGGAAGAAATGCGTCAGCTTCGGGGATTGATTAATCGCGAAATTCATCCAATTCATGGATTTGATGAACGCGCTTGATTTAGTCAAATGCCTGATTCTCTGTAGCCGAAAGCTCAATCATTCGGGCATACTCCTCAGGCGTGAGATCGTTGTAGTAGAAATTCACGGGGTTGATAGGCTGCCCGTTCTTGTGAACCTCATAATGCAAATGCGGCCCCACCGATTTACCGGTATTGCCCACAAAACCAATCACATCGCCTCGCTTTACCTTTTGCCCGGGCCGAACAGAAATCTTGCTCATGTGGGCATAAAGGGTCATATATCCGTAGCCATGGTTAATGCGCACATGATTTCCGTAGCCGGAAGCATCGGCATCGGCGCGCATCACCACACCATCACCCGTCGCATAAATCTCGGTGCCAACCGAAGCCGCAAAGTCCATTCCCGCATGAAACTTCGTGGTTTTGTAAATAGGGTCGGTGCGATACCCAAATCCCGAAGCCATCCGCTTTAAATCCTTGTTGTTCACGGGCTGAATGGCCGGTATACAAGCCATCATGGCGGCTTTGTTTTTAATCATCGATAAAATCTCATCATATGATTTACTCTGAACGACCATCTGCTTGGCCAGAATATCGCTCCGGCGCGCGGTTTCGGTCAATAAGTCCTTATTGTGAAACGCCCGATACTTCTCGTACCGATTCACACCGCCGAAACCGGCCTTTCGTACTTCATCAGGTACAGGATCCGCCTCAAAAATTACGCGATAAATGTTGTTGTCGCGATCTTGCAAATCCTCCAACACCATGTTCATCATCCTCAAGCGCTTGTTTAGAATGTCGTATTCCAAACGCATGGCTTCCACCTCACGCTCCAATTGTTTTTCTTTCGGAGAATCGAGTGTATTATAAGCAATCAGCACGCCCAGAGCGGCAAACACCAAACCCGTTCCCGCAAAGGAAAGAAAGCGCATGAGAAGCTCCTTGCGACTTGGCTTCACGCGCTCGTAGCTGAGCGATTTGGTGTTAAACTGATATTTTACCTTCAAGGCTGAACGATTTTGGATGGGCAAAATTAACAGGCCATCTCAAAGAGTAGCCAATTTAAGCAACACCTCAATGCAATCTTACGCATTTGGAGGGCTGAATTGTTACCTTTGCGCGACTTTCCTGAAATCTTAAAATTCGTTAAACACCAATGAACGCCCAGCAAATACGGCAGACATTCCTCGACTTTTTCGCCTCAAAAGGCCATCAAATTGTTCCTTCCGCGCCAATGGTCATCAAAAACGACCCTACATTGATGTTTACCAATGCCGGTATGAATCAGTTTAAAGACATTTTTCTGGGCAATGCCCCGGTTAAGTATCCCCGCGTAGCGGATACCCAAAAATGCCTTCGTGTTTCCGGAAAGCACAACGACCTCGAAGAAGTGGGTGTCGATACTTATCACCATACCATGTTCGAAATGCTTGGTAATTGGAGCTTTGGCGATTATTTCAAGAAGGAAGCCATCGCCTGGGCCTGGGAACTGCTCACCGAAGTGTATAAGCTCGATAAAAATCGCTTGTATGTTACTGTTTTCGAAGGTGATGCATCGGAAAACCTGCCTTTCGACCAGGATGCTTACGACTATTGGAAACAATGGATTGCCGAAGACCGGATACTGCGCGGAAATAAAAAGGATAACTTCTGGGAAATGGGCGACACCGGTCCTTGTGGCCCTTGTTCCGAAATCCATGTCGACCTTCGTGATGAAGCAGAAAGGCTAAAGGTAGATGGGAAAAGTCTTGTAAATGAGTCACATCCACAGGTAATTGAAATCTGGAACAATGTGTTCATGGAATTCAACCGCAAGGCGGATGGCAGCCTTGAAAAACTTCCGGCTCAGCACGTTGATACGGGAATGGGCTTTGAACGCTTGTGCATGGCACTTCAAGGGAAGAAGTCGAACTACGATACCGATGTATTCCAGCCTTTAATTCAGTTCATCGAGCAGCACTCAGGGTTTCGATACGGGAACGATGAAAAAACCGATATCGCCATGCGCGTGATGTCGGATCATATTAGAACCATTGCCTTTGCCATTGCAGATGGGCAGCTGCCCTCAAACAACAAGGCGGGCTATGTAATCCGACGCATTTTGCGCCGAGCCGTTCGCTATGCGTACACCTTTTTACAAGTGCAGGAACCGTTTTTATGCAGGATGGTTCCGGTGTTGGCTTCGCAGATGGGACAAGCATTCCCGGAGCTTTTGGCTCAACAACAACTTATTGAAAAGGTGATTCAGGAAGAAGAGAACAGCTTCCTCAGAACACTAGCCACTGGTATACAACGATTTAACGATCATGTGAAAGGGCTAAAGGGTACTCAGACCATTGGTGGAGATTTTGCCTTTGAATTGTTTGATACCTATGGATTTCCAATCGACCTTACGCAGCTAATGGCCAGAGAGTTAGGATTGGCTGTTGACATGGATGGTTATCAAAACAACCTTCAAGCCCAAAAGGCGCGTTCAAGAGCGGCTTCAGCTGTAGAAGCAGGCGATTGGGTGGAATTGTTGGATGACGATGAGCAGGAATTCATCGGTTACGACTTTACCGAAGCAAACGTGCGTATCGTTCGGTACCGCGAAGTGAATACCAAAGGAAAGAAACAGTACCAGTTGGTGTTTAACGCCACACCTTTTTATGCCGAAAGCGGCGGTCAGGTGGGTGATACCGGTGTGATCGAGTCGGGTACTGAACGCGTTACAATTCTTGATACACGCAAGGAACATGGTGTAATCGTGCATTTTACCGAAAAGCTGCCTTCGAATTTAAAACTGGTGTTTCAGGCCAAAGTGGATGCCGAACGCCGGATGGACATCATGCGGAATCACAGTGCGACACATTTGTTGCATGCCGCGTTACGTCAGGTTTTAGGCACACATGTGGAGCAAAAAGGATCGCTGGTAAATGAAAAGCATCTTCGCTTCGACTTTTCTCATTTTCAAAAGGTTACGGATGAAGAGTTGAGTCGGATCGAACACATTGTAAACACCCGAATTCGCGAAAACATTAACCGTGAAACCCGAATCATGGGACTTGAGGAGGCGAAAAAGGCCGGTGCAATGGCGCTTTTTGGTGAGAAATATGCCGATACTGTGCGTGTTGTAGCCTTCGATCGAAACTATTCAATCGAATTGTGTGGAGGAACGCATGTTGAAGCCACTGGCAGCATTGGTTATTTGAGGATTGTTTCGGAAAGTGCTGTTGCCGCCGGAATTCGTAGGATTGAGGCTGTAAGTGGCGATGTTGCCGAAGAGTTGTTGATGGAAGATCGCCGACTCATAGGACAAATTCGCGAAATGCTGAAAGGGAGCAAAGACCCGATAAAGGGAATTGCTCAGCTTCAGGAAGAAAAGCAAGCGCTTGAGAAAAAGCTTGAAAGCCTGCAAAAAGAAAAGGCCAAGGATTTGCGCAAGGAATTGGAACTGTCGATTGAAAGTCGTGGTGACCTCCAACAAATTGTAGCCGAAGTGGATCTCGATGCCCCTGAAATGGTGAAGACAATCGCTTTCGAGCTAAAAAACAAATACCCAGCACTCTTTTTGGTTCTCGGACATTTTGCTTCCGGCAAGCCCATGCTCACCGTAGCATTAGGCGATGAAGCTGTGGCATCCGGAAAAAATGCCGGGAATATTGTTCGCGAGTTGGCAAAAGAAATTCAAGGTGGGGGCGGGGGACAAGCGTTTTATGCAACGGCCGGTGGAAGTAACCCTTCGGGAATCCCAAGTGCATTGGAAAAGGCGAAGGCTTATTTTTCGATTTAAATTATTGATAATGAAAACACTCACTTCTGTTCTAAGCTACTTGGTTGTAATAACAACATTTTGGCTGTTATTACCCACAGTGGCGGCCCAACCTTTTGCGGTCGGTAATCGGGAAGTGAGTTTGTTTGATGCCAGCCGAAATAGGGAAGTCCCTTTGCTGCTCTACTACCCGGCTCAATCGGAAGGAAGCAACGTGCCATTGGCAACCGGAAGTTTTCCTTTACTCACTTTTGGACACGGTTTTTTAATTCCGGCGGCTTCATACGCCGATTTTGCGGGACTCTTGGCCGAGCGTGGCGTTGTGGTGGCCCTGCCGAGCACCGAAGGTAGCTTTGCGCCTAATCATGATGCTTTCGGGAAGGACATTGCCTTTATTAACACC
This sequence comes from Bacteroidota bacterium, assembly GCA_027483445.1. Classification (GTDB taxonomy): domain Bacteria; phylum Bacteroidota; class Bacteroidia; order M30B66; family M30B66; genus CAMCXT01. The sequence continues at coordinate 64,516 of JAIXUS010000028.1, read as the reverse complement.
TGGTATCGGAGCGGGCAGGATAACTTCTTCAGCTGCAATGGCTTTTCGGCCTTAGGTGGACATTCAATGGGCGGTGGAGCTTCGCTGCTTGCTGCTTCTCAAACTGTGGCCAATGCGTATATTGGTTTGGCACCGGCCTTAACGAACCCGAGCCCCGTGCCTGGCGCTCCAGCTCTTGAGCTTCCAGCGCTTGTGATTTCCGGTTCTGTCGACAACGTAACGCCTCCTGATGTTCATCATCAACCTATTTGGAATGCCTTGGGATCCGACTGTAAGGTTTTTGCCAGCATACTTGGAGGCAATCACTGCTACTATATTCCTTCTAGCATTTGCGATTTAGGCGAAATTGGGAGTGGCGTTACACTAACGAGAGCCGAGCAGCAGCAAACAACCGACGATCTGGTTTGGCCTTTTCTGCAGTATTGGTTTGGCGGCAGTTTATCGAATTGGAGCGCTTATCTTCAGGACATTACCCTCGATAATCGGGTGGCAATCCAGGAAACCTGCTCAGAGGTGTTGAGTGATAAATCTGAAAGCAGCCGAATTTCCATTTTTCCCCAGCCGGCCACAGAATGGCTTATGATTCAAGGGTTTGATGACAAAATTCAGGAGGCTCAGTTGTACGATTTACAAGGGCGTAAGGTGGAAACGGAGTTCGCCACACTTGAACAGAGCATTCAAATCAGGCCTGTGTTGCCGATTGAAGGGCTTTACGTGCTTCAATGCAGGTCGGGAGAGCAGGTTTACCGCTATCGCGTGATGTTTGCCCGGTGAGCAAGGAACTTGTCAAAGAATATTTCGAACACCTCAGGAAGGCATTTCAGGCTGAGGCCGATGCCGAACGTCAATCGTTTGAAGCTTTACTTTCGAAAAGTGGCATTCATGAGTTGGTAGAGAAGGGTTTAGCCTGGTATCCATTGCAAATCATCGAGACCGGGTATGGTTATGGTGATTATCCATACGTAGTATTTGAGCGCACCAAGCACAAATCGGCCCCGCACAGTTGGAACCCGGGCAGGCCGGCTCGCTTGTATTCGACGGCCGATGAAGGTGAGGCTTTTGGAATTGTAGATTGGGTTCGAGGCGACCAGCTGAAGGTGGTGTTTTTTCTCAACGAGCATCCAGATGTCCTTGACTCGCCCCGTTTGGCCATCCAACAGCAGTTCGACAACCAAAGCATTAAGACCGCATTTGAAGCAATGGAAGTGGCGGAAGGTGCCAGAAATTGTGCCTTGTCGGAAATGCGTGATTTGCTCATCGGGTTAAGTTCTCCCGAAAAGCCATCGTTCCAATTAAGCCACGATTTCTCATTTCCACTTAATGATTCTCAAAAGTTAGCCGTTGAACTCATTCTTTCGAATACAGCGGTTAGTTTGGTGCATGGTCCTCCGGGTACCGGAAAAACCACAACGCTTGTGGCTGCCGCGCGTGCCATGGTTGAAAGAGGCGATCGCGTTCTGGTGTGCGCACCTTCAAATGCCGCCGTTGATCACATCAGCAAAGCTTTGCTCGATGCCGGTTTGTGGGTGCTCAGGGTGGGAAATCCATTAAGAATGTCGGAAAGCCTTGAGGCCATTAGCACGGAAGGCCGATTAAAAGCTTCGCCGGAATTTGCGGTAGTTAAGGAGTGTAGGAAAAGAGCAACCGAATATCGGAGAATGGCTCAACAATATAAGCGCAGTTTTGGTCCGCAGGAACGTGCTCAGCGTAAGGCACTTCATGACGAAGCGCGGGCCTTGATGAAGGATGCCCTGAAGTTGGAGAAGCAGCTTTATGCCGAGTTGTTCGATAAAGCGGAGGTTGTGTGTGCCACACCGGTTGCAGTCGCTCAGTCGATGCCTGACAATCAACGATTTGATGTGCTACTGATCGACGAAGCCGCGCAAGCCTTGGAGCCCTTAACCTGGATTCCATTGTTGCGCGCCGACCGTCTGGTATTGGCCGGAGATCCTTTCCAATTGCCGCCAACCGTTAAGTCGGAAAGTGCCCAAAAGTTGGGTTTGTCGCTCACGCTGATGGAGAAGAACCTTGAACGTTTGCCATCGGCGCTGTTAATGGTGCAATACCGTATGAATGAGGCTATTATGTCGTTTTCGAATGCCTGGTTTTATGGCGGTGCCCTACGGGCGGATGACATGGTGGAAAAGGCCCATGCGGGCGATGGCTTTTCGCTGGAGTTTATCGACACCGCAGGTTTGGCCTGGGAAGAACAGTGGAATGAATTGGCCGGGAGTTATTCGAATGAAGAAGAAGCTCGTTTTTTGTGGAAACGCTTAGCCCTGATGCTTGGGGAAGGATGGCTAGGCAATCGCGCCAGTATTGCGTTGATTTCGCCTTACCGGCAGCAAGTGAACTGCATTGAAGCGCTCAGAATTAGCGATTTAGTCATCCAACCGCAGGTGCAAACCATCGATGCCTTTCAAGGCCAGGAGCGCGATGTGATTATGGTATCGCTTGTTCGGTGCAACGATAAAGGTGAAATTGGCTTTTTGAAGGATTATCGCCGGATGAATGTAGCCATGACGAGGGCTCGACGGAAATTGGTTATTGTTGGCGACAGTGCCACGCTGGGTAACGATCGTTTTTATTCAGCCCTGATTGATCACTGTCAGCAGATTGGAGCCTATCGTTCAGCTTGGGAGTTTATGGAATACTAATGCCATCAGCGCCAGCGTCTTATAAGAATTACAAGAAGTATAGCTGAAAGCCCCAGACTGATTAAGCCTACCGCGTTTAATCCTAAAAACAATGGGGGCAAAAGTAGGGTAGGGCTAAAGGCCGTAAAGCCCAGCAGGGCAATGAAAACAAGGGTTTGGCTGAGCTCATTACCACTTTTACGCAATTGTTCGCTTAGACGATCTACCGATGGACTTTCGGTACGGATGAATAGCTGGTCGTTGCTCACTTTTCCCAGCGTTTTCCGAACATCGCCGGGAAGTGCTTTCACAAGTTGGTACCAATCGGCCGCCCAGGCAAGCAGTGCTTTACTTTGGAAGATGTTTTTGGGATTTAACTGCTTGCGTAACAGCTTGAAAGCGTATGGCTTGATGATCTCGAGTGAGCGGAATTGTGGATCGAGACTGATTCCAATGCCTTCTAGCAGCGAAATGGTTCGGAATAGGAGGAAGAGGTCGGGATTTAGCTTTAAGTCGTGCTTGTATGCCATGCGCCTTCCTTTTTCGAGGGCATCGTTTAGGTTAATGTCCTTAACTGCCCTCGAACCGAATTCAGCGATGAAGGCCGACAGGTCGCGCTCCAGTGCGGTTTTATCGCTTACGGGACTGCCTTGCAGTTTTTCGATATTTTCTACAATTCGGCCAACGTCATCCCGCCCCAGCGCGATTACAAATTCGACCAAGGCCGAGCGATCGTTTTGACTGAGCTGACCGACCATTCCAAAATCGAGAATACCGATCACATTTCCGGGTAAAACCAGCAGATTTCCGGGGTGAGGGTCGGCATGAAAAATTCCCCACTCGAAGATTTGTTTAAAGAAGGCATCAAAGCCGCTCTTGGCCACGCGTTTTAAATCGTAACCCTGTTGAGCGAGGAGTTCTTTTTTACTGATTTTTATTCCTTCCACAAACTCAAGGCATACCACGGCACTGCTGCTAAACTCTGGAAAGGGTCTGGGGATTTTTACGGTTGTATCGCCTTCAAAAAGCTCGTAGAACTGCTTAACGTTATGGAGTTCTTTTTCAAAATCAAGTTCGGCTAAAATGGTGTTTTCGAAGGCTTTAACCAGTTCAACGGGATTTAGTGAGGCGAGCTCCTCGTTTCTCATCATCAGCCGTGCGATATCGCGCATGATTGCAACATCGGCACGAATAACAGCTTCAATTCCAGGCCTTCGTACTTTAACGGCAACCATCTGACCATCGGGTAGCCATGCCTTATGCACTTGAGCAATAGAAGCCGAGGCTACAGGCCGCTCTTCGATGGTAGGAAAAATCTGCTCAATGGGCTTTTGGAAGGTCTCTTCGATGCTTTTTTTTACTTCCTCAAAAGAGAACGGGGGCACCTGGTCCTGTAGCCTTGCCAATTCGGCGGTAAGGTCATCGGGCAAAATGCCTGGTTTGTTCGATAAAACCTGGCCGAATTTCACATAAGTTGGCCCCAGCTCTTCCAAGGCCTTTCGAAAACCAATCCACCTTCTGGCGCTAATTCCCTCTCTGGGCTTTCGTTTCAGCCATGAAGCCGGTCCACCCAAGCGCAGGCCCAGGTCGCCGAAGCCATGCTTAGCAAGAACGGTTAATACCTTTCTGTATCGTTTTCCTCGTGAAATCAAGATGCACTGTTTGCTTCAGATGCATTTTCCAAGGCCTCTACACGCTTTTTAAGCGCCTCAAATTCTTCGCGGGAAGGGATGCCTGAGTTTTCTAAAAACGACCGGAAGCTTTCCTTGAGATTGTCTTTAAACTCATGTCCAGCCTTTCCACTTTCGGCTTTCAGCTCTTCATAAAACTTTTGGCCTTCCTCTTTGGTCATTTTGCCCTTATTCACCAGCTCTTCAACTGCACGCTCTACTTTTTCTTTGGTGATGGCCACCACACCCAAGCCGTGATACAGCAAATTTTTTAATTGTTCTTCCATGGTTACCGGAATTTATCCGACAAAGGTAACGTACAAGGGCAAGTTGGGTTGTGCAGGTTTAGAAATTTATGGTGAGTGAGGTGTTGGAGGTTTGGGAAGTAAGGGGCCGCCTCCAGCCTCCCTCCGCAGCTAAGTTCGACATTCGAGGCGGGATTAGTCGGTAGTTAAACGTTTATACCCGTTTATAAACGTTTATAGAATTCTTCATTGCATAGTCTTCAAATTCAAGTAGTTGTAGCATGCTTAAAATCTAATCAGCGGGTTGCTGATAAGTCCGCATTCAAGTGAATTTCTAAGCATCAGATAGTGAATGTTTTACATCTGCAGGCATTGTAATGATTTGGTTTCTCTTAGATCAGCATCTGTATTAGCCCTGTAATCAGTTAGATATAGCAGCGTGTTTGCAGTAAACAGAATACTAATGCACATTTGTCGAATGGACACCGCCATCCTCACCTCAAACCTTACCAATCCTACACTTCTCTTTTTCGTTTTGGGTATCGTGGCGGCAATGGTCCGAAGCGACTTGCGCATTCCTTCATCATCAAGTCGTTTCATCTCGCTGTACCTGCTTTTTTCGATTGGGTTTAAGGGCGGACAAGAACTTGCGCATAGTGAGATTAATGCTGAAATATGGAATTCGTTGTTGTTGGGACTCTTACTGGCCACTGCAATTCCGCTCTACACATTTTTCATTCTGAAGCGGAAAGTCAGCGTGTCTGATGCAGGCGCCATTGCAGCGGCTTATGGGTCGGTGAGTGCGGTAACTTTTGTAGCAGCTTCTTCATTCCTGGAACAGCAGCAAATCGCATTTGGCGGACATATGGTTGCGGTGATGGCCTTAATGGAAGCACCCGCAATCGTGGTCGGAGTGATGCTTAAGATGAAGTTCGATAAGGACGATGCCCGTGTTCGGATGCGCGATATTTTGCACCACTCCCTTACCAATGGAAGCGTGCTGATGATTGTTGGCAGCCTGTTGATCGGTATTATTTCTGACGATAAACAAGCGGAAGGAATTAAACCCTTTACCACCGACATTTTTAAAGGATTTTTAGCCATTTTTCTATTGGAAATGGGAATGACAACCGCCCGTCGGATTGCTACTTTTCGAAAGTATGGTGGGTTTGTGGCTGTTTTTGCCATTCTTGTTCCTGCAATCAATGGCGCACTTACCGCTTGGCTGAGCAGTAGCGTAACCGCCGACATCGGCAACCGATTCATGTTTGCCATCCTTGCTGCCAGCGCCTCCTATATTGCCGTACCAGCGGCCATGAGACTTGCCGCTCCCAAAGCCGACCCAGGCTTGTACATTCCAATGGCCATTGGCGTAACTTTCCCTTTTAATATCACCCTCGGAATGCCGCTGTACTACGAGATAATCCTGCTAACCAGTATTTAGGGCTTACTGAAAAAAACTCAATAGTTTATTTTAAGCACTTTAGCCCCTGTTTGAAGGAGGCTTAATACAAGGGTTTTTAGTCAAGCTATTGAAAAGCCTTGCACACTTGAATTCATGGAGCTCTGTATTTCGTTAGCCAAAAAAAAGACATGGACATCAAATCCAGCTAAGCGAATCTGCTCGTTAACAATATACGCCTTTCGAAAATGGGCATTCACGGTTATCGCCTTCTTCAGCTTTGCGGATTACACAATTTGAAGACTGGATTTTGGCAATTCATCTGAATACCAAGTGTTTCTGTTAATCAGAACTTAAAAAAAACTCCATCATTTCATGTACAGCAATTATAACCGTGCTTGAATAGCCTTTTGCCAAGGCTTTAGTTGTACCTTTTAAGGATCACTTTCACGGCCTTTTCGGTAAGCTCCGAACAGGCTTACCTGTTACACATCGTTTTGAACTTACAATATTTACAGGTATTCAAATCTTCAGTTTGCTCAAAAGAATAGAGAGGCGAAAACAGTCGCTGCAGAAGGGCTGTAAACATGTCTTTAAGAGTAGATGCATTGATTTCAAACGGAGTCTTTTGCTTAATCCCATAAATTCCAGCTGAAGGAGCCCTCAAACTCAAAATTCCCGGAAAAGCCTCCTCATCATGGTGTTTAACTGCATAACTCATTTGGTAAAACAGCAGTTGTAAACTTTTTGCCTTTTGCTGCGATTGCACCAAGTCGTCTAAAGATTCCAATGTGAGCTCCTGCGTTTTTACATTGCCGGTTTTGTAATCAAGAATGCGAAGCTGGCCATCTAGTCGATCAATTCGATCGGCCCGGCCACCAACCTGAATTTCGAAGGTTTCAGAACCAATTTTCACAGGTATGCTAAAGCTCAACTCTGTTTCTAGTCCAACAATCTCCAACTTGGCTTTGTGCTCCTCCAAAATCTGACGCTCAACCAAGAGAAAATTTCGCAACATGCTCTCCGCTCCGGTGAAAATCAACAGATTATTGCCATGCTCAATATCCTGTTCCTCCATGAGCTTCAAGAATTCGTTTCGAAGTACTGGCAAAAAGCTGTTCAACATTTCGTTGATGTCTTTGACTTTTAACGACTTGCCTACAAATGGTTTATACAAGGTTTCTAAGGTGCTGTGCAAAATGTTGCCAATTGCCGAGGCATCTACATCGTCTTCTCGGTCTTCCTTCACCTTAACACCACTAAAATACTGAAGGTAAAACTGCAATGTGCACGCAACATAGCTCTGTAAAGCGGTAGGCGACAAATACTTCCCCTGAGTGGAATAACGCTCAACCATCCGCTTAATCAAGGCCTCAGATTTTTGCACACTGATGGAGGGCATACCAATTTGAGGAAGCTCAGGAACAACCATAGAAAAATGCAATTGCGCCTGATCAAATTCCTTACTGATTTGTGTGATGAACCGCGATTGTTCGCCTTTTCCAAACTCGTCCGTTTCGGTATTGTAAATCAACCATATACGATTCGCCCGCTGAAGCATTCGATAAAAATGGTAGCCATATATAGCATCTCTTTCGCGATAGGTCGGCAGCCCAAAGGCTGAAGCAATGTCGGTTGGAATAAAGGATCGGTTAGTTCTGGCAGCCGGCATTGTTCCTTCATTCACCGACAAAAGGATGAGGTTATTGAAGTCAAGATTTCGGGTCTCTAACAACCCCATAATCTGAAGCCCTTCCAAAGGCTCTCCGTAAAAGTCGAGGGTCGACTGTCTAAGCAATTGCTGAAATACCTTTTGTAAAGTTTTTATCGTGTTGTAACCCGGGTAAGTGAGCTCCCAACGTTCAATCTTATTCAATAGCGCCGAAACCTGCATCAGGGCCTCCAGTTCATACCCTTCTCGACCCTCATTCGATTCGCCGTAGCAATCGCGCAAAAGAGCTACCAATTGATGCAATTGGCTCAAAGCAAAGGGCACATTGTCGTTCCAGGGTTCAAACAATAAGCGAATCGCTTGAAGTTCTGGTCTGCGCTCAAGCAAGGTGTCGAACGACAAATAAATGAAACGCTCCTGGTTCACATACTCGAGCAAATATCCTGATGCTTTTTCACCAAGTAGCTTACGAATATCGGGTTGACGAAACAGCTTTTGCAGGTCTTTAAAGTACACGCTTACCCGCGTTCCTGAAACCTTCAGTTTTCGTTGAATATCGAACTGCATCGAAAACAAAGCCGCCACCGGAAGCTGGTACAATGGATAGCCCATGGTAATATTGGCCTGCTCAACAGCATCAGGCAGCATTTCCATTAATGGCATCAACAGCTTTTCATCACACAATACCACTGCAGATTGCTCCAATTTTGTATCCTCTTGGGCTAATTGATCTAGCAATGCACCCGCATATTGAGCTTGCCCCATGTTTTTGGCAACGCCCACAATATGAATGTGTTGATCAGCTCTATTCAAAAGCCTCTCCGAGAAATTGAACTCGCGCAAGGGCCATTCTCGCTTGTATTTGCGAAAAAAATAGCCCGCCTCATTCAAGTCATCTTCGATATAATACGGGTCTGTGTCCCATAAAACTTCTGCCTTTCCCGCACGTTCAAAAAAGCGCATGTACTGCTGCTCCGCGCCATTCAAAGCATTGAACCCCGCAAATAACACCTTATCCCACACCAAATTCTCTAAATAAGCAGCCGAACCTTCGGCCAAGGCCCTAAATGCCATCCCGGTAGTGTACTTTCCCGCTTCGCGGAGATGACTGCGCAGTTGCTTATACCAGACCCCCATCTTCGACCAAAAGTGAATATACTGCTCCTGAGTTGCTGTTATTACTTTCCCGTCGGGCGACCAGTTCTTCATTGCGTATGCCGCATCAACCGAGGCATACAGCTTATCCGCATCTACAAGGTAAAGGTCGGTTTCTTCGTAATCGTGCAAGAGCTGAGGAGCCCAGGTTAGAAAAGTGTCGAAAGGCTCAGCAGCTTCAGCCTCCGACGACGCATATATTCTGTAAAACTCAAACTGCACACTCACCGGATCGATAATCGTGGTATGCGTTACCGTGCGAACAAACTCTTCGGCAGAGAAGATTTCAGGCAGCCACAAAGACTTTTGGTGAATTGCCGCAAGCTCACGGCGGAAAAATATTCCAGCACGGCGATTGGGAAAAACAATGGCTATATTGAGTTTGCCCTCATTGCTCTGCTCCAGATAATACCGGGCAATTTGTCGTAAAAAGGATTCAGAATTCACGCCGACAATATACTCAAGAGAAGAGGTCGAGTTGGGCGTTATTGTCGGAAATTTCTACTCTATTTAGCAAGGATGGATCATTGTTGGAAGGTATGTTAACCTTCGACGATACTGGCCAGGCCTCCATTTCAGCTGTAGGGTAGGGCAATAGTAGTTCGGTTGGATGACATTCTGCACTGCTATTGAGCCAGAGGTCATATTTTTCGGGTGGAATGATTACCGGCATTCGATCATGGATAGGCTCCATTAAAGCATTGGGCTCGGTCGTAATCAACGAAACGGTTGTTTCGAGATGGCCATCCGCTCTGCGGCAATATTCGTAAACACCTGCAAAACAAAACCAGTCCTGCTGCACAAGATGGACGAAAAAGGCTTGCTTCTGCTTTCCGCGCGTGCGCCACTCGTAAAAGCCTGTTGCAGGAATTAGGCAGTGCTGCTGATGGATGTATCGCTTGAAGACGGGCTTGTTACGCAGCGAGTCCTCCCGAATGTTGATTAACAGCCGGGGTTTTGGATCGTTGCGCGACCACGATGGGTGCAATCCCCAACGGGCAGTTGTAATCCAATCGGGCGAATCGCTCAACAGCACCGGAACCATGGCCGATGGTGCTACATTGTAATTGGGGAGCTCAACCAAGCGCTTTGCGTCATCGCGCACCTGCGCCCGAAGCTGACTTTCCAAGTTAACCGGCTTGCCGGCTAATGTATATCTACCACACATGATTATGTTCGCTTAACTTTCACAAATTAGCACAATATTTGTGGCAAATTGCGCCGCTTTAAAAAAGAATATGATGAGAGTTTTATGTTTTGCTATTGCGCTCTTTGCTAGTATTGGCGGGGCGTTTGGGAAAGGACACGAAATAAAGGCCACGGTTAATGGGGTAAAAGACGCCACATGCCAGTTGGCCTATTATTATGGAGATAAGCAGTATATCCGCGACTCTGCCAAGGCCGATAGCAAAGGAACCGTGATATTTAAGGGAGACGAGGAGCTGCCGGGAGGAATTTATATGTTGGTGATTCCGGGACGAAAGTATTTCGAACTTATCATCGACAAAGAACAGCGTTTCTCTGTAGAAACCGACACTACTGATCTCATCAACAAAATGGTGGTGAAAGGTTCTAAAGACAATGAACAATTTTACGAGTACCTGAAGTGGATTAACGTTCGAGGGAGGCAGATGGAATCCTTAAAGGCTGAATTAGATAAGGCTAAAGGAGATGCCGCAAAAACGGCACAAATCAAGGCTCAGCAAACAGCCATCGACAATGAGGTAAAAGAGTACAAAGCCAACATTGTAAAGAACGCTCCTCAAGCCCTGCTCAGTAAAATTTTTAAAGCCGGAACAGAGCCTGAAATTCCAGAAATGCCCACGAAACCTGATGGTTCTAAAGACTCAACATTTCCTTACCGCTATTACAGGGCTCACTTTTTCGACAACATGGATCTGAAAGACGAACGACTTATCAGAACACCAATTTTCGCCTCAAAAGTGAAACAATATATCGAGCGCCTCATTCCTCAAATTCCCGATTCCATTTGTAAAGCCTCAAAAGAACTCATTGCCAAGACCGACCATAACGGCGATATCTTTAAATATTTGGTGTACTGGATTACCAACACCTACGAAAAATCGAATGTTATGGGCATGGATGCTGTGTTTGTATGCATGTCGGAAGAATACTATTTGAGCGACAAAGCATACTGGATCGACTCAACTCAACGGGCGAAAATCAAAGATCGCGTTGAGGATCTGAAGCCCTGCCTGATTGGCAAAACGGCGTATAACATGAAGCTGCTGAAGCCTGATTTTCACCCCATTGCGGTAAACGACCTAAAATCGAGCTTCACCATTCTATATTTCTGGGATCCTAGTTGCGGACATTGCCAAAAGGTTACTCCAAAGCTGCAGGAATTCTACACCAAGTTTAAGCAAGAGTTCGATTTAGAGGTTATGGGTGTGTATATCGAAACCGACACAACAGAATGGTTCAAGTACATCAAAGAAAAAGGGCTTACCTGGATTAACGCAGCCGATTTAACGCTGAAATCCAAATTCAGAGATTACTATGATATCTATTCAACACCAGTAATTTATGTGCTTGATCGAAATAAACGCATCATTGCCAAACGCATTGATGTGGAAAATTTAGAGGACTTCCTCCGGAACTACCGCAAAAAACCATTGTTTTAACATAACTGTATGCAACTAAACGTGTTGGGAGGGAAGCTCGAAGCCTGTTGCTTTGAGCCACTTACCGGATTTTACCGGGATGGTTTTTGTCACACATCAGAATACGACACAGGTTCTCATACTGTATGTGCCAGAGTAACTGATGCGTTTTTGTCCTATTCCCAATCGGTGGGTAACGACTTAAGCACGCCCCGTCCGGAGTTTCAATTTCCGGGATTAAAAGATGGCGATAAATGGTGCGTCTGCGCCGCCAGATGGCTTCAAGCGCAAGAGGCTGGTTTTGCTCCTCCGTTGGTGCTTTCATCAACACACCAACGTGCCCTGGAGGTTGTTCCACTAGAACTCCTCATGGAACACGCCATGGATCTAACCATTTAATCTACAGCCCTATAGAGGTTTGATGGCAATTACCGTAAATGTTGGGTTTCTTATTCACATGTAACCCCGTTCTTCCTTGCAGTATAGTCTCTCCCTCGAACAGAGACTAAAGAGAGAGGTACACCTATGCTTTTCGCTTTTTAAACATGACAAACAGCAGGATTAGGATGATTCCACCAAGAACAAGGTACTTCCACATTTGAGCTGCTTCTAACGTCATTTTTGAATAGTTACACTGAGAAAAACACTTCCAGACAGATGCGTGCTGAGTCCAAGCATATACCTTACAGTAAATTTATTCTACTGCTATGCAACTTTACGTTAAAATGAATTATGTCGGATATACTCCTTTGGGGTGAATTTTAACGCTCTCTTTCCCGCTCTTTTTTATGCTGAGATTTAAGTGGATTAGCGCTGATTTCCAAATACATCCTTCGATTACGAAACACATCAATAGCCAAAAAGACAGCCTCGCGCAGTGAAGAAGGATCCGCCAGATTCTTGCCTGATATGTCGTATCCCGTGCCATGGTCGGGTGATGTTCTTATGATTGGAAGCCCCGCGGTGAAATTCACTCCATGGTGAAAAGCCAGCGACTTAAATGGAATCAAGCCCTGGTCGTGGTACATGGCCATCACCCCATCAAATTTCTTCCAGCCACCGCTTCCAAAGAAGCCATCAGCCGGGTAAGGTCCGTAAACCAACATCCCTTCCTGACTCAGTTTACGAATGGCCGGAGTGATAATTTGCTCCTCCTCCTTGCCAATCAGCCCCTGGTCGCCGGCGTGCGGATTCAAACCTAAAACAGCAATTTTAGGTGTCCGAATTCCGAAGTCCATCAATAACGACTTAGCCATCACGCGGATACGCGAAATAATTAAATCAGTGCTCAATTTTGAGGCAACTGCTGTGATTGGTATATGCCCTGTTACAGTGCCAATGCGTAAATCTTCATTCACCAAGAGCATCAGATAATCGCTGGTTTGGGTACGTGAAGCCAGAAATTCTGTGTGTCCGGGGAATTGAAAATCAGGCGATTGTACGTTCTGCTTGTTGATGGGCGCCGTTACAAGTACATCAATGAGCCCACTCTCCAGGTCGTCCATGGCCCGATTTAAGGCCTTCACCGCCCATGATCCGGCGGCCGGAGTGCTGGTCCCCGGTTCAATGCCAACATCTACATCGGTGAGATTCACAAAATTGCAATGGTGCTTCACGGCTTTTGACGCCTCTGGAATTCCGTAGAAGCTAAAGTCCTGAATACCCAGTGTTTTCCGATACAAGCTGGCAGCCTTATGCAGCCCGTACACCACTGGAGTGCAGAGCTCAAGCATACCATGATCGGCGAAGGTCTTCATAATTACCTCATATCCAATTCCGTTAAAGTCGCCGTGGGTAATTCCAACCCGAATAGGTCCGTCGTGAAAATCGCTCATAATTCTGCCTTGCTGCGGATAAACTCAAACAACAATCGAACGCCTGTACCTGTTCCGCCTTTTCCGCGATAGCTATCGGGCGATTCTACAAAAGCAGGCCCTGCAATATCGAGGTGTACCCAAGGGTAATCGGTAAAGTGCTCCAGGAATTTCCCGGCTGTATTGGCTCCGGCAATCACACCTCCAATGTTTTTTAGGTCGGCCACATCGCTCTTCAGCATATCGGCATATTCATCCCACAAAGGAAACTCTACCAGCCGCTCATGCACCGTGTTGCCACAATGTTTGAGCTGCTCAAACTCCTCCACAGTATTGCTCATGGCTACAATCCCAAAACGCCCGATAGCCCTCGAAGCAGCACCGGTAAGTGTAGCCAAATCAACCACAAAACGAGGCTTATATTTTTTCGCATACACCAAGGCATCGCTCAAAATCAAACGACCTTCAGCGTCGGTATTCAATACCTCCACGGTGGTTCCGTCAGAAATGGTAATCACATCACCCGGCACTACGCTGTTTCCATGCGGACGGTTATCGGTAGACGGTGTAATTCCAACCACCCAAACAGGCAAACCCGCCCTGGCAATGGCATACATGGCACCCGCAACAGCTGCCGCCCCGGCCATATCGCACTTCATGGTCATCATACCATCGTTCGGCTTTAAGCTGATGCCGCCCGTATCGTACACCACACCTTTACCCACAAAAACATAAGGCTGCTTATTCACCGCGTTCTTCGGCTTGTGCTCCATTACCACAAACACCGGTGGATCAACAGAACCCTGATTTACCGACAAGAGTCCGCCCATTTTCAGCGACTCAATCTTGGCCTTGTTAAATACCTCTACCTTAAACCCAGCCTCTTTACCGAGTTGCTGCACCTCCTTAGCATACTGAGGTGCATTGAGGAAAGAAACGGGCTCATTCACAAGGTCGCGACTCCGATAAACACCTTCTGCTACCGTACTAAGCAGCTGCAACTCTTTGTCGCTCACCACCTTGCTGTGCACCGAAATAAGCTTCAGGCTATTGGTCTCTTTCTCCTTCTTCGTACGGTATTTCAAAAACTGATAGGAGCCGAGTACCATGCCTTCGAGCATCGCCAGTATTTCGGCGGGCAAGCCGGATGCGTCGATAAGCTGAATTTCTTCGATAGATTGGGCATTGAGTGTAGCCAGTAGCGCGTTTCCGGCAACACGACAGGCTTCGATGCTGAGGGCATGCGTTTTTTTGTCCTCAATAGTTACCACAAAGCTGAAGTGACCAAAGTGGTTAACGGCAATCTGCTTTTTGGAGGCCTTCATTTGGGCCTTCACGTAGTTCAGCTCCTCCTTCGAAAAGGCTTCTTCTGGAATCTGCTTGAACTCTTTCACTACATATATACGATGGCCTTTAGCGGGCTTATTGCTTTTCTTTAATTCGGGCTTCATGTGTGTTTCTTTTGGGATAGAATGGCGCAAATGTAAACGGAATCGTGGGAATTGCGAAGTACTCATTCGCGGCGAACTTTCTACCTTGCGCCCTGTTTATTGAAACAATGAATACTGAACTTTTGCTCGAGAAGGCACTCCGCTTTGAATGGCTGAGTATCGAAGAAGGAATCTGGCTGTTTGAAAATGCCTCCTTACCCCAGCTGATGCACGTTGGAAATACCCTGCGGAAAATCCAAAAACCCGATGGTAAGGTAACATGGATGATTGATCGCAATGTGAACACGACCAACGTGTGCATTGCCAATTGTAAGTTTTGCAACTTTTACCGCATTCCGGGTCATGCCGAGGCCTACATTACCACACTCGATCAATACCGGGAGAAAATCGACGAGATGCGCCGTTATGGAGGCGACCAGCTTTTGCTTCAGGGAGGCCATCACCCCGATTTAGGCATTGAGTTTTACGAAAATCTCTTCCGCGAGCTGAAAACCCATTTCCCCGATATTAAGCTGCACGCCCTCGGGCCGCCCGAAATTGCCCACATTGCCAAGCTGGGTAAGCTTAGTCATACCGAAGTGCTGAGCCGCTTGCACGCCGCCGGACTTGATTCATTGCCGGGCGCCGGGGCCGAAATTCTGAACGACCGTGTACGGCGTATGATATCCAAAGGCAAATGCTCTGGTCAGGAATGGCTCGACGTTATGCGGGCTGCGCACCAACTAAACATCACCACCTCGGCAACCATGATGTTTGGACATATCGAAACCCTCTACGAACGCTTCGAACATTTGGCGCGGATTCGGCAGGTGCAAAGCGAAAAACCCGATGCCGCCAAAGGCTTCCTCGCCTTTATTCCCTGGCCTTTCCAGGACGATGGCACCTTGCTTCGTAGGGTGAAAGGCATCCGAAATGAGGTAAGTTCCGAGGAATATATCCGAATGGTTGCCCTGAGCCGCATCATGCTGCCCAATGTCATCAACATACAAGCCTCATGGCTCACAGTAGGCGAGAAAACAGCCCAACTTTGTCTCCATGCTGGGGCCAACGACTTCGGCTCGATTATGATTGAAGAAAACGTGGTTTCAGCAGCCGGGGCACCACACCGATTTACCTCAGCCGGCATACAGCAAGCCATCCGCGAAGCAGGCTTCGAACCCCAACTGCGCTCCCAGCAGTATACTTACAGAGAATTGCCCGAAGATGTTGAACAGCAAGTGATTAATTACTAATCGGCTGCAGGTCGAAGTTATCAAAAGCCTGCGGTTTGTAACTCATCCTTGCAGAATGCGGTATACTCTCTACTTTTGAAAAACCAATACCACATTGATGCAGAAAATTTACCTCGTTCTGGCGCTGCTCCCGTGTTTTTTGAATGCCCAACAATTTGAGTGGGCCAACACTTTCGGAGGTCCGCAAAGCGATAACGCACAACGCATTGCTTCGGCGCCCCAAGGTGGAGTTTTTGTGGCCGGGAACTTTCAGGGGCCTGCCACTTTTGGTCAAACTTCGTTGGATGGCTACGGATTTCAGGATGTGTACATAGCCCGTTACAGCGCCACCGGACAGTTACTCTGGGTAAAGGCCATTGGCGGTAGTGGGAATGATCAGGTTTCGGCAATTGCCACCGACCCACTCGGCAATGTATGGGTTTCGGGCCGCTTTACAGGTAGCATCGACGTAAACCCCGATGCCGAAGAGCAGCTCATTGCCTCTAATCCGGCCAATGGACTGGATGGCTTTTTCGTCCGCCTCGAAGGCGAAACCGGTTCACTCCTGAGCTTTGTTGACCTTAGTCCCGGCGGAGTAATCGACATCCGTAGCATTCGCTACAATTACGACAGTAACGAGCTCTACCTTTGCGGGCAGTACAACAATACAGTCGATTTCGACTTTGGTCCCGGCACCGCCTCGCGCAGTTCATTTGTCTTTTCGGGCGATGGCTTTTTGGCCAAGTACGATACCGATCTTAACTTACAGTGGGTAAATACCATCGGTTCAACCACACCTGTAATCGATTATGTTTCATCGTTGGCCATTGCTGAAGATGGTTTTGTGTATTGCACCGGATTGCTGGGTGGCACCGCCGATATTGATCCAGGGCCGGGCACAACCAACCTTACCTGCGCCACAGATGCTTACTTAGTGAAGTACAATGCCAGCACCGGTGCTCTCGCCTGGGGCTTTAACCTCGGTGCAAATTCAATTGAATTGGGCAATCAGGTAATGGTTACGCCCGATAACCAAATTGTTCTCAATGGCTCTATGAACAGCAGCTCAATGGATGTAGACCCCGGTTTTGCTACCGTGCAGCTAAACTCAAATGGAATTGCCGCGGCTCCATTCCTGCTACGCTACACCAATCAGGGCAATTACGTGAATGGTTTTGTGGCAGATGGGCTTAGCGGACTCAATGCCACTTTTGGTTCAATGGTGTTTACCCCCGAAAATCAGGTGCTTTTGAGTGGTACCTTCACCGGAAATTTAACGCTGCCCTCCGCTGCAGGTACCCTGAGCTTAGTTTCGGGTATCGAATCTGATGGATTTTTAGCCTATCTCAACGAGAATAACCAACTGGTAAACCTCATTCAAATTTTGGGTACCGGCACTCAGTCGGTGCTCGATATTGAAATGAGCAATTCCATTCTCCATGTGGCTGGTCAGCTCGAAGGCAATACCAACCCGGGCGCCGATGCCTTAAACGACGTAATTCCCGGTGATACTACTTTGCAAGGCTACCTGTTTCGTTATAATTTATCGCCTACCGGCGGATGGCCTTCTGCCTCCGGGCTACAATCTCTCGTGGCTTGGCCAAATCCGGTGGCCGAAACCCTGTATTTGAATACTCTGGATCATGAGCCCTATCTGGTGCACGACATCAGCGGTAAGCTTCTGATCCAAGGCCGAGGCAATGCTTTGCCGGTGCAACAATTACCCGCAGGAATGTACATTGTAACCGTTCAACGGGCCGATGGACCGCAACAGCTCAAGTTTATCCGTGAATAACAGTAATCGCTGTATTCAAATATATCATTCTCAAATCCTCACCAAGACGATCTACGGCAAAAGGCTGTAAACTGGGCAGAGTAGGGGCGGGTAAGCCGTGTTGAAGGGTTTGTGACGATTGGTAAATCCAGACTTCGTTCCATAACCCGGCATCGATAAATTGTTGCAGCGTGTTTCGGCCGCCTTCAACCAACACAGATTGGATTCCCCGAATTTGTAACATTTGCAAAAGTGCCGCGGGCTCGAGCATGTCGCCGGCATATTGGCAGAATTCGACATGCCCCTCGTGTTCATTTCGCAGGCGGTTGAACACCAGTACGCGCGCTGAGTCATCGAAAAGAGTAAAGTGCCGCGGCACCTCCAGTTGAGCATCGAGGAGAATACGCGTGGGATTTCGGCCTGGCCAATGGCGAAGTGTTAGGGCCGGATTGTCGATAAGCGCCGTGTTTTTCCCCACCAGAATAGCCTGTTGAGCGGCCCTCAGCCGATGAGCATCCTGGCGCGAGAGGCGCGACGATATGGCTATGCTGCCTTGCTCACCAGAGCTCCGTAAGGGGTCCATAAAGCGGTCGGCACTCTCGGCCCACTTTAACACAACGTAAGGCAGGCTGTGCTCAAAAGCGTACAGAAAGCGTCGGTTCATGTAGCGGGCCTCCTTGGCCAACAGTCTGGTGCTTACCGCTATGCCATGCGCTTTTAAAAAAGACATGCCTCGGCCTGCCACAAGTGGATTAGGGTCGAGTGTAGCTATAACAACCTTTTGGATTCCGGCATCAACAATGGCTTTGGCACAGGGCGGTGTTTTGCCGTAGTGACTGCAAGGTTCGAGGGTAACATACAGGGTGGCACGGCGAAGCAAGTCTTTGTTGCTTACGGCTTCGAGGGCTCTCACCTCGGCATGGGCCTCACCGTAAGCGCGATGCCATCCCTCCCCAATAATTTGATTATCAGCAACAATTACGCAGCCTACCATAGGATTCGGGGCGACAAAGCCTTCCCCAAAACGGGCAATTTCGATGGCGCGGCGCATGTATGCTTCCATGGCTGCAAGGTACAGCGCACACGCCAAAATTGTGCATCTTGCGCATCTATGAAAATTGGAGGGAATCGTTTATCCGACATCCGTAAGTTTTTCTATGCTCAGCTGGAGCCTCAGTACAGTAAGGAGGAGGTTTTGGTGCTTTTTCGCCTCGCGGCGGGATGGATTAACGGCTTTTCGCACCTCACCTTACACCTCGAGCCCGATAAACGAGTGCTCGAAAGCGAGTTACTGGCCTATTCGCGATTTGTGAAGCGCCTTCGAAAGGGTGAGCCAGTGCAATATATCATGGGCAGGACCTGGTTTATGGAGCTGGAACTCACGGTAAATCCTGCGGTGCTTATACCTCGACCCGAAACTGAGGAGTTGGTGAATCTGATTGTGGAGCAATTTGGCGGCAGTTCCTCGCTGCACATACATGATGCCTGTTCAGGGAGCGGCTGCATTGCCCTGGCGCTGAAACATTACTTGCCACAGGCCAAACTGAGTGCCTCTGACCTGAGCCGGGAGGCACTGACTGTTGCCCTCGAAAATGCAGAGAGACTACAGCTGGAGGTTAGTTTTGAACAGTTCGACCTGTTGCAAATTGAATCCCTTTCGACACCTGTGGACGTGCTGGTGTCGAACCCGCCATACATTACGATTGACGAATCGGAAAGCATAAGCAGCACTGTGCTTGAACACGAGCCTCATCTGGCCTTATTTGCTCCCGGCAGCGATGCCCTGGTGTTTTACCGCAAATTGGCCGCATTGGCAAGTGGGCAGAGCCTAAAGCCCGGCGGTTTATTGGCCGTCGAATGCCATTACCGCCGTTGCGATGAGGTGGCTAGCCTGTTCCGAAAGGCCCAACTTATGGATGTGCGCATTCACCACGACCTGAGCGGCAATCCCCGAATGGTTACCGCTAGGCGTGGATAAACGAATGAGACTCGTTAGTATTTACTGCCGTGCAGCCTTAATCCAAAAGAAGGATATTCAGGTTTAACGGATGGGGTAATACACTTTGGTTAACCAATTCGAAGTGTCTTTTTCCAGACCCGGATCGCTGACATATTCTTCCCAAGGTGGACCCGTCGTGGTTTTGTTGTTGTTTCTAATAAAGGCATCGGCGGTTTCGTGGGCGAGTGGAGTTTGGCTGTAATCGCCGTAAAAGGCTACACAAACTGCTCTCCTGGCCGAGCGCTGAGCCGCCATTACCATACCTTCCGACTTACCTGCTTTTCCGATGGGCAAAGCCGCATCAAAGTCGAATTGGGTGTTCGATTGCGAGTAATAAATGGCAAAAGGAGGTCCGCTGGGCTCAAGCTTTTGTTTGGCTGCGGCCTCCATGATCTTACCATAAGCTTGTCCCAACTTATTGGAAATGGTAGCCACCGATGCAGTATCGTGTACCGCAAGGTAGTATTGTGCCGGAAGATCGAGTACTGTAGCGGCTTCCACTCGTCCTTTCCAGCTTAGCTTTACCGGCTTCGGTGCGGCCTCTGCAACTTCTTTAAGTTTTTGAAGGCCGCGTTCAAACTGGTCGTTCAGCATGCTCTTCATCACCACTCCAAACACCCGCATAAACGGATTTCCACCCATGTCGGTGCTGAAGGTCCAACGCACATTTACCTGTCCGTCGGGTTGAGGCTCAAATAAATATGCAGCCGTTGAATTGCCCTGTCCATCGAACTCCAGCTTTGTGTTTATTCGGCTGTAAGGCACCACCTCGGTTAGGGTAAGTTTGCCTTTTCCGGTTTCGGGACCTTCCCAGGTGTAGAAAGCGCCCACCCCGGCATTGGGCGTGGAGTATGTCATTTTCGACTCAGGATCCATTTCCTTCCACGGCGACCATTTTTCCCAGTTGGGCAGCACATTCACCTGTTCGAAGAGCACTTCTGGCGAGGCATTGATGAGCAGCGATCGTTCAGTTTCGACTTTTGCCGGCAGAATAAGGCCGGCAATCACAATAAGGAGGACCAGGCCGAGCAGACCTATCCCAATAAATTTTACAATTTTCATAGCGTTGGTTTTCTTACAATGAAAGTAGCAAAAAAACAGACGAACAATGTGAGGCTTCAATCTTCGGTTATTCGCTACCGATGCGCGGCCATCATTCGCGCCCAAAAGGGCATTCAATAATATGCCCAAAGCCTGTAGATTCGGCCGTTTGAATGCAATCAGCAAGCATCGGTTCCGGATCGAAACTCAGTCAAAAAAATAGGGGCAAGGGCTGTTCAGCAAGTCATCAAACAAGCATCACCCCAAATCACCGCTTGCCGCATAAATCTGTCAGGAATTTAAAGTTTGCAGGACTTTGCCCATACGCAGCTGAACTCAGGCTGATACGCCCTATTTCGGCATCAATCTCCGCGTGGCCTCCACAAACGCATCAATATCAGCAGTTGTGGTGTCCCAGCTGCACATCAATCTGATTTCGCGATCCTCCTCATTCCAATAATAGAACGGAAAACGCTCCATGAGTTCTTCCTCTATGCCATTCGGAAAAATACAGAACACTCCATTGGCTTCTACAGGTCGGGTAATGCGCACCTGTTCGCCTAAACTATGCAATTCATCGGCTAGATATCTCGCCATTTCGTTGCTGTGTCGAGCCAGATCAAGCCAAAGTCCATCGTGAAAATAGGCACTGAATTGCGCCGACATGAACCGCATTTTAGAATATAGCTGCAACGATTGCTTTCTCCGGTATTTCATTGTTTTGGCGAGCTCCTCCCGAAACACCACCACAGCTTCACCCATCAACATACCGTTTTTGGTGCCACCGAAACTGAGAATATCAACGCCCGCTTCACTAAAAAATGCGTTAGGACTGCAATTCAGCGAGGCGAGGGCATTGGCAATCCGGGCCCCATCCATGTGCAAATACAAATCGTGCTGGCGGCAAAAGGCAGAAATGGCCTTCACTTCTTCAAGGCTGTAAATGGTTCCATACTCCGTGCTTTGGGTGAGCGAAATTACCTTAGGCTGCACGTGATGCTCCACACCTCTGCCAATCAATATCCGATCGAGCTGATCAACCGAAATTTTACCATCTACCGAAGGTAAAGCAATCAGCTTTACGCCCAGATTGTATTCAGGTGCTCCGGTTTCGTCGGTGTAGATGTGTGCAGTGTCGCTGCAAACCACCGCCTCGAACGATTGCAAACAGCTTTGCAACGAAAGCACATTGGCTCCGGTGCCACTGTACACGAAAAACACTTGAATGTGGTCGCCAAACAAAGCGCTGAAATCTGCCTCAGCTCGCCGTGTAAATTCGTCGTAGCCGTAGCCCTTGGTATGTCCAACATTGGCCTTTGTTAAGGCTTCAAGTATGTTTGGATGAATGCCCGAGCCATTGTCGGAAGCGAAAAAACGATGCATATCAATTGCGGTTATCCACAAAGCCTAAGGCCTGGTTGTCGATTTGGTAAATAAATGGGGTTTGCTCCTTGCGATTGGCCCTGTGAAGCGCTTCCGACAAGGCTTGCAGCACTTCTTCCACCTCAATCAGTTGCATGCAGGTATTGTTGCCACGGCAAGGCGGAATGCTAAACTCATGCACGCACGGACTGCAATACACGTTTTTGTAAACGGCCACACAACTTTCCATTTGTCCGTACTGTTGCGGCGAACAAGGACCGAATAAGCCCACGGTCGGTTTTCGATAGGCCAGGGCCAGGTGCAATGGTCCGGTGTCGTTGGTTATAACAGCCTGTGCTCCGTTTAGTAAGGCAAACAGTCCATTTAGCGAGAGTCTACCGGCTGAATTTAGCACACGCGGCTCGGCAGAAAATGATGCACAAATGCCAGCCACATACTCAGACTCCGAATGCGCACCGGTAAACACAAAATAGTGCTGTGGATAGATGACCAAAAGCCTTCCTATCAGCGCTTTGAAACTGTTTGGCCCCCAGCGTCTTTCGAGTCTTAAATCGGAGGCGTTGGGGTTGATGACCATGTAGGAGACTCCAGCCGGCAATACTTTTCCGAGTTCCATTGCAGCGTTGGCTGGAAATTCCGGAGCCATCAGCGCAGCGTATCCCGGCTTGCCCGGTAACAAGCGCAACATTTGCAAATAAATCTCCGAAATAGGTGCCTTGATGTTGTAGTACATCAAATGCGTGTATAAGCCACTTCGGTATTCTTTGTCGCTCTTGTAGAAGCCAATTCGGTTTGTTGCGCAACTCAAGGTGCACACCAAGCTCGAGTAGTTCGAATACACTTCGAGGTCGAGGTAGAGCTGCGGGCGTATTCGCCAAAGGCTGATGACTGCCCGCACTGTTCCGGCAATCAGGGCCCATAACGAACGATCGTCGACCAACAAGGTTTGGATTTTCAGGCTGCCGAATGAAGCCAAAATTCCTTTGTTGGCCGGTGTTGTGAGGAAGTAAAGCTCAGCTTGAGGGTAATTTTGCCGTAGGCTGTTCAGCAAGGCTGAGGCTTGAACAATTGAGCCCATGCCCTTGAACTTGCACACTACAATACGCTCAAATGGCCTGTCGAGCCGATGGTTTATTCTGAGCACCATGCCTCCAAGCCGAACCCAAAATCGCAGCAGGTAGCACAGTAGTCCACCTATTTTTTGATCAAGTACAATTTGGCTGCGGGTGTTCATCTTTCACGCTGCTTCCAGATTTCGTAACCTCCTACAAAGGCATGGAAGCGATAATTTCGGCGAAGATACAAGGCAATGAATACATGTCGCACCTCATTCGAAACTCCATCTGTGGCATCCCACCAGCTGGGTGGGTGGTGACGGTACAACACATACGGCACTTTATACTGAGGCAAGCGCGAAATCCAATCCTCCTGTAAAGTTATACTGTGCACATTTTGTGGGTTTTGAAAGAAGAAAGAAGGCACAGGCTTTTCGGCATAGAAATACAACATCGGCGTATTGCTGAAATCCAGGAAGGTCTCATCTTCCTCCAATCTGCCGCGAAGCCATCCCACGACAGTGTCTGTATTGGCCTTGCAAAAGTCCAGATCGGGCAACAATCGCTTGTTCGATTCATGATAGTGTACCGAACTTGATTTCAGTGGTTTAATAGACACCACTGCAAGTGTTGATTCATCAGCGGAGCGACTCGGAAAGCGCATCCAAATGGAAAACACAAAAATCCAAATCAGGTACAGACTGTTGCGCTGAAAGGGTTTTAAGGCTGTACTCCACAACACCGAAAGTGGAAAGCACAACAGCGAAACTGAGAGCAGAAAATTGTCGGAACCCTCCGCAAACCCATGCCGAACAATGCCACGTGGAAAATTGATCAACACAAACAAGGCACAAAAAACCAAAATGCCATCCCGCATGAAATGCGCCTTAAACCTCGACGCTAAAAGGCTTTTGAACGAGATTAACAGTCCAAGTGCGGCCATCAGTGGCATCAGGTAATGGTGCAAAACCCAGTGTGCGCTACCTGTGTCGCCCATTGTTGTAAGGCTGTATGACTGGGTGCTGATGAGATAATCTAAAATCGCTTTCAGGTTTTTTATCCAGTCGATGCCCTTGTACAGACATATTGCCCAACAAACCAGCGCCAGGGTTAAACCTGAAGCCATAAAGCTGGAAACCAGGCTTTTCGCAGATAGGCGATGTTGAAGGATGGCCACGAGTGCCAAAATCAAAACTCCGGGTAAAAAGGCGACCGACAAATCGGCTCTCCAGGGAATGAGTGCAACCGTTACAACTGCAAAAGCAATATAATTTGGTGTTGATGGACGCTTCAGTAAATGCAGAAAGAACAACAGTGGTAAGAAGCCTGGAAGGTAATAGGCCGAAAATGATCCGGAACTCCAGGGCAACAGCAAGGCGCAAAACAAGGCAAGGAGCGACGACTGAAGCAGCTGTTTCAATAACAAGTATAGGATTATCGCCCAAAGTACGTATTCAAATACGTCGTAAATGAGAAAGTCAAGACCATGGTAACCATGCACAGCCTGATACATGAGCCCAAACCCGTAATCGGAAACAAAATGCGACGAAACTTTTTCCAACAATGGTATCGTTCTGAAAAAGTGCCATTCCATAAGCGGAAGTGCGCGGTTCGCAAGCTCATACATTTCTGTCGGGGCTTGTCCGTTAGGCGTATAATAAGCCATAAACACCGAGCCCATGAGCAGCTGTACAGCCATCAAGCCCATCGATTTTTTGAACGACCACGCTGGGCGACGGTAGACGAAAAATGCAGCTATCAAGCACAATGCTAAGAGACAAGCGGTTAAAAAATCGGCTGAAGCACCAATGCCATTGCGGTGAAGCACATATTTCAACTCAGAAACAACAAAGGGCAGAAGTGCAATAGTGCTTCCTGCGGCTTGCGCTGAAACCCAGTTTTTAAAACGATTTCCACGATTAAGTAGCCAAAACAACCATATTGTATAAGTGCTAAAAATGAGGGCTACCTGCGCAGTAGTTCCAAGCGCTTTGGGGTAAAGCCATTGAACGAGCAAAAAGGTGCTGATGCTAAAGGCCATCGAGGCGACGCTCGACTGGAGCACTAACTTCGACGAGAAACGCGATTGAAAAACGTACAGTGGGGCCATCCACGCCAGTGGCCAAAGTACAGTGCTCGTAATGCCAGGTTGAAAGAATGCTCCGAAAACGAGCAATGCGCCGGCTACAGAAAGCGCTCTAACGAGTTGGAGCAGGGGAGATGGCAAGCGTAGGAAGGCTTTGCTGAGACTCCACCACAAAAAACCGGTACAGAGGCAGAAGGCGATGATGAACTGCTGAAATTCACCGACTCTGGCGTTGGCATCGAGCCGTTTGAGGGTGGCTTCTCCAATTTCATTCCAGCCATACGCGCCCAAAGCCGGTTGTATGTCGGGTGTCATCCAGAATGCAGCCAATAATCCGCCATACAGGGCGGGCCACAAGTTTTGGTGCGACGAAGTGTTTTGAATGAAGGGTGTCACGGGCTGCAAGCTAATCAACCCCCAGCAATCCTACACGATTTGTCTAAAACTGTTTTCTGATGCCGAGGCCATTTCCTCCGACATACAAGCCTTCCAGCAGTTTTCCGTAAAAGCCATTAATCCGTTTAATGCTTAGAAAACATGCGAGGTCGAACACAAAGAGGAAGCCACCCTGCAACATCAAACTCCGCCCGGCACCCAAAAACACGTCGCGGCGTTCAATTTCATTTTGATTCTTCGAGGCTTCGGTTAGGTACCAGCCGGTAGCCATGTAGGCGAGGTCTAAACCGGTATTGAACAAGAATGCTTTTTCGGCCGAATGCAGCTTGTTTACCGCAGCCACAAGGTTTCCGCTCAATCTTTCTTCGCGCATGCGCAGCAAGCTGCTGATGGCAATAGACGCATTGACGGTGTTCCACAAGGCATTTGAAAGGTGGAACCGCGACTCCCAACCGGAGGTTTGCTGGCTCAATATGAAGCCGGTACCGAGGTTGAGGGCCGACCAGGTGCTCAGCATAACCATAGCGCGCTTTTCGGTTTTGCGCCGAAATACATCACAGTCTAAGGCAATGGAATCCTGCAGAACCTGCGCATCGAGGGCACTGGAGGCAAGGAGCAAACCAAGGAGCAGAAAGCGAAGTACCCGCATTAGGTTTTTTGTTTCTTCTTTTTGGCCGCCGGAAAAAGAATATTGTTCAAAATGAGCCTGTAGCCCGGCGAATTGGGATGCAAGGATAAATCGGTTGGCGGATCGCCCACTTTATGCTCGTAATCTTCCGGATCGTGCCCTCCGTAAAATGTCCAGGTGCCTTTTCCGGCAACGCCATGAATGTAACGTGCTTCCCCAGCAGCCTTGTTTTCACCCATAATCAACACATCGGTTTTGATGTGTTTCCGCATAAAGGCGGTTGTCTGCCCCATGAAGCCTTTGATGATTTTTTCGTGGTTCTGGCAAAGCATCGTAGGCACCGGATCCCATTTGGCCGAAAACTCAAACAAGGCGAAATAGTCTTCCTTTTCGGGAATCCTCCGCGATTGGGTAGCATCTATACTCGAAAACTCGTATTCAGCAGGATTCCGGCTAAGCATGTAGTCGGTAAATGCAAACCCGTGACTAAAGTCGATTTTTTGCTGCATTCCGGGGTCTGCAGGATCGCCATCAAACATAGGCTCGCAAATGTCAACCCCATCTGCCGCTAAGGCAATATCGTAACTATCGGTGGCCGAACACATGGCAAACAGGAAGCCCCCGCCTAAGGTAAAATCCCTGATTTTCTTGGCAACCGCCAATTTAAGCTCCGACACTTTGTTAAATCCCAGTCGTCGCGCCATGTCTTCCGAATTCTTCTGCTGATCCATGTACCACTTGGCATTGCGGTATGCTGCCCAGAATCGGCCGTACTGTCCTGTAAAATCCTCATGGTGAAGGTGCAACCAATCATAGGTAAGCAGCTTGTCGGTCATGATTTCCTCATCGTACACCACGTCGTAAGGAATTTCAGCATAGGTTAGTACCAAGGTCACCGCATCGTCCCAGGGCTGCTTATCCTTTGGTGAATACACAGCTACTTTCGGAGCTTTTTCGAGTTTCACATGATCCATGTTAACCTCAGGCACCGAGAGTTCTTCTAAAATGGAGGCCGACTGCCCGTCGGAGATGACCTGGTAGCTCACCCCACGAATTTTGCATTCTTCCTCAATCTGGCTGAATTGCTTGCTCATAAAGCTGCCACCACGGTAGTTGAGCAACCAATACAGCTCAACGTCTTGGGTAAGAATCCAATATGCGATGCCGTAAGCTTTGAGATGGTTTTGTTGGCTGGCGTCCATGGGAATGAGGATTGAGGCCGCCCTGCCGGGGAGGACCAATCCTGCGAGGACCAGAAGGAAAAGGATGGCTTTCTTCATCATCACGAACATTAACGCAGAAGTCTGCCCTTAGTTATTTTATGGATTAAAAATCGAGGTTTTCGGTTTCCCAGGGATCAGCGCTGTTCATTTTCGATTCCCGAATGATGGTTCCACCGCCGGGCTCATCAAATCCGGTATTGGGCCTTAATCCGGCGCTGGAACCGGCTCCTGCCGAAGATGGAGGCGAAGGCACAAAGTCGAGATTCGCAAATTTGGCCAAGTGAGAAATGTACCGTAGCGGCACAGCACCCAAGGAGCCGTTTCGGTGCTTGGCGATGTGAATCTCGGCTAAACCGGCGGTTGGCTTACCGTCGTCGGTTTCAGCAATATTATAGTATTCAGGTCGGTAGATGAACATTACCATGTCGGCGTCTTGCTCAATGGCTCCCGATTCACGCAAGTCGCTCAGCTGAGGAACTTTTGAACCTCCACGCTGCTCTACGTTACGGCTGAGCTGCGAAAGGGCAATAACCGGTATGTCGAGCTCTTTGGCAATGCCTTTCAGTGACCGTGAAATCATCGAAATTTCCTGCTCCCTGTTGCCGCCTTTCACCTCAGAACCTGCGGTCATGAGCTGCAAGTAGTCGATAATGAGCATTTGAATGCCGTGGTTTGCCTTGAGACGGCGCGCCTTAGCCCGGAGTTCAAAAATCGATAGGGCAGGGGTGTCGTCGATAAAAATAGGGGCTTCGGTGAGTTCCCGAATCTTCGTATCTAACTGGTGCCACTCGTGGTTTTCAAGTCTGCCCCGTTTCAGCTTTTCGTTGCTGAGTTCGGCCTCTCCGGAAATCAAACGCATCACCAATTGGATGCTCGACATTTCGAGCGAGAAAACGGCCACCGGTCGCTTGAAATCTACCGCAGCGTTTCGCGCCAGTGCCAGTACAAAGGCTGTTTTACCCATACCCGGACGAGCGGCGAGGATGAGCAGGTCGGAACGCTGCCAGCCAGCGGTCATTCGGTCAAGCTCTAAAAAGCCCGAAGGCACGCCACTCAAGCCATCTGTTTGCAATCCGGCCAACTCGATTTGTTTTTTGGCCTCAATGACAAGGTCCGACATTTGGGCAAAATTCTTCTTGATGTTGCTTTGCCCAACCGCAAAGAGTTCTTTTTCAGCCTCGTCTAACAGCATCAGAGCATCTGTTCCTTCTTCATAGGCTTTGGAAATGATGTTAGAGGATACTTTAATGAGCTCGCGCTGAATCTGTTTTTGATTGAGGATTCGTGAATGGTATTCGATGTGGGCGGTAGAAGCAACCCGGTTGGTCAGTGAGGTAATGTAGGCCGCTCCACCGGCGAGGTCGAGCTCACCGCGGCGACGCAATTCCTGCACAACCGAAAGAATATCAACCGGTTTTGAATTGTTGAAGAGGTTTAGGATGACCTCAAAAATGCGCTGGTGTTCATCCTTGTAAAAGGTCTCTACCTTCAATGAGTCAATCACCGTCGAAAGGGCATCTTTGTCGAGCATAAGTGCACCCAACACGGCTTCTTCCACATCAACGGCTTGTGGGGGAAGCTTTCCTGCGGAGAAATCACTCATGGTATTTACCCCTAAAATGGGCTTTCGCTTACGCGCAGTGCTTATCGACTTTTCACTTTCGGACATAGAACTGCAAATATACCAAGCCGCTCAGCCGGGCTGACATTTGTTTATAAAATTGACCGGGCTCAGCGATAATACTTTAGCACCAAATTACCTTGGTCAAGAATGGCATACGAACAGGCCTCAAACCAATCGCCTAAATTCACATACCGGCAACGCTCGTTCACGGGCAAATCAAGCGGTAAATGGCGATGTCCGAATACGAAGTAATCAATATCCGGTTCTTGTAGAATGCGTTCTTTGGCATAGCTGAGCAGCCACTCATTTTCGACGCCCTTGAAGGCATCTTTTTGAGCAGCGGTGGCCCGGCTTCGGCGCGACCAGAAATTGGCCATTCCAATTCCGAAATTAGGATGCAAACGTGCAAACAACCATTGGCTTAATGGATGGGCAAAAACGCGCTTGATGAATTTGTAGCCATAATCTCCCGGACCTAATCCATCGCCGTGACCAAGTACAATTTTTTTGCCTTGAGCCTGTAAAACAATGGGTTGCCGGTGAACCTTAACTCCACATTCCTGCTCGAGGTAGCCAAACATCCACATGTCGTGGTTGCCGGTAAACAATTCAATGCGCACCCCTTTGTCGCTTAACGTAGAAAGGGTTCCCAAAAGCCGGGTGTAGCCTTTGGGAACCGCGTGTTTGTATTCAAACCAAAAATCGAAAAGGTCGCCAACCAAATAAATGGTATCAGCATCACTCGAAACTTCATTCAGCCAACGAACGAGCTTCTTTTCCCGAAGGAGGCTCTGTACGGCGTTGGGTACGCCCAGGTGAAAATCGCTGGCAAAGTAGATTTTCGACATGCTTAGTTGCCCAGGTTTCGAATGGTTTTGATAGGGTTCATCAGTTTGATATTGAGTACGAAACGCAAACGATGGATGAAATCGTTATTGGCCTGTAACTCAAAGTTCTGCTGCAAATTGTAGGTGTAAACCAAAGGAAGATACACCTCGAACACATTTTTAATCAACGGCAAGGAAACGCCGGCTTCTGCTCCAAAATCCTGCTTGTTGCTGTACGAAAACTGCGGTGGCTCGAAAATTTGCACTCCCGGGTTGAGCAGTGTGCTTTCTACGTAACCCCATAAACCGGCATTCACAAAAATCCGTAAAGGCGACACAGGCAAGGTGGTTTGCAAATTCAGGCTGGTTAAATAGCGGTCGGCCTGTCCAATAAACACCGGCAAAGCAAACATACCATCGGTCATGCTCATTTGCTGAGCCCACACACCAGAGGCTTCGTTCCGACCAAGGAAAATGTCATCGTATAGATAGTCCTGAGAACCTCTTTGTCCGCTTAAACGGAAACGTGCGTCTACACTTCCGGTGCCACCCATTTCGCTATTGCGTCGATACAGAAACGCACCGGCAAAGAACCGAAGATCAAGTCCCTTTTTGCGCTTATTGTAGGCAAACCGGCGGGTGTAGGTTAGGCTCGTTTTCGCGAAATCGTTGTGCGCCTGAACATCGGCGATCACCTTCCAAGGGTTTAAGGTGTGGTTTACGGCGTGTGTATATCGCGCTTGGTAAAACGACTGTGCAATGGGGAATTGGAAGAAGTCGCCGGCGTTGTTCAACTCCAGTTCTGTGCGGATGTACCGCAACATCAACTCTTTTTCGTCTTTGCTCCAGGGTTTCTTGGGATTGTCGAAACGAAAGGCGACTGATCCTGTGTAGCGCCTGAACCCATCACTGATGAAGGTTCGCGCTGAGTAACGGTCTGCCGTACCATTGAGTGTTATGGCGCGGAACGGTCCGTCTACAGGTCTAAACTGGTAACTCAATTGGGAGGAGCCGGCCCATTGCGACGATTTCATGCCGTACATCGGAATGAACATGTATTCCATGCGTTTCCGATAAATTCCCCAGTTATGGAAGGCTAAACCTGACATGAAACCATCGTACGCGTTGAATCCAAGGGCTGGAATGAGATACATCGATCTGCGGCCCGGGCGCTCCAAACCGGTTAAGAGTCGGATGGCCGGCTTCGTTCTTCTGAATATTCCGGTAAGCTTACGGCGATCGTTCTTCGGGTTCACATCTAAAATCTGTCCGGTACCATTTACCGAAATCCAGTCGGGCTTGCTACCCATGGAGGCCGGAATGTCTAGTTTTTGCTTCCCTTCAAAGCCTTGAAACCAAGTGGTTTGCACTTTGTCATCCTGCCGTAGGCTAATACCCAGTGGGGCTGCCAACTCACCGTTATTTCGTACCGTTACCTTGTACCCTTTATCTGTTTTTTGGATGCGACCAATGGCGTAATCAACACGTTCGCGCGATTCAATGAGGCCATTGAAAAACCAGTCGAGCTTTTCACCGGTAAACTGCTCGGCATGCGCTCTGAAATCTTCTGGGTAAGGGTGACGAAACTTCCAGGTATTGAAGTACGACTGCATCATGGCATCGAACTTCTCAGTGCCAAGGTAAGCTTCCAAATAATTGAATACCACGGCGGTTTTCATGTAAACCATGGTACCGTAATTAATGCTTTTATAGTCATCCGCCGCCAGGTGCAAAGGCTGATCAATTCCACTGCGCGCGCAAAGCAGGTAAGGCACCGTTTGTAGGGCGTAATTTCCGAATTCATGGATGCCTAATTTTGAGCCTATACTTTCGGGAAGCACCATATCTACCAACGAGTGATTGGGGTATTTCAAACGCATGTACCGGTTCTCGTAGTAAGAGTTCGTGCCTTCGTCCATCCATGGGTAGCGGCGCTCGTTGCTGGCCAAAATGCCGTAAAACCAGTTGTGACCAACCTCGTGGGCGATTACCTCATCGAGTTGAACCACGTCGCTGGTTGGCGAAATGATGGTAATGGTTGGGTATTCCATGCCGCCGCCCGCGCTGAGTGCGCCGTCGAGGGCTTTGCAAACCGGCCAGGGGTAGTCGCCAACCCATTGAGAATAATAGTTAACCGCATCGTTTACATAGGTAATCCCGTCTTTCCACGACTTTGCATTTTTCGGGGTGAAATAGGTCCATGTCTCAATGGTATTCCCCGAACGATCCAGCTTCACACTGCCACGCTGAATGAGATACTCCTTGTCGGTAAACCACGCAAAATCGTGCGCATTTTCAAGGGTATAAACCACGGTTTTCAGGGTTTTCGACGACAGTAAAGTGTCATTCTTCCGTTCTGGGTAACCTTGCGCCATCCACTCTGTGGTCTTTCGAATGTTCTCTTCAATACGAGCCTCTTCGGCGGCATTGGCTTCCATAGTGCCCGACGAGGCAATCACATAATTTTCGGGAAGGGTAATCGAAACTCTAAACTTTCCGAATTCAGAATAAAACTCACCTTGATTGAGGTAAGGCATTGGATGCCAGCCTTTTCTATCGTAAACCGCAGGCTTGGGGTACCACTGACACAATTGGTATTGCTGCTTGTAATGGCCTAAACGTGAAAACGAAGACGAGGGAATTTTTACCCGAAACGGGGTGCTAATGGTAATGCGCCCTCCGGGCTGAAGGCCTTTGTTTAAGGTGATTTTGCAGATGTCGGGGTGGCGTTCATGGTAATCCATTTTTACCAATTCGCCATCAACCATGAATTTTAAGCTGTCGATAAACCCGCGCGACTCAGGTTTGGCGAACTGAAACTTGGTGGAGCCATTTCGAAGTTCCTGCTCCGCGAAAGCCGTAGAGTTGTCGCGGTAGGCATTGGGCCACAGGTGAAACCAAATCTCGTTGAGTACATCGGGCGAATTGTTGATGTATTCAACACTTTCAAAGGCATGCAGTTGATGCTTTTCGTCGTCGAGCCGAACCTCAATGGAATAGTTGACTTCTTGTTGAAAATACGGGCCTGACTGTCCGCGAACTTCGGTAAATCCGGCTACCAAACACCAAAAGCCGCCCGCCATGAGCAGCTTTCCAAAGGGAGTAAATAGGTTTTTCATGCGGTTGAGTTTGGGCTTCAAGAGCAATCCACAAAAAAGATGTTACACGCCACCCGAAATTTTAGGGTAACTGCTTTTTAACGGCCTCTTCTAATTGCTCACCCCTTAAACCTTTGCCGATAATTTTACCATCACGGTCGATCAAAACGGTAAATGGAATTCCAGAAAACCCGTATTGCTTGACCACCGAAGAGCTCCAAAACTGCAAATCGGAAACATGCGATTTCCAGGTGAGCCCATCTTTTTGAATGGCATTCACCCAGGCGGTTTTGTCTTTATCGAGCGACACCGAATACACTTCGAAGCCCTTGTCTTTCACCTCATTGTAAAGGCGAACCACATTGGGGTTCTCCATACGGCAAGGCCCACACCATGAGGCCCAAAAGTCGATGAGTACTACTTTTCCGCGGAGCGACGACAAGGCAATGTTTTGCCCTTCGGGGGATGGCAGATTGATTTCAGGAGCTACTGAACCAATGGCTGTAGCCTTCATTTGCTCCACACGGTTGATGAAGTTTTGTGCAAAGCCCGAATGCGGATAGTTCTTCTTCAGGCTCTCAGCCAGCAATGCATACGATTCAAAATCAGCATCCTGATCGAGCATTTCAGCAGCACTAACTGCCGCCAGTTTGTCTGTTTTTGTTTTGATGATGTTGCGGGCCTGCTCCAACCTTGAATTCACAAAGCGGTTATAGTCTTCTTCCATGGTTTTCTGCAACTGTCCACGCTGCTCCGATGGTGCATTGTTGATGATTTGTATCAATGAGTCGCGATGCGTATTGATGCTTTGCCGCAACTGCTTGATTTCTAAAACCAACTCAGCTTCCTCCGAGCCGCTCAAAGTGTAATCTTGCTGCAACAATACATTGTTGTTCTCATAGCGCACGTTCTCTTTTGGATTAAGCACGATAAATACAAAGTTGTTTTGGCTGACTCTCAGTCGATAAAAGTCTTTTACCTCAATTTTTTGCTTAAATTCAAATTCTCCCTTTTCGTTGGTTTTAACTGAATCGATGGGCACCACATTGTTGTCTTTTACCTGCTCGAGGTACAACAGTGTGTTGGCATGCTTCGAAACCACGCCGCTGAGTGGCGATTCTTTTGAAGAGGAGCTACAGGCTACAATGGCGAAACTGCCAAGGAGACAAAGGATTAGACTGAGCCTTAATGGGCCGTTAATGAAATTAAGCATGATTATCGAGGGTTTCTTTTAGGATTTGGTTGGCCGATTTAGGGTCTGCCTTGCCCTTTGAAATCTTCATGACTTCGCCCATAAACAAACCAAGCAGGCCTGTTTTTCCCGACTTGTATTCGGCCACTTTAGCCGGGTATTTAGCGATGGCTTCTTCAATCCAGACCTTCAGCTCCGATTCGTCGCTGGCCTGAAGCCAATTGTTTTCGGAGGCAATTTGTTCCGGATTGGCCTCAGGGTTAGTGAGGAGAATTGGGAAAATCCGCTGACTGGCAATGGTGTGGCTAACCTTTCCGCTTTCGATGAGTAAAATCAGCGAGGCCAGTACCACCGGGCTAAGCGGGAATTGCTCCATTTCAAGGCCGTTCTCATTCAACCACGATTTTACCGGGCCATTCATCCAATTGGCAGCCGCTTTATAGTTGCTCGTAATACTACACACGGCATCGAAATACAAAGCAATTTGTTTGTTTTCTGTAAGGATGGCAGCATCATATTCTGAAAGCTTGTACTGCTCAGTGAAACGGCTGTACAATTCTTCAGGCAGAGGTGGCATTGCGGCGCGCACCGTGTTGATGTAGGATTCATCAACAATTACCGGACAAAGATCGGGTTCCGGAAAATAGCGGTAGTCGTTCGCCTGCTCTTTACTACGCAATGTAAAGGTTGTACCTGTAACGGCTTCAAAGCTTCGTGTTTCTTGGTCAACCACGCCACCCGCTTCAATCACCTTAATCTGTCGTTCAATCTCGTGTTCGATGGCTCTTTGCACATTTCTGATGGAATTCATGTTCTTTACTTCCACCTTGGTTCCGAAGGCTGATGCCCCGCGCAACCGCACCGAAATATTGGCATCGCAACGCATGCTGCCTTCTTCGAGATTTCCGTCGCAAATGTCGAGGTAACGTACCAGCTTGCGCACTTCTGTAAGGTAAGCACCGGCTTCTTCGGCAGAGCGTATTTCGGGTTCCGATACCATTTCGAGCAAGGGAACGCCCGCACGATTCAAATCGACCAAAGAGTCGTATGGATCCTGGTCGTGCATGCTCTTGCCGGCATCTTCTTCCATGTGGATGCGCGTTAGACCAATATCTTTTTGCCCTTCGGAAGTTTTAATGCGTATGCGCCCACCGGTACAAATCGGTGTTTTGTCTTGTGTAATTTGATACCCTTTCGGGAGGTCGGCGTAGAAATAGTTCTTCCGGGCAAATTGATTTTCGCGGGTAATACTACAGTTACAGGCCAGTCCCAGCTTTACGGCAAATTCAACCGACTGCTTATTCAATCGAGGCAGGGTGCCGGGGTGTCCAAGACTGATGACACTGATCTGTGTATTTGGATGCGCTCCGTAAGTGGCAGAGTCGGGCGAGTAGGCTTTACTTTTTGTTAGAAGCTGAATGTGCACTTCCAGGCCAATTACGGCTTCGTATTTTGATGATTCCATAGTATGAAGGCCCCAAATATAGCCCGATTTTAGCGTTCTTAAATGCCGAAGAGCAGGATTGTGAATAGCTTTGTGGATATCTGATTTTCAGGAGAATGCATTACATATAAACAACAGATTAATTTTAATGTAAGAAATCATCAAAGCCCTGTGCAACAAAGCAGGCATACAACCGTTCATAAACCGTCCATCACAGAATAATCTTATGAAAAGGGTATTGATTTATCTGAAATCATTGAGTAAACGCGCACAGTTTACATTACGTTATGTGCGTTTGTTTTTCTAACAGCATTGTTTAACAAAACAAAACGGCCGGTTGAAGCAGATTCAACCGGCCGTTTTTGATTGGCACTCAATCGTGATTTATTTTAAAACCAATTTTCGGATTATTTTTTTCGAGCCCAGATCAGCCTTTACGTAATACACACCGCGCGGTAAGTGATGCACATCCAATTCAGCTTTTTGTCCTACAACTTGCTTTTTCATCACAACCGCGCCCAGCATATTTAAAACTTCAATATTTACCGAATGCACCGAGGCATCAAAATGAACAGTAACGGTGGGTTCTGAACTTGGATTAGGGAAAACACTCAAATCGTTCACTGTGGGCCGTTCAATCGAATTGGCCTGACTTACTTGGAAATTGTCGGTATCAAACCAATAGTCGGCCGAATTTCCACGCACACCTTTCATTTTAATGCGAATCGATTGTCCGGCATAATCGTCGAGATTTACTGAACGCTGGGCAAAACTCAGCGAAGAGGTGTGGTTAGAGGCATCGATGCGCAAAACGGCCTGACCATATTCGCCGCCTTCAGGGGCAATAAATACTTCAATAGCGTCGGAATTCAGCGTGTAACCATTGAAGGCAACACCACCCACGTAAGCCGCAAATCGGTAGTCAAAGGTAAAAACCGATCCATCTACAATCGGTCCAATGAGCGGCGTAATGGTACTGTCGCTTTGTTTGAATGGGGAAAACTGAATACACAAAGCCTTCGAAGAGGATGTTCCGTGGGTAGAATAAACCCGCATGCCACCGCCAAATCCGGGTGGAATACTTCCTGTGCCTTCATAGGTTTCAAAATTGTCGGACCACAATATATTCTGCGCCAACAAAGCATTCGAGAAGAATAACGTAAAAATAAGGATACGTAAAAACTGCAATTTCATAGCATTTGATTTGAAAACGCCCAAACAAGAATCAAGCCATGGTTTGGTAGTTAGAGGTGGTTTTGTCATCTTGCGGCATGACACCATTCATGCAATTTTTGGCCGACAAGCCACTTCCCGGTTATGCGTTATTGAAAAATGCCAAAACAAGGCTGGTGCCGGGTTTGGGCTATCAGGTTTATACCTTCGATGATGCGCATTGGAGCCTGAGTATCGCCGAGCTGCAAGCAACCCTGCCCAAGCCCACACTGCTTAGCTCTAAGGAAGCGAAAGAACTGGCAAGCTGGCGTTTTTCGGAAGATGAAATTGCAAATCATCAATTTAGCTTCAATATCTTGCCATCAGCCTTGGTCAATGAGGCCGGCGACCAGGAGCTGTTCGGTGAATCTTACACCATATTTTGGGTGTCTGAGCCCAATACCGAATGGCTTGTCAATGCGGTATGCTCGCTGTTTCCAGCCGATTCGTCTACTCCCATCAGCGCGGAAGTTCTTCGTGAGGTTTGGGGAAATACGATGGACCGTCTGTTTTTCCGCCAAAGTGGCGAAGATGGCCTCGAGTTGCACATGTTGGCCGACGAAATGATTGATGCCGTGATTGAGGCCATCAATAACCTACCCAATGCGCCCGACCCTTCGGCTTGGGAAGCGCTCAATGAAGAACCGGATTGGGGCGATGACATCTAAGTCGGATCGCATTAAGGGCTTGCCTGATCGTGAGATTGTTGCGCTTCTCATGGAGAAGGCCGACGAATACAACCGCAAAAGTTTCATTGAACACGATCCAATCTGCATTCCCCATCGATTCTCGAAAAAGGAAGACATCGAAATTTCCGGATTTCTCACGGCTACCATTGCCTGGGGACAGCGAATTACGCTCATTCGGAATGCTTTGCGGTTGATGGAATGGATGGACAACGCGCCGTTCGACTTTGTCATCGGCCATAGTCCCAAAGAGCGGAAACGCTTTGCCGGCTTTGTGCACCGTACATTTTCCGGCAGCGACTGCACCACCTTTTTATTTATGCTTCAAAGGTTGTATACCCGGCAGGGCGGGATGGAAGCCGCCTTTCAGGCTGATGACCTCAAGCAAGGACTTGTGCAATTTCGTTCAATGATGCTTGCCGACGAAGTGGGTAAAAGCAAAGCACTTCAGTTGAGTGCAAGGCACCTGGCCAATCCTGATGCTGGTTCGGCGGCGAAACGACTGAACATGTTTCTGCGATGGATGGTGCGAAAGGACACACGTGGCGTTGATTTTGGGCTTTGGTCGGGTATTCAGCCCGGGCAGCTTTACATACCCTTAGATGTGCACTCGGCCGGTGTAGCCCGAAATCTGGGTATTCTGCAGCGAAAGCAGAACGATTGGTTAGCCGTGGAAGAGCTTACCGCCTTCTTAAGAAAAATAGACCCTCAAGACCCTGTCAAATTCGACTATGCCTTGTTCGGTATGGGCGTAAACGAGAAGCTGAGCAAACCCCTAACGAGTAACCGTTAAACGGGATACCAAGCTGTACTTTTTCCCTTTCAATACAGCATAGTATTTCCCATCCGGCAAATTGCGCAAGTCGATGCTTACAATTTCACGTTTTCTCACTTTACCAAGTTTGTATTCGAAAACCTCTCGACCTTCGATGTCCTGAATCTGAAACCGCATTTTGCGCTCTTTCTTGGGTAAGTTCATTTGCACCTTGGCTTCTAAGCGGTTATTATGTGGAAACACGATGTAATGCTCCATCTCTTGCCACTCTTCGGGCTGGCGAGAGTCAACCACCTCAAGTTCGATTTGCTGGCGTTCGAGCTTATCGCCGCTCGAAGCCAAAAGGGTGATTTGATAGGTGCCGGCCTTTTCGTAACGATGCTTAACATGTTGAAAGCCCGAAACAACCTTGCCATCACCAAATTTCCACACAAAGTCCTTCGCCCAGCCTGTCCGGGCCGATAACTCCACTTCCTGCTCCTTGGCTAAATCCAATCTCAATCGAGAGGCTTTAATGTATAAGTCGGCTTCGGCTGATGGCTTTATTTTGTTCTCTTCGATAAACTCATCGCTGAGTCCGGCCAGTAATTCATATTGAAGATCGCTCGTGGCTTGTCCGGTGACTGTTTCATCGGGCGACTGTGCTGCGAGCGGAAAGGAGGTGGCCAATAGCCCAATCCCTAACCACTTACGCCAGTGTAAATTTGCTTTCATATTGCTACAGAATGATGCATAGCAAACCTACAGCGTCGAAATGGGCTGAATTAGCTGATAAACAAGAACTTCTGTGATATGTAAGGCTTGGCGGACTTCTTAAAGTAACAAGATCTTTAATCTTTATAAGTAACTCATTATCTGAGCTGTAATGCCAAGTAATTAATTTGGCGAAACCTCATTCAAAAGGTTCATTTTGATGTAACCTCTGAGGGTTACATCGAAATGTGTTTTTTTCGTAAAACACGTTCTGAGTAAAGGGCATAAAAAAACGCAGACGACCTTGCGGAAGTCTGCGTTTTCATTTGAGATTGGTTTGATCAGGAGAGCAGGTTCTTGGCAATTACAAGCTTTTGAATTTCAGAAGTGCCTTCGCCAATGGTGCACAATTTTGAGTCTCTATAAAATTTTTCAACGGGGAAGTCTTTGGTGTAGCCGTAACCGCCGTGAATTTGAACGGCTTCAGTTGAGGCGTAAACACACATCTCTGAGGCGTAGTATTTAGCCATGGCCGATTGAACGGTTACCTTTTCGCCCCGGTTCTTTAAGTCGGCGGCTTGCAGGGTGAGCAATTCGGCTGCCTCGTAGCGGGTTTTCATATCGGCCAGCTTAAAGCTGATGGCCTGAAAGTTTGCAATAGGCTGACCAAATTGTTGGCGCTCTTTGGCATATTTGATTGAGGCTTCGATGGCGCCTTTACCTATTCCTAAGGAGAGCGCGGCAATTGAAATTCTGCCACCATCGAGCACTTTCATGGCCTGAATAAAGCCATCACCCACATTGCCTAAAACCTGACTTTTATGAATACGGCAGTTGTCGAAAATCAATTCGGCGGTTTCGGAGGCCCGCATGCCTAACTTGTTCTCTTTTTTACCGGCCATAAAGCCCGGAGTTCCTCGTTCGACGATGAAAGCGGTGATTCCGCGCGAATCGAGCAATTCGCCCGTACGGGCCAGTACTACGGCAACTTCACCGCTAATTCCGTGGGTAATCCAGTTTTTGGTGCCGTTAAGCACGTAATAATCGCCGTCTTGTTGGGCCACACACTTCATCCGCATTGCATCTGAACCGGTATTGGCCTCGGTAAGTCCCCATGCACCAATCCATTCTCCACTGGCCAATTTGGGCAAATACTTCCGCTTCTGCTCTTCGTTTCCAAATTGAAGAATATGTCCGGTACACAACGAGTTGTGCGCAGCCATTGAAAGACCGATCGAGCCACACACTTTTCCGAGTTCAGTTATGGCTGTTACATATTCGAGGTAGCCAAAACCAGACCCGCCATATTCCTCAGGCACAAGTACACCCATCAAGCCTAACTTTCCAAGCTCGGTAAACACCTCACGCGGAAAGGCTTGACTTTCGTCCCATTCCATCAACTTTGGCCTTATATGCTTGTCGCAAAAGTCGCGAAGCATATCACGAATCATCTTTTGGTTGTCGTTTTCGCTAAACTCCATCATGGCAAATCTGAATTTCCGCGGCAAAAGTAAGTGATTCGCGCTCACCAAAAGGAGTGGAATTCCTTAAAATTTGCTAAAAATTCAAAGTGTCAGTCTGACAATTAAATTTTTGTGAATAGGATAGGCCGAAATAAGTTCTTCTCTTGAGGCTAATGCAAATTCATGGAATTCAAAGCCGGGTGAAACGGTGCATCCGCAGAGCGCAAAGCCTCCGGGTATTTCTACCTGGCAGGCGAACCACTCATGGGCTGGAATGGTGAGCTGAAGTTTTTCACCCGTGATGACATCCCGCCCCAGGCGGTGCTTATGCAAATGGCCCGATTTGTCGAGGTGGAAAATACTGAGACCAGTACCGGCGTAGAAATGCCAGGTTTCGTCGGCTCCAACGCGGTGAAAAGCAGAGAAAGAGGCATCGTCGAGCAGGTAATAAATCGACGTTCCGGCTGAGTATTCCCGGCCGGTTTCGGGGTCGACTACCCGACGTGACGCTCTAAAACTCTCGGCATACCAGCCGCCCTCGGGGTGAGCCTGTAGCGACAAAGCCTCGATCCAACGGGCTACTTCGGGATTTACTGAACGCTCCATCGAATGACCTCAGTGTGGTTTTTGTGCTGAATATGAACGAGATACACTCCGTTTTTTTCGGGTACGAAAGGTAAATTTCCGGGAAGGCGTTGTGTGGTTTGAAAGAGCACCCGGCCGGCAATATCGAAAACGGTTAGGGTACACTCGGCCGCAGACTCAACGTATATATAAGGTGCTAAACTGCCCGGGTTGGGGAATAATTTGGTGCTGGACAAAGGCTTTTCCTGAGGCAATCCCGAAGGGAAAATACCTTCTAAATAGGCTATACCTCCTGCATAGTTTCCAACAATGGCTTCCGGATAGCCATCGTCGTTCAGGTCGCTTAAACATATCGAGGTTCGTTCGCCGAAACGATTGCCCAAAACGAGGCTGTCGAGCAGCGTGAATGTGCCACTGAGGTTATCGTCGATGTTGGCATAGAGGCGGAAATAGCCACTTTGGGAGCCCGCAATTAAATAGGTAACGCCACTTTTTCTGAAGAGCTGCGGAGTGCAGAAACCATTGGGCTCGCCCGGTAAAGCCGTATTCACGCCACCCCAGTTTTCGGCCTGGAGTTCCATCGCCGGACTGCTGCCATTGCTCACGTTTCGGTAGTATTGAATGCTGCCTTCGCGGGTTCCTATGAATAAATCCAAACGGCCATCCTGATCAATGTCGAAAAGGAAGGGCGCTGCAAAGGTTCCTACATCAATACTTTGAAAGGAGGCGGTTACGAATGTCATATTCGCCGGGGCTCCCGCCGGGGCTGTGTTTTCGAAATAGTAAATCTTTCCATCAGAACTGCCGAGAAGTAAGTCTGAATCGCCGTCGTTATCGAGATCTCCGGCAGTAGGGTGGAGGTTGGCAACTACGCCTGATAAATTGCCTGCCGAGGCGAAGTTTCGATTGACTAAACGAAATGAGACTGCCTCAGCTGTGCTGGTGTTTTCGAGTAACGCCACCTGCGGCTTGTAGTCGCCACTCGGCAAAAAGTAGCCATAATTACCAACAAGAATATCTCTTTTGCCATCGTTGTTATAGTCGAAGAAGGTAACATTTGCACCTTCTCCAAAATCAAGGGTTTGTTCAGAAAACAAGGTATTTCCCTGGTAGTTAAAGTTCGCCACCTGAGCATTCCCGGTGTTTTTGTAGTACAGAAAGCAGCGATAGTTCTCGGAGCCGGTTTTAGAGTTTGGCGCCACCACCATGTCTTTTAGTCCATCGTGATCTACATCAACCATATAGGCGGCGGGGAAGATGGCAATATTCACGGCTTCGGTTGTTTCCGGAAAAACTGGAATCTGACTGGTAATCAGCGCTTCGGTGCTGGAGCCACCATTGATAAGCTTTACGAGATTTCGGTAGGCTATATCGCCCAAAAGGAGGTCTTTGTCACCATCACCATCGCTATCGAATGTTGTTAAGGTTGAGCCGGCATGGCGCGCAGGTTCAGCGAACCGTCCTCCCGAAAACCCTGCACAGGTATCGTTCAGGGTTACCTCGTTGGTGGAGAAACTCTCAGAAAACCGGCCCCAGCTAATGGTTTCGAGTTTCATGGCTAAAGTATCGCAGCGGTTGAAGTTTTCCTGCGCCATATTGCGGTGGTATTCGACGCATGAACCCAGGATGTTAAAAACGAGAATGTCTAAATCGCCGTCTCCGTCAATGTCATCAATCGCCGGAATGTCTACAGGAATGGTGTAGACGTCGACGGTATTAGACCCAACGCGTGTTCTTAGCTTGTCGGCATAGAGACGCCATTGCGGAGGACTTCCGGCTGGGCCATCCTGCACAAAAACCCGAATGCCGCTGTTGTTGAATGTGAAAAGGTCGGGGCGATTGTCGCAATTGAAATCGACCATTAATGCAAAGTTGCTGAGTGCCGGCAGGTAGCCATCGGCGTCGGTATTGAGGCGGTAGACTCCCTGATGAAACTCCAGAAAGGTTGCCCGGTTGCCGGAGCGGTCGAATATGAACAAATCCTGCTCGTTGTCGCCATTGATGTCGATTTCGCTTACCTGACAGAAGTTAAATCCACCGGTCCAGGGAAAATCTAGCACCTGATTGTTCTCATTGGTAACCAAAACCGATGAATTTCGGTTAAAGGCCAGCACGGTTTGTTGTGAATAAAGCGAATTAGACACGAAGAAAAGTGCTGGAAATACGGCACTCAGCTTCAATATCGAAAGGATTTTGGGCATGTGCAAAAATGCCTTTTTTTCTTTAGAATCTACTCAGGGATATTCGTCTGATGTTCTATATTTGCCGTCCGATTTTAAGAAATTTTAACAAGTTCAGATGCAAAACAAAGGCGCAATAAGCTTTTTCGCGATTCTCCTAACACTTGTTTGTTTGTATGAGTTGTCATTCACCTGGATGTCTTCACGCATCGAGAAAGATGCGATGGAGTACGCAGGTGGTGACTCGCTAAAAGCCAAAAATTATCTCGATTCTATTGCCGGCGAAGTAGTCTACTTAGGTAAGACTTATAGCGAGGTTAAGGAAAAAGAAATCAACCTGGGTCTTGACCTAAAAGGGGGTATGAACGTAATGCTCGAAGTTTCGGTAGCCGACGTTCTTCGCACCCTTTCAAATAACAGTCAGGATCCGACCTTTACCAAGGCCTTGCAGCAAGCCTCTGCCGAGCAGAAGAAAAATGGTGGCGACTACGTTACGTTGTTCTACAATGCTGTAAAACAAATCGACCCCAACGCTAAGCTTTCTTCTCCGGCTTTCTTTGGTAACAAAGACATGCAGAGTCGTGTGAACTCAAAGATGACCAACGATGAGGTGATCAATGTAGTTCGCGAACAAGTGAAGTCGTCGATCGACAATGCGTATTTGGTAATCCGAAATCGTATTGACAAGTTCGGTGTTACTCAGCCAAACATTCAGCGTTTGGAAGGCTCTGACCGCATTTTGGTAGAATTGCCGGGTGTGAAAGATCCTGAGCGCGTTCGTAAACTGTTGCAAGGAGCCGCCAAACTGGAGTTTTGGGAGACCTATGAAAACGGTCAGGAGATTTGGAATTCTCTGGAGGCTGTTAACAAGCGTATTGCAGAACTCAACGGCTTGAAGCCTGCGGTTAGCGATAGTGCAGCAGCTAACGATACCACACAGGCAGCAAGTGCAGATTCAGCGTCGAAGGCTGTTGCTCAGGCGGCAGATTCAGCAAAGTCGCTGGCCGAAAAGCTGGCTTCTACTAAAGATTCGGGTGCCAAAGGAGCCGATTCGGCCGCTGCCCTGAAAGCCGACCAGGAGAAATTCCGTAAGGAAAACCCACTTTTAGCGGTTCTTACTCAAAAAGTATATCAGGAAAAAGCCGACGGTCCTTACCTTTATTCACCAGGGCCTGCGATCGGGTTGTCCTTAATTAAAGATACCGGTCGTGTAAATCAGTACCTCCGCATGCCAGAGGTGGAAGGATTGCTTCCGGGTGATGTTCGCTTTATGTGGGGCGTTAAATCATCGAAAGACAAAACCCAGGTGTTGGAGTTGTTTGCCG
Organism: Bacteroidota bacterium; assembly: GCA_027483445.1. GTDB lineage: Bacteria > Bacteroidota > Bacteroidia > M30B66 > M30B66 > CAMCXT01. Next base: position 19,947 of record JAIXUS010000028.1, on the reverse strand, counting down.
TTAAGGTTCCACGCGATGGGAGGCCTAAGCTCACCGGCGACCACGTTGTAGATGCCCGCCTGGCTTACGGTCAGTTGAACAACCGTCCGGAAGTATCGATGGCTATGGATGGCGAAGGTGCCCGAATCTGGAAAAAGATGACCGGTGAGAATGTGAAACGTAGCATTGCAATTACGCTAGATGAATACGTTTACAGTGCACCTACCGTGCAGCAGGAAATTGCCGGCGGTGTTTCTCAGATTACCGGTGATTTCTCGATTAAAGAGGCCGAAGACTTGGCCAATATTCTGAATTCCGGTAAAATGGATGCTCCTGCACGCATCGTTCAGGAAGCAGTAGTGGGTCCATCATTAGGTGCTGAAGCCATTCAAGCGGGACTTATCTCTTCATTAGTAGGTTTGCTGTTGGTGTTCCTGTTCATGGCCTTCTACTACAGTGGCGGTGGTATTGTGGCCGACATTGCCTTGATTACGAACCTGTTTTTCCTGATGGGTGTGATGGCCTCTTTGGGCGCAGTGCTTACCCTTCCCGGTATTGCAGGTATTGTGTTAACCATAGGTATGTCGGTGGATGCGAACGTACTGATTTATGAACGTATCCGAGAGGAACTAGCCGCCGGTAAAGGGTACAAGCTTGCCATAGCCGACGGTTACAAGAACGCTTACTCTGCCATCATCGACTCCAACGTAACAACATTGTTGACGGGCGTTGTGCTTTACGTGTTTGGTAGTGGTCCGATTCAAGGCTTTGCGACTACGTTGGTGATTGGTATCTGTACCTCACTGTTTGCAGCCATTTTCATCACCCGCTTGATTTTCGACTTCTTCTCTGGGCGAAACAAGCAGTTGAGCTTCTCAATACCGTTGACGGCCAATATTCTGAAGGATTCTAACTTCGACTTCATCAATCAGCGTCGCCGATTCTACATAATCTCCTTGGCGGTAATTGTGCTAGGTTTGGGCTCAATGTACGTTCGCGGTTTTGGTTACGGTGTTGATTTCGAAGGTGGTCGTTCCTATGTGCTTCAATTTGATAAGCCTGTATCATCAGAAAGTGCTCGTCAGGCCATCTATAAAGCCATCAAACAAGCACCGGATGTGAAGATATATGGTGGTAAAAATCAGCTTCAAGTGACTACCGACTACATGATTGGCGATGAGTCGTTGGCCGCTGATTCTGCGGTATCAAAAATTGTGGTTGGAGAGTTGACTAAGCTAACCGGCAAAGAACCTGTAATTATTCTTGCCAATAAAGTGGAGCCAACGGTAGCCAATGATATCAAGGATTCTGCGATTCTTTCAGTTATATTCTCGTTGTTGATTCTGTTTGCTTACCTGTTGATTCGGTTCCGCAAATGGCAATATGGTGTTGGGGCCATTGCAGCCTTGGCGTACGTAGTGATTTTCATCCTCTCGGTGTTCTCAATCTTCAATGGTATCCTGCCGTTCTCGCTCGATATTGACCAAGCCTTTATTGCAGCCATTCTTACCGTAGTAGGTTACTCAATCAACGATACGGTGGTAATTTTCGACCGTATTCGTGAGTATCTAGGTCAGCATGGCAGCAAGAGCGAAGACATGGCTACGATCATTAATAACGCCTTGAATAGCACCCTGAGTCGTACGGTAGTTACCGGTTTAACCACTATTGGAGTGTTGATTATTCTCTTCTTCTTTGGTGGTGAAGTGATTCGTGGATTCTCTTTCGCGATGCTGATCGGTGTAATTGTAGGTACTTATACCTCACTCTTTGTTGCTTCTCCTGTGGTGGTTGACCTCTTCCGCCGCAGTGCAAAAAACGAAAAGAAAGCAGAATAAGACATCCAAAATAAACGTACTTTTGGAGCAGGTTTTCGATAAGGGAACCTGCTTTTTTGTTATGCCGGTATTGTTGTTTTTCGAAGTTGGTGCTGGGGAGCTGTTGCTGATTATGATTTTCGTGCTCATCTTCTTCGGGTCGAAGAATATTCCTCAAATAGCCCGAGGTCTGGGTAAAGGTATGCGCGAAATCAAAGACGCCTCCAACAGTATACGCTCAGAAATTGCGCGCGAGGCCAATAAAGTAAACGAAGAAACCGGTATCAAAAAGGAAATTGACACCATACGCGACGATATCAATAAAAACATTCAACCATGAAAAGCATTTTGCTTGGAGCCTTTGGGCCCACTGAAATCATTCTTGTTGTAGCCGTTCTCCTGATCTTCTTTGGAGGCAAAAAAATCCCTCAATTGATGAAAGGCATCGGCCAAGGCATTAAGGAATTTAAGCAAGCCAAAGACGGTGACACCGAGCCTGAAAAGACCCCGGTAGAAAAACAAGTTCAATAAGCAGTTTGAGGAAGGACTAAAACTCGAAAGAGAACTGTCCAGACTTTAAACTCTCGTAACGTTCCTGATCGAATTCGAAGAGGCGTGCTCTTTTGTGGGGTACGCCTTTTTGTTTTTCCTGGAGTGGTTTGAGGAAATCCTTATTGAGGATTTTCCGGCGGAAGTTTCGCTTGTCGAGCGTTGTTCCCAGAATGGTTTCATACACTCGCTGAAGCTGTCCGAGGGTAAACTTTTTAGGAAGCAGCTCGAAACCTATGGGCTCTACGCGTAGTTTATTTTTCAGCGAGCGAAGGGCTGAATCTAAAATCTGGTTGTGGTCGAAGGCTAAATCAGGAATCTGGTGAATTGAGCACCAAAATGCCTTGCGGGCAAATGAGGCGGCCGACGGCTGGTAATCGTCGAGCTTCACCAAGGAATAATAGGCCACGGTAATTACCCGTGCAGTAGGAACATCACGTACAGCATTGAGCCACTGGGCATCGGCAGAACTCTTAACACGGTTCGGATCTCCAAATGCGTAAAACTGCTGGAGATAAAGGTTCTCCAATGAGGTGAGCTCTCGCAAAATACGCTTGGCCGACGTATCCAAATCTTCATTGTCGTTAATCAAGTTTCCGGGCAATGAATATCGTTTCGACTGGAAATCGGAATCGTCGATGTTTCGCTCAATCAGCAGTACTTTTAAATCACCTTCTTCAAAACCAAAAATCACGCAGTCGACAGACACGTGCGGGTTTTGTAATTCGGTATTTACAAGTGTTTCAGGTTGTGTAGGCAACGTTTTCATTAGGTGGCGTAAATTTAAGAAAAAACCGAATGGTGTCATTCCAACACTACTGAGCAATTCCGAAATTTTCAAGTTTAAGGCTTGCTTCCGATGTTGCTTTGAAATCCAGCGAAACCGCGCAAAACCTCAGGTTTACTTTGTGGACATTCTGCAATGCTGCCTTCGCTTTGTGCATGATCAGGCTTCAAATACCGAAACGGTAGAATTAAAGGCCCCGAAAGGACATCCGCTTGCGGCCACCTGAAAAAAGTTAAAAGCCCAAAACGACCATTACAAACCGGGTTAAAACTTTACGCGGGCATACTTGAAATTTCCGCGTTTGTAGTTGTAAAACACCACGGAAGACGGCGACTCCTGGAGAAAAACTTTGGGAACGGCCACAGTTTCAGCCTCTTTACCATTAAACAGCATGGTTGTAGTTTGCGCACTGCCATCGAATGGAATGCGCGTGAGGTATACCGAGGCCCGGTTGGGATTGGTCATTCGGTTATTGGGGTCTTTTCGGTTCGCATTGTAAATGAACACCAATTCCTGCTCGTTCGAAATCACACAAAACGAGTTGAATAAACCGCCATCATCGGCTGTATTTTGCGTTTTAGCCACTTTGGCCGTTTGGATGCAGCGGCCATCAGCGTCGAGCCTGATCATGAAAGCATCGTCGTAACGAAACTCAAAGGCGTTGTTGTTGTACAGGATAAAATACCGCTCAGCCACTAAAATAACGCCGCCATTCGCCATTGGAATCATACGCCTCATGTGAAAATTGCTGATTAAACCGTTGCTGTTTTCGGCTTTTTCGCCCAACGCGAGGCCAAGCATTTCGCGGCTAAAATTATCTTCAATGTCGCGCAGTATGGCACCATTGCGGGTATCAATCTCTCTGTAGAAATAGCCTTCGGCGGATGACTTTCCTCTTCCGGAGAAAAAGCCCGACACAAATAGTCGCTCCGAACCATACTGAAGTAAAATGTCGTTGTTAAACTTCCCGGGAATCTTGAGCGAAAACTCTTCCCAACGGTCGAGTGCCTTGAAATAAGTAAAGAGTGTGTAAAGATCGTCGGGGCCGTCTTTGTCGGGATTCTTATACTTGAATAAGCAGGCCGCATCGCCAAGGTCTGAAATTTTCATTTCAATCAATTCAGCCTCATCAACCGGAAATTTCGGGTTAAACTCCACCGACCATTCCTGCCTGAGCTGCTTGTCGAAAAAGGCCATCTTGAAACGCTTGTCGGCCTTTTGATTCTTGGGAAAACGAAGCTCGCTCTGCGAAACCATGAAATGCTGGTTGTTGGGACTGGCTTCTATGCGGAAGGTGTGAGACTTTCGGCCTGAAATCAAGTGGTTTTGGGTATTGTAGCTCATCAGCTCGGCGCCGGGCTTTTCGATTTGCCCATCTTCTGAAACCTGGTGCGCTAAAACGCGGTTGGTTTCACCATTGTTGGCTTCCTGGTAAGAAAAGGCATACAGTTGATTTCCAATTAACGAAAGTCCTAACATCCGCATTGGATCTCCGGTTAATTGGTCTTCAAGGTCCAGTTCTTTCGAAGACACCTGCCTTAAGGCTTCGTCGTAGATTTCGAGAAAAACCCGACTGTTTTGTCCAAAATACAAACGCTGACTATTAAATGGAGCGTCGTTAGAGAATTTGGCCACACCAACGATCATTGCGCCCAGTGCCGCTTTGGCATCGCTGCGTAGCAGTTGTGTGTAAAGCCCAGCGCTGTAGCCGGTAATTCGAACGGTGTAGATTTTTCCATCCTTTTGCCCCAGAAAAAAGGGCATATTCCTGTATGAAGAGGACTCAGATTCAGTTCCAAATTCGGTCTGTTGGGCAAAGGCCCATGTTGAGCAGAAAAGGCCAATCAGGAAGAATATTCTACACATCGTTTTACGTATTACTGTGGTTGGATGACAAGCGGAATGGCCCTAAAGTTAGCCGCCTGAATGAAATAAACGCCGGCGGGGAGCAATACACTTTTCATGCTTAGCTGTTTTTCGCCCGAAGGCTGAGCCTGCTCCTGGTGAAGCAATCGGCCTAGTCCATCAAAAACGCGAACTGTGGTTGGCTTTTGGCGATCGAAAGGCATTCCTTGTAAAATCCAGCGGTCGCTCTGAGTGAAAACAAAAGGCGCAGTGTTTTCCGCATTGGGCAAGGAGACCGTTCCTAAATCGAGTGGGGCAGAGGTGGAGGTGCAGCCATCGGCATTGCTCACTACGGCTGTGTAAACGCCAATGGCCGAAACGGTTAAAGTATCGTTACTCTCGTTTGGAACCGGAACGCCATCCAACAACCACTGAACAGGAAATGCCGAACCGCCCTCAATCACCAATTCGCCACCATCAAAGCCAATTACGGGAGTTGCAGGCAGATCGAACACGGTAATTAATGCAGTATCGGCCGACAAACAACTCGCCGCTGAACTGAACTGAACAACTAATGTGGCATTGGCTTCTAATGCAAGGGCGAGACTGTTGTTCTCCGCTTCGACGGCAAGGTCATCCAAACGCCACTCGTAAACACCTTGATTTTCAGGCACACTCAATGTTAAAGTATCGCCGGGACAACCACTGAAGTTGCCCAAAATATTGAAGCTAACCGGCTCTTCCACAATTACCTGAATGGTATCGCTGGTCGAGCATCCATCGCTGTTTGTAAGGGCTAAGCTATAACTGGTTGTTTGGCTGGGACTTACCGTAACTATACTTTCGTCGGGAAGGCCGCTGTTGCTCCAGTTTGGCGTGAGCTCGGTGTTGAGTCCAATTTCAAGGCTATCGCCGGCACAAAGCGTTTGGTCATCACCCAAACTAAACACCGGAGCTTCCGCAATGGTGAAGCTCACATTTGAGCTGTGGCTGAGTGGAGAAGCACAGGTCAAACTGCTTTGAACAGTAAGCTGCATGGTTCCCGCAACGGTGAGGGTGTCGATGCTGAGTTGTGGGGCTTCATAATTCAAGGCAACGCCGTTCAGCGTCCAAAGATAGCTTGGGTTGTTGCCTAAGGCCGTTCCTGAGGCCTGAAACTGAATCGGAGCGCCTGAACATACATTTGCCGGATTGGCTTCGATGAGGCCCAAAGGCTGAACAGTGTTGGAAATCCTGATTGGATAGCCATTGTCGGGAGCCACCAGCTGCGGGTTGTCGCACACCACACGAATACGGTAATTTAAACCGGAAGCGTTGGCCGGAAGCTGGCATGTAATAATGCCCGATGGGTTAGGGGAGGGCAACCCAAGTGTTAAGGACCCAATATTCACCGGATTGGCAAAGCTTCCTGAAGCATCGCTGAGCTGGGCGGTAACTACATTGTCGTTGACCAGCATTCCACCGGCGATAAAGCCCACGAAAATCCGCTGACCGGAGCAGTAGATACTGTCTTGTAGATAGGTTCTGTTAAGCTCTTGCGGTTTCAGGGTATGCAGCACACGCGACAAGCCGCCTGTGCAATAACCGTAATTGCTGCCCACCATGAAAATGGTGTTTACACCACCGTTGTTGGCCAGGCAATACGTAGATTCTGAGCCGATATTGACTCCGGCGTTCACCGTTCTAGCCTGGGAATTCAACCGGGCGAAAAAGCCCAATGAATCGGTGAGCCAAAACATCTCGTCGATTTCTGCATTGGTTTGTCCGGGCGGAAAAACCGGGGCCCATTCCGTGCCTCCGTTTAGCGTTCTGTGCAATTTCCCAAAGCCACCGGAGGCGTAAGCCACATTTTGTGAGGTAATCCAGATGTCATCGAAACTTGAGTTCTGCAAAACGCCATTTACCGTGAGCTCCCAAAGCAGGCCTGCAGTTGTTGTTCGGTAAATACGGCCGTTTCCGCAAACCATTCCATAGTTTCGGTTGAGGAAATACACGGCATTCAGGGTTTGGGCTTCAAACGGCTGCTGAACAAACCAATTGAGCCCTCCATTGATGGTCCGCAACACCTTTCCATCGCTGGTGGTGGCATAGGCCCACAAGGAGTCGACCGCGTGGAGGTCGGTAATGATGGCCTCCTGACCGGTTGAAATGGTTGTCCAGGTTAATCCGGCATCTTCAGAACGAACCACGGTACCGCTGTCACCGGCGGCCAAAACCAGATTCTCGGTGAGATACTGCACTGAACCGAGGGATTCATTGGTTCCGGAAGGGACTTCCCGTAGGGTTAGCGCGCCATTGGTGGTTCGGAAGATGTTCCCATTGCTGCCTACAAACAATCCTTCGGTGGGCGATTTAAACGCACAATCCTGCATTTCGGCCCACATTCCGGTATGCACATTGGTCCAGCCAATGCCCCCATCATTGCTTCTGTATATTCGTCCTAAATCTTTGGAGCCAAAGGCGTTCTGCTCATCGAAAAAGAAGACACTTCTCCACGAGTCTGTGTCGCCGGAGGGAACAACTTCGCTCCACGTTTGTCCTCCATCTTCGGTTTTCAAAAGCACATTGGGGTCGCCGATGGCAAATCCTTTAGTGGCGCTGATGAATTGAAAACGGATAAGCACATAGTTTGAAGGGGCATCAAAGGATGTCCATGAGGCGCCTCCATTGGTGGTGCGCAGGATTTTGTTGAAAGCCAATACATATCCGTTGTTGGCATCTGAAAACCAAACATCGCGAAACAGCTCAGTTCCTGTGTACACAGAGCTCCAGGAGCTGCCGCCGTTTGTGGTTTTTCTAATGGTTCCACCGTTGCCTACAAGGTAACCGGTATTGGCATCCACAAACCAAACCGAAAAAAGATTTTGCGTGGTACCCGAGGCAATGGTTGTCCAGGTACCTCCTCCATTGGTGCTCTTTCGAAGAAATCCGCCCGGTCCAACCACGTAGCCGGTATTGGCATTGGGAAAGTGCAAGTCATTCAATCCAGCTCCGATACCAGTGGTTTGAGAGGTCCAGCTTTGGCCGCCATCGGTAGTTTTAAGGATGGTGCTTGTTGCACCGAGGGCCCAGCCTGTAAAGGCATCTAAAAATTGAAGTCGGGTGAGGGTAACAGTTGCACCGGTGTTGACACGAATCCAGGTTTCGCCACCGTCGATGGTTCGAAGAATGCTTGAGGTTCCGGAACAGCTTCCCTGCCCGGTCGACTGTCCGCAGGCAAACCCGGTTTTTCGGTCGGGAAAAACCATATCGTTGATTTGGCCACCGTATGGATTGGCTTGTCGCCACTGGGAAAAAGCGAGGCTGATTTGTAAAATGGCCAGAATGAGGGTTGTGGTTTTTTTCATGAAATCTTAACGTGAAGAACGCCGCGCTGTATTCGTTCAGGCGCAAAGCGTTCAATGATGAGAAATTAGCTAATTTGAGCGGTTGGACGAATGACCAGTACGCTCGGTATGTGCTCCAGCCATAGGCTTTTGCTCTCGGTGAGGGCTTTCCAACTCTTGTAGCTCACGAGCATCAGTTCCTGACGGTTGAGAAATTCTTTTTGAATGGTGCGTTCCTGAAGCATCGAAATTTTTCCGGCGCAGGATTTACAGATGGAATCAAAGCGGTCTTGCAAGCCTGAGCCCCTTTCCATGAGCTGGGTGGTATCGGCTACTACAACAAATGAGCTGTTGTTTTCGATGAACTTTTGGGCGTAATCCAATAGAAAGATATCGTCGTGCGCGAATACCGGCACAAAAATCGTCTTCGAATCGCTAAAGTCACGGTCGAGCAGCACCGCTACATCACAGTTTGTTTCGTTGAGGAAAACCCTGGCCTTTTCGTCGATTAAATCGTTTGAAGGCAAAAGCGGCCGTTGACCTGTGATGGTGTCGAGCAGGTTTTCAGGCGAAAGCGCCTTGGTAACGCCAACAAGATTGCCCAAAAGAGAACCTGTGTAAAGCGATTGTCCGGCACCAACAATCAGTAAACGCGTATTTTCCCTTTCGGCGATGGCATTCACCTCACGATGAAGATCGGTAGTAAGTCTGTAATGTGTCTCGAGCGGAATATTGAGCTTTTCAGCTTCTGAACGAATAGGCTTAAAGCTTTGACGTTCAAACTCTTCGACATTCATCATACTCACGTCGGCGCTCAGGGTAACGTGTACGGCCGACATGTTCACTTTTGCCGGGTTTCCGCCATAGAGCTGATGCGCTAGCTTGAGAAGCTTTCGTCCTGATGTAGCGAGGCCGAATGAAATCAGCACGTTAAAGGCCGACTTTTTATCTTCCACAACGGGCTGAATGGCCGGCTGTATGTACCTTTCTCGAAAGCCCCAGTTGATCAGGCTGAGCATTGGACCGGTAGTAAAGGTGGTTACCAAGGCCATCAACACCAGCATGGCAAACATTTGTGGACTTAGAATGCCAAGATCGTAGCCAATGTTGAGCACAATAAGCTCCATTAGGCCTCTTGTATTCATCAAGGCGCCAATCGACAAACTGTCTTTCAGGCTTTGTCCCACAAACAAAGCGGCAAGGCCCGAGCCCATAAACTTCCCAACTGTGGCAACGCCAATTACCAAAAGGCACATTAGCCAGAGTTCTTGGCTATTCAGTAAACCAATTTCAGTACGAAGTCCGGTGAATACGAAAAATAAGGGCAGAAGGAGCACTACCGCTACATCTTCGAGCTTGTCGATCATGATTTTTCGGAAATTCAGTGAATCAGGCATCACCACTCCTGCGAGAAAAGCACCGAAAAGGGCGTGAATACCAATAACTTCTGTTGCCCAGGCAGATCCTAAAAGCATCAGAAGAACGGCCGCAATCAAACCGCGCGAAATGCTTTCCCGATTGTTGTAGATGCTTCCCAATCGTTGCAAAAACGGACGCAGGAGGTACCACATGAACATCACATACACCAACGAAAGTCCAATGGTGAGTAAAGCTGAATTCACCGAACCAGCCTTTACAATGGCAATAACCACGGCCAGGAGGCACCAGGCGGTAACATCGTCAACAGCAGCACTTGTAATGGCAATGGTTCCAAGCTTGGTTCGGGTAAGCCCTCTTTCCTGAATAATTCTGGCCAAAACAGGGAAGGCGGTGATACTCATCGAAATGCCCATGAATAGGGCGAATGATATAAACGGTACCTGCTCGGGAGCAAATTCGGTAAAGGTGTAAAAAGCTAAAACGACCCCCAACGTAAAAGGTACCACAATGCTGATGTGTGAAATAAAAATGGCGTCTTTTGCTTTGCTCTTAATCACCGAAATATCGAGCTCCATGCCAATTACGAACATGAAGAGTATCAAACCAATCTGACTCAATACCTGAAGATTCCCAAGCGAACCCGTTGGAAAGAGCGAAAGTGATAACTCGGGAAAATAGGCTCCCAAGACAGATGGACCGAGGATAATACCGGCGAGAATTTCGCCAATCACTCCCGGCTGACCAAGTTTTGAAAAGAGCAATCCTAAAAAACGGGCAATACCAATGATGGCGATGATTTGAACGATCAAAATCGGTAATGGATGGTGAAAGTTCTCTTCGATGACCTGCGTTAAATCATTCAGGTTTGCCGGTACCTTGTCAGCGACGTCCTTTATCGCCTGCAGCTCAGGTTTTAACGTGTTTCCGGAGATAATGAAGTAGTAGATAACTGCGGCTGCGGCTGTTAAGCTAATGAAGTAGGCTGAAAAGTATTTTCCCAGTGACTTGAACATGGGGCAATATAGCACTGTTTTTCAGCCTAAACGTTATGTTTGAATTACAATTTTTCAATGCTATTCAGCACCTGTTCCGCCTTTTCCAAAATCGCTTCTTGCTGCTCGGGCGCCATTTTGTCCCAGGTTTTGTACATCATGCCAATGCGCGGATTTCGCTCCAGCTTTTCCCTGTGGCGCACGTGAAAATGCCAGTATAGTGTGTTAAACGGACATGCCCTTTCACCGAATTTCTCCTTGTGGCTGTAATAACAACCATCGCAGTAGTTGCCCATCTTGTTAATGTAGGCGGCACTGCTGCAATAGGGCTTTGAACCCACAATTCCGCCATCGGCAAACTGACTCATTCCCCGGGTGTTTGTAATCTCCACCCATTCAATGGCATCAATGTAAATGCCTAAATACCAGCGGTCTACTTCGTCGGGATGAATACCAGCCAACAAAGCAAAATTACCGGTAACCATTAAGCGCTGTATGTGGTGTGCATAGGCATGCTCGAGGCTTTGCCCGATGGCTTTTTGCATACAGCGCATCCGAGTTTTTCCGGTCCAGAACCACTCAGGCAGCTTTCGGTCGTTTTCAAAGAAGTTTAAGCCCGCATAATCAGGCATTTTTAGCCAATAAATGCCCCGCATGTATTCGCGCCAACCAATAATCTGTCTGATAAATCCTTCGAGCTGGTTCAAGGTGATGCGTTCCGGGTCGGCTTCCCAGGCTTGAATACTTGCCTGCACAACTTCCAGAGGGTGTATCAGCTTGGTATTCAAGGCGAAAGAAAGCCGCGAGTGAAACATGAAGGCATCGCCCGTGTACAACGCATCCTGATAGGTTCCAAACCAGGGCAAACGCTTACTCACAAAGTCATCCAACACAAGCATGGCCTGCTCACGGTTGAGCGGCCAGATGAAGTTTGCCGCATCAATTTCCCCAAAACGAGGAATGTTTAAGGCTTCAATTTCAGCCAAAACTTCGGCCACCTGATTCGACACCGGAAAACGCGTGGGAATGCCCACTTTACCATCGTAGCTCGAACGGTTGTCGTGATCGAAATTCCACTTACCGCCCACCGGCTCAGGTCCTTGCATGAGAATACCGTATTTTTTCCGCATGGCACGGTAAAAGGTCTCCATGAGAAACTGCTTTTTACCCGCAAAGAGTTCTCCCAATTCGGTTCTCGTGGTGAGAAAATGTTCAGTGTCGCAAGCGCTTGAAGGAATCGACAGTGAAGCACAAAAGGCCTTCAATTGTTCATCGAGCCTGTACTCGTCAGGAAGCTGATATTCAAAGCGTTCAATAGTATGTTTTGCAATGAGGTGTCGCAGATTCTCATCCAAAATTCCTGTGTTTGCCTCGTTGCCAAATCGAAAATACACGACTTGATGTCCTGAGCCTTGCAAGGCTTCTGCAAACTGGCGCATGGCCGCGAAAAACCCCACGAGTTTCTGCACGTGATGCTGCACGTATTCCGCTTCCTGTCGCATTTCCATCAGCACATACAGCACGTCTGGATTAACTTCACGATACCAGGAATGATGCGCATTGAGCTGATCACCTAAAACAAGTCGAAGGGTTTTCATGGGCAATACAACAGCACCATAGGCATTTAGTTTTGTCATCCTCCCGAAGGGAAAAACAAAACTGCCGCCTTAATCTACCAGGAGTCGAAGTGTCGTTCTGGGCAGTGCCACAGCATTATGAGCAATTGGATTTAGTCATCCTCCCGAAGGGAAAAAACAAAACTACCGCCCTCATCTACAAGCATTTCTGCAAGCTCCCATCGAACAAAGCTGGCCATGGTGCGCACAATAGCCTGTCGTGGAATTCGGGTGAGTTTGGCGGCCTGATTGAGGCTGAGCCACGACTTTTGCCTGAGTGCCTCCAGCAGCTTTTGCTCTTTTGTGGAGTAAACCGAGGGCTTTTCGCGGGTAAACTGCATCTTCCACAGTTCGAGGTGAACAGGACTGGCCAAGCGGTTTGATGCCCCATACCGCACCCAGGCTTTCCAGTCGCCCTCCGTACTTTCGGCCTTTACCGGTCGCGCCTCAGAGGCTTTGATTACGACCTCCAACACCACTTTGCCTTCAACTTCCCAACGCCTGATTTCAGTCTCCACCTTTGGCTTACAATACAATTCTGCCGCGGCTTCCAGCACATACAATTCCTCCTCGGCACGCACGCCGGCAATGTGCCCATTGTCTTTCACGCCAATCAACAAAGTTCCGCCGTCGGTATTCGAAAAAGCCGACAAGGTAGCCGCAATACGCCGGGCCGAATTCAATTCGAATTTGAACTCCAGCGTTTGGCTCTCGCCGAGCAGTGTTTTGTGGATAATCGGATTCACCGGGCGCAAGTTAATACGAAGCATGTCGCCCTTTGTCTACCGCTGTTCACAGAGTTGTTAACAGATATGTCTATAAATTACTGTTTGCCCGCCTTGTTGGCGGATGACAGGCCGCTTACTTTTGTAGCATGCTGCAACGCCTGAGCATTCGCAATTACGCCCTCATTCGTGAGCTGGAACTCGATTTTAGGTCTGGGCTTACCATTATAACCGGAGAAACCGGTGCCGGGAAATCCATTCTCCTTGGCGCCATTGGCTTGTTATTGGGCGGTCGGGCAGAAGGACAGTTTCGCGAAAAGTGCATCCTCGAAGCCGAATTTGAGCTGAATCATTCAGGCCTTAAGCAGTTTTTTCAGGACAACGACCTCGATTACGACACCCAATGCATACTTCGGCGCGAACTCGGTACGGCCGGAAAAACCCGTGCATTCATCAACGATACACCGGTAAACCTCCAACAAATGCGGAGTTTGGGCAATTTACTGGTCGATATCCACTCGCAACACGACACGCTGCTGTTGCACCAATCAGGCTTTCGCCTAAAACTGATTGATGGTCCATCGGGAGCCCTCCGCATTTTGCCCGAATACCAATCGGCCTTCTTGAAATACCGCGAAACCGCTCGTCAGCTTAAAGCACTGCAGGAACAAGAGCTGCGAATTCGGCAGGAGAAAGATTACCTCGAATTTCAAGTGCAGGAACTCGACGAAGCCGCCTTGCAAGAAAATGAGCTTCCGGCACTTGAAGATGAGTTTAAAGCACTCACCCACGCCGGCGAAATTCGAGATGCCCTTGGTCAGGCCTTACAAACTGCCGATGCTGAAAATGAAGGCATTACAGCCCTCATTCAGCGCTGCACGCATCAGGTTAAACAAGCCCAACGCTACAGCATATCGCTCGATAGCCTCGTAGAACGACTCCAGGCTTGGAATGTAGAGTGGAAAGACCTGCTCTTCGAAATGGAAGCCGCGCTACAAAAGGTAGAAGTCAATCCGAACCGATTGCTTCACGTAGAGCAGCGTATTGATTTAATTAACAGACTACTACAAAAGCACCGTTGTGCCGATGAACAGGCCTTGCTCAGGCTTCGCGATGAACTGAAGTCCCGACTTACCGACGCCGGCTCGCTTGAAGTCCGAATCGCTGAATTGGAAGCACAAATGCAACTGGAGCTCAACCAGGCCATACATCTGGCTAAGCAGTTGTCGAAACTACGAAGGTCGGAATCTGCGGCCATCGCCGAAAGGGTCATGAAATTATTGCACCGCATGGGCATGCCCAGGGCCGAGCTTTCGTTTGAGTGGAGCGACAAAGCGCTGTCGGAAGATGGAATCGACGATTTGCAGCTCTTGTTCAGTGCCAATCCGGGTCAGCCTCCGCAGGAAATCGGAAAGGTAGCGTCTGGCGGCGAACTTTCGCGCCTGATGCTTTCGCTTAAAAAGGTGATGGCCTCATCGGTAGCCTTGCCCACCATTATTTTCGACGAGATAGATACCGGAATTTCGGGTGCAGTGGCCGAATCGATGGGCGAAGTACTGCAACAGATGGGCAAGGAACTACAGGTCATCAGCATAACGCACCTGCCGCAAATTGCCTCAAAAGGAAACGACCACCTCAAAGTGTACAAATCGGGTAGGGAAGGGACCACCGAAACCCTTATTCAAAGGCTTAGTGCCAACGAACGCATTGATGAAATTGCAGCCATGCTGAGCGGCAAAAAACTCTCAGAAGCCGCAAGAAATAACGCCAAAGCGCTTTTACAAATCAAAGAATAAAGAATTGGCTATTTTAGCCACGAATCATAACTCGCAACATGACACAATTACTGAAAGGAAAAAGAGGAATTATTTTCGGTGCGCTCGATGAGCAGAGCATCGCCTGGAAAGTCGCAGAACGCGCTTATGAAGAAGGCGCGAGCTTCGTGCTGACCAACGCCCCCATTGCCATGCGAATGGGCGAAATCAACAAGCTGGCTGAAAAATGCAATGCGCAAATCATTCCTGCTGATGCCACCGTCGACGACGATCTCAATAATTTATTTACGAAAGCCCAGGAAATCCTTGGAGGCAAGATCGACTTCGTGCTACACTCCATTGGAATGTCGCCAAACGTGCGTAAAGCCAGGCCATACGCCGATTTGAACTACGACTTCTTCCACAAAACCTTAGATGTTTCGGCCATGTCGCTCCACCGCGTGTTGCAGGCGGCCCACAAACAAGATGCACTCAACGAATGGGGCTCAGTGGTAGCGCTTTCCTACATTGCCGCCCAGCGGACTTTCCCCGATTATTCCGATATGGCCGAGGCCAAGGCGCTTCTCGAAAGCATTGCCCGCAGCTTCGGATATCACTACGGTAAGGCCAAAAAAGTGAGAGTGAACACAATTTCTCAGTCGCCTACCTGGACCACTGCCGGCTCCGGAGTGCCCGGTTTTAAAGAGTTTTACAATTACGCCGACACCATGTCGCCCCTTGGAAATGCCAGCGCAATCGACTGTGCCAACTATTGTATCACACTATTTTCCGATTTTACACGTATGGTTACCATGCAGAACCTTTTCCACGATGGCGGGTTCTCTAGTATGGGCATCAACGCGTCAATGGTAAAACCGGTCGAATAAAACACCATGAAAATCGTACACAAAAGCATTGGGTTTCGTAGCATTCTGCTGGTTGGAATGCTCCTAACCCTGCCTTTGTGTATGAAAGCTCAAGACGATGAGCGTCCAACCGAACAGCGCAAACTCCCTTTCACGGTGCGTTTCGACGGCGGAATCGGGCTGCTTACGAGTCCCCGGGCCATGCGCGACAACTTTTACTCTGTGGGCGATGTAAACCTCGGAGCCTGGTTTGGTATTTACAAAGGCTGGAAAGCGGCGGTAAACCTACGCTACACCGGCTTTCAGGTAGCGCGTAATGCCTCAAATTTCAACGACGAACTCATCATCGACGGAATTGTCATCTACCAGCCTATCCGCACCACGCACAACATGTACACCGGAAGCATTGCAATTGGCTACGACCAGTGGATTTCGCCGTATTCGCTCTTCAATTACAGCTTCGGAGTTGGGCAATCGTTGGTACGTTATGGCAAAATTCGAAAAGTCGATACACCACCTAGACCGGAAGAATACAATTACGAAGACTGGACCTTCGATGCTTCCGTGAATTTTCTTTACTTCTTCGAAGATCACCTCGCCATGACCGTCAAAGTGGGCTATTCTGGACTCATGTCGCCCTTCAGGCCCGAAACTGTCGCCCTCGACGGAGGAGCCATTAGTTACACCACTGAGGATCTCAAAGGCGACATCCGTTGGTTTAGCGTAGCACTAGGCTTCGCATGGTCGCTCAGCCGCATCGACTAAATCGATTTGTTCAAAAGTCTCGGTTGTTTGAGAAGCATTTTTTCGGGGGCGCCTTTTCGGGCTTTCCGCGCTACACGGTAGCTTGCTCCAATCCCGGGCGCGGCCTCTCGTTTCCCTGAAAATCCTATCTTTCACCCATGCCTTTTTCAACGCTTAAGTTATCACTATGCTTAGTCTTTTGCGCCACTACATTCAGTGCAACGGCGCAAAACAGCGTACTCATTCCATATCGAAAAGGAAATTTGTGGGGACTCGTGGATACCTTGGGGCAATTTGTGCTTCCTCCAAAATATCAACAATGCCAGTTTATCGAAGATAGCTTTTGGGGATTACAAAGCGAAACCCGAAGTGGTTTTGTGATTCAATCCGATAATCTATTTGGGTTTTACACCAGTCATGAGGTGGTTCCCCCGCGTTTCACCACGCTAAAATTCAGCAGCCCTCACTACATTGAGGGCATACAGTCGGCCGATAAAATTGAGTATTTCCTGAATTCGGGTAAGCGGGCAGTTCCATTGGGCTGGCTCATTAAAAGCACTCTTTATTCTGCTTACTTCGAAACGAAAGATGGATCCAAACGCAGCCTTTTTCTGGAGTGCCAAACCCCTGATCAGCTTCGCAGTTTGTACGTACTTACGATAGACCAGCCTGAATTGGCCCAGGAGCTTATCATAGGTTGCAGCAATATAGAGTTCACCGAACGCCGCAACAATCAGGTACATGTTGAAGTGAAGCGGCCAAACGTAAATTATGAAGAATTGCTCACCTTCGAATATGATATCGACAAGAAAAAATGGGTGAGCAGCAATCCGAAACGTCCGGTACCTCAGAATAAAGGATTTATTGAGTCAACAGATTCTGAGGTTGAGATGGATGAATCAGTTCCTTATCCGCATTACGGAACTGCCGAAGCGCCTGCCGAAGAAGTCGAATATCCATCCAGTTCATACCGAGGAGCTGGAGTTGGCTCACGCCCCCCAAGCACTGCAACAACAAGTCGGTTTTCGGCCAATTATTCAATAAAAAACGATTCGTTGTTTGTACGTTTCTCCCAGAATGGAAAATTGAACATAACGCGCCACCACATTCCATTGCCACCGGAAGCTAAAAACCTTAAAGTTTCTCCCTACAATGCTGGCATAACCAATGTTTGGCAGCGCAACGACTCCTCGGTGACTTATTCGAATTTCATCCAATACAGGCTGCACAACAAACAGGTAGTACAGTGTTTTTATGGCCATTCAGCCATGGCTTTCGACACTTTGGTACGCTTTCCGGTGGCTGGAGCTTCCCGCGATGTTTTCTTTCTGGCTGGCGAACGCGATGAGCTTGGAAACTGGAAGATGGGGCTCATCAACGATTCGGGCGCAATTGCACTTCCGATCGAGTATGCACATATCGAAATGAACTTGTGGCTGGGGCCCAAAGATGTATATCACCCTGAATTTCGCCTTATGGTTCAAAAAAACGGTGTCTACGGGTTTACCGGTCTTGGTTTGAATCCCACACTCGAAGGCAATTACGACGCGGTTAATGTTGTCCGTCCAAACGACCAGTCCACGCGATTTTTTAGCCTTCGAAAGGGCGAGAACTATGGTGTTGCGTTGTTTACATCGGATGGATACATCAGAAAACCTTTACGGATTGAACCCAAGTTTCCATACCCGGTGAGCAGCATTTCAAAAAACCGTGGCAGATTCCAGTACCCTTTTTACCTGATGAAATGCACCGATGCTCAAGGTCAGTTTATGGGTTTTATCGACAGCCGCGCTCGAATCTATTTCGAAAACTGATGGCAGATTGTATTATTGGGGTTTGCTTTCTAAAATCCTAATACGTGTGAATCTTTGCAGTTTCGTATTAAGTTGGCCGGAAATACAGCATGAATGAACAGCTTTGCTTCATTGCCTCACATCTGTAGCACCCGCGATTAATGCTATAAATCTCCAAGGGGAGGAAACAAACTGTATTAAAACAAATCCTTTAACCAGGAAATTGAGGATCTTTTTTCCTGCATACTCCCCAAAAACACTGCAAAGGCAAATTCATGAGAACCACCGGTTGCATTGGTTAATTTTGAAACTGTATAATCGTAAGAATACGAAACGGCGAATCGTTTTGAAGCATAACCCAACAAACCAATCAGTGCATCGCTGTTCCTGTAAGCGGCTCCAATTTTAAAATGACCAAGTAAAACTGAAGCTCCTGCTATGAATGATTGAAATTCCTGCTGTTGGGTGTATGCGAGATTCAGATAAACCTTGCTATTGAATGTTGATTGGCGATTAAAAATGCGAAGTGATCCTCGCAATTCGTGCCTTACAGGCAAACGAGAAGGAGCAAATCCAAAAGTCAAACTTGGCCTGTTTGCATTGTTCATAGCATAAGAGAACAGAAACACTTTAGAGTGTAGTATCGTTCCCAGGTTGAAATTCGCGTAACGCAGGTCTGGAAATGGGATTACACTTTGGCTTTCATCAATAAATCCATAACGGGAATCAATTTGATCTCCGAAGGTAAGTTTCGATACATCCAGACTTCGATTGTTGAACGAACCAGAAAGCCCCAACCGAAGCGATAGATTTTTATAAATCCTGAATGAGCGCGCTAAACTCAGTCCAAAGCCGTGCGTCACAATAGTTCCAATCCTATTCCGGTCACGCAAAAAATTGACTCCAATATCCAAAGGCAATTTGTCATGGGCAAAATCAGCACCCACATGGGTGGTATAAAATCCTCCTGAAACGTTAGGCCACTGAATGCGGTGTGCCGCTTGCAACCGGCCTTGCCCGGCGCTTCCGGTAAATGCAGGATTCGTATAAATTGATGAACTAAAGGCCTGTGTGAATTGTGGATCCTGAGCTTTTAAAACAGCGCCGTTGAATAGCACAAAAAATAATAGAATGAAATATAAAAAATGTGACACAGACGACTCTTTTTTTGGTTTAAAAATACGCAATCTAACCAAGAAAACTTCCCGAAAGACGAATAAATTATAACATTCATCTTTCAATTCAATCTTTTAGGCAACGTACAGATAGTTGATCTTGTCGCACATCAAAATGTTGTTGAGGAAAAACACCCCATTCGGGTCGGTGCGGGTTTCATAGCCACCGAAAGGGGAACGCACAATGGCATTCATTTCCAGCGCTCCGGTGGGGCCACTTACCACACCAATTACAGAAGCCGTGCGGAGATTCCCCAATTGTTCGGGAGCAACCGCTTCGCCCTCGCTGTGCGTAATGCTGTCAATTTGCGCCAACGGAATTTCACTCACATACCCGTTGAACTGAATCACCCGCAAGTGCGGCGTTCCCTGCACATCGGCGGTTTCCACCTTATCAATCAAATGGGTAGGAATGCGCAACACCGGCTGGTTGTGACGGTGGATGTGTTTGATAGTTTGGGCATTTAGTTGAACGCTAAACCCTAAGATTGCGAGAAAGAGTGTGATGTATAGGTTTTTCATGGGCTTTACTTTAGTTGAAAGTAGAAAGTATAAAGTTGAAAGGTGGGGAAGGCGGAAGGGTGAGCGTCGTTGGAAGT
>JAIXUS010000075.1 GCA_027483445.1 Bacteroidota bacterium | reverse complement strand
TGCGAAAATATGCGGGTTTCTCCCAATCCGGTGAGCGATCAGATTTCGTTTCTATTGGATAAGGAAACGTATGCCATTCGATTGTTTTCCTCTACCGGAGCTTTGATTTGGCAAAAAACCGGAACACCCGAAAAGCAAATCATTGATTTCAGGAATTATGCTCCGGCGCTGTATGTTCTGGAAGTGGATCAATGCCGATTTAAAATTGTGAAGCAATGAAACATCAAGCCATGAAAAATCTTTACATCTCATTTCTCATTATCGGCCTTTTTCTTCCCTTTTCTGCGATGGCTCAGCAAGCCCATTGGGCGAAATTCTTTGCTGGGAACCAAGGCAGCAAAGGTGTTGGAGTGCGTGCCGATGCTCAAGGAAATGTGTATACTATTGGTTCATACAGTTACTTTGTTTTGTCGCAAAGTGGCCCGGTTGATTTTGACCCCGGTCCTGCGGTATTCGGCGTCACACCCAATACAAACGGGACGGCCGGCTTTATCTCCAAACTCAATGCACAAGGGAATTTTGTTTGGGCCCGCCCGTTTGCATTAAACGAAATTGGAGGCGTCGATTTGCAAGCCATTGTGCTGGATGCACAGGAAAATTTGATTGTTGCCGGGGCCATTGGAGGCACCGTGGACTTTAATCTTGGCTCGGGCGTGTTTAATGTGACTTCAGGCCCTGCCGTTGGCGATAGCATGGTAGCTAATTTATTTGTGGCTTCTTACTCACCGGCCGGTAATTTTCTTTGGGTGAAAACCTTTCCATGCATGGCCTTGGATATTGTTCCGAACGCACCGGTGTTCAATAATGTTGGAGGCATTGCCTTAGATAGCGCGCAGAACATTGTGCTCTCGTTGAATTTTCGTGGGCGAATTGACTTAGATCCCGGCAGTAATGCGGTATGGAAAGAATGTGGAGGCTTGAATTATAATGCGGCAATTGTAAAATTAGACCATCAAGGAAATTATGTGTGGGGACAACATTTCAGTGGAGTGACAAATACAGCGGGTTCGCTGGCAATCGATTCCCAAAACAACATTTATGTGCAGGGAGGCCTTATGGGGTCAGTTGACTTTGATCCAAGCACTGGCGAAAACTGGATAAGTAGCTACAGTTTTGCTGATTCCTACATTTTAAAAATGAGCCCTTTAGGCGAAGTATCGTGGATCAATAAAATACATGGTCCTTACGCCGGTTATGGCGGTTGCTCGGGAATTGCAACCGATCGTGAAGGAAATGTATTGGCGACGGGAGCGATTGTTAGAGACTCGCTCTATTTTAGAAGTGCAACGGATAGCTTGTTTTTATTAAAGAACAATGCCTATGTGGACAGTGGGAACAATAGTTTTGTGGCCAAAATAAATCCCGACGGGCATTTTTTATGGATAAAACAACAAGCCAGTAATTCTACAATCGGCGTTTATGGGAATAAAATCCAAAGCGATAGTTTAAACAATGTGTATGTATGCGGGGCGATTTCTGATTCTGCAGACTTCAATTATTCAGGAAACGGTGATATTTTATATGCACGGGGAAATAATTCCACATTTCTCATGAAGTTGGATAAAGACGGAAATTACATTCGCACCGGCATTATTGATGGCGATCGCTTTGTGAATTGTTATGATTTCTCGTTGGATCGGCAGGCTAATTTGTATTTTACCGGAGTATTTTCTGTGGTTAATTTCGACATGAATTTCCCATGGGGTGTCATCGAAGGTACCGGCATGATTGATTTTGATCCCGGTTTAGACACGCTGCCCTTAATAGGAGCCGGTAGAGGCACAGAAACCGTTTTCGTGGCCAAATGGGGCCAATGTAGTGCCGGAAGCGACACCTTGAATGAAACGGCCTGTAATTCTTTCACATGGCAAGGCGAAAATCTTACTGAAAGCGGTATGTACCGAAAATCACTCACCACCAATGAGCGCTGTGATAGCATAGCGGTGTTAAATTTGAATATCAATACCAGCAGCGAAGCCGAACAAAATTTACGCATTTGCGCCGGAGAAAGCATCACGGTGGGCAACCAAACCTATACCAGCAGCGGAACGTACATCCAAACCTTGAGTAATCAGGCAGGCTGCGACAGCGTGCTTACTACGCATTTGGTGGTGGATACTGTTCATGCAGAAATTTCTTTAACTGAGAATGTGTTTACAGCCATTAATCCGCCTATAAACGCAAGCTTTCAATGGTTGAATTGTGAGGAGAATTTCGCGCCCATAAACGGCGAAACGAATTCGGAATTTATTGCTCAAATGGATGGGAATTATGCGCTGGAAACAAGTGCTGAAGGCTGCCGCGATACTTCCGATTGCCTATTCTTTTCGAGTGTGGGAGTAAATTTAATTACTTCAAATCATTTAAATATTTATCCCATTCCCGCCAATGAAACTTTAATTGTTGAAAGTGAAAAATCAAACTTACCTATACGCATATTTGATGCACAAGGAAGGTTGGTTTTCGAAACAATTAAAAGTGAAAAACACATGGAAATAGATTTGCGTTTATTTCAAAGTGGACTTTATTTTATTCAGTCGGAAAAGACTTCACAGCCTTTTACCATTATACGTAACCGATAATGAAAAAAATCTACTTACTCAGTATACTACTACTGCTTGCAGGTCATGGATTTACTCAAAACTACGAATGGGCGCATTTTATTGGCGGGTCAGGTGCCCCCACACTCGAAACGGCCAATGATATCGCTTTAGACGAAAATGGTAATGTTTATACCGTAGGACGGTATTCAACGATTCCTGGAATTCCGGTTGATTTTAATCCAGGACCGGGTAATGCAATCAGCAGCCTTCCTGGTTCGTATATCTCTAAATTAGATGAGCAGGGAATTATGGTGTGGACGAGATTTTTAACGGATGTTATTGTGCAAGGAAATTCAATTCATGCTAGCCGAATAGAAAGTATTGCAATAGACCCTGAGGGAAACATTATTATTTCAGGCAATTGCACTTCTGGTGCAGATTTGAATGCTGGACCAGGCGTTTTTACTCTTCCCGAATTAGCGCCTTATGTGGGAGGTTTTATTGCAAAGTATTCGGCTGCTGGAATTTTTTTATGGGCCAAAGCACTTCCCATTACTCCTTTGAATTACGACCCCAACTTCCCTGCAAGTTTAGAATACCAATTTAGTTCTAAACTAGCTACAGACAATGAAAGCAATATTACAATGGGAATTACTTTCAAAGCACAAATTGATGTAGATCCTGGGCCAGATACTTTATTATTTACTACAGGTCAGGCAACTAATGTTTTATTATTAAAGTTAACTTCAACAGGAAATTTAATTTGGGCAAAACAAATTTTTGGTGATATAGGATTAACGGAATTAACAACCGATGTGAATGACCAAATCTATCTCAGTGGATCATACAATATTGCTTTTTTCGATTTTCAGAATCCTTCTCCTTTTCCTACTGTAAATCTTTATGATGGTTATATTTTAAAATTAACTGAGAATGGGGAATTTATTTGGGTAAAAACGATGGGTGGTGCAAGCTTCGATGGGGCAAATAGCTTAAATATAGATGCCACTGGAAATGTGTATTGTACCGGAAGTTTTAAAGAAAGTGCTTGGTTTAAAAACACCAGCGATAGCTTGTTGCTCATTGCTTCTGGTGCTGGCCAAGGTTTTAATTCCAATAATTTAGACGGATTTACTGCGAAATTAGACAGTAACGGCAATTGGGAATGGGCCAAATCATTTGGAGATTCCCTTACCACAGTAATTGGAAGAAAAATTGAAGTAGATTCTCTTGGAAACACCTATACATTAGCCGAAGTGAGCGGACAAATTACATTCAACCGTGGATACGAAAATGTAGTGGAGAATTTCATTGGCACACCAGCTCTAGCAATAATTAAACATGATGCAAATGGCAATTTAATCAGAGTGAGTAAAGCCGACGGAAATGTCTATATTCGAGGAAGTGGATTGGAGCTGGATGGCAATGGCAACTTGTTTTTCAATGGAATTTTCAATGTTATAAACAATTCAAATGGTGTAATTGGAACAGGTGCCATCGACATGGATCCAAGTAGCGATACTGCGGCTTTGGTCGGTTTGGGGAGTGGTCAGGATTGTATTTTCGTAGCCAAATGGAGCCAATGCAGCGCCGGAAGCGATACCTTGAATGAAACGGCGTGTAATTCTTTCACATGGCAAGGCGAAAATCTTACTGAAAGCGGCACGTATCGAAAATCACTCACCACCAATGAGCGCTGTGATAGCATAGCGGTGTTAAATTTGAATATCAATACCAGCAGCGAAGCCGAACAAAATATACGCATTTGCGCCGGTGAAAGCATCACGGTGGGCAACCAAACCTATACCAGCAGCGGAACGTTCATTCAAACCTTGATTAATCAGGCAGGCTGCGACAGTGTGCTGACCACGCATATGGAAGTAGATTCTTTAAATGCGGAAATTTCTATATCTGAGAATGTGTTTACAGCCATTAATCCACCTATAAACGCAAGCTTTCAATGGTTGAATTGTGAGGGGAATTACGCACCCATTGATGGAGCTACCAATTCAGAATTTGTGGCTTCTGTGGATGGGAATTATGCGCTGGAAACAAGTGCTGAAGGCTGTCGCGATACTTCCGATTGCTTATTCTATTCAAGTTTGAGCTTAAATTCAAATAATGCGAGCATCCTCAAGATTTATCCAGTTCCCGCAAATGAAACACTCGTTATCGAAGACGATGTTGCAAAAGAGACTTTTCAAATTTACGACGCTCAGGGAAGACTGATACTTACGGCCACCAAAAATGATAAAATAATGTTCTTGGCTACTCATAACTGGAAGGATGGACTATATTTCATCCGAATAGGCAATGCAACAAGGTCTTTTGCTGTAATTAACTAATGCGTTTAAGTTAAAATTGCATGTATAAGAGAGTTCAAAAGGGGAAGGTTGGAGATTGCCTATTTTAAATTTTTCAATTCGTCAAGACATTGAATACCCATTTTTCTACCCAAATGAAAATGAGATTAAAAACGCAATCCATTTAATAGTAGATTTGATGTAAGTGTTCTTAATACCCCCAATAATCATAATTTCTTTTTGTCCTTTTGGATATTCGATGAAAATCACCGAAAACCGTTAAACAAAAACAATTGTATTCAAACTTAAATCGCTATGAAAAAACTATTCCTTTTTATCTGCTTTCTGAGTGCGGGTTTCTATGAAGTAAATCTTCTGGCACAAATCCCAGATTGGCAATGGGCATGGAGATTTGGAGGGCAACGATTCGACGAGATTCAACATAGTTATTTGGATTCGGATGACAATATTTATGTTTCTGGTTATACAAAGAGCACGGCGGTGGTGTTGGGAGGACAGACCTACAATGCCAGCAATATGGTACCGATGAGTTTTGTTGCAAAATTCAGCCCATCAGGTCAATTACTTTGGCATTTCCCGTTTGCGGGAAATGTACAAAGTGCTATATTAATGTGCTTAATAGACGGGCAGCCCTTAGTATTTGCTAGTTATTACGGTACCGTAAATATAGGAGGCTTTACTTTCACTTACAATGGTAGTGGCAATCGGGGTTTGTGGATTAGATTTAATGCCAATGGTGGCATTATCAGTGTCTCGGAACCTGAGATTTTCAATAATCCAGGAACGGGAATTTATCCTGTGGTACCCGATAATCAAAACCGTTTGGTATTCGTTGGGTATAGTCAGAATGAGTGCATTGTAAATGATTTTACAATCGAGGCTAATAAAAAATACATCGGACATCTTTCGCATAGTGGAGAATTACTCTCATTACACTATTTAGGGGGAGAGGGTAGCTATGATGCGGGTGTAGATTTAACACTGGGCGTAATTGAATATCTTGATCTAGCCGTAGCTCCAAGTGGAGCGATTTATTTAGGCGGTGTGGTAAGCAAACATGCAACCTCCGATTCATCAACGTGGATTCTGCCGGAATTGGATTATACGAACCAACTTTATTGGGGGCGAGAACCTTTTGTGGCTCGCTTCGATAGTGAACTGAATTTTGAATGGGCAAAAGTGGGCGATATTCAGGCAAACGGCCCCAATGTAACTGGTCACTGCAGGTTTCGGGGCTTTCATGTATTTCCGGATGAGTCGGTAGTTTTTGGTCTTGATGTAGCATTGGACGAATACTCTTACATTGTATTTGATAGCTTACAGAACCCCAATCCATCAATTGGAATGGAGGATGCACATGTAGTTAAACTACTTGCCGACGGAAGCGCCCAATGGATAAGACAGTTCGACAATCCTTTTGGCACAGGCAATTTCATTGGCTCTGTAAGCGGAGATTTGTTGGGTAATTCTTATTTCTCAAATATATACAACCAATACACGAATACCGATGGAAGCACATATGGCAACTTTCTAATTACAAAGTTAAGTCCCGACGGCGATGTGGTATGGTTTCGTGGTAGCGACAATGGACCTGCAACACAGATGATTTCAAGAATTTATAATCTTGATTTGGATTCACGAGGAAATGTAGTGCTTTCCGGATCGTTTTCATGCTACAATGCGCCGATGCCGGTATTTGGATCCACTACGTTAATGTGGAGTACACCGGTATTTCAGGAGCCGGATGCGGGCGATGCATTTATTGCAAAACTGAATACGTGTCCACAGTTGCAGGTTGAAAGTTCTGTGGAAAGTCCAATACAATTTTGTTCCGGCGACAGCATAAATATACAACTTTCTGGAAGCCCAATGGTGCAGTGGTCTGATGGCGATAGCAGCCTGTCGAAATGGGTGTATAATTCCGATATCCTTCGTTTTATTGGTTATGATAGTCTGGGCTGTTATTCTAAATTCGACACCATAGAAGTTCGGGAAAATCCAACCTATCAGTTTGAAAGTACAGTACGTTTATGCTTAGGCGATAGCGTCAATATTGGTGGAAGCACCTATTCTCAAGCCGGGTTGTATACATCCAACTTTACAAGTTTAATGGGTTGCGATAGTACGTATATCACTTGGATTGAAATAGATACTTTGAATGCAGAAATAAGTTTATCTGGCGATGTATTTAACGTTGTTAATCTACCCATGGAAGCCTCAATACAATGGTTAAATTGTGACAATAATTTTGCACCCATCGATGGAGCTATTAGTTCAGAGTTTACGGCATCTTTAGAAGGAAACTATGCCGTTGTAATTAATTCCGAAAACTGCCGCGATACTTCCGATTGTCTATTCTTTTCCACAGTGGGTTTAAAGTCACTTACCTCAAACTTATCCCGAGTTTATCCAATTCCAGCAGATGAAATATTGGTTATTGAAAGTGAATTATTGAATTCACCCATTCGCATTTTTGATGCACAAGGGAGATTGGTTTTTGAGGCCATCAAATGCACAAAACGCTTTGAGATAGCTGTAAGTGAATTGAAAAACGGTCTTTATTTTATTCAGTCGGAAAACACATCACATCTTTTTACCATTATTCATAAACGTTAATGAAAAAAATCTGTTTACTCTGTGGCCTATTATTTTGGGTTGTAAAGATTGGTTTTTCACAAACGTTTCAATGGGTTAAAACCATTGGTTCCGTAAATGGGGACTTAATTACCGGCATTGCTGCTTCTAACGATGGATTTGTATATGTAACAGGTAATTTTCAAGATACCATCGACCTAGACAACGGCCCGGGTGTTTATCCACTCATTTCCTCAACATTCAGCTATTACGAAGGACAATTCGACACTATAAGCGGAGATCGACAATTGTTTCTAGCCAAATACACCTCAGATGGGCAAATCGTTTGGGGGAAACAATTTGGTGGGTACTACCAAGACTTTGCAGGAATTATAAAGCTTGATAATACCGGCGATATTATACTAACAGGTTCGTATTATTTTTCAATTGATTTGAATTATTCCGATACACTCAACGCATTCGGGATAAGTAACGCGCAGAATTCATTTATCGCCAAGTTCTCCCCTGATGGAGAATTGATTTGGGATCGACGGTATGAATCAGGTGCATACCTTCCAGAATACAATTACGATTACACGAATTTTATTGTTAATGATATTGCTTTTAACGATGATAATTCGATGATTTTGTGCGGTTCTACCACCGGACAAATAGATACCTACTTGAACACAGTTTTCGATCAAAATGTGATAAATAACCGCAATACCGTTTTTTATCAAAAGCTTAACTCCGATGGTGAAAGTGAATACTTGAAATTTATAAAAGGAAGTTCATCTACTTTTTTTTTAAGCAATATCAATGCAATATCTATCAATCAACAGGGTGATTTTACTTTAGCCGGAAATTTTTCGGATTCCTTATTTGTTAATCCAGATGACCCCAATTACTTTATCGATTTAGATACCTTATCTGTCCTAAGCACCTATGGATTTTTCGCCCATTACAATGCTGCCGGTGTGTTTCAATGGTCTAAATCCATTATTGGTGGCTTCTCATTGGTTATTCGAGATATGGTTGTTGATGCGTATGGAAATCACTACATGGCAGGAGAATTTTCCCAACCGCCCAATTACTTAGATACACGACCTGAAATTGACTTCGACCCCGGACCTGGCCAATACAATGTTCCAACAGAGTCAATTAGTTCATCTACTTCTTCAGCTTTTTTGGCCAGCTACACTCCTACGGGTGGTTTTCGTTGGGCATTTTGGATGGTCAGCCCTTCGTATATTACATTTTTAAACGGAGCAGTTCAGGGAAACTATTTGGAATTAGATGCTGCGGAAAGGCTTGTTTTCGGTGGGTTTCTCAACAGTGTTATTGTAGATATTGACCCCGGTCCCAACGTGGTTTCCCTTCAAAGTGATGTAACCGGGATAAATGGATCATCGAATCCATTTATTGCACGCTACACAACCAATGGGAATTACATCTCACACAAGCAATTTCGTGGAGCAGGAAGCTGTCGGCAGACGGGGCTGTCCCTAGATAGTAGTGGTGCAATCTATTCATCGGGCCATTTCGCAGGATTTTACAAATTCAATTTCCCTAATAACCTAGTCACGTCAAGCACTGATTTTACTTCTTACAATTTTCCCATTGGTGAATTCTGGGAAGCGCAAGATGGTTTCTTTACCAAGCATCAAAATTGCATTCAAAAGAGCTTTATCTCGCAATCCATTTGCGCTGGAGATTCGTTTCTTTACAATGGCTACCAGTTAAAATTGAGTGGCTCATATCCACGTATCGTTTCATCGC
The DNA here is from genome assembly GCA_027483445.1 of Bacteroidota bacterium. Classification (GTDB taxonomy): domain Bacteria; phylum Bacteroidota; class Bacteroidia; order M30B66; family M30B66; genus CAMCXT01. Next base: position 25,951 of record JAIXUS010000075.1, on the reverse strand, counting down.
TTAATAATTGTGACCAAATTGAAATTTTAACTCTGACTGTAAATCCATCAATTTACACTGCTCAAACTATTCAAATTTGCTCTAGCGAAACATTCAGCATTGGCAACCAAACATTTAATCAATCTGGGGTTTATGAAACCACTTTAACTGCTTCAAATGGATGTGATAGTTTAGTAACCACCATTTTACAAGTGGACACCATAAACGCCGGAATTTCTCTTGCCGACAATACGTTTACCGCTATCAATCCCCCTGATAATGCAATGTTTCAGTGGTTAAATTGTGATGAAAATCACTCCTTGATAGCCGGCGCCAATAATCCAGAATTCAGCACCTATATTGGTGGAAATTATGCTTTGGAAATTCGTTCTGGAAATTGCCGCGATACCTCTGATTGTATTTTGTTTTCAAGTGTGGGCTATCCTTCGGTTATTTCCAGTGAATTCATCATTTACCCAAACCCAACCCAGGGAAATGTTTCAATCGAAGGCGGTAACATCAACTTACCTATTCAAATTTATGACAGTTTGGGCAAATTGGTCTTTGAGACGATAAAGCATGAAAACAAAATTGAATTAGTCTTAAATTCACTTCAAAGTGGAATTTACTTGATCAAACTTGATAAATCATCCCACATTCTCTCCATCATAAAAAATTAAGGAATGTTTGGTTAAAAGAAATGTAAATCTATAAAGTGCATGGGGTCATCGCCTCAAAACTTTAACTACCTTGTGGGAGTTAAGAAGCTTTAAAACTGATGAATGTTTAGGTTTCCATAGTGCTTACTTAATCATCTCCTAAACATGAAAAGTCTACTACATTTTCTCCTCCTGTTGCTTGTTTCGTCCTTTGCACATGCTCAGCAGGGCAACATAGATTTATCATTCGGCACCAATGGCAAAGTAACTACAGGCTTTGGCCGCAGCGAAGCTTATGGGAATGCCGTTGCCGTGCAACCTGATGGAAAAATTATTTGTGGAGGCTCTGCCTATGTTGGGAACACGAACACAGAATTTGCCGGAGATAGTTACAGCGCTTTACTAATAAGATACAATACGGATGGCAGCCGTGATGCTTCATTTGGCAACAATGGCGTGGTGGTGAATAAAATAGAAAGTCCCAGCGTTGGCACTAACATTTATACAAGTGTTTATGCCATACAAGTATTAAACGATGGTAAGATTTTAACCTATGGATATAGGGGTATAAATGAACAAACAGGTAATGTTCTTTTATCAAAGTACAATGCGGATGGGAGCAAAGACAACAGCTTCGGAAACAATGGCTTTGTTGATGGTGGAATGTCTCCTATTGGAAGTGGTGTACCGTTCGTTATTCAATCTGACAATAAGATTGTTGTGCTGGGTTCTCAAATCAATACTGCCACTAATTCAATCGCTTTTCATCTAGAAAGGTATACCGAAGATGGCACCTTGGATAATTCGTTTGGCTCAAATGGTCAGGTCTTAACAACATTTGGCTTCCTTCAAAATTCTCCTACTCGGTTGGCTTTACAAGTAGATGGGAAAATACTCGCTTGTGGTAATGCTAATGCAGGTAGTGGTAACGCTAGAATCCTACTGGCTCGCTACAATACCGATGGCACGCTTGATAATACGTTTGATGGAGATGGTAAAGTTGTAGCCACTTTAAGCGGATCGAACAATCCCGTATTTCTGAGTGTAGCCCCAAATGGCAAAATAAGAACTGCTGGTTATGTTGGCATTGCGGGAAGCAACAATTTTTCTATTGCACAATTCAACTCCAATGGCAGTGTCGATCTTACCTTCGATGGAGATGGCAGAACACTCGCTCCTTTTGATGCGAACGATAATTCATACATAGTAAACTCTGTTTCCCAACAAGCAGATGGCAAACTTGTAGTGAATACACAAACTCTTGATGCAGGTCCTTTTGGTATTGGCGGAGATTTTTTAACAAGACGCTATAATAGCGATGGCACTGTCGACTTATCTTTTGGTAACAACGGACAAGTAATCACATCCATTCTGCAAGGTGGATCTCATATACCCAAATGCAATATTGTCCAAGATGATTCTAAAATTCTTGTGGCTGGCTATTCAAGTTTTGCCGATTTGAACGTTCTCCGTTACAACAGCAACGGAACCCTAGACAACAGTTTTAATGAAGACGGAATCACAAGTGAAAAAGTTGAATCAAGCAATGACAATGGGCGGATTCTTGTTAAGGAAAACAACGGTAAGTTGCTGTTGATTGGCACTAAAAAGAATAGAATCATTAATACACTTGGTAGTTCGGATATTGCAATAGCTAAGTATAATCAGGATGGCAGCTTAGATGATTCTTTTGGCGTTCATGGAAAAAGCACTCTGATTTTGGATCAACAAGTCAACACACCTAAAAAAGCCGCCCTTCAACCCGATGGAAAGATTTTAGTGCTGAATGAGTTTAGCAATTTCGCTTCATCAAACAACGGACAAGAGGTTGTTCGATTCAATTCGGATGGAAGTTTAGATTCCAGTTTTGGAATAAATGGTAAGGTAAGTATCTCAACTTCTTCCTTCTCTTCTTTATCGGCTTTACATGTGAGAGAGGATGGAGGTTTTTTTGTCATCAATCATGGATATAGTCCTATTGATAACAGCGAACCATTTGCGCTCTACATCACATCTTTCAGTAGCGATGGAAGTGTAAACACAAATTTTGGTAATGGCGGTACAGCTTATCAGGAAGGATTGTTTGTCTCTGGTGTTGACCCTGAAATAGCTGTCCAACCCGATGGGAAAATAATCATCTCCACCTATTCGCAGGGATCGATTGGTGGATTTGGGTTTGCTTTGTTTCGCTTTAACAGTGACGGAACAATCGATGCCAGTTTTGAAAATGAAGTTCTTACTATAAATGCAAGCTCAGCGCCATTTACTGTTTTTCTTGAACCAGATGGCAAAATACTTGTCGCAGGAAGCAACGAAGAAAGCGTTGACTTTAGTGTGAATTTCAATTTTATAACTGCCAGATACAACTCAAACGGCAGTCTAGACTCAAGTTATGGAACCAATGGCGTTTTGAAAACTTTCCTTGGCGATCAATTCATATCTATTTATACGTTGATTAAAACGATTCAGAGACAAGCGGATGGGAAATTATTGGTTGGATTAACCAGAAGAGAGCCGTTCCCTACAAATACTCCATTTGAAAGTTATGACTTCGCTGTTTATCGTTTTAATACCAATGGCGAATACGACAATAATTTCGGCAATGCTGGAAAAGTATTCACGTCTTTCTTCAACAAGTATGATGAGTTATTTTCTATGGTTTTGCAGGACAACAACAAAATAGTTCTGGCGGGCACTACCGATAACGGTGTAACGAGAGATTTTGCCTTGGTTAGACTTGTGAATTGTATCAATGTGAGCGCCGAAGTTTCTTTAAATTTATGTGCAGGAGATTCATATACTGTAAATGACCAAACTTATACTGAATCAGGAGTTTATCAAGCAACATTAACAACAGCTTTCGGTTGCGATAGCTTGCTCACACTCAATTTAACATTCGACACTTTAAACGCAGAAATTGTTTTAAACGACAATGTTTTTACAGCTTTGAATTTACCGCAAAATGTACAATTACAATGGTTGAATTGTGACAACGATTTTTCTATAATCAATGGTGAAACAAACCCAACATTAACAGCCTTCGCTGATGGGAATTATGCCCTAGAAACAAGTACTGCTAACTGCCGTGATACTTCAATTTGCATCGCATTTTCCACTGTTAATTTAAATTTTATTTCAGCAAGTCAATTCAGAGTTTATCCAATTCCAGCAGATGAAATATTGGTTATTGAAAGTGAATTATTGAATTCACCCATTCGCATCTACAATACACAAGGAAAATTAGTTTTCGAGGCCATTCATAATGAAAAATCCATGCTCATCAATACCCATAAATTGGAAAGTGGATTGTATATTTTGCAGACTTCTGTCGGTTCAAAACCTTTCATTGTCACACACTAGCTTGCGTAACTCTGTAATAATTCCCTAACAAAGCTCTTTCAAAAAACGCTTAAGGTGAATGCGTTATGAATTGATTAAAATTCAAAGCGAAATCAGAATACCTACTTGCTATTGTATTGAAATACCCTTAATTCTACCCTATTCGCTGAACCGAAGAAATTGAGCAACCAACTAAGGTAACTTTGAAAGTAAAGTTGCCAACATACAGATCACAAATCTCAATCTGAACCATGAAAAAACTGTACATTTTGGGATTTCTTCAATTCCTCAGTGCGGCCATATACAGTCAATGTTGCTCAAACGGGGCTAACCTTTTGGCCGATTACAATCCGGATTTTTCTGCACCATTTATAGATGTTCCGCCCGGTTTTCAAACCGACAACCCCTACACATTTTTTCCCACACCCGGAACCTATATTATTGTTCCATCACGCAATTACGGAGCTTGTTTCGAGAGCCCTCAAACCGACCACACCACAGGAGATCCCGCAATTGGCCGATTCCTTTGGTTTGATACCAGTCCAACAGCCTCGCAAGCTGACCCTGATGTAGCCTGGAAGCCATTCAACCCCAGCCTGCCACCTGCTACCCAAAACGCCATTGCGGTGAGCCCAAACACCACTTACGTATTCTCCTGCTACATACGCGATTTGGCCCGAAATCCTGACTGTTTTTCAGGAGGCGCTCCACTGATGGGTCTGCGCATCAACGGACAAGAAATGGCCGAAATCGACCTTGCACTCGTCACCGAACCGTGCTGCCCACAATGGACCTACCTCTGCACCGAATGGAATTCGGGTAACGACACTCTTGCCTTCATCCAAATCGAAAGTCGCCGCAACGATGGCTTCAACGACCTTGGCATCGACGATGTTTATTTCGGCACCACTTCTGCCTTCGAATTCAGCCTTGGCGCCGACACCACCATCTGCGAGGGGTTGCTATTTAGTTTGGAGTCGCCCGTGGAGGGAGCCAACAATGAGTGGAGCGACGCAAGCCAAGGCGATTCGCTGCTCATCACTGAACCCGGTGAGTATTGGCTTTCGTTAGAAAAAGACGGCTGTAGCGGAAGCGATACCATTGCAATAGGCATTTCACTGCTACCTGAAATTTCACTCGGAAACGATACCATATTATGCGCCCCTGAGGCCTTCACGCTCTCACCGGTAAATACAGGCGGAATTATTCAAGCCTATTTCTGGCAAGACAACACCCTGGCGCCCAGTATTGAAGTTTCCAATTCAGGGATTTACAGCCTTTTTGCATCCAATAACTGCGGAAGCTCGACAGATTCAGTCGAAATTGTGTTTTTTGAACCGCCCAATCTCGGTACAAATCAATCGGCCTGCCTGGGCGATACCGTGTTATTGAGCGTGGGTCCGGCTGATAGCTATTTGTGGAACACAGGATCTACCAATAATAGTATTCAAGTGACCAGCGCCGGTGAGTATTGGGTCGAAACCACCTTGGCACAGTGCAGCGGAACGGATTCTGTTTCACTGATTTACTTCACATTTCCCTCCATAGATCTCGGTGCGGACACTTTGATTTGCACCAATCAACCCATAGAACTTGCTGCACAGGAAGCTATAAACTATCAATGGTCATCGGGCGAAACCACAGCCTCCATCAATATTGAGGAGAGCGGGGTTTATTGGGTAAATGCCTCTAATGGGCCATGTAAATCGGTCGATACTGTTAACATCACCCTTGAGGCTATTCCGTTGGTGGGTTTGGGCAGCGACTTAAACCTTTGCGAGGGAGACCTAATTACACTAACAGCGGGGGCAGCAGAAAGTTATCTATGGTCGGATGGCAGTGTGGATGACTCTAAGGTTGTTGGAAGCTCCGGACTATATTGGGTTGAAGGTAGAAACGAAAATTGCATCAGCCGTGATAGTATTCTCATTTCGGTGCTTAACTGCACCTGCACTTTTGTCTTGGCCATTCCCAACGCATTTACACCCAACAACGATGGATTCAACGATGTATTCGTTCCACAAAAGGCTGAGTGCATCGAAGAATCGCGGTTGAGAATCCTGAATCGCTGGGGTGCAGAAGTGTTCTCCACAGATAACCTCAATTCTGGTTGGGATGGCCGAACTAAACTTGGCGAAGCACCCGATGGCACTTACTTCTGGCTAATCGATTACACAACCACTTCAAAGGATAAAGGCACGATGTCGGGATTCTTAGACATGAGAAGAAAATAGTGAACTGAAAAAAAATAAGGATTTAGATCGCTTGGAGCACTTTCCTTACATTCAGTATAGTTTACTTTCTGATGTTGACCAGAGCGCAAGCACCGTTAAATAGGGTAAAATACTCGGGAATTAGCACCTATTTACTGTTCCTATATTTACTTTATTAATCTTTTTTGATTAATTATAATCACATATAAATATTAATTAAAGTTATTTTAGATTGCGCGATTCGAATTATGAGCCTACCTTTATGCCACCTAACCTAATTTCAATTTACAGTGAATCTTACTTTGTTGTTTGAATACGGCTCCTTTCACATCCGAAAGATTGGCAGAACTGTGTTTAGTCGGCAATAAAAAGACTCATTAACTACTGACAATCAGGAATATGAATATACCAGTAGCCTTAGTGTGTTGTATTATTTGTTGGCTTGTTCTTCGACCGATTTCTATCAGGTTAATTCATAGGCCGAGTAAGAAGATGAACGAAGCGCCAAGGGCCTACAGTTATTGCACTACATTGTCAATGCTTTGCGTTCGACCAATGAACAGCCTGCGGCGATTGAGCCGCTTTTCATTACCATCGCTTTCGAAGTTCCAAATCTTCACATTCAAGATACGCTTTCCGAAAATTCACTTTCCGAATGCTACCGTTGATTCAAAAGAAGATGCGACAATTCTACAAAAACCCAAATCGATGGATTTTTTAATTGCTCCATTACTGAAAGCCAACTTCAAGTTGATCCCTCAAAAATGAACCTGATTCCCATCTCACAACCTAACAAAATACAAACCCCTCCAATCATGAAGTCAAAACTTCTACTTCTTCTGCTCATGTTTATGAGTGGTATTTACTCGACTGCACAAGTTGACGGAGATTTTCGAAGCATCGCAAGCGGAATCTGGAATTCACCTTCCACCTGGCAACGGTTCAATGGTGCTCTTTGGCTCCCGGCAGCGGCTGCACCCTCGGTAACAGATAATGAGGTAACCATTAGAGCACCCCATACGGTGTCTATCTCCAGTTCTGTTTCTGCGAATCAAATTGTAGTGGAGAGCGGTGGAACCTTGAGTATTTCAGGAGTGAATCAGTTAACCCTCTCCAATGAAATCGCCTCGACGGAAGTTCGGGTGTTTGGTACCTTTAACGTATCAAACGCGCAAACCGTAGCAGGTACAGGTGAAGTGGTTGTTGAAAACGGAGGAGTGTTTAACTTTAGTGCCGGTTCACTCATTAATAATGTGGCCACTACCATCTTAGCGGGGGGTACGATGAACATGCCCGGGGTTGGAGGAACTTCGTTTTTACAAAACTCAGTAAGCATTACTAATTCAGGGGGAACTTTGAATTGGACTGGGGCCGGAAACATTTCATGTACCGCAGCAGGTTCAAACGTTAGCATCAACAACAACGGAACATTCCTGATGAATGCTTCGGCCAATTTTACCAATACAAGTGGAGGGATTTTCTTTATTACCAACAGCCCTTCAGGAAATATTGAAAAAAACGTTGGCGGAAATGTCACAATCACTTCTAATGTAGGCTTTGTCAATCAAGGCTTGCTCACAATTACAGCAGGAACATTCACGATACAAAGTACCGACTTTAACCTGGCCAATGGTTCTTCATTGGTGAATAATGCGATAATCAATATCACCTCAGGCGCTAGCGTTGACTGCTCAGGATCAAATACCATTGCTGGATCCGGAACAATAAACCTGAACGACGGAGTTCTTAATGTGGCTAACACCACTTCCATTGGTGGATCCCAAACTCTTACAACCATTAATGCCGGGGTTATTGAAGGAAATGGAACACTCGAAATGGGATCTGGAACGACATTCAATTGGACGTCTGGAATTTTACGTGGTCTAGGTACAACCAGAATTCTAGCTGGCGCTGTTTTGAATATCAACGGTGGAGGCAATTCGAGCATACTCCAAGATAATCGCATCATTGATAACTTCGGAACCATGAATTGGTCAACCACAGGGAACATTGTTTATAACCTGGCATCAACCAATGCAACAATAAATAATTCCGGAAATTTCAATATCACTGCATCAACTGGCTTTTCAAATCAAGCTTCAGGCGCACAGTTAACCTTGAACAACAATGTTGGAGGAACTATCACAAAAACCAATGGCAACACGACTTTAGATGCCAACGTGAACTTTGTTAATTCGGGAACAACTAATATTAATTCAGGAACCCTTACCTTGAATAACACGTCTGGTTCTCATGCCGGGGCATACAACGTTGCAAACGGCGCCACGATTTCTGGAACCCACAATATCAACTTCACCGGTTCAACGTTCACAAATTTTGGAAATGTTACCAATAATGCCTTGTCTTTTAGCGGTACGTCAGCTTCGCAATTACTTAATGGAAGTGGCACTATTTCGTTCCTCACTGTAAACAACACCTTTGGAATTTCTTTAGGTGGAAACCAAACCATTAACAGTATTCTTATACTTAGCAATGGTAACATCAACACAGGATCCAATAAAGTAATTGTCGCTTCCACAGGCACTGTTCAGAACTTCTCTGCAACAGATTGGTATGTAAACGGAAACCTACAGTTAAATTATGGTGTTGGCTCCATCTCCCAGCTTTTTAGAGTTGGAGATGGATTGAATTATCGCCCAGTATTGGTTACCGTATTCAATTCATTGGGCAATGGTGGCGTTACTGTTTCTACCATCAATGGAGACAATCCAAACATTGCTGGTTCGGGATTAAATCCACTGAGGAGTGTAAATAGGTACTGGAGTGTTGAAGTAGCAGTTGGTAACACGGATGTGCAGACAACTTTCAACTGGGAACCAAGCGATTTAGACCCAGGTGTAAACGTAAGTACCTTGTTGGCCAGAGAATTTAACGGAAGCAGTTGGTCAATTGGCACAGTTACACTTCAAACAGCCAGCTCAATAAGAGTGAGAACTGTTAGTAATGGTGTAAATTTCTATCAAATCGGCGAACCTGCATGTACTCCAACCAATCAATATCGCAGCCTTCAGAGTGGTCTTTGGAGCAATCCCGCAACTTGGGAAACATTTGATGGATGCAACTGGATAACAAGTTTAGTTTCGCCTAATTTGAGTTCTAATGAAATTACAATTAGAAGTCCACACACAGTAACAGTAGGGAGTGGTAATAACTTGTCAATTGATCAAACAATTGTAGAGAATGGTGCAACACTTAACGTAACTAATTCGGCGATTCTAAATATTTCAGATGGACCAGGTGTTGATTTGCTTGTGAATGGTACATTATTGCTTGAACAAGCAACCATGAATATTGAAACAAATAACATTAACACAATACAAGTAAATTTCGATAATTCAGGGGTTTTTAATTGGGGCAATGGAGGAACTGTTAACGTAGTTAATCCTTTTTCAGGCGAAATCTCTTTTCAAGGGAACTCAACTTTCAATATGATTGGAAATGCGCAAAGATTTATTTCCGGATCAGGCGCAATGCAATTGTCTTTAAGTCTCAATTCAGTTCTAAATTTCAACAGTGCAGCAGAGTTAGCCATTTCAACTATGGATGGCATTGGCTCTGTGAGTATTTTCAACTCAGGAACCACAAACTTCAATGAGAACTATTCTCTTTTTTCTGAAGCGCAGTTTCAATTTTTAAATGATGGTATACTTCAAATACCTTCGGGTGTAACAGTTAATTTTGACGAAAGATCAACATTATTGAATCTCAATCAAGGAATCGTAAATATTTCAGGAACATTAAATCTTAACCAAACATTTGCAGAACCTGATGCCTTCATCAATCAATTTGGAACGTTCAACGTTGAAACCGGAGGTCAACTCAATTCCCTAACCAAAATTGAATTTAAAGGTCCTGCGGTTAATAACAATGGTATTGTTGGATTCAATTTTGGATTTAATGGAGATGCTCCTCAAACCTTAGGTGGAACTGGTAAAATCCTAGGTTTGACTATGAACAATGCAAACGGACTTACATTAAACTCAAATCATAGAGTTGAAGGTAATTTTGCGCTTCTTAATGGACTCATTAACACAGGTAGCAATAGATTGATTTTGGAGCCCAATACAAGTATTGCCGCATCTCCTAACAGTTGGGTGAATGGTAATCTTGAAATTGAATCATTACCTGGCTTTGGAGGTGGATTCTTTGAAGTTGGTGATGAAACTTTCAAAGCTCCTATCTTTATTGGTTTTGATTGTTTAACAGGTGGATCAGTGCTTGTAAAAACCTTTGGTTCTGATCATCCCAACTTGGCGACTTCAGGAATTGACCCAAACAAATCGATCAATAGGTTTTGGTCTATACAAGCGCTCAATGGATTAACATTTTCAAACGGAAGTATAACTGTAAATCCAACAAATGACATCGATCCGGGCGCAGACTTTTCAAACTTCATAGCTGCCAAGTTCGATGGAGCCAATTGGAGTTTACCAACCATTCAAAATAACGGCTCTTTTATTTCAATCACAGATATTTCTTCCTTCGGTGATTTGGTAGTAGGTGAAGCTTTACCGAATGTTTCAGGCTTCCCATTCCGCACAGCTACTTCCGGCGACTGGTTCAACAGTGCCACTTGGGAATACTTCGATGGCGCTAATTGGGTAGCCAGCCCAATTGCACCCGATGCCACAGCAGGAACCATCAGCATTGAAAATGGGCATGAAGTAACTGTAGGTTTTAACACTTTAACCGTCGACGATGTCACCATTCAATCAGGAGGAACGCTTACCACCAGCTTTTCTACTCTTCAATACGCAGTCAGCGATTTCCGACCATTTATTCAAGTGAACGGAACAATCAATCTAGCCAACACGGTAATCAATGGATTCGATGCTCCAACAGCTGTTTTGAATATTTCTGCTGATGGACAAATGAATATCAACTTTGTAGATGCAAACAACCTACAAATTGTCAATGAAGGAACAATCACTTGCGGTGGAAGTGAAATCTTCAGAATTTCAAACTCTTTGCTTGACAACCTAGGCAGCCTAAATGTTAGTAGTAATCTCGGCTTAATCGGTAGTAGCATCCTTACCAATAACAACCTAATGTTGGTCAATGCCAATGTTGAAATTTCTTCGGTTGCAGGTGGGGTCATCAACAACACCAACGATGGTGAGATTCGCATTGAAGCCATCCCAACCATTAGCGCTGAGATTCAAAACTTTGGAGAAATCATCGTTGTAACTGGAAATCAGCTGGTTCACAATGCGCCCTCTTTCCCGTTAGGAGGAATAATAACAATTCAAAACGGCGCGCAGCTTACATCAACTACCTCCATTCAAATAAATGCCACTTCAGTGGTAAACAATGGCGAGATCAATGCCAATCCACTCTTTTTTACCGGAGTTGAAACAGCCTTGTCGGGAACAGGTTCACTGCGCTCTGTCCAACTCATAAACAGCACTCGAATTAACCTCAACAGCAATCACACAATCACCGAAACGCTAGATTTTGCCGGTGGTGGAAAAATAATTACAGGAGCAAATTTGCTCACGCTACCGGGAGGTTCTACGATATTGGGGAACAATGAACTGAGTTATGTCGAAGGAAACCTTCAGCGCTTTATCGATGCTTCAGGGCCGGTAACTTTCCCTGTCGGGGATGCCGTCAATGCATCATCTGTAACTATCAACGCATCGGTAACTTCACCAGGTTTTGTCACTGTAAGTACACTCGGAGAAGAATATCCAATCTTTAACACTTCGGGACTTGACCCCAATAGTTCGGTGAATCGCTCCTGGACCATCAGCAACCAATCATTGGTCTTTTCGGTAGCCGATGTGGATTTCACCTGGAACATTGCCGATGTGGACAATGGAGCCAATCAAAGCAGCTTCATTGCCGCCCGCTACAATGGCATCGCCTGGTCTTTTCCAACAACCACTAACGCCCAAGACGGGCAGCTTTCCGCCTCCAATATTTTGGAGTTCGGCGATTTTGTGATTGCTTCTTCTCAAGCAGTCGCGGCAGGTGCATCTTTGAACTTTGATGGCAACAACGATCGAGTAGATTGGGGCGGAAACCTGGTTCCAAACAACAACCGCCCTTACGCCCTCTCTGTGTGGATTAAAGCAACTGGCAGTGCCAATAATCGCACTATCCTTTCGCAAGGCAACAACCTCTGGCTGGCCATCAACAACTTTGGCGACATTCAAGTTGCAGATAACTGGGTTACCGGTGCCCAATTCCCGAACGACAACAACTGGCACAACATCATTATTGTGAGAAACGAGCAAACCGCTTCGCTTTACCTTGATGGTGCATTTGTTTCAGAGAACGACTTCCCGCTCGGAAACCCTAATGGCAACTTTGTTCTCGGAAGCAACCCGAATAACGATCAGTACTGGTTTGGAAGCATCGATGAACTTCGCATTTGGGATAAACCACTTTGTGCCTCCGAAATCCTCGATCTGTACAACTGCTCACAAGTGAACGGGTACTCTGGTTTACAATCGTACTTCAATTTCAATCAAGGTACAGATGGGGCCAACAATACTTCTGAGGCTGTATTGATCGATAACAGCGGCGGCAACCTAAACGGAACCCTGTTGAATTTCGACCTCACCGGTTCCACTTCAAACTTTACCGCTGATGCCTTCCCAACTACCGGGAATTGCCCTGGAATTGAAACGTTTTTGTATTTCCGCGATGCGGATGCAGACGGCTTCGGAAATTTCTCCAATTCTGTGTGGCTGAACAATGCCTGCGGTTTCCCAGGTTATGTTTTAGACAACGATGACTGTAACGATAACGATCCAGCCATCAACCCAAATAATGTAGAAACTTGTAATGGGCTTGATGACAATTGTGATGGACAGATCGACAACAATAACGCCTTGAATTTTGACGGGGTAGATGATTTTGTAAGTATCCCTGAGCCAGTTATCGGGGCGAATCCGTTTACCATCGAGTTTTGGATGAGACCGGAATCTTTCCCGTTCGACCAGATGTATCTCGTTGCTAACCGGACTACAGAAAATGATAATGCCGGCAACTGGTACAGAATCAGCATGTTGCAAGATGGGTTCATTCAGGCGGAGTTTGGGCGGGCCGGTCAAGGTAGCGGATTGTTTATTGGATCTGCAAGTCAGGTTGCGCTCAACAGCTGGAGCCATGTGGCCTTAACCCGTGCAAGCGACAATACCGTTAGATTATACATTAACGGCGTGTTGGAAAATTCGGCCAACGACCTCGCTCGCAATTTTGCATCGTTGGATGGCAATGCCTACTTCGGACAATGGGTGAGTCTTGGAATATCGGCATTTGATGGTTCAATTGATGAAATTCGTTTCTGGTCGGTAGCTCGCTCACAGAATGAAATCCGCGCCTCAAGGGTGGCTGATGTTACAGGAGCTACAGGATTAATCCGCAACTACACCTTTAACCAAGGTAGTTCAGGCGGAGACAATTTCTCAGTTACAGTGGCAAGAGACCTTAGCCAAAATGTGGATGGCGTTTTAACGAATTTCGATTTGGCCTCAGATGTTACCGGGTCGAACTGGGTAAGCGGCTTCTCCGCACCAGTTTACGCCGATGTTGATGGAGACGGTTTTGGTGATGTGAACGCGAGCCAAAACGTGTCAACAACCTGTAACATTCCTGCCGGCTTTGTTTCCGATTTCTCCGATTGCAACGATAACAACAACGCCATTAATCCCAATGGCACTGAAATCCAAAATGGGGAGGACGACAATTGCAACGGGCAAATCGACGAAGGTTTTGTGACATGCACCATCAGCTTAACGAGCTCAACCGGCAACACTGTCATTATTTGTACTGAATCGGGCGCTACTACAACTGATGTGAATTTAGTGGTTACCAATGGAACTGCTCCATATACTTTTGGAACGCAAGACAGCACCGATTTGGGTGTTGGTATTTACCAGTTCACGGTAACAGATGCGCTGGGTTGTGTGGCCAATGCCACGATTGAATTGGTACAAGCCAATTGTATCGTTCCATATTATCAGCCTCCGGCCAACGACACCATCAGTAATTTGATTGGGGCAGAATTAACGCAGCTTTTCTTCTTCCCACAAACTTTTGCGGATACCACAGTTGCTGAAAACATTTTTGAAATCAGGGAGAATTTGGGGGATGTACTTATTGAAGTCATTTCAAATGTAGGCCAATACGAAACCTTGTTGGCTTTGCTTCAAACGCCAGACTACGGTTTGAATAACCTTATCGACAATGGCGACTCTACGCTCATCATTACAGGTTTCTACCCAATTGCTAACTTAAAGAAACTCGATTCACTGCCCGATTTGATCAATTACGTTCGTCCTTACTATTCGCCAATCAACGGAAACTTCCCATCAACCGGGCTCACTACAACACAGGGTGATTTAGTAATGGGCGGTGTAGCCGCGAAAAACGGCTGGCAAGTATCCGGAAACGGAGTGAAGGTTGGCGTGCTTTCCGACAGCTACAATACCCGTTCAGGGAACCCTGCTGGATTGGATGTAACAAATGGTGATCTGCCGGGCGATGGCAATCCTAACTACCCCAACCCTGTTAATATAGCCTTGGATTATCCGTTCGGCCGTGCTTCCGATGAAGGAAGGGCCATGTTACAAATCATCCACGATATTGCTCCGAATGCCGAGCTGTATTTCCGCACCGGCTTCATCAGCGCCGGCAACTTTGCTGAAGGAATTAAAGAATTGGCCGATTCCGGTTGCGCTATTTTGGTGGATGACATCACGTACATCACAGAACCATACTTCCAGGATGGTGTCATCGCAAAAGCCGTTGATGCCGTTGCACAACAAGGTGTGAGCTACTTCACCTCAGCCGGTAACTTTGGCAAACGAGCCTATGAAGGCGTGTTTAATCCAACTGAAGCCCCTGTAGGCTATTCAGGTCAAGCCCATAACTACGGCGGAGGTGATGTATTCCAGAGTATTTCACTGGAAAAAGGCACCTACACCATTGCACTTCAATGGGAAGATGACTTCTATTCGTTAGAACAGAACACCGGAGCACAAAACGACCTCGACATTTTCCTTGTCGATCAATTTGGCAATCGTTTGTTCGGGTTTAACAGAAACAACCTCAACGGCGACCCATTAGAAATTCTTCCATTTGTGGTGAAGGCCGACGTAAATGCCAACTTGATTGTAACCCGCAAGTCGGGAACAGGAAATGTTCGCTTCAAGTACATTGTTTTCAGAGGAAGTATTCAGTTCAACGAATTTGAGCAAGGAACGGCCACTGTTGTTGGGCAAGCCAATGCGGCTGGCGCGATGGCTGTAGGCGCAGTCTTGTTCAGTAATACTCCTACGTTTGGCGTAAATCCGCCTACTGTGGCTAGTTTCTCCTCACGGGGTGGTGTTTTGGTAGATGGCATTAACCGCAACAAACCCGACTTCTGCGCTCCCAATGGCGTAAACACAACCGTTCCACTGGGAGGAGTGAATATTGATGGGGATGGCTTCCCGAACTTCTTCGGAACCTCAGCAGCAGCTCCTCACGCAGCAGCAGCAGCAGCCCTTGTTCAGGAAGCAAAACAGAGTTTCCTGAACCAAACTCTCAGCGGTGCTGAAATGAAAACCATCCTTCAATCTTTCGCAATCGATATGGAAGACGATGGATTCGACAATGCCTCAGGCGCCGGATTTATTCAGGTTGATGCCGTTCTTGGAAGCTTCTCCAACCCAAAACCCAATCTGATTTCCATCGAACTTCAAGACAGTAGCATTACACCCGGCGAGCAACCGGTTGGTGTGCTAATCACCGGCGAATACTTCGACGAAGAGGCGGTTGTCATCTTCCAATATGACACTTTAGAAACACAAGTGATGAGCGACACTCAAATGGTGGTAATTGTGCCTGCATTTGAAGGCAATCCGCCACTCACCGTATTCAACCCTGCATTAACAAACAGCGGGCTCGACGGTGGTTTGAGCGACTCGTTGTATTTCTTCGGCGATATTCCGCAAAATGTGCGGGTAGTTGTAAATAGCGCAACTAAACGATTTGGGGAAAGAATTCCTGAGTATGAAATTACCGTAACGGTCGACAACGTGCCTTTGGCTCAAACAAACTTAACATTAGACAGCCTTGGACTGAATGACATCACATTCAGCTCTTCAGCCAATAATCTATCGAACGTTGGATTGTATTTCCGCAGGGCTACATCTTCGGTTACCGACCTAAGTTTGCCCTCCTCACAAGAACTTGCCAATAAATTCAATTATCAGTTTGTGGATGGCCTCCTCACCATTACACGTATGCCGCTTACGGTGAAACCAAAAGATACCACTTTGGTGTATGGGGCATCAATCAACGGAAAGGCCATCCAATTTGATTACCAATATGATCAACAAAACATTGATCCTTCAGAACGTGCCATTTTCCAAGACTCACTTTCTGCAACGCACCAGTCGACCATGTCGAAAACAGTGGTGTTGCTCGACGGTACTTTACCTGTAAATGGCAGAACCATTGCAGATACCGACCTGCTTAATCTGAGCTTCTTTGCCAGTGGCAGGGTTGCGGCAAACCGCATCTCTTCGGCAAACGGCCGCCGAGCCGTGAATGGCATTGAGTTCGATACTACCGATTATGTTCCCCTATCGCCTGAATCAATCTTTGATTTAGAGGTGGATGACGCCAATGTAACCATTTACAACGCGCTTTCAGCGGCCAACGGACGCAGAGCTGTAAATGGTATCTCAGCCGCCAATGGAAGAAGAGCCGTAAATGGAGAAGTTACCGTGAACGCCCTGAGCTCCGCTAATGGGCGAAGAGCCGTAAATGGTATAAGCGCCGCAAATGGACGACGCGCCGTGAATAGCAACACGTTCAACGAGGAAAGTAATGAAGACGCAATCCTGTTGCTCGATTCATTAGACTTTGAAAACAGCGATGGTGATGATGACGTTGAAAATGACTCCATCGTTGGTTACACCTCAATGAACTTGATTACCGGGGTTGATGTAGGTAATTGGCTTATTGCTCCAGGTGTGTTGATGTCGGAGAACTTCGACATCTCATACGCTTTAGGCAATTTAACAATAACACCGAAAACCTTATTTGTTAAAGCCGAAAACAAAACTAAAACCTGCCTCGATGCCGGAATCGAGTTTACTTCCACAAAAGAATTCTACCAATATGAGAACGTAGATTCCACAGTGGTAGCTAGCGGTCCCGATTTCACAGTGCTTAATGAACAAGGCGAAATTGCCGACATCAACGCCTTGACTCCGGGAACCTACCAAATTGTTCCATCTAACCTCGTTCAGCTCGGAACAATTCCAAACTATACACCTGTTTATGAAAGCGGGGTACTCACCGTTGAACCGGGTGTTATTGCTTCGGCTAATGCCGGTACCATCACTTGTTTTGGCGGCAGCACTTCTGTGGTGGTTACTGCCACAGGCGGCACTGAACCGTATTCGGGCACCGGAACATTTACAGTCTCGGCCGGACCATACAGCTTCACGGTTACCGACGCGATTGGCTGCTCCAGCACAGTAAGCGGCACGATTAGTCAGCCAGCTTCTTTACCTCCAGTTCCAACCGACTTGGCCTGCTGGCAAACTCCTGTATTTAACGAACAAACATGCAGTTGGGACATTACTGGCTCACAGCCTGCTGCCCCAACCGGACTGGCCTGCTGGCAAACTCCAAGCTTCAACACAACAACTTGTGCCTGGGAAGTAAGCGGCTCACAACCTGCTGCCCCAACCGGATTGGCCTGCTGGCAAACACCAAACTTCAACACAACAACTTGTGCCTGGGAAGTAAGCGGCTCACAGCCTGCTGCCCCAACCGGACTGGCTTGCTGGCAAACTCCAAACTTCAACACAACAACCTGTGCCTGGGAAGTTAGCGGCTCACAGCCTGCTGCTCCAACCGGATTGGCTTGCTGGCAAACTCCAAGCTTCAACACAACAACCTGTGCCTGGGAAGTAAGCGGCTCACAGCCTGCTGCCCCAACCGGACTGGCTTGTTGGCAAACTCCAAGCTTCAACACAACAACTTGTGCCTGGGAAGTAAGCGGCTCACAACCTGAAGCCCCAACCGGATTGGCTTGCTGGCAAACTCCTAACTTCAACACAACAACTTGTGCCTGGGAAGTAAGCGGCTCACAGCCTGCTGCCCCAACCGGATTGGCTTGCTGGCAAACTCCAAGCTTCAACACAACAACCTGTACCTGGGAAGTCAGCGGCTCACAGCCTGCTACTCCAACCGGATTGGCTTGCTGGCAAACTCCAAACTTCAACACAACAACTTGTGCCTGGGAAGTGAGCGGGGTTGAACCTATTGAACCGGTAGTGTATGCCGATGCCGTACCTCAAACTACGAACACTCCATATGTTGGTCCAACCGTAGTTGAATCGCGGGCCCGTTGGGGTGCAACTGGATTTGAGGCCGTAGTCTTTACACCAGCTCACCCAGGTCCTCCACCTGCAGGCGTAGGTTTAAGCTTAAATCCAGTAGGAACGCCAATTTGGTTGGATGGCTTTACCCGCAATTTCCAGTTTATCTATGATGCCTCAACAGGAGCTTCTACCTGGTCAATCGACTGGAACAACAACCAGATTTACGGCAACGGAGAAACGGTTACGTCTACGGCCTCCAGCCTTGCGAACAAAGGCTTTGAAAACCTGAACATTTTCTTGCAGGGTGGCGCGGTTGATGCCCCTAACACCGGTGCGAGCGTTACGGTATCGAACTTTAACCTCAACGGAGTGGATTTTGGTGGCTTCATGGCCAACAACAACACCGTGGTCACCCAAAGCTTCCGCAACAGCGAAGGCATTTTTGGAGACATCACGATAACCGGAAGAGTTAACTTCGCCAATGGAGCCGGAACAGCTAACGAAAGACCTCGTTTCTACATCCGTTTTGGCAATGCCGTGGAGATTGAAAATCAAAATTGCTGGGACAATGTAGTGCTCAACAATACAACATGCACCTGGGAGAACATCGGCACTCAGCCTCCAGCTCCAACCAACCTGGCCTGTTGGCAAAATGCAAGTTTCAATTCCAACACCTGCGCATGGGAAGTTACAGGAACACAACCTCCAATGCCTGCACTATTGTGTTACCAAACTGCGCAGTTCAACAACGCAACTTGCGCATGGGAAATCAGTGGATCGCCTAACCCGCCGGTAGTAAGCAATATCTCTGCCTGTGGCTCATACGTTTGGCCGGTGAACGGACAAACATACACACAAGGCGGAACTTACCAGGTCGAGCAATCCTGTACAACCTTTGTGCTTAACCTGACCATTCTTGCAGCACCAACAGCAGGTACCATTAGCGGCCCAACAAACTCTTGTGCGCACCAGGGCAGCAATGGCAGCCTGGCTACCTACAGCATTCAGGCCAGCAATGCCAGCACTTACCAATGGACAATTCCATCAGGTGCCACCAATGTGAGCGGACAAGGTACACCGACCATTAGCTTCCGTTTCGCATCGTCGTTTAGCAGCGGAACGGTAAGTGTTGTTGTGGGTGGCTGCGGATCATCAGTTCAGCGAAGTATTCAGGTTACCCGCACAGCTCCAACTACACCGGTTGCCATCACTGGACCTACGAATCTATGCGCCTTTAGAGGCAATGGTGCGGTGGTAAGCTACTCAATCGCAGCAGTGCCTAATGCCAGCTCATATACATGGACCCTCCCTTCGGGGCTAACCTTGGTAAATGGTGCAGGAACAACCAACATTACAGTTACCGTGGCTGCTAATTTCAACAGTGGAACCCTCAAGGTTCGCGCGAATTCTCCATGCGGAAATAGCTCCACCAGAAACTTGAGCTTGAACACCTCGCTTCCGGCCACACCGTCTAGCATTAGTGGTACTTCGAAATCTTGCCCCGGCGATGTTCGTACGTTTAGCGTGAATCCGGTGACCAATGCCACCTCATACAACTGGACCGTTCCAACCGGAACCAACATTGTTTCGGGAATAGGCACCAATGTCATCAGCCTAAGCTTTGGCGCCAATTATACTGGTGGAACTCTGAGTGTAAGAGCGGTGAATGGATGCGGTCAGAGCAATAGCCGTACGATGTCGCTCTCACGCAACACTCCGGCTATTCCGGCGAGTATCACAGGCCCGGCAAGCAATCTCTGCGGAGGAGGTATCTTCACTTACTCAATCCAGCCGGTGAGCAATGCCACTTCGTATAACTGGACCTTACCCAACGGGGCAACGATGGTAAACAACAACGGAACCAGCGTAACCATAAGTCTGGCCTCAAACTTTAGCAGCGGAAATATTACCGTAGCTGCTGTAAATGGTTGTGGAACCAGCACAGCGCGCTCATTGAGCTTAAGCCGCCTGCCTGCCACACCTGCTTCCATCAGTGGTCCAACCACAGTTTGCAGAAACCAACAAGGAGTCGTTTACTCCACTCCGGCCATTGCAGGCTTAAGCTACTCGTGGACGGTTCCAAGCGGCGCCACAATCACCAGCGGCCAAGGTACAGCCAGCATCACCGTTAGGTTTGGTACAAGCAACGGCTGCGTATCCGTGCGAGCGAGCAACGCCTGTGGAATCTCAAATACCCGTTCAATCAACGTTTGCACAGTGTCATGCCGCGTTGATGGGGAAAATGCCGAAGAAGATGCAATCACAGCAACTGAGCTTGTTGAAAATCAAAAGCTAAGCCTGTTCCCGAATCCTGGAAATGGTCAGTTTAGCCTCAGTGGCCTCAATCCGGCAGAGCCTGCATTAATTCAAATCTTTGCAACGAACGGACAAGTAGTTGAAAGTCTGCGTGTTCCAGCCGAATCGATGCAGTTGCGTTTAGACATTTCGAAGTTCGCCAGCGGCTTGTATCTGATAAGAATCGAGCAAGCCGGCAAAACCGAAGAATTGCGATACGTGAAAGATTAACAGAACATGAAAGCTCAGAAAGCCCGGCAGCATTGTCGGGCTTTTTGTTTTTTGGGTGCCTGCCTCGCTCAGCATGCCGATGCATTGAGGCTTCCTCGCCGGGCACCGCGTGTTGCGCTGCTACTCCTCAAACCACGCCCCCGCTCTCCCGCTCGCTCTGTTTTGCGGGGTATCCGCTCCACCCGCTGGCACTTTTCTTCCGATCGCCATACAAGGCATTGAACTTCGAAATCAGTGAGCACGCTGGATAATCAGGGTACAAAACAGCAATTTATCCAATACGCCGATTCAACTTAATGACCTTTTCAACGATATTCGCAGCTAATGAAGCAAGTCATTTCTACCATTGTAGTTTGGTTGGTGTTTGCGGTCTTATCAATAGACGCAAAAGCACAGGGCGCTGAAAGCGACAGCCTCATGGCTTTGCTCAAAAAAACCCAATCCGACAGTCAAAGGGTAAACCTGCTTAATCAACTTGCCCGATCATTTGTAAACGAAAAGCCCGATACATCCATTACAATTGCCTTCGCAGCCAAAAAACTGGCCAGAGAGATTGGGTTCAAACGAGGTCTGGCCCTGGCGAACAAAAATGTAGGTATGGGTCATTATCTCAAAGGACAATACCTAGAGGCACTAACAGCATGGGATGAAGCACTTAGTGTCTTTACATCGATGAACGATAAAAGAGGAATAGCCAATATGCTGAGCAACCAGGCGGCTATTTACTTTAACCAAGGTGATGATGCCAAGTCGTTAGAACTGGATTTAAAATCATTGAAAATTTCGGAAGAAATTAATGACACACTCCGTATCGTAACCTCATTAAATAATATCGGAACGTTATACTTGAATAAGCAAGCCACCTACAAAAAAGCGCTTGAGTATTTCCTAAAAGCTTACAAATTAAGTAAGGCCATACAAGACCAATATCTAATTGGAACTGCAACAGTAAATCTCGGTGCTACCTATTACAATTTGAAAGATGACAATAAAGCACTTTATTTCTTGCAGGAAGCGTTGGTAGCCTTTGATGGAACGCCCGATTTGCCAGGCGCATTAAACCAGATGGGCGAAATTTACACCCGTAAAAAAGACTTTAACAAAGCGCTTAACAACCATCAAAAAGCATTTGAATATGCCCAAAAGCTAGATACCAAGCTCGACATGACCAAGTCGTTGATTGGCGTGGCTGAATGTTACCTTGAGCAAAAACAGGCCAATCAGGCTATTGGTGTTTATAAACAGGCCCTAGATATCGCATTGCCCCTTAAGCTCACCACAGAAATCAGAGAAATTTATGAAGGCCTGAGTAGAGCATATTCCGAAACAAATGATTTTAAAAATGCCTTTAACTATCAAACATTATTACTGGAAATTAAAGACACTATTTATAATGTAAACACCGATAAAAAACTAGGCTTACTCCAATTTAATTTCGATCTTGAGAAGAAAGAATCTAAAATAAAACTGCTTACCAAGGATACCGAAATCAAGCAAAAAGAAATTAGCCGCCAAAAAATAGTCCGCAATAGCTTTATCGGAGGATTTATTGTAGTTCTTTTGTTTGCAGGAATTTTCTTCAAACAGCGGAATAGAATAGGGAAAGAGAAAAAGCGCAGTGAGAATTTATTGCTCAATATTTTGCCTGAGGAGGTAGCCGAAGAACTAAAAGAAAAAGGAGAAGCCGAGGCCAGATTGATGGAAGAAGTTACGGTATTATTCACCGATTTTAAAGGGTTTACGGCCATGTCGGAAAAGGTAAGTCCGAAGCAGTTAGTGCGCGACATTCACGAATGTTTTTCGGCCTTCGATAAAATCATGGAAAAATATGGTATCGAGAAAATCAAAACCATTGGAGATGCGTACATGGCTGCGGGTGGTGTTCCGGTTGCTCAGCCGGGAATCGCTACCAATATTGTGAAAGCAGCCTTCGAAATGCGCGATTTTATTGATGAAGGTAAAGCCCGAAAAATTGCCAATAATCTCCCATTTTTCGAAATCAGAATTGGTATCCATACCGGGCCTGTGGTTGCAGGAATTGTAGGCATCAAAAAATTCCAGTACGACATTTGGGGCGACACTGTAAATACCGCATCGCGCATGGAGTCTTCCGGAGAGCCTGGGAAAGTCAATATTTCGGCCAGCACATACGCATTGGTTAAAGATGACTTCCAATGCACATACCGCGGAAAAATAACCGCAAAAGGCAAAGGCGACATAGACATGTACTTCGTTGAGCCTAAAGAAAATTCGGCGGTCTGATAGCAGATTAGCATCGATACTAGAGTCATTTCCTCCTACTTCTTGTGTAAGCGGATGGTCATCCCGCCGAAAGGCGAAAATGAACAACAACCTGCAGCCTTCTTTTCGTATTTTTGCGCCCCTGAAAAACCCAATACATGTCAGACCGTAGAGTTCGCGTGCGTTTTGCCCCTTCACCAACAGGCTATCTGCATATTGGCGGCGTGCGTACCGCTTTGTACAATTACCTTTTCGCTAAGAAGCATGGAGGAGATTTTCTGCTGCGCGTAGAAGATACAGATCAAACCCGTTTTGTTCCGGGCGCTGAGGAGTATATTATGGAAGCCCTGCGGTGGCTGAATATCGAGCCGGTCGAAAGTCCGATTCACGGCGGCCCCCACGCGCCCTATCGCCAAAGCGAGCGAAAGGCCATGTACAGGCAATATGCTGAGCAGCTGATTAACAACGATTTTGCTTATTACGCCTTCGATACACCCGAAGAGTTAGACGAAATGCGCAAGCGCCTTGAGGCAGCAAAAGTGGCTTCTCCTCAATACAACGCCATTACGCGTCATTCGATGAAAAACTCGCTCACCTTGCCGGCCGATGAAGTGCAGCGCCGTTTAGATGCCGGTGAGCCTTATGTGATTCGAATCAAGTTGCCCCGACAGGAAGAGTTGCGTTTTCACGACATGATTCGAGGATGGATTGTGGTGAATACGCAAAACATGGACGATAAAGTGCTGTTTAAGTCGGACGGCATGCCTACTTACCATTTGGCCAATGTGGTAGACGATTACCTCATGCAGATTAGCCACGTAATTCGTGGTGAAGAATGGTTGCCCTCTGCCCCACTCCATGTGATGTTGTACCGCTATTTGGGCTGGGAATCAGTTATGCCAGAATTCGCCCATCTGCCCTTGCTGCTTAAACCTGATGGCAATGGCAAATTAAGTAAGCGTGATGGCGACCGTCTAGGCTTTCCAGTGGCTCCGTTAAATTGGAAAGATCCGAATACGGGCGAGACCACCAGTGGTTACCGCGAAAAAGGGTACTATCCGGAAGCAGTATTAAATTTCCTGTCATTACTTGGATGGAACCCCGGTACTACACAGGAAATATTTAGTTTAGATGAGCTGGTTGAGGCCTTCTCGTTGGAGCGGGTAAGTAAATCGGGTGCAAAATTCGATTTCGAAAAGGCCAAGTGGTTCAATCAGCAGTATATGCTGAGAAAATCGGATGCCGAATTGGCTGCTGCTTTTTCGCCATTTTGCGAGGCAGAGGGCTTTACAAGTACGACGGCCTACCTTGAAAAGGTGGTTTCGTTGGTAAAGGAACGTGCGCACTTTGTTTCTGAGTTCATGCAACATGCACGATTTTTCTTTGAGGCTCCGAAGCACTATGATTTAGAGCTTCTGCGTAAAAAATGGAAGCCTGAAACACCTGAAATTTTCGCAGGCTGGAGCTCAACACTTGAATCGGTTGCAGATTTTAATCCAACCGCTTTAGAGTCTGCCTCCAAAGCGTATTTAGAAAGTAAAGGTGTTGGAATTGGTCAGGTCTTGCAGGCTTTTCGGATTTTGATTACCGGTTTGGCTGCGGGCCCATCGATGTTTGAGGTTTGCGCAATGCTGGGCAAGGAGGAAGTAATTGCGCGTCTGAATCGCGGATTAAAGGAGTGTTCGGCTGCACTGAAATGAGAACTACAGTTCGGTTGGAGGGACTAACGTTCCATGCGTTTCATGGTGTGTACGCCGATGAAAAAAAGCATGGAGCGCCTTTTCAGGTAGATGTGTCTTTCGAATATGAGGCGCAAGAGGCAATTCAAAGCGATCAACTGGAATATGCATTGGACTATTCGCAGGTTTATGCGCTGGTGAAGGCCGAAATGAATAAACCCTCCGACTTGCTCGAACATGTAGCGGGTAGAATTGTTAATAGTATTACATCGACCTTCCCCAAAGTGCACTTTCTGCGAGTGAGGTTGGCCAAACTTAAGCCTCCAATCGAAGGATTTAACGGTGTAATTTCGGTTGAATTAACTGCATGAATCCATTTGCCTGGTTTACTTCTTTTTGGATTAAAAACAGACCTCAAAGGAAGGTTCAGAAAAAGACCTGTCCGCGCTGTGGAAAACGGTTTGAGTGTGTGGTTGGCGACAATTGCTGGTGCGATAAAGTAACTGTAACCAAAGAGAATCTCATGCATATCAGGCGGAATTACATGGATTGTCTCTGTTCTGATTGCTTAAAATCATACAGCACAGAGGTCGTTCAATGATTTTTCATTGACACTTGCTTGCAAGCACCAAATTGTTACTTTTGTGCCCCCAATGGTTTCGTGGCCGAGTGGCTAGGCAGAGGTCTGCAAAACCTCGTACAGCGGTTCGAATCCGCTCGAAACCTCAAAGCCCCAAAATCCCGTCCCGATAGGGCGGGATTTTTTATTGCCCAAAACAAGCCAGGCTTGCCTGAGCGCAGATTTGGGCAATAAAAAATCGAGCCTGCGCTTTAGCAGGCGTGGATTTTGGGGCTTTAAGAGCCCCAAAACGGCGGTTCATGCCGACCGAAGGGAGGCATAATCCGACGGTAATAAATTCTGGACGGAAGCAAACCGTCGATTTTTCAGCTTTAAGAGC
>JAIXUS010000022.1 GCA_027483445.1 Bacteroidota bacterium | reverse complement strand
TACTGAAAAAGTCAGAAATGCAGCAGATGCGAGGCGACTAGGCGAAGCTGTATATTGAATACTGCGAGCCGCGGGCAACGAAGCAGATGCTGTATTTCTGGCTAACGAAAAATTGAACTTCATGAATTTAAGCGTGCATGGATTTTCAAAAGCTTGCCTAAAAACTCTTGCATTAGGTCTAATTCAAACAGAGGCTAAAGCCTTATCAATAAAACTATTGAGTGTTTTTCAGTAAGCCCTAGTTAGCCTTTTCCAAATCTTAGAGTGTATCAACAGGCACCGCGCCCTACGCCTTAGCCCCGAATCGCTACGCATTCGGGGGCTGCCGGCTGCGGTCGCTGGCGCAAACCTCCCGAAACATCAACCCACGCCTTTCAGGGTCGCCTGCAAGAAACACTACTAAACAACAGCTTGTTGGCAATCTTTTTCCCGCCTCTGAAACGCAAGCACTGCAGCCTACGTATCTTCGTGAAGCATGAAGAAAGCAGGCAAACACCTCCGCGACTGGCTCAAGGCTTTCTTGTGGGCCTTTGTTATTGCCTGGTCTATTCGCACTTTCTTCATACAAGGAGCCTTCATTCCTTCGCAAAGTATGGAGCAATCGCTCTTGCCGGGCGACTTCGTGTTTATCTCCAAACTCAGCTATGGAGCGCGGCTACCCATCACGCCGGTAGGCGTTCCTTTCATGCACCAGCACCTGCCATTTACCGAAAGCACACCCTCATACTTCGCCTGGCCCCGGTTACCATACCTTCGCTTACCGGGAATTTCAAACATCCAAAAGGGCGACGTGGTGGTGTTTAACTACCCCATGGACACTGAGCTTCCGGTTGATCGACGAAGCCTTTTTGTGAAACGATGTGTGGCCCTTCCAGGCGATACGATCGCTATCGAGGCCAAAAAAGTACGCATCAACGGTAAAATTCAACCCGACAATCCCTATCTGCAGTTTAACCGCCATGTGAAGGCGGCCGGGCCTTTGAGGCAATCGCTGCTCGATTCGTTGGGTATTGTGGATGGCGGGCTTGTATCGAACATTTTCGATTACGAATTTCCATTGAGCGACAGCATCGCCGCACAGCTGGCCAGGGTGTCGGAAGTGAGCAAAATCAGCGTTCGCATGGATGCCCCGGGCGAATACCAGGCGCATATCTTTCCACACAGCAGAGCCTTTGCCTTCAACAACGACTTTTGGGGTCCGGTGGTCGTACCTAAAAAAGGCGCTACCATCCAACTGAACGATACCAACATTGTTTTGTACCAACGCATCATTCAACATTTCGAAGGCAAAGAGCTGATCGTCAAAGACAAACAAATTTTGATTGAAGGAAAACCAGCCTCACAATACACCTTTGAAATGGACTATTACTTTATGATGGGCGACAACCGCGACAATTCTGCCGATTCGCGATCATGGGGGTTTGTACCTGAAGATCACGTGGTTGGAAAAGCATGGCTCATCTTCTTTTCGTACGACCCGAACCCCGAAAAAGGGGGCGTTCGTTGGGGGCGGCTTTTTGAACGTGTTTTATAGTGTGATGGCAGCCCTTTTTCCTCTCCTTTGCTTTCCTTCAGTGGGTTTGGCTCTCCACTGGATGCACACAGAAAATCCGGTTTTTGAAGTTTGCGACCACTACCAAAAACAAACCTTTCGCAACCGGTTTATCATTTTGCAATCCACAGGCATTCAAGCCTTGAGCATACCTGTCCACTTTCATAAACACGGCGAACCCGGCTATGCTTCGATTCGAATCGACAATCGAACGCCCTGGTATCGAACGCATTGGAGGTCGCTTTGCACGGCCTACAACAAAGCCCCATTCTTCGAACACTATGCTCCGTTTTTAGAAAATCTGCTGTATAATTCGCCCTCCGGGCTGATGGATTTCAACCTCAAAGTCCACCATTGGTTACAAAAAGCCATCAACCTCCCCGATTTTAGCCTAAGCACTACCTGGAAACCATTAGAAAGTCCTGAACAATTTGATTACCGTGGTCTTGATCAGGTTCAGCATCAGTTACATCAGCAGCATGCGAAATACACGCAAGTGTTCAGCGACCGACTTCCATTCCACGCCGGTTGCTCTGTGCTCGATTTGCTTTTTAATGTCGGCCCTGAGAGTTATTGGATGCTAAAAGACGGTAAGCTGAGGTAAGTTGTAACCGAATTTTGAGTTTATGTACACAAAATCAAGCCATTCCATGCAGGTTGTTTCTCCGGCTTTTCAGTAGTTATAACCACGTGCGATAGCAGCAAGGCGTCAAAAAGCGGGAAATGCAACACATTAGGTTTTTTTAACCCCAAAACCCAAGAACCGCGAAAACTCATTCCTGTTGATTCTTACACAGGTAAAAAGAGCAGGCTAAGTTGACGGGTCAATTTTTCGTTCTGCTGCACCTTTACGCACCATGCAAAGCGTATCGGCAGCAGTCACCGGAATTCCTTTTCAACCGTGTTCATTCACCAACGGCCGAACAGAACTGTGCTTCAAAGCCGGAATTGAAGAGCTGGCCCCGATGGTCTGGCACTTTTACTTTGAAGGCTTCCCCGACGACAAGGCCATGCGCTGGCTCCATTCGTTAGAGCAACGCATTGCTCAATGCAATCCGGAAGCGCACCCCGATTGCCGCATTGTCATCAACATAACCTCACTGAGCATTTATCATTTAGGTGAAGAAAACGCTTTCTTACTCAAGCTCAACAAGCTGCTAAGCTATTTTAGTGCACCCCAAATTCTTTTGGTCAGTGGATCTGCATTCCGCAGGTGGTACCTTAAAAATTGGTTAGACTTTAAGGTTCCTTCGGCCATCACCAATCTAAGCTCGTTTCGTCAGGCCATCGCGCAGTTGCGCATAACCGAAACCACACCGAAGCCCCCGCCTCACGAGGAACCGGAGCCAAGCCAGGAGAAAAAGTCAGATTCGAGTGGAATTGAAGCACTCGAATGGCTTGCAAATCCCGACAACCGCGAGGCCCAAAACCCATTTCCAACCGAACATCGATACTACCAACTCGCAGAAAACATCCTTTCCTTTCGCAAGACTTCGGAATCTGGCGAATTGGCAAAAACCAATGAGAAGGGCTTTGAGAAAACTACCGATTCCAGTCTCGAATTCCGAATCAAGGAATCGAACCTGAGGGCAATTTTGGATTCAACCGACGATGAGATTTTTCTCCTCAATGCGAATTACGAACTGATCGATTACAACGCCAACTTCGAAAGCTCACTTTTTGCCCGTTATGGTGTAAATCCGCAAAAAGGTGTGAGTCTTTTCGAACTCATTCCACCTGAATATGAGGAGCTTAAAAGACAAACCCGCGAACGCATCGACAAAGGTTTACAAGGCTTTCAACGCACCTATCTCGACAAGGTTAATCTCGGCTACTACCAATCAATTGCCGAAGTAAAGTACTATCCAATACGCTCAAGTAGCAACCGCGTGGTTGGCGTGGCGGTCTTCTCTATCGATGTAACCGAACAAAAACAAGCCGAACAGCTCATCTACCAAAACCAACAGCTGCTCTCGTCAATCAACAGAAACATTCAGGAAGCCATCTACCGAAGTACACCTGAAAGAGGCTTGGTTTATTTAAATGATGCTTTTGTTGATATGTTCGGCTTCGAATCGGAAGAAGAAGCCAAGTCGGCAAGTTCTGCCAGCCTCTATGCCGATGCAGAAGGTAGAAAGAAATTGGTCGAACTCATCGAACGCGACGGCTACTTTAACAACGTAGAAGTGAAATTCCGTAAGAAGGATGGCAGCACGTTTTGGGGACTTCTTTCCTCGATGCGCAGTGTTGATCCTAGCGGTCAAGTTTACTACGACGGCGCCATTCGCGACATTACCCGACTGAAAGAATACGAAGAAGAAATTTTGCGCTCCAAAGAAATTGCCGAAAGTGCAACCCGCGCTAAATCTGAATTTCTCGCCACCATGAGCCATGAGATACGTACGCCGATGAACGGTGTAATCGGAATGACAAGTCTATTGGCCGATACACCACTCAACGGCGAGCAAAGGGAATACCTCAATACCATCCGCCTAAGCGGCGAACACTTACTAAGTATCATTAACGACATTCTCGATTTCAGTAAAATTGAAGCCGGCCACCTCGAACTAGAACAGGTACCATTTGAGCTCAACGCATTGATTGAAGAGGTGATGAATCTGTTTTCAAGCAGGGCCTGCGAAAAAAACCTCGAGCTGTTTTATCAAGTCGACAGTTCTGAAACACTCCAATTAATTGGGGATGACACCCGACTTCGACAAGTTTTGGTGAATCTGGTAGGGAATGCTATCAAATTTACCGAAAAAGGCGAGGTTCTCGTGCAAGTCAACACGCGCATCAGCAACCAAAATATGGTTGAACTCTGCATTCAGGTGAAAGATACCGGTATTGGTATTCCCGCCGATAAAATCGACAGACTCTTCAAACCATTCTCCCAAGTCGACAACTCCACCACCCGAAAATACGGAGGCACCGGTTTAGGATTGGTCATCAGCAACAAACTTGTTGAATTGATGGGCGGAAAAATGTGGGCCACCAGCACGCCCGGAGAAGGCACTTGCTTTACCGTGGAAGTGCAAATGCAGCGCACGCAATTCGAAGAAAGCAGCGATTTACGGGATGAAATGCTTCGCGGAAAACGCATTCTGGTGGTGGATGACAATATCACCAACCAAAAGATTCTCGTTCAACTGTTTAGCAATCGCGGAATGATTGTCGAAACCTTCAACAATCCCATCATTGCCTTATCAATGTTGCGACAAGGCAAGCATTTCGACCTGGGGCTTATCGACATGAAAATGCCGCAAATGGATGGAATCGAGTTTGGAAAACAGGTGGCCGGACTTTCCGACTCAGCCATTCCGTTAATTCTGTATTCCTCAATCGGTCACCTAATTTCCCGGTCCGACATTACCAAGTACTTCAAAGCACACATTCACAAGCCAATACGCCACGATTTACTCTTGCAAAAAATGGCCAACATTCTCGGTGAACTGGCCTCAAAACCACAGGAATCTATTGTTGATGAAGGCGCGCCGGTAAAAGTAGAGCGCAACCTTGCAGATGACTTTCCCATGCGGATTTTATTGGCCGAAGACAACGTCATCAACCAAATGCTGGCTGCTAAAATGCTCGAAAGTTTTGGGTACAAACCTATTATTGCAGAACATGGCTTGCGCGCCCTCGAACTCGCCGAATCGCAGGCATTTGAGCTGGTGCTCATGGACATTATGATGCCCGAAATGGATGGCCTTGAGGCTACACGAAGAATCAGATCGAGCGAGCGTATCCAAAATCAGCCATTCATCATCGCCGTTACGGCCAATGCATTAAAAGGAGACCGCGAAATGTGTATCGAGGCCGGCATGGACGATTACATTACCAAGCCTATTGATTTAGAAGAGCTTAAATCAAAACTTGCCCATTACGGCGCCAGAATTCAACGCTAAGCCACGTAATCGGTCAGGTATGCGAAACGCTCTGTGAGCGCGCCATCGTTGGCAATGGTTGCGCGTGCAATCATGCCATCGTCGTGCAGCAGCAAATTACCCATAACGTGCTTCAGGAGTTGGTCGCCAAAAGCCGCCGAGGCATCGTAAGGCAGCTCGCAGGGCAGATTGCTCACAGCCATGATGTCGATGGTATTGGACTGATAAGGCGGCTCTATCGTGCCAGACAGAGGGTGAAATCCAAAAACCGGATCTTCGATCGTAGTGTCTTTCACGGTTGCCGGAATAGACCCATTGATGTCGCAACTGATGTCGGCTATAACCTTGATTTTGAACTGACTCGATTTCATGTCCTCCAAACTGAAAAACCTTGGAATTCGTTCGTTCCAAAAGATGGCATTCAGCATCAGGTCGGCATGCGGCGTGTACCGCCGAAAAGTGCTGAGGTAGTTTTCAGGGTTTTGATAAAAGTCGGCTTTGTCCCACATCGTGCCGTCTTTATGCGCATAGTAGTCCTCAGAAACCAGATGCACATATACGGGTCCCGAGTAGGTTTCTTCAACAAACTCTCGGGGCGTTACCTCGCGGATGTTCAGTTTATCGAGCAGTTCCAAACAACCATGGGCCACACGGCCATCGCCACACAGTGCAATTTTAATGGGCGGCAGGGCTACTGATGCGTATTGATACACCATTTCGGCGTAATTGCTGCACTTCCAGGCGGGCTTGAGCGCAAAATCGCCGGTCTTCATGCCCCAGGTTAAAAATCCATTGTGAGCTCCCACAATTCCCGCGAAGCGACCAAAACCCAAAACGCGGCTCCCATTCGGATATACCAGTGTTTCGTAATCGACCAGCCGAATTTGTTTTTCCAAAACCGCTCGTAACAACTTCCGGTTATGGGGTTGTTTTTTTATGGTATGAGAGAAAAACAGGTAGGTTTTGTGCGGCAACAATTCATCGATTGGCACCTCCTTGATGCCCAGCAATATATCGCAATGGCTGAGGTCTTCCTGCACCGAAATTCCGGCCGAAACATAGTCCTGATCAGCAATGCAACGGTGGTCGGAGGGCTGAACGGTTACCGAAACATGCGGAAACCGCTTCATGAGCTCATTGCATTGCTCAGGAGTTAAGGCAACACGTTTATCGTGAGGCTTTTTGCCCTCACGGATAATACCTATATGCATGGTGGTTGATTTTGGGGCTGCAAAGATGCTGCGTTTGTTTTCATTTGCCAAATCAGGCAGTCAGTTAAACCGTCTACAATTATTTGTACTTTTGTGCCCTATTATCAATGGGGCCGTCATGGTTTCGACAGCAAGCGCATTGGTATGTAAGCATGCAGGGTGTTGCGAGGTTAACCCTTTAAAACAATCCGCGTTCGTCTAACTGGCGAAAACAATTACGCACTGGCTGCCTAATCCTGGATAGGATTACGCCGTTTGCTCACAGGAGTAAACACCAGTTGTCTTCCGGGGAAGTTTTCTCAAGTCGTCCCCGACAAGGCATCGTCAAGTTTGAGATAGGAAGCCGAGTTTTCCGGGCGGTTTCCAAAGCTTAAGGAAATAAGGAAACAGTAGGTGGGTCCGTATCCGGCCGTTTCCCGACAAGTAATCGCGGAATAAGCATGTAGAAAGCATAGTAATACCTTGTTTGGACGCGGGTTCGACTCCCGCCGGCTCCACGATCAAGCGCCCGGCACCGACCGTAGGGCGGCAAGGACTCCGAAGCACTTTCGCCGGTTTACCGAAGCGAAAAAGGGCTTCGGAGGACTTGAAAGCTGCGGAGCAGCGCAGCCGGGCATTTGCAGTACGTCTTAGGCGGGTGCACAGCAGGTACTCCCGCCGGCTCCACGATCAAGCGCCCGGCACCGACCGTAGGGCGGCAAGGACTTTAAACCCTCTTTTTTGCCGGTTTACCGAAGCAAAAAGAGGGTTTGAAGGACTTAAAAGCTGCG
Organism: Bacteroidota bacterium; assembly: GCA_027483445.1. Classification (GTDB taxonomy): domain Bacteria; phylum Bacteroidota; class Bacteroidia; order M30B66; family M30B66; genus CAMCXT01. The sequence continues at coordinate 23,132 of JAIXUS010000022.1, read as the reverse complement.
GAGCAGCGCAGCCGGGCATTTGCAGTATGTCTTAGGCGGGTGTGATGTATGCAAAACACCAATTCCAACATTTCCGCTTCATTTCTTTGAAGGTTATTTTGGGCGCCTGCCCTCCTCTGCCCCATCAAAAACGTAAGCCTCATCAGGGGGCATCCCGTTTTCCGCCTGTAGTCCCGCTCCCTCCGGTCGCGGGAGCTGCCGGCTCCAACCGGTGGCGCAAACTCCGCGGAAATCATCATCCACAAAAGTCACATCAATAAATTTGGCATCTTGCCAACCCTGTTGGACAAATCGTGTTGTACTCTTATGAAAGCTTTATATACACTTTGGCTAATGCTGCTGTTCACCCAAGCTTTTGCGCAGCCCTTCGAACGATACAAGCCACTGCTCGATACCCTCTTCCCTTCCACCGAACTGGGCTACTCCCGCGCCTTAAGCATCACCGTTCCGCTTGAATATCAGCAAAACGTGAACGCCAGCTTTCCGCTCATACTTGTGTTCGACAAACAAAATACACGCAGCCATACACACATACTGCGAACCATCGACTACCTAACGGCTAACGAACAAATCCCTTCGGCCCTTATCCTGAGTATCGGCTCCGAGGTCGAAAATCGGTACGGCGAAACTCAGCTTTCCGTGAGCGACCCATCAGCCTTTGGCGAAAAAAACGAGCGATTCATTTTCAACGAATTAATGCCTTTCGCCCGAAAAAACTACAAAGCAAGCAACTTTTCGCTTTTCATTGGTCACTCCCGATACGGCTTTTTTACCACCCACCTTTTTGCCCGAAATCCTCAGCAATGCAACGCCGTTATTGCACTGAGTCCCTTCTTCCAGCAAGAAAAAGTAAACCTTGTCGATTCACTCCACAAAACAACCCAACAAACCGACTTTTCTGAGCCCCGTTTTTACCGGTTTGCCGTTGGAAACGATTATCCTGACCAGTTTCAGCTTTTCGAACAGAAACTGGGTAAAAAAAGCGGAAATAAATCCACGTCATTTAATTTGAAAGGTCAGATTTTTCCCGAGGCCGACCACAATGCTGTGCCCGGAATTGCCATCGCACCGGCGCTTTATGAAATATTTGAAGCATGGAGTTTCGCCCAAAGAAAATTTATGTTGAGTAAAGCCCCAACTGCATTGTCGTTAGATACCTTGCAACGAGAAATATCGAAAGCATACGGTTCATCTATTCCACCGGCCTTAGGCATTTTAAACGGCAAGGGCTGGGAGGCTTACAACAAACAACAATACCAACAAGCTATAGAAGCATGGCAGGCGCTCTTGCGCTACTATCCAACTATGTCGGAAGCCTGGTTGTATATCGCCGACGCGCAAAAAAACCTGAATGTTCCATTTAAAAGCGCTGTCGAACGTTTTTATGCCGAAATTCAGCAATCCTCATTTTATACCACTTCCGAAAAGGAGGAATTAATCGAAGAAGCCCGCGAATGGGAGCGTTCGTTGGAGAAAAAGGAATGATTCACTCAAAATTCAAGAAGTTAAAACCTTAAAAAGTTCATTTACTGCTTGTCGATTTAATCTTTGAGGTTTTTCCTGCCTGAATAGCCCACCAAATAAGCATTGGGTGTACAAGTAAAAGTCTTAACCAGCCAAGCCAAGCAGGCACACATAAGCTTCCAACGCAGCTACCATTTGCAATAAAATCGATGTGAATGGGAATAAATGCAATTAACAATACCACCAACGCCATCATGGCCAACTTTCGCGAACTGCTAAAAATGTAGCCCACCGCAATAGCCATTTCTGCAAGGCCACCCAGCACGTTTAAAACCTCCGGAGCCGGCCACGATTGAGGAATCAATGGTAAATAAAATTCCGGCATTAAAAAGTGATTTAATCCGGCAAAAAAATAAAACCCAATTAATAGATATCTCGAAACATCTAACTTTCTCATTTCAATGGCCAGTTTTGTTGATGTACCTTCCACAATATCAAGCCAAATGGAATCCACCAGATTAAATCATTGGGAATGAGCATCCATCCAAAAGCCGGAGAAATCTTGTCTTGCAAAACATTGAAAACGTAGCCTAGCGGACCAAATACTTTTCCCAGAAATCCAACAGCTACAATTGGCCAATGGCGTATCGGATCGTAACTGGCTAACCAATAGCCAATACCATAAACACCAATCACCATTCCCATACCTTGCCAAATGCTCAAATCTGCCGGAACTGGAATGCTCAATACATCGTAAGCCAGCGAGGGGAACAAGATCACCGAAGCACCCCAAATCAGGTTATAAATGGCCGCCAAACGAAGGGTAGTTTGCATGGAATAGGAAGGATTATCAGGCTAAATTGTTCGATCTGTGTAAATATTCGGTTAAAAAAACGTCACAATCGAACGCGCAATGCAGCCTACGCTTCTATCCATTCCTCCAAACGCGCCGGGAGCTTCACTTTTACATGGATGCCGATTTGCAGATACTTTCGAATCCATTCCAATTTCGAACGCTGATCCGGAAAGTGAAGGTTTGAGTGGTTCTCCAGCAATTCCCGACCGCGGGAGAAATAGGCATTCTGAATCTCCCACAAATCGGGCTGAATCTCCAATTGCTCGAGCACTGCAAAAATTCGAAGAACCAATTCTAACAAACGTGTATCCGCTTCTTTGGGCTCAATGTCTTGAATTAACTGTTGAAGTCTAGCCGCCGCTGCAAAAGCAATTGTTGTTTTATCTAACTGAATTTCCCATCTAACGGCATCTTCAGCCAACTTTTCCAAGCGGTTTGGATACACGCTGCCATTCTCGAAAAAGTGACGAATATCGGCGTTCAACACATTTTCCAAATTCTTGATAAGCACTTGAGGAACAGGCAAGCGTGCTTCGCTCATCACCGACATTAAATTATAATTCCGGTTGTAAATTCTGCGGAACGAATCTTCCGCTTGCAGCACATCCTTCATTACAATTTGATCAAGCACCTTGCGCTGCTCGTCTTTAAAGAGGTTCCACAAAGAGAATTTCTCCGGACCAAAATAAGTCTGCATGCATCCAATTACGCCGGCAACATCAGATCGGGTAAAGGCCTCGGTTAACTCCTCCAACATGCGTTGGTATTCATCGTCTTCCATAAATGCCGACGAATTCCCGATAATGTGGTTTTGTCCGAGCCAAATCACCGCGAAATAGAATTTCTTTTCAGAATATGTAACCAACGAATACACCCTCGTTTTACCAACGGCCAACCTTAATGAACCGGCTTCGAAACGTTCATAATGATCGCTCACTGCCCTGTAATTACAAATGGTGAGCGACTCCGGAAACTCCTCAAACAGCGAAGCCACAGCATAATGGCTTCCCACGCGCGAAAGCGAAAGCCGCGAAGGCTGCACATACTTTTTATGCACCACAGCTCCATTGCTCAATTCCGGTAAATTGCTGGGTGCAGAACGCAATCGAAACAGAAATTCCTTTTCGAGAATAATGCTGCTTTCGCTCTCCGCCAACTGTATGGCCCTGTCGGCATACTGCAAAATCTGGGTGGTTTCTATTCCCGATATTTCATCGAAAAACCATCCGCACGAAGTGTACATGAGCAATACATGCCGCTGCATTTCGAGCATACGTATAAACCTCGTCTTGTCAGCACCCTGTGGTTTTTTGTTGCAGTATTTACCAATTAGCTCATCAACTTTTTTATCGTTGCGGTTGAGAATCACTTCGATGTACTCATTCCTGGCTTCCCAGCAGCGGGTGGTAAATCGGCCCATCTCCTTTTCAAACACCACTGCCAGCTGATCGCGCAGCCAATCCAGCGTGTTTCGCAAAGGCGCGCGCCATTGCTGATGCCATCCGGGATTCATTCCCGAACTACAGCCACAATCGCTCCTCCAACGCTCAACGCCATGTACGCAGCTCCAGGAGCTGTTTTCGAAAATCTCCACCTCATCGAGCTCCTTGCAGCGACTCAAAAAGTAGCTGTAATTGGCCAAACGAGCTTCGGTATGCTGCTCAACGTATTGAAAACAGAAGGCTAATGCCATATCGCCGTGGCGGTGGTGATGTCCGTAAGACTCGCCATCGGTAGCTACGTGTACCAATTGCGGACTGTTGTCGCTACCACTAAAGCCATCATTCAGGCGATGAGCGAGCTCTTTACCATTGTCGAGCAGCCCCTTAAATGCGATATCTTGTGAAATGCCGCCATCGTAAAAGAAGAGCACCATTTCTTTGCCTGAGGGAAGCTTACAGGAATAAGGCTTGCGAGTATTGATGCGTTCGCCGGAAACATCGCTCCAATGTTGCGTTCCGGCAAGCTTTACCCGATGAGCCTGGCGTGGAGCCAAAATGGTAAAACGTATTCCATGCTCCGCTAAAACCTCTAAAGTTTCAGTATCTACCGCTGTTTCGGCCAACCACATACCTTCAGGAACCCGGTTAAACCGCGATTCAAAATCGCGAATGCCCCAAATTACCTGCGTCTCTTTGTCGCGGCGACTGGCCAACGGCATAATTATGTGGTTATAAACCTGCGCCAACGCAGAACCATGTCCGTCGAAATACGACAAACTCAACTGATCAGCTTCAATCACCGAACGATATGCTTCAGGCGCATACTGCTGCATCCACTGAAGCAGCGTCGGACCGAAATTGAAGCTCATCCGCGCGTAATTGTTGAGAATGTTTACAATATTCTTGTTCTCATCTAAAATTCGAGAGGCGCCATTGGGACCATAACATTCATGGGTAATGCGCTCATTCCAGTCGTGATAAGGGTATGCAGAATCCTGCTGTTCTATGACCTCTAGCCAGGCATTTTCGCGCGGCGGTTGATAAAAATGGCCATGAATACAAATGTATCTTTCCATGTGTGTAGGGCTTGCAAATAACGAAATAATTGTCAATCCGACACTTTGAGCAGCCCGGCCAGCGGGATGGCATGATGTACTTCGCCTCAATTTTCATGTATCAACCTGACAATCAGAGAAACCCATTATCCACAGACCGTGAGTAATTTTCCTCATTCAGCCATCGTTATTTTGTTAGATTTGCAAAAACCACGAAATCCCGTTCACTATGCAGGATGCACACTTCGACGATGATCTTTCACCCGTGGTAAACCGATTCGAGCAGATGCTCCGCAACAACGAGGCATACTACTTCGAAAAGCATGATTTGGAAGATATTGTAGACTACTACATCAGTGGTAATCACCATCAAAAAGCCCTAAAAGCCATTGGTTTTGCCAGAGGCCAATACCCCGACTCCACCTTTTTCATCCTGCGCAAGTCGCAACTTCTCGCCGCCGATGGTCAGTACGACAAAGCCTTGCGCATTCTTTCAGACATTGAGATTTTCGAACCTGGCAATCCTGAAGTTCACATCACCCGTGGAAGCATCTTCTCGATGACCGGACGCCCAAACGACGCGATAGAAGCCTACAAAGCCGCACTTCGCATCGACCGCCGCATGGAGGAAGTGTACCTCTTTATCGCGTTTGAGTTTCAGAACATGAATAAATACGCGCAGGCCGCACGGTACTTGCGCCGATGCCTCGAGCTGAATCCCGACAACGAAGCAGCCCTCTACGAAATGTCGCTGTGCTTCGACATCAGCAACAAGGTAAAAGGAGGAATCCGTTTTTTCAACGATTTCCTCGATAAAAACCCCTACTCCAAAGTTGCGTGGTACGCCCTTGGTCAACTCTACAGCAAGCAACAGAAATTCAAGCTGGCCACAGAAGCATTTGACTTTGCTCTGGTGGTTGATGAAGACTTTTCAGCCGCGTGGTTCAACAAGGCGAACAGCCTCGCTGCACAAGAAAAATACGCCGAAGCTATTGAAGCCTACAAAGAAACTTTTCGGCTCGAAGAACCCGATGCCACGAGCTTCCTTTACATCGGCGAATGCTACGAAAACATGGAGCAGTACGACGAGGCCTTTCGCTACTACCAAAAAGCCACCGAACTCGACGAGTATTTGCCCGATGCCTGGGTTGGACTAGGCGTTGTTCTTGATTTTCAAGGCAAAACCTACGAAGGACTTCCGTATGTACGCAAAGGCATCAGCATAGACCCCATGAGAGGAACCTTTTGGTTCATACTCGGCGACATGCAACTGAAGCTGGAACGCAAGGAAGACGCGGAAGAAAGCTATAAAAAAGTTATCGAGCTGGAACCCGATAACCCTGAAATCTGGATTTTTCTGTCGAACCTTCTTTTGGATATGCAGCGCAAAGAAGAAGCGCTGGATGTCATCCTGGAAGGACAAAAAACGCTTCCAGATGATGCCCGAATTCTCTATCAGCTGGCCGAAGTGCAGCTGCACAATGCCTTGGAGCAAGAAGCCCTGGTAACTGCCGTGGCCGCTTTGCACCGTAACTTCCCACTTTATGAAAAAATTGCCGACGAACTGCCACGTTTCGGAATGAATGCTGAAATTCGCCGGCTCATTCAATCGTATAACAACCCACATGAACGTTAACCTTCCTTTTCTGCCCGAACGCAGCCAAAGGCCTCGCCAAAGCGGCGTAACCATGATGATGGACAAAGGCCTCAGCTTGCGTCAGGCTGAAGATTTTATAGAAAGTTCAGGTCATCTTGCCGACCTCATCAAACTGGGTTTCGGCACCTCTGTCGTTAGCAACAACCTTAAAGAGAAAATCAAGCTTTACCAAAACGCCGGACTTCAGGTTTACCTCGGAGGCACACTCTTCGAAGCATTCCTCATTCGTGGAAAGTTCGACGAATACATCCGCTTTGCGAAAAGCCTTGGCCTCGACACCGCCGAAGTTTCCGATGGCTCAATCGTTCTTCCGCACGAAGAAAAATGCAAGTACATCAGCAAGCTATCTAAAGAATTCACCGTGCTTTCTGAAGTAGGCTCCAAAGAAGCCGGAATTCTCATTGCTCCGGCACGGTGGATTTCCATGATGAAATCGGAACTTGATGCCGGATCCTGGAAGGTCATCGCCGAAGCGCGCGAAAGCGGAAATGTGGGAATTTACCGCCCCAACGGCTCAGCGCACGTAGTGTTGGTAAACAGAATCGTGAGTAAAATTCCACCCGATAAAATCTTGTGGGAAGCCCCGATTAAATCTCAGCAAGCCTGGTTTATCAAGCACTTTGGCTCTAACGTGAACCTCGGAAATATCGCCCACGATGATGTGATTCCGCTCGAAACACTTCGACTCGGGCTACGCGGCGACACTTTTTTCCAGTTTTTACCTGAAGAATACCACAAACTCAAGCAAGTTGCACCATGAAAGAATTGAGCGTTCTGGAATTTAAAAAGATGCGCGACGATAAATCTGCCCATCAGCTTATCGACGTTCGCGAAGCCTTTGAATATGATCATGTGAACATCAGTGGTGAGCACATTCCAATGTCGCTTGTGCCGCTCAATCTGGATAGAATTCGAAAAGACGTTCCGGTTGTAGTACAATGTAAGAGTGGCGGGCGCTCCGGACAAATTTGTCGTTTTCTTGAGCAACGTGGCTACGACAACGTTTACAATCTCAAAGGCGGCATTTTGGCCTGGATTGCAGAGATTGATCTCAGCTTACCACAGCCTTGATTCGCCGCTTCGGATTACTGGGAAAGTCGCTCAAACACAGCTTTTCTGCCGATTATTTTCGGGAGAAGTGGAGCGCTTTAAACCTTTCCGAACTGGAGTACCAACTTTTTGAAATCCCAAATATTGCTCTGCTGCCCAAACTCATTGAGCAGCAGAGCGTTTTACGGGGAATGAACGTAACCATACCCTACAAAACCGAGGTCATTCCCCTACTCGATTCAATCAGTCCGCAAGCAGAAGCGGTACAAGCCGTAAACACACTGGTATTTGAGCGCGGAAGTACAATTCGTATACATGGCTACAATACCGATATTGATGGATTCTCCGGCGAAATTCGTCCGCTCCTAAAACCTTGGATGGACCGTGCCCTTATTCTCGGCGATGGTGCAAGCAGCAGAACGGTAAGGCTCGTTTTGCAACAAATCGGACTTGATACGCTGCGTGTTAGCCGCAAAGGTTGCGACGATGGATTGCTTTGGTCGGAGCTCAACGAATACGTCATCAAACACCATCCACTCATCGTAAATACCACGCCAATCGGGCAGTTCCCGGCAATCGATGAATTCCCTCAACTGCCTTACCACGCCCTCAGCAACAGGCACCTGCTCTTCGATTTGGTGTACAATCCCAATCCAAGCCGCTTTCTCAGCGAAGGCGCAAAACAGGGCGCAAAAATCCAAAGCGGACTTGGAATGCTAAAGCTGCAGGCCGACAAAAGCTGGGAAATCTGGAACGCGATCCGCTAAAGCGTTTCGGTATCTGCGCATTTCAAAATCAAGCTCATCATCATTTTTTTGTGGAGGGCGCCTGCCTCGCTGAGCCTTTCGTTTCGCGGTGGCTACAGTGCCGGGCACCGCGTTTTCCGCTGCAACGCCTCATGTCGGGCTTTAGCCAAAACACAAGCCCGGCCCACAAGCCACGCCATTCGGGGTTTTCGCTTCAACCGCTGGCGCTTTGCGGTACCGGTCGAAAGGTACAATTGCGCCGCATCAGCGGATCTTACCCTGAGTTAATGTTTAGAGACTTTTGCCCCCTCGCCACTTAAAATGGAGTGCAAATGCTCCTCCTTGAGCGGTTTGGCTATGTAATCGGCCACTTGATGGTACTCTCCGGCCTTCTGATAATCTTTGGGATCAATGGAAGAACTGAGCATGTAAACCTTCACCATAAAATTGTGGTTGATCATGGCATTGAGTAAATCCCAACCATTCATACCGGGCATATTGATGTCTAAAAATATCAAGTCCGGCTGGTTTTCCTCATCGTCGGTGAGTTGGAACAATGCATCTTCGGCACGGGTGAAACTGGTAGTTTGAATGGCCGGAAAGTGCTTTCGGAAAAGTCGCTCGTTCAACACATTGTTAATCACATCGTCGTCGATGAGCCAAATACGTCCAACCCCTGAAGAATTTACATGCAGGGGGTCTTGCTCCGGTTGCACCGCTGTGGCTTCTGTTGGGCGCAACAGTGAATTCATCTCGCGAATCACATTGTCCATCGTTACAGAGGCTTCCGAAAGCTTCGACATTAAAATCTGCTTATCGTGCTCTGTTAAATCAGGCTCCTCCAATTGCCTTACAATGCCCATGATGGTTGCAGCCGGGTGTCGCAACTCATGGGAAGTGATGGAAGCAAATTTCTCCAGATTTTCCATGTGCCGGCGTATGGTTTGCTCGGCCGACTTACTTTGCGAAATATCCGACCAAAGCCCTAAAACACGCAAAGGTTTCCCCTCTTCGGTAGCCCGAAAAACTTTGCCCTTATTTTGAATCCAGCGGTACTTACCCGAGTTGTCGAGAAAGCGCATTTCTACATTAAACTCGTTAATTTCCCCGCTGAGTATCTGCCGAAATCGCTCCATTGAAAAATCATAATCAGCAGGATGAACAAGCTTGGCATATTCGTAAGCACTATTGCTCAGCCCCTCGCCGGGCAAATAACCAAGCATGGCGTAACACGTTGGTGAAAAGAATAAAGAATCGCGCTCCACATCGTAATCCCAAAAGCCATAGTGATTGCCTTCAACAGCGAACTGCCAGCGCTCCTCATTAAGCCTTAAACGGCGCTCAGTAAGCTTTTGGCGACTAATGTCCAACCCATAACAAGCCACACCAGTAATCTGACCATTCAACTCGATTGGATTAAATGCCACTTCAAAAAAGCTTCCATCCATCTCATGCTCGATGAAAAAATACTCGCCCTTCAAAGCCCTTTCAAACAAAGCTCTCCAATATAAAATGGCTGGCTGATCGCCGCGCGTTACTTTATATATCTCGTCGCCAACGGTGGGCGATCTTCCCCAAAATATTTCGAACTCATGCTTAAAATGGTCGTTAAATGCAATAAGCCGAAGCTGCGTATCGACCGACCAAATACTTACATTTCTGAAATTATTGATGAGCGACTTGAGGTTGCTGTAAGTAAACTCAACCTCACGACTTAAAGTGTCTACAACACTGGTGTCTTTACCAAACAGCTGTAATTCGATTTCATCGCCATTCGACGACCGAATTGGTATGATGTCCCATTCTGTAGAGATTGTTTCGCCCTGCCGGCTGATCCATTGGAGCGGGAAGCCCTCAACCAATCCGCTAGAAGTGGCAAGCTCTTCAATTCGGGCTTGGAATTGACGACGATCGTCATCCTTCAATAATTCCAATAAATTTCCACCATGAACAAGCACCTCCGTGTAAAATGGCATTTCACGAAAAGCCTTATTGGTGAGCAAAATTCGTCCTGATGTGTTAATACGGACAATTAGAGCACGTTGCGCATCAAGAATGGTTTGCAATGCATCGCGATCATTGAGCACCGCATCGTGCTGTTTTACCTTCTCGGTTACATCTTGTAAAACGCCTACAATGCGCTTTGGCCGGCCCAGCGAATCGCTTAAACATTCGGCACTCACACGCAGGTAAATGAGGCCTTTTTGTGGATGACTGAACGGAAACTCATATTGCGCCACTCCGGCCTGTTGTCGACGGGTTGCGATAATTCGGAGTAAGGCAGACCGATGCGCCGACTCAACGAATTGAAAAAAGCGATATGCGTAATCAATATCCGACGAAAATGCAATTCCCGTTAATGCCGAAAGTTTGGGATTAATAATGAGTTTTCGGCTGGGAATGTCGTAATCAAAAATGCCGGTTTCGGCCACCTCTGAGGCCAATTGTAAACTACTTTGTGATGTACGAAGCTCCGATTTTAGGGCTACTTGGTCTGTAACTTCAGAAAACTCACATAAACAAACTGTTTCTTCATTTAACTGCAAGGAACGCAGATAAACATCAATTTTTCGCTTTGTTCCTTTTGCATTCACAAATCGGATTTTCAAAGGCTCCAGCCTGGGCTTTCCATTTAAAATGGATTGAATGGTTGAATGAAGGTAGCTGACGTCTTCGCCATACAAACCCTTCAATTTTAAAGCCTCAGAAAAGATGGCAGAAGAGTCTTGCGACTTCCAATCGAGCAATCGGCCGAATGCTGCATTGTAAAAAACCAGCCTTTCCGATTGATTTAAGGCACAAACCGGCCTCAATAAATGCTCAAAGAGCACCTCAAACTGCATTTTTGTAAACGTTGAGGCTTCCATCAATCTGATTTTCCTTGAAAGGTAAATGAATTTATATACACTTGCATCAAAAACATCCAAAAAATTTTAATTTAGATTTAATGTCTCACGCCATGATGCTTGAATCGTGAGAAATCAATTATCGATGTAGAATAAGAATGGAATTGTAATGTCATCAGCCTTTAGGCAGCTTGTTAAAAGCCACAAAACCCTGAACATGATTACTTAAAACACAACAATCCGTCGATTCCTCAATTACCTAAACCTTAAATCCATGGTGTTATATACAGGTATTACTCCCTACAACTATTTGCTAAACACCTGTTTACCTGAATACTATACAGTTGCACAAGTAAACGCTTCTTCTTACATTGCGAACATTGTACAGATGCGGAAGTATTTGCGTTAACCGATTACAAGGCAATCATCATGGCCATCATGAGCCATTGTGCTGTAACCTTGTTTGAAACCACACGTAATGCCTTTGGCTGTACGACATGAAACAGAGCTACTTCAATGTCAGAATTCTACTCACTGTCGGCAGGCGCACCACCCGATTCATACGCCCATGATATGAATCGACGCCTGCAGATTTTAGTGGTTGAAGACAATACAGGAGACTACCTCCTGATTGAACAAATGCTTTTGGAAATCCGCGATTTTCAGAAGGAAATCCTGCATGTGGCTACCCTTGGAGAGGCCCTCCAGGCGCTGAAGAATCAAAAAATCGACGTGGTTCTTCTCGACCTTTCGCTTCCCGACAGTTACGGAATCGACTCCTTTTCCCGCATCAGTCAAGCCGTTCCGCAAACGCCAATCCTTATTCTTTCGGGATTGAACGACATGCGTTTTGCGAACGAAGCCGTGAAAAACGGGGCTCAGGATTATCTGATGAAGGGCGAATTTGAAGAGAAGCTTCTTTCAAAATCGATCACCTACAGCATCGAGCGAAAGAACAGCATCGAAATGATGCGCGAAAGCCAGGAGACGTACCGGCTGCTCTTCGAAAACAACCCAATACCCATGTACATCCGCGAAAAAGAAAGCTTCCGGATTGTGGGCGTGAACCAAAGTGCCATCTTCCATTTCGGATACTCCGAAGAGGAATTCCTCAATATGTCGGTTACCGACCTACACCCACCTGAGGAAGTAGAAACCCTGATGCGCATGATTCGCGAAAATGAAGGCCACTTCCTCCAGCCCGCCATTTTTTCGCATGTGTGTAAGGATGGCCACAAGGTGTATGTGGAGTGTCGCGTTCGTGAAATGAAATTCAACGGCGACGATTGTTTTCTGGTGTTGGCCGACGACATTACGGAGAAGCGCCGCGTGCAGGAAGAGGTTCTTTTTCAGGCCAATATTCTCCGCAACGTGCGCGACACCATTTTTGTGACCGACCGCATTGGTATTATTACGTATTGGAACGAAGGCGCCGAACAGACTTTTGGATACACTTCCGATGAAATGCTGGGCAAAAGCTATGAAATGCTGTATCCGGAAATCGATAAACACCTCGTAAAACGAGAAATCCAAGAGGTAATTGCAGGGAAACGAGAGCATTGGCAAACACGGCTCATTTCGCGGAGCGACCAAATCATCCTTTCCGACAACAAAGCCTCGCTGATTACCGATGAACACGGACGTGTAACAGGGTGCATCAGGGTGTGTAAAGACATTACCCAAAGCCGTCGTTTCGACGAAAAGCAGAAGGAAACGGTGGCCATGCTCAACTCTATTTTCAACACGGTTGACCAAAGCATCGTTTTGCTCGATGCCTTGGGCCGAATCAAAGCCTTTAACCTTACTGCCAACCGGCAATGTATACAGCTCATGGGAAAGGAAATGGCCGAAAACGCCAGCTTTACCCAGTATTTGCTGCCCAGCATGATGGAGCAGTACAACGAAAAACTTCAGCTCACGCTCGACGGGCATCAGGTGCACGATGAGCTGGTGTATCGCTTCAATGCAGAATCGGAATTCTGGTTTGGCATGAGCTTTAGTCCTGTTACCGACGACAACAACCATGTTTTGGGTGTATGCCTAAGCATGATTAACATCACCGAGCGAAAAAAGAACGATGCCCGTTTCCGCAGTCAGTACCACGAAATCGAGAACAACAACAAGGAGCTCGACAAGCTTATCAAGGTACTTTCGCATGATTTGAGGGCACCGATGAACTCAATAAATGGGCTTATTTCGCTGGCGCGTGATGAGAAAGATCCGCAGGAGTTCTCGAAATACCTGGGCATGATGGAGAAGAGCATTAAAAAGCTTGAGACCTTCACCAATGATGTGATTACATCCTTGAAAAACCGTGGTAGCTCGCGCGTTCATGAAGTGATGCCGTATGAGTTGGTTCAGGAAATCATCGAAGAGCTTCGGTATTCTGAACAGGGCAAGCGCGTGGAGTTCAACAACAAAATCGACCCTGCATTACGCATTCAATCTGACCCGTCGCAACTGCAAATTATTTTTGGAAACCTGATTTCCAATGCCATTCGATACCATGATAACACTAAAGCTCAGGCTTTCGTGAATATCTCGGCTGAAACCCATCCACTGGAATTGGAATTTAAGGTAGAAGACAATGGTATTGGCATCGATCCGGCTCACCATGAACGCATTTTCGAAACCTATTTTACCGTGGGCAGTGTTGAAGGCAGCAGCGGACTCGGTTTATCGAATGTAAAAGACGCGGTTGGCAAGCTTAAGGGACGTATCCATATTGATTCTAAGCCCGGACGCGGAAGCGTGTTTTCCATTTACTTACCGGCGGAATAAGTTTAAGCCGTTCAGGCTTTTCTTACCTTCGCAGCATGAGCACCCAGGCCGATAAACTCGACGCCATCGATATGCATATTCTGCAGCTTTTGCAGGAAGATGGCCGCATCACCAACCTTGAACTGAGCAGTCGCATCGGACTCTCACCGGCGTCGACCCTCGAAAGGGTGAAAAAACTCGAGAAAGCCAAAATTATCGAAAGCTACCACGCACGCCTCAATCGCCAGAAGCTCAACCTCGGCATAAGCGCGTTAATGATGATTACCCTCAGCCGGCAGTTTGGCGATTCGATGAGCCGCTTCAAAGAGAAAATCAAGCAAATACCTGAAATTGTTGAGTGCTACCAAATCACCGGAAACGCAGATTACATGCTCAAGGTAACGGTGAAAGATATGCCCGCCTTCGAAAAATTAATTGCCAATACCTTTTCACAGATCGAAGAAATTGGGCATTTACAAACCATGATTATTGTTTCTGATGTGAAACAGGCAAAACTGTTGCCCCTGAATTATTCGCGCTAAACCATGTATGTTGATGAAGTAAGGGCCTTCGCTCTTTCGCTGCCTGCTGTTACTGAAGATTTTCCGTTCGACGAAGAAACACTTGCCCTGCGTATTGGCGGTAAAATTTTCGCGCTCATGCCCTTAGAAAAATCGGGTAAAATAAATCTTAAATGCGACCCTGAACGGGCCATTCAACTTCGGGAAGAATTCGAAGCCATCCAGCCCGGCTACCACATGAATAAAAAAATGTGGAATACTGTTGATTTTAGTCAGATTTCCCCAAAACTTACCCGCGAACTTATTGAACACAGTTACGATTTAGTGCGAAACAGCCTAAGCCGAAAAGTCCGCATCGAATTGGGCTTGTGACGCGACAACCCCAGATATTTTAGGTTTACAATCGCGCCTCAAATGCCGGTAAACGAGGCATGCCTGCTTGGTTCGGTACAACAGCAACATCCGGCGTGACATTCCAGATTGATAGGCGTTTTTAAAGTTCTTCTGTAATTTTCAAAATAACCCCTATTCGATAATAAATATTGATTGAGTTTCAATTCCGGCTTTATTGTCATCCACCTTACCGTGTAAAATACCAAGAACCAAAGGGAAAACAACCCTATTTCAAGTGACTACCATTTTCGTGCTTTGGAAAATAAATGAATTCAGTTTTCACGAAAAAAAACAACCTATGAAAACCACAGTATTTATGGCCGTTGCAGCTCTTCTACTCACAAGCTGCAGTGTTTTACACGTCAGCAAAGGCGACGGAGATGCAAACACCGAATGCAAGGGAATTCCTTTCTATGTGCAAAAGGAAGTGTATAAACAAGAAACCAAGTATCTATACACTTGGATCGAAGTTTCGCTGAGCGCCGTGAATGGAAAAGAGGGCGATAAACCCGCATCATCAAGTACCTGGCGATTGAGACCCAATGTTGGAATTATTCGATACCTGAACGAAGTAACCAGCAATCCGGAATTAACAGAGGCTGACCTCATTGAATTTCGGGCTAAAATTGACACAGCTGCAAAAGCGAGTTTATATCCTGATTCAAGTTTAGTTGATCAGGTTGTATCGAATTCCTGCAAACCGGAGCTGGTTGTCGACTATACGACCAAGTACTATTTAAATGCGCGAAAGCCCATTTTCGGGAATACAACCGTAACCCAAAAACTAGCCGCCAATGGAACGCTCGCGGAATCGTCGGCAACAGTAGAAAGTAGTCTCGACGAAATTGCAATTGCCGCAATAGGTCTTGCTACTCCTTTTGCCAGTGTTAAGGTTGCCCAAATAACCGCCGCAGCCACCGCTCTAAGTGGTTTAGAAAAGGGTAAACAATCGAATTTCCCCAAAACTCAAATTGCAGAACCGGTTAAAACCCAATACACCATTTCTATTCGCGAAGCCGGTTATGTGTATACTTTCACAAAATACCATGACACCGTCGAAACGTGTAATTCAAAACCCATAAAACCGAGTTTCAACACAGTAAACTTCATCCGCACAGCCTACAACGCTCAAGAATCTGTGTCTAAAGACAATAAGAAAGCCATCAAGGTCGAAGGAAGCATCGAACTTCCGGAAGACAAATAGAGTGCGACAAAAGTGCCAAAAGGCGCCCTGATTACTTACGCCTTCGCTCAAATAAATAACAAAAGCCCTCAGTTCAACGTGCAGTTCAACTGAGGGCTTTATTTTAAACACCCGTATTTATCGGCATTTAAATTATTGTTTGCTCCTATAACTACTGCTTACTCCAGAGCAAAGTACTGCGGCCACGCTCGTTTTGCAATTGAACCAGGTATAAACCTGAAGCAAATTGACTCACATCGATAACCTGATTAAACTCTCCCTGAAGGTTGAGCGATTGGGTCATCAACACAGCACCATTGATACTTAAAATACTGAGTTCAACCTGTTCTGCCATCAAGGCTTTGCCGTTTAATACCAAATAATCGACTGCCGGGTTAGGGAAAATAGTCAATTCCAGGCCGGGCAAACTGGTGATACCGGTTTTAATTACCTCTACAATGCTTGTTAAGGTATCAGAGCCACAGTTGTTACTCACAATGAGCGTTACTGGCCAGTCGTTGTCGAAACCAAAAGCAAACAGTGGATTCTCCTGCGTGCTTGTGCCATCGCCGAAGTCCCAAAAATAACTGTCGGCATTGGAACCGGTAAAGCTGAACTGCACGTTATACTCCTCTTCGTCGAGCTGTGTGTAGCTAAACGAAGCTACAGGAGCATTCGAAATGGTAACATTTACAACCGACGACGCTCCGGTGCAGCCCGACGCGTTTTCGGCACTCACCGAATATCCACCGGCAGTGCTAACTGTTAAACTCTGACCGGCCACATTGTTCGACCAAACGTAATTACTAAATCCGGCCTGTGCAGTAAGGGTGATTGTTTCGCCTTCACACAAACTCACATTGCCTGAAGGTGTTACTACGACTGAAAACGGCGCACTAATGGTAACTACCTGAGGTTGAGATTCGGCATCGCAGCCCCCGGCACCCTGCGCGGTAACACTGTAAGTACCGGCCGCATTCACCGTGATGGCTTGTCCGCTTTGCCCGTTCGACCAAAGGTAATTGCTAAATCCTGCATCGGCTGTGAGCACAACGTCCTGCCCGGGGCACAAGCTTAACGGGCCATCGGCGCTAACATTCAACGTTTGGGTCGACGATACGGTAACCACAATTGGATCCGATTCGACGTTGCAGCCATTTTGCGTGGCACTCACGGTATAAGGTCCGGCCTGGTTGGCTGTAACCGTTTGTCCGTTTACCGTACCCGATGGAGTGGTCCACACATAATTGCTGAAGCCCGCCGCTGCGGTGAGGGTTTGGCTTTGGCCTTCGCAAATCGACACATTGCCTGATGGTGTTGTAGTCAGCACTGGCAATGGATTCACCGTAACAATTATCTGCGCGCTGGCCGTACAATTCGCATCACCTCCGCTAACAGTTACGGTGTAGGTTGTAGTGCTTGAAGGCGTTGCAACCGGATTGGCCACAGTTGCAGAGCTGAGGCCAGTTGTCGGAGCCCAGGAATAAGTGTAGTTTGAAGGATTTCCACCCGTTGCGGTTGGATTTCCGCCCAATGTTGTTGGAGCGCCGGCACAAATGGTAGCGGCAGTTCCCGCATTTACGGTGGGTGGCGTGCACGACTGCGAAGGAGAGGAAAGACTTAGGTTATCAATCGAAAAAGCCGGATCGGTAGCACCCGGCGAATTCACTGCATTGATCCAACGAAAACGGATGCGGAAGTTTGGTATATTTTCGTATTGCGCCGGAACGGGAATAACAACCGTAGAGCACGACGATACTCCTTGATAGCGGGCAGGAAGCTCATTCCATGTAGTGCCACCATCGCTCGAAAAGCTCAGCGTGCCATAATCTAAATTCGGAACGCCTTGACATACAAATGAAAAGCTGAAAGTCATATTGCTTCTTCCAACCGTGCTGACATTGGGCGAAACCGCATTACGGTCGGAAGCCACACTGGCGTTATAAACAGGCTGTGATGGTCCACCAAAAAAGTTGCATATAAATCCATCACAACTCACTTGAATTCCTGTACCCGTTCCACAAGATGAGGGTTGGCTCAAAAACCATTGATTGCTGCCAGATCCGCCCTGGTTGATGGTCCAACCGGCGCCGGCATTATTGTTTCCAGTGCCACCGGCTGGGGCGTCGAAGGTATCGCTCCAAAACACGGTTTGCGCCAAAAGGCTTGAGTTCAGGCCAATAACGGCCATCAACAAAGTCGAAAGCAAATGGGTACGTAAAGTTTTTTTCATAGTTCGAGGCTAAACATTCATCAATCGCAATCTAAATCAGGCGTTGAAAGAAAAAAACACCGATGTATCCTTAAAATTAAGATGAAAAAATGCGCAGCCAAAAGCCAAAGTAACTACCACACAAGTACCGTTCACCAGTTTTGAGGCTTGGGCGCCTGCCTCGCTGAGCCTCTCGTTACGCTGAGGCTGGGCGGCCGGGCACCGCGTGTTTCGCTGCTACTCCTCAAAACAGAGTCGCCCTCGCGCGCAAATTCGCACACACACTCACTCTGTTTTTCCGGGGTATTCGCTGCACCCGCTGGCGCGAAAAACACCAGGCCAAACGTTTTTTATTTCACCAATGCCTGACCATGGAGATTTTTTTATTCATTGAGGTTAGAGAACAATTGAATAAACCAGCGGTTAATGATAAACTATAAATAAAAAGATTGAGGAAAGGGAGAAAGAAGGATAAACAATTTCGAATTATGCAAACTTGTGAATAAATGCCCTATGGATTTACACACATCGAAATTCATCAAAGCTACTTTATGGATTGCCTTATTTGTATTTAGGCCATTCGCAGTATTATCACAGGAAACACTCCCCGACTCTATCGTTGTAAAATGCTTTAAGCTGGAGGAGGAGCATACCAATACCATTGTACAATTCATCGAGAACAAACAAATAGATTTGCTTGACTCGTTGTACAAGAGCTTTCCGGAACCATGCATACGATACGAATGGCATACACTTATCAATACCCTTTTAATGTGCGCCAAGTATCCGGAACAAATCGATTCCTTGTCGGAGCTAGAGGTAGCGTTTGTGCTAAACTACGTAACCCTGGCACGAGATGGCGCAATTTTACTGGAGAATAAAAAAGCACATCATTACATCTTTTACGAAATGCCCAGCTTTGGGCGCTTGCATGTGGCGGTACAAAATTATCTCAACGAATTTTACCCAACCATCGACAAGAATGGCCGGCAAGGTCGGCTGGTAGGTACACTAATCGGGGCAAACAACCATTTTTTTGAGGAATTCACCGAGACAAAAAGCGATTATGTGTATACCTCCGACATCAGTTTTCAAAGCTTTTTGGCCCAGAAAAAAGCAATCAGAAAGGAACGGCTGGAATACATTACCTTAAAAACATCATTTGCATATAACCGCCAAACCGGAAATTCGATTCAATTCGATTGCTTTAGTCTATTAAGGATAGAAGAACAATTTATGCACGGAATTACCATATTTGGGTTTGGATTAAACACCACTGATGCCAACTATGAACTAACCTACAAAGACAAAGTTATAAAGCCCAATACCAACGGTAATATTGGCTTGCACAAATGGTTTAGTTACATTTTCCTCAAGGACGCTTATGCAAAACCCTTTGCTGGATTGGGATTCGGCTTCCTCTTACGACAAGACGGAATTACCGTAAACGGAGAAGACGCGCTCATAAACATTGTGACCTACCAGCTTTATCCTGAAGTAGGACTTCTTTTAGGGAAATGGCCAAATTACTCATTGAAAATACATGCGTCGTATCATTTCAATGGCTATGGGGCACACTTTGATGAAGAGCCTGTAGAAGGAGAAGAAAGTGTAATAAACGACAACCTCAATCAAAATGAATGGCGAGTTGGCATTAGTCTGCTTTTGGGCACCAACTATTACACTAAACAAAAAGCCAAGCTGCTAAAGCTCTATTAAAATTAGGCAACCAAGCAGGGCGTAAAGCCTTGTAATGCCTCTAAAATTGGCAATAACGATTATCTATCGGGCACAAAACTCAACCGTGAGATATTTTAAATTTCTGCAGACATTTTTTTATGGGCAATTGAGCAAAACCGGGGTTGGTGGCAGTTTTTATTCATTCATTCTGTTTTTTAATTCCATTCGTTCATGAAGAATCCTAATAATTTCCATTTTTTGCTCATTTACAATTTGATAAAAGATTATGTGTTTGCCTGTTCTGAGTCCCATTAAGTTATTTTTTATTTCTTCATACAACTTTCCAAGTTCTGGATTCTCTCCAATTTGGTTACAAGCAAATTTAATGCTTGCATAATATTTATCAGCTTGTTTTTCAGACCATTCTTCATGTGTGTACTCCCAAATTCTGTTGAGATCATCTATTGCTGCTTGTCTGAAAACAATCTTAGCCATTTTTCTTTTTGTTTTTCTTCAGCAATTGTAGATTTTTCTCAAAATCAAAGTTTTCTATCCTTTGACTTTCAAGACCTTTTTCTATTTCCTTTCTTAAGGCGAGTGCTTTACTTTCTTCATCTTCTAGAAGTCGAAGTCCAGCTCGAATAACTTCACTTACATTCTTGTATCTACCTGCTGCAACTTGACTACTAACGAATTGATCAAAGTAGCTTCCGAGAGAAATTGACGTATTCTTCATATTAATTCATTTGATACAAAGTTACCCAATATTGGTAACTGTCCAAAATTTTATAAAGTTTATTTGAATACTCGAAGTATTGAGTTTTTAAGGAGGCGAGTTCTAAAATTGCCACCAACGTTTTGCAGCTACCCGAAGGGCGGGATTTTTAGCACTAAACATGATTTGAAAAACTAATGTTTGATTAACCACAAAACTGTCTTTGGAACACGAAACCCCGCCTTTTGGGTAGGTGCTGTTATGCACTGGCACACTTAGTTCAGTTTTTCCTTTCATAGTGTCTATGATTTTGATTATCGTACAAATATGTTTCTGAGCCAATTCGATCGATAAAAAGTTTCTCAGATATTGTTCCATTCAATTTCTTTCTAGATCGTTTGTTTTTTCTGTTTTTTTGAAAGTAATAATTCTCAAATTCAGGAATAAGCACTAATGAGTCAGATTCAATTTCCCAATGTCCGTAAATCGCATGCGGAATTGCGAGAGCGGGGTAAGTGTAATGGACGAATTTCCCGTTGCCCTTTATAAGGAGTGTATCATAGTCAAATTCCGATGGATGCAAATTAGGTAAATTATTTATTGGTGTTTTGGCAGTCCATATGCCAATAACTGAGTTATCACGAAATCCTTTGGTCGTAAACCCCAAAATTATCAGAGCTATAGAAGAAATAATTAGTAATTGTCTCATAGAATTTCTCCCTTTAGTGCTTGTGCATAACGGTTCGCGCCCAAACGCCAGTTAGGCTTGGTGAACGAAAGTTATCAGTTCACCACGAAATTTCCAAAGGACCGAGAGCTCAAATTTTCCCCCAAAACCCAACTGGCGATTATGCGCTGTTAGCCGTTCGTTGTTTTTACTTCGTCTTTCGTTTCTTTGATGATTTAGCAACTTTGTTATAGTCAAGGCATAAGTTTAAGAAAAATTCAAAGTCTTTTCTGTCTTTAAACCCGTTAGGATGTATATAGCAGTAACCTTTGTATTCCTTGCCTTTCATCAACATTGTCTCGTAGCCATCTTTTTCGTAAAGTTCTTCTTGTCGGCTTGGGTCAAAACGTAACATCAATTTTTCATCGCTTACACAAACACAAGTCTTTCCGTTTACCATAAAGTTTAGAATATTAAACATTAGTTTTTCTTCAACATCTATGCCTGGTATTTCAGCAAGATATTCTCTAACTCTGTCAACAAGATTTGTGTCGTAAGCCATAAGTGATAACTATTTACGTGAATGAAGTCCTACAGTATTGCCTTCTGTGTCAATGAAAATTGAGATGAAACCAAATTC
The DNA here is from genome assembly GCA_027483445.1 of Bacteroidota bacterium. Taxonomy (GTDB): domain Bacteria; phylum Bacteroidota; class Bacteroidia; order M30B66; family M30B66; genus CAMCXT01. The sequence goes on along the minus strand of JAIXUS010000022.1, from coordinate 1,245 downwards.
ACCAATATTCATTTTAGGTTGCACAACTTTTCCACCTGATGCTTCAATTCTTTGTTCTTCTGCAATATTGTCTTCGGTTTCAAAATAGACAACCGTATTATTGCTACTCGGAACAAAATCTGCTTTCTCCACCAATGCCCCTGAAATATCGTGGCTTTCAGGGCTGAAGGGGAAAAATGATTGCTTGCCCCATTCAATGGGTGCATCTGTCAGCTTTAAATTGAAAACTGTTTCGTAGAATTTCTTTGCTCGGTCTAAGTTTGCTACATTGATGTCAAACCAACCAACTGGATTTACATTTACCATTTTACTATGATTTTTAAGTTTTTGCACTATTGCGATGCAAAGGTAGAATCACCCTAAACGGCAAAATTGTAAAAATGGGACAAGGCTACTTTTTGTCAAAAATCAACGACATTTTTAAACTTTCTCCGAAAAACTCTTTAGGTGTTAAACCTGTAAATTCCTTGAATTCTTTTATAAAATGCGCTTGGTCAAAATATTCGTTTTCATAAGCCAAGTCAGTTAGACTTGTAATCTCTTCATTCAACAATACCTTTAAAGTTGTCTGAATTCTAATGGTCTTTGCGAGTTGCTTTGGGCTTAATCCTATAGCTGAAGAAAATTTCCGAGCTAACTGTCTTCGGTTTATATGATTTTTCTCTGAAAATTCATTTATAGAAAACTGTCCATTTCTGTTGAAAATAGTCTCAACTGTTGATTTTACTATATTGTCAATCGTTTTTTTCTTGGCTAATTGTTTGAAAAGAAAGGTCTCTATAATTTGAATTCTTTCAAGCGTTGAGTTTGCCTTTAATATTTGTTCACCAAGCTTTTTGCCGTCTTCTCCAAATAATATGTCCAATTGTATGGCTTTGTTTTCCATCTCCTTAATTGGGATTGTCGAGAAAGGCAAAAATCCATTAGGCTTGAATTGAACTACAAAACTGCCCGTTACTCCTACTGGCTCAATCACATAAGGTTTTGTCAATTGTCCAATTAAAAAGCATTTTGGCAGAATTATTATCTTTCCATTTTGTGAATGATGTTTGTAAGTGTCGCCATAATGAAAGATTAATTTCATTGTTCCGTCTGGTACAATGGTGTTCTTAAGAGGTATGTTTTCCTTTTCACCGTCTAGTGTCCAATATCGTTTGACAAACTCTGTTAGTTCGATATTTGGTTCATATGTTTTCGGGTTTAACTCCATTGTCAATTTTGTAAGGTGTCATTTTTACAATGACG
>JAIXUS010000024.1 GCA_027483445.1 Bacteroidota bacterium | reverse complement strand
TTTTATCGAGAGCTATGTAGCTATTTTGTTGAGCCGGCAGAAATGCACTTGATCATTGCACAGTATAAAATCGGGTTCATACTTAGCCCAGCGATTTGGCTTACGTTGAATGTGAGGTATTTCTGGCTTTTTCAGAAGGCTTAAACAAAGCCCTTATTCCTCTCTCAAGATGGCGAATTGTGAATTCGACTGAAATACTCCGGCCAAAGCCTAAAGCCTGTACCTCTTCGAAATCGATTCTAGCGCCAGCGGGTGGAGCGGATACCCCGCAAGACAGCGCGAGGGCGAGAGTGAGAGAGAGAGCGGAGGCGCGGCTGGCTGAGGAGTATGAGCGAAACACGCGGTGCCCGGTGAGGCAGCCTCAGTAACCCGAAATGCTGAGCGAGGCAGGCGCCCAAAACCGGGAAAGTACTACTGTGCCCAAAAGAGCTGAAAAGCAAAGCGTAAGGGCATAAAAAAAGCGAAGGCCGTGATTGACCTTCGCTTTGCGTTTGTTTGACAGGTATGGAGCGATTATTTTTTGAGTAGAATACGACGGGTTTGCACTTCAGTGCCATCGAAAACACGGACGAAGTAAAGGCCATCGCTCAGATCGTTGAGCGTAATTACAGCGGCGGGTGAGTCTTTGCTAAACTCGAGCTCAACCGATTCTACTTTTTGGCCAAGGTTGTTATACACCTCTATGGTTTGGCGCAAATCGGCCTCAGGCTGAAGGCGAATGTTGAGCACGCCGCTGCTGGGGTTTGGATAAACCTGCAAGGCTTCATATGTTGCTTCGGTGTTCTCAGAAAGTTCTTCACCGGCTTCGCGGAAGAAAGAGGTTCCGCTGATTTCAGCACGTAGCGTGTAGCAAGCACCCGCTACAAAAGCCCCGTTGTACCCGTAAACATAAGCGTTGTAGGTGGTGGCCGCGAGAGTATTGTTGTAAATGATGGTTTCGCTGGTGGTTCCTCCATTTTGCGAAATACCCACTTGTGTGCTTCCACGGTAGAGGCGTAAGTCGTAATCGGCCGGAAGGTTTGTCAGGGTTACCCGAACGTTGCGCGCTGCTGAGGTGTTGCTAAAGCGGAAGTAATCGCGGTCGGTACTGCTTGAGATGATTGCCTGAATATTGGTGTTGAGCGGAATGGTGCGGGCCGCCGAAATAGAATTGTTAGCTTCGTAAGTGTCGGTGCAGGTTACGGCAGCGGTTGTACTGAAGTTCTGTGTAGCCGATACTGCGCTGCTTGCTGAAGCACATACGGTGCTTACACGCCAGTTGTAGGCAGTTGAGGCGGTGAGTCCGGTCAAGTTTACCGACGTTGAAGCGGTGTTGAAGGTTGTCCAAGCTGTAGCAGCAGCCGTTTTATACTCCAAATTGTACGACACAGCACCCGAAACTGCAGCCCATGAAAGGGTGGCAGACGAAGCCGTAATTGAGCCGGTGCTTAAGCTGCCGGGCGTATTGCAAGTGGTTCCTCCGCCCGAAGGTGGAGAGCAGGCTTGAGAGGTAAGCAGCCCAGCACGAGCGCCGCCTGCGGCAAATAAGGCCTCAGCGCGGGCTTTTTGTCCCGCCGAGAACATATACATACACGCATCGTCGGAGTAATCCATGTAGTTCATGGTCATTTCGATGGGAGCCCCTGTGCATGTTGAGAAATGCGGGAAAGTTGGGCAGCCGTAGTTGGCGGTGTTGTGTGTGGGAGTATCGTTCACAAAGTCGCTTCCGCAGGTGGCATCGCCCCAAATATGGCGGAGGTTAAGCCAGTGGCCTACTTCGTGTGTAGCCGTGCGGCCGCGGTTAAAGGGTGCTGTTGCTGTTCCAGTGGTGCCGAAGTAACGGAAGTCGATTACTACACCGTCGGTGGTAGAGGTAGCCGTTCCGGGAAAGGTAGCATAACCAAGGATGTTGTTCCCAATTTCGCACACCCAAATGTTCAGGTATTGGCTTGGATTCCAGCCCGGTGTTCCGCCGGTAGAAGCCGACTTTACCGCATCGTTGGTGCCGAATGCCGAAGTGCGTGTGGAAGCCACACGGTTGATCCCGTTAAAGGCTGCACCCGAAGGCGTGCGTTGTGCCATACAGAAGTTAAATTCCATATCGGCAGCCACACCTGTAAATGTCGAAGGAACAAGCGAGGCATCGGCGTTTAGCCTACGAAAATCGTTGTTTAAGACGGTAAGCTGCGACTGAATCTGCGCATCGGAAATGTTTTGGGTGCTGTTGCGATGCACAATGTGGAATACTACAGGAATATTAATGACCACCCGCTCAGAAGAACCGGCTGCTTCGAACTGGCGCGTATGTTCTTCAATTTCGTGCATTTTCTGCTCAATAAGCGGGTTCTGCTGGAGTACATCATGCAGGTGCTCCATGGTTCCACACTGGCGCTGGGCTTGTAGAGTGCCCGCCACTCCCATCCCGAAACTGAGGACAAACAAGTAGATTTTCTTCATAGTGTTTGATTTTTGGCAAACTGGGAAATTGTGGGGAAAAAAGCAAATTGCAGATTAAGAATATCTTACATCAAACTTACACTACCCTAAAGGGTGATGACAAAAGCCTGATAATCAACCCAACTGAAACGATTGCAGTTTCAATAAAACAGAACGGTTCAGGAACATGGATTTCTGATGATGCACTACATGGGTAATAACCCTAATTAGGCTTACTGAAAAACACTCAATAGTTTTATTTATAGCACTTTCGGCCCTGTTTAAATGGGGCTTAATACAAGGGTTTTAGTCAGGCTTTTGAAAATCCATGCACGCCTGAAATCAAGGAGCTCAGTTTGTCGTTAGCCAGTAAGCCCTAATTATTCCAAACCTGCAAACTTAACTCTTCGCGCAGCGGCTCCGAAACAAGTCGGCGCACCTCTTGCGCGTCGCTGTATTTGCCAAAAAGGTACATCAGTTTAGTTACAGCGGCCTCAGTAGTCATGTCGTAACCACTTGCAACACCAATGCTACCCAATAAAGTGCTGGTTTTGTACTTGCCTTGCATTACCGATCCACTTGGGCATTGGGTAATGTTTACAACCACTACATCGCGCTGGATGGCGTTTGAGATGGCCTCTATAAACCAATCGGCCGTAGGCGCATTGCCCGAACCAAAGGTCTCTAACACCAAGCCTTTTAAGCCGGGAATACCCAAAATGGCCTGAACGTAGGCGGGAGTCATACCCGGAAAAACTTTGAGAATGGCCACATCGGTGCAGAGCGACTTGTGAAAAACCGTAGGCTTTCCATTGTAAACCCGCAACAGCGTTTCGTTGAAGCGAATTTGCACGCCGGCCTCAGCCAACGATGGGTAGTTGGCGCTGGTAAAGGCATTGAAATGGCTCGAGCTGTGCTTGGTGGTTCGGTTGCCTTTTAACAAGTGGTATTCAAAGTAAATGCAAACCTCAGAAACCATCGGCCGCTCACCGATGCGGGTTACGGCAATTTCGAGTGCGGTGATGAAATTCTCTTTCGCATCGGTACGCAACACCCCGATGGGCAACTGAGAACCCGTAAAAATGATAGGCTTCGACAAATTTTCAATCATAAAACTAATGGCCGAAGCCGAATAGGCCATCGTGTCGGAGCCATGCAAAATTACAAAGCCCTGGTAGCGCTCGTAATTGTCTTCAATCACTTCCACCAGCCTCACCCAATGCTGCGGGTCTACGTTCGACGAGTCAATGGTGGGCTCGAACGTGTGAATATCCAACTCAATGTCGAGCTTGGCTATCTCCGGTATATTGGCCAGCAGTCGCTCGAAGTTAACCGGCATCAGCGAACCGGTTAGAGAGTCTTTCACCATGCCAATGGTGCCGCCGGTATAGATAATCAGTGCGCGGGGTTTTTCCTGCATGATGTGATGGCTTCTCTGGGTAGCCCAAAAGTCTGATTTTTTTGGGAGAATTCCATACGTATCGTCGCGTTACCGCGGGATGACATCAGCCATCCACAAACAGCCATTAATCAAATACTTAGGACATCAAAGTTTCGCAAACAAGCGCTGTGCATTCTCGGTCGTGAGCGCCGCAACAGCCTTGGGGCCCATCAGCAAATGCTCGCCGAGGGCTTCGGCAACCAAGCTTAAATAGGCGCTTTCGTTCCGTTTGCCACGGTAAGGTACCGGCGCCAAATAGGGAGCATCGGTTTCAAGCAGCAACAATTCGGCAGGTACCTGCCTGACCAGTTCGGGAAGGTTCGACTTTTTGAAAGTAACTACGCCACCAATTCCAAGAAAGAAGCCCATTTGGGCCACTTCCTTCGCCTCCTCTACCGAGCCCGAAAAGCAGTGAAACACCCCACGCATGCCTTTTTCAGCCCAGGGTTTCACCACATCAATGCATTGCCGGGTAGCTTCACGGGTATGCAAAATAATCGGTAAGCTGAATTCCAAAGCCCAGCGGCATTGCTCTTCAAGGGCCGCAATCTGTATGTCGAGCGTCGATTGATCCCAATACAAATCCAATCCCGTTTCGCCAATGCCTACAAACGGGTGACCCGCCACCAGCAACGACTTCATTTCGGCCAAATCCTGCTCCCATCGCCCCGCCTCAACCGAACAGGGATGCAAACCGATGGCAGGCCAACACAGCGACGGAAACTGAGCATGGAGAGCTATCATCGAAGCCGTACTTTCCCGGTCGATATTGGGAAGCACTATCTTCTCCACACCGGCAGCCCGGGCTCTCTCGATCATTTGAAGTCGATCCGACTCAAATTCAGCTACATACAAATGCGCATGGGTGTCTATCAACATGGGCCAAAGATACTGGCGATTTTAGTGGCCCGGCAAGCGGCGATGATTTTAGCCGTCCTTCAACGCAATTGTTCGTACTTTTTCGCCCATGAAAATTTTGCTGCTCCGTTTCAGCTCAATCGGCGACATTGTGCTTACCACGCCGGTCATCCGCTGTTTGCGGCAACAGCTTCCTGATGCAGCTCTGCATTACCTTACCCAGGAATCTTTCGCACCCCTCCTTGCGCACAACCCTTACCTCAACAAGGTGCACACCTTTAATAAAGAAATGGGGATTTCGAAAGTGATACCGGCGCTGAAGCAGGAGAAATTCGACTTTGTTGTTGATCTTCATCACAACCTCAGGACACTCTTCCTCAAAAGCAAGCTTGGCGTGGCCTATGCCAGTTTCCCGAAGTTGAACATTGAAAAATACCTGCTCGTGCGGCTAGGCATCAATCGTCTCCCCAATAAACACATTGTTGATCGGTATTTTGAGGCTGTACGACCTTTAGGTATTCAAAACGACCAACAAGGTCTCGACTTTTTCTTTTCCGCCCATTTTGAATCCTTGCTACCTCAACTGCCGCCGGTCTTTCAAAATGGATTTGCAGCCCTTGTTACCGGAGCCTTACAAGGCACCAAGCAAATTCCCGAGCACCGACTTCAGAACATAATCGCAGGGCTGCAATTGCCGGTGGCGCTTATTGGGGGTAAAGCCGAAAGCGCCATTGGTGAGCGCCTGGCCCTTCAATTTCCAAACAAAGCCTTCAATTTTTGTGGGGCTCTCAGTCTGGAAGGCTCAGCCGCTCTTCTCCAAAAAAGCCGGGTGGTTATCACCGCCGATACCGGCATGATGCACATTGCCTCTGCGCTCAAAAAGCCTATTGCCTCCGTTTGGGGGAACACCATTCCGGAGTTTGGAATGTATCCGTATCTACCGGCTGATGTACCGCAATACCGCGCCGAAGTCAAGGGCCTGGACTGCAGGCCATGCTCAAAAATCGGGCACTCCCATTGCCCTAAAAAGCACTTTCGGTGCATGGAGCAGCAAGATTTCCCGGCTTTGGTTGAGTGGGTGAACCAACAAAGCGGCGAAATGAATCAGTAGCCCAACCTACGCGTCTTTCAGAATCTTCAACTGATCGAGTAAAGCGCCGATTTCCTGTTTGGCTTTAGAAATCTTCTTTTCAATGTCGCGGCGCATTTCCTCAGCAGCTTTCGACTTCGAGTTGGCCAAAAAGCCAATGTTGTTCTCCAGAGTCTGCACCTCGGTCTGTAGCCTGCGGATCTTGTCCTGAACCACATTCTTCTGCTTGTTCAAGGCGTCTTTGCCATCAGGCTTGGCCGAAATATTCTGAACCTGATTGCGGAATGAACTGCGCCGAATTTCTGCGCTTCCGGCCTTAATCTTCGCAAACTGTTTATCAATTATAGAGCGGTAAGCCTTGTTCAGGCTGTCTTTCTCTTTGAGTGGCACATGCCCAATCTCGATCCAGCGCGACTGAAACGACTTCAAGGCTTCAAAGTTCCCATTGTGATCGTCGCCGGGCTCGAAAGCCTCAATTTCGGCAACAAGGGCTTTTTTCTTCGCAAGGTTTTCATCCTGCTCCGAATTCATGCCTTCAAAATGCTTGTTGCGCAGCTCGTAAAAGGCATCACAAGCGGTGCGGAAGCGATGCCAGAGCTTGTCGCTGTGCTTCTTGGCAACCGGACCCACATTTTTCCATTGATCCTGGAGTTGACGAAGCTTGTCGCCCGTCTTTTTCCACTCCGTACTGTCTTTCAAAGCCTCAGCCTCCATGCAGAGGTCAACTTTCAGCTTGTAATTCTGACTTTGGGTATTGCGAAGGGTCTTGTAAAAATCCTCCTTTCCGGCGTAAAAGCTATCGCGAAGAGACTTGAACCGCTCCCAAACGGCTTCATTGTCTTTCCGCGAAGCGAATCCGATTTTTTTCCATTCTTCCAGCAAAACAGCCATCTTTTCTGAGGCCTCCTGCCAGTGTTGGTGGGTCTTCAGCGGGAGCTCGGCCACCAGTACTTCGGCGCGTTCGCAGATGGCATTTTTGGCAGCCAGATTGGCGGCATAACCACCTTCCTGCTCCTGAATGTAGGAACGGCGGCGGTCGAATAACTTATCGCCGGCGCTGCGGAATCGTTCCCAGATTACTTCGCTTTGCTCACGGGCAACGGCACCAATTTCCTTCCATTGGTCCTGCAAGGCTTTGTACTCATCGAGCGATTTCCTGATGCTCTCTTCGAAAAGCAGGTGCTCAGCCTTCTCGCAAAGCGCGGTTTTGAGCTCTAAGTTTTTCTTCTGATCAAGCTCGCGGAGTTCGCGGTTAATCTTGATAACCTCGTAGAAGTTGCCCACGTGAAAATTGTAGGTCTTCCATAGCTCGTCGGCCAGTGCAGCGGGCACCGGACCGGTTTCGCGCCACTGGCTTTGCAGCTCATGGAGCCGATCAAAGGCCGTAGAAATATTGCTGGTCTCGTCCATGAGCTTTTTCAGCTCCTCAACGATTTCCTTTTTGCGTCTTAAATTGGTTTCGAGCGCCTTTTCTTTTTCGCGGCGTTGTTCAGCGCGGCGCTCAATAAAGGTTTTGATGGCATTGTCGAAATCCTCATCGGTTTCGTCGCGCAGCACTTCAAATTCTTCCGGATCGCCTCCGTTTTCGATAAACTTCATCCGCTTGGCGGCCACCTCATCTTGCTTCGACTTCCGGAAGGCATCGCGGATTCCATTAAATGCGGCACGCTGGCTGTCTAAATCGGCCAAACCCGACAAATCGCGAAGGGCCTGCAATAGTTCAAGTCGACTTAATTCCGACCAGGCCACATGTGGATGCAGCTCGTCGTGCTCTGGTTCTGCATGCTCAGCGTCGGCAGATTCTTCAGCCGTAATCGCTTCAGCCTTCACCGTTGCAGGAGCTTCCAGCGCCGTTTCAGGTTGTGTGGTTTCTTCTGCAATTAACACCGCGGCAGTTGTTTCTTCAACTTCTGCGGCAGGCGCGATGGCTTCAGCGGGCGTCTCAGGCTTCTCTAAAACAGCGGGCTCTTCGGCAACAGGCGCTTCAACGGCTGTAGTTTCTTCGGCGGCAGGCGCGATGGCTTCAGCGGGCGTCTCAGGCTCCTCTAAAACAGCTGGCTCTTCGGCAACAGGCGCTTCAACGGCTGTAGTTTCTTCGGCGGCAGGCGCGATGGCTTCAGCGGGTGTCTCAGGCTTCTCTTCAGGTTGCGACAATCCTGCTTCAGGCATTAATTCACTTGATTCCGGCGTTGCATTCGGTCCGGATTCCGGTGTGGGGAGCTTTTCTTCTGGTAATTGCATGGGTCAAAAATAGCCAAATCGACCGCCAAGGGCCTACATTTTAAAAAATTAATCTGCAAATAACGCATACCGGTGGCCCGAAGTTTTTCCCAGCCAATATTTTCTAAATTCAAGCTCAAAACACAGGTTTACGCGCCGAATAAAATATCTTTACCCGCAGCTCGTTTCTTTTGCCGCTGACACCACATTCAGAATATGTCGATTAACCGCTTTCTACTTCTGTTTTTCCTTTTGCATGCTTCACTGATGGCCCAACAAATCGGTCTTCCGGTTGATGGCTGGCGCGAACACCTGCCCATGAACGAATGCCTTTCAGTGGCCGACGCCGGCGATGTGGTGTATTGTGCCACCGAGCTGGGAATTATCGTGCTCCGTAAAGACGACAATTCGGTAGACCTGCTGGGAAAAAGCGACGGATTAAGCGACCTGATGCCTACAGCCATCGCCTGGCACAAGCCCAGCGCAACTTTGGTAATTGGCTACAGAACCGGGAACATCGACCTGCTCAAAGACCGGCAGATTTACAATCTCGGCGACATTGTTCGGTCGAACATTATCTTAGGCAATAAAGCCATCAACAAAATTCGCTTTAAAGGCAGCAATGCCTACCTGTGCACCTCTTTTGGAGTGGTGGAGCTGAATATTGAGCGGCGTGAAATCAACAGCACCTTCTTTCCGACAGAAAACAATGCCGATGTGTTCGATATCGCATTTCGCAACGACAGTGCCTATGTGGCTACAGAAATCGGTGTGAGGGCTGCCTCGCTGAACAATCCTGCCATTGTTTACTTCGGCAGCTGGAGTCCGCTTCCTCTTTTGGCTAGCAACGGCCCTACCAACAGCCTGGCCTGGTTCAACAACGAATTGTACATTTCGAGAATCCGACCTTTTGAATTCGCCCGCGACACGCTGTTGAAGTGGGTGCCCGGCATTGGAAGTACCATCGTTCGCACCGACAATAACTTCTTCAACCTCCGCGAGAGCCGTAACCAACTGCTGGTTTGCCAAAACAACAGTATTCTGTTCAAAGCTCCCGCCGATACCGGCTTCTCGCTCATCTTTACCTACAACACCAACACCTTGCCCAATCCGGCCGATGCCGTAGTCGATGAGCAGGAATCGGATGTAATCTGGATTGCCGACAACGGCCAGGGACTCATTCGCGCCTTCAGGATATTCGGCATCAATGTGTTTCTTCCCGAAGGGCCGGCCAGTAAAAATGTGTTTCGATTAAAGCATAACAACAGCCAGTTGTGGGTGGCCACCGGCTCTTACGATTTAGCCTTTTCTCCCTTGTATTTTATTGATGGGGTGATGACCCGCCGGGGTCCTGACTGGGACTCGTACCGGTTTCCTCAAGGCAACGACTGGGTGCGCGATATGGTGAGTGTTGCCGTTGATCCAACAGACCCCGAACATGTGTTTGCCCCAACCTGGGGAAGAGGGCTTGCCGAAATCCGAAATGGCGAGCTGGTAGAAATTTACGATACCACCAACTCATCGTTGCGGGGCATCAGCACGACAAGCGCCGAGGTTCGGCTTTCAGATGCAGCTTACGACAAAGAAGGTCGGCTTTGGATCGCTAACGCCTCCTCCACCCGACCTATTGCCATGCGCAAACCCGATGGAACGTGGCGCTCCTATTCGTTCAATTCCTCGGTTAACGGCCGCAACACCGGCGACATCCTCGTCGACAGCCTAAACCAAATCTGGATGATTGTTCAAGACCGCGGCTTGGTAGTTATGCAAGTGGATGAGAACAACGACTTAGCCGGCTTCAAGCTGGTTACCGATCAGGCGGGCAGTGGTGCCTTGAATCAGCTTAAGGTGTATTCGATGGCGGTCGATCGCGATGGCTTAGTTTGGGTGGGCACCGGCAAAGGGGTGAACGTGTTTTACAGTCCGGAGTCGATCTTCGCCGAAGGCAACCAGAATTGGGACGGGCAAAAAATTGTTGTGTCTCAAACCGACTTCAACCAGTATTTGTTGGCTTCTGAGGAGGTTACGGCTATCGCCGTGGATGGCGCTAATCGCAAATGGTTTGGTACCCGGAACGCCGGTGTATTCCTCGTTTCGCCCGACGGAACTGAGCAGATCCGCAACTTTAACGAAACCAACAGTCCGCTGTTGAGCAACACCATCACCAGCATTTCCATCGACCAAAAGTCGGGCGAAGTGTTTTTTGGCACCGACCAGGGAATATGTTCCTACCGCAGCGATGCCAATGCTGGCGACGACACGTTTGGTAAAGTGTATGCCTTTCCTAATCCGGTTGGCCCCGACTACAATGGCTTGGTTACAGTAACCGGTTTAGTTACCGATGCCGATGTTAAAATTACCGATGTACAAGGCAATGTGGTGTTCTCGGGCCGCGCCAATGGAGGCATGCTCACCTGGAATGGCCGCCTCTTTAGCGGAGAACGCGCCGCAACAGGTGTTTACCTTATTTTTTGCTCCAACGACGACGGTAGCCAAACCAAGGTGGCCAAACTGCTTTTCATCAACTAACCATGCTGCTGGCCGGAAAGGCAATCATCCTGCAAACCCACAAATACGGCGATCAGGGAATGATTGCGCGCATTTTTACCCGCCAGCGGGGATTGCTCTCCTTCCTCGTCAAAGGCGTGTATAACCGCCGGGCGCACAAAGTAGCCATGCTTCAACCCATGAACATGGTTCAGCTCAGCTTTCGACTCCGCGACAATGCTCCATTGCAACTGGTACAAGACCTGAAGGTTGGACTTGCTTACCGACAGATTCCTTTCGACCCGGTGAGGCTGGCCCAACTAAGCCTGATGGCCGAAGTGATGAACAAAACGCTCCGTGAGCTGGAGCCCGACGAGCAGCTCTTCGACTTTTTGGAGGACCAGCTTTTCTTTCTCGATGACGCTCCGCAGGCCCTGCCCGACTTCCACCTTTACTTTTTGCTGGAGTTCACCCGATTTATGGGTATTGGGCCGGGCCATTCTTACTCCTCAACCCGTTGCCTGTTCTCGCCCCGCGATGGAGATTTCCTCGCCGAATATCGGGCCGACAGTTGGAAGAAGGAACTCAGCGAGACCTTTTTTCTTCTCATGCAAACGCCTCGCGAGATGTTGGCCGAACGCCAGAGCAATCGCAGTCTGCGCAACGAATTGCTCGAGAAGCTGCTCGAATATTACCGGATTCACTTCCCTTCGCTGGGTGAGTTTAAGAGTCCGGCCGTGTTGAGCGCCTTGTTTCACACCTGAGCCAAACCCGTATATTTGCGGCCTTATGCCCCTGGATCAACCGGACGACGAGCGCGCAGGCGCCGAAATGAGTTTTCTCGATCACCTCGAAGCCTTACGCTGGCACGTAATCCGATCGGTGATTGCCATCGTGCTGTTTGGCATTTTGGCCTTTGCCTATTCCGATTTCATCTTCGACAAGGTGCTGCTCGCCCCGATGTTCGACCATTTCCCGACCTACCGCGCCTTCTGCGCCCTGTCGCAATACCTCTTCTCCGACGACAGCATCTGCCTCCAAAACCTCAACTTCGACCTTATCAGTACCACCATGGCCGGGCAGTTTACCACTCACCTCCTGGTGGCCTTTGTAACCGGACTTATTTTGGGGTTTCCGTATCTGTTGTGGGAAGTGTGGCGATTCATCAAACCGGCCTTGTACCAAAACGAACGAAAATATGCCAATGGACTCGTTTTCTGGGGCTCCTTGCTGTTTTTAATGGGGATTGCCTTTGGGTATTTTGTCATCACCCCCTTAAGCGTTTACTTTTTCGGCAATTATCAGGTGAGTACAGCGGTGGCCAATCAAATCACCATCAGCAGCTTTATTTCTACGGTGGTAACCACCACTTTTGGCGCGGGTATCGTTTTTGAATTGCCCATTTTCATCTACTTCCTCGCCAAAATTGGCCTGGTATCGGCCGATTTCCTGCGAAGAACCCGAAAAATCTCTTTTGTGGTAATTCTGATTGTTGCGGCCATCATCACCCCGCCTGATGTAACCAGTCAAATTATCGTTTCCATTCCACTCATGCTGCTCTATGAAGTGAGCATTCTCATTGCTGCCCGAATGGAGCGAAAGAACGCGCTGCGCTGATGGTTTTTTCCTACCTTTGAGGCCTAATTTTTACGCATGAGCCTTTCCATCCTCGCAGGGGTTATCGGACCCTGGCAAATCGTTCTCGTGGTGGCCGTTATTTTATTGATGTTCGGAGGGAAAAAACTTCCGGAATTGATGAAAGGCATTGGCCAGGGCATCCGTGAATTCAAAGATGCCAAAGACGCAAAAAACGGCGAATTGCCGGAGAACGAGAAGAAAAACCCGACACAGCCCTAATCTATGTTTCATTCGCTGGCCGAAGTCCAGACGGCACTCCAAGCCGGAACCCACACCGTTGAATCCATCACCCGCCATTACCTCGAGCGCATCAAGGCCGGCAGTCACCTAAACATCTTTCTCGAAGTATTTGAACAAGAGGCTTTAGAGCAATCGCGCAAAGCCGACGAGAAAAGAAGTAAGGGCCAGGCCGGCAAACTTAACGGTATGGTCATTGGCCTCAAAGACAACCTTTGCTACAAGGGGCACCGCGTTTCGGCGGCCAGCAAGATTCTCGAAGGCTTCGAATCGCTTTACAGTGCCACCGTGGTGGAGCGCCTGCTGGCCGAAGATGCCGTAATCATCGGCAGACTGAATTGCGACGAGTTTGCCATGGGCAGCTCGAATGAGAACTCGGCCTTTGGTGCGGTGAAAAATCCGCTCGACGAAAGCCGGGTGCCGGGTGGTTCGTCGGGAGGCTCTGCGGCGGCCATTGCAGCCGGAATGTGTTTGGCCACTTTGGGCACCGATACGGGTGGCTCAATCCGCCAACCGGCCTCATTTTGCGGCATCACCGGCTATAAGCCCAGCTATGGAAAAGTGTCGCGCTGGGGTGCAATAGCCTACGCCTCGTCGTTCGATCAGATTGGGCCGCTGGCCTACACGGTCGAAGATTGTACGGCCATCATGCACGTCATTGCCGGCCCCGATGAGCACGACGCCACCATGCTTCAGGCGCCTGCCGGAATTCCATTTAAACCTCAAGAAGTAAGCGGCCCGCAGCGCATTGCCTATTTCAGACAATACATCGAAAGCCCGGGGCTTGACCCTGAAATCCGCGCATATATGGAGTCGCTCATTGGGCGCCTAAAGGCTGATGGCCACACGGTTGAAGCGGTAGAGTTTCCGTATTTAGACTATGTAGTGCCTACCTACTACATTCTCACCACCGCCGAGGCTTCTTCGAATTTAAGTCGCTACGATGGCGTTCACTTTGGCTACCGCAGCAAAGACGCAAGCAGCCTTGAATCGACCTACAAGCGTTCGCGAACCGAAGGGTTTGGCGCTGAGGTAAAACGTCGGATTATGCTGGGCACATTTGTGCTGAGTTCTGGGTATTACGATGCGTATTATTCCAAAGGCCAGAAAGTACGCCGAAAGTTGCGCGACCATACTGCAGCCATTTTAAAGGATTACCCTTATATTTTGATGCCTACCACGCCGGGTACAGCCTTCCCGATTGGCGGAAAATTGAGCGATCCGATTCAACTTTATTTGGAAGACATCTACACGGTACAGGCCAATCTCTGCGGTGTTCCAGCCATTTCGGTACCCGCCGGAAAGCATAGCAACGGGCTTCCTTTTGGCATTCAGTTGGTGGCCGCCCAAAACAACGATGCTCAACTTTTAGGCTTTGCCGCGAAACTCATGGCCAGTTATGCCTGAAGTTATCCATACACGTTGTGAACAAACCCGTGTGGAATTATCGATAGAAGCCTGATTGATGGATTGAAAAATCGTGTAGGTTTGGCAAAATTGCACACCCTAATCGGTGGAGCATACTTTTTACCTGTTACCGACGTTGTTTTGCGAATGAGTTTTCTGCGTTTCTCCATCCTCTGTTTATTGTTCCTCACTGGATTCAGCGGTTTTGCGCAGAGACGTTCCGTTATTTCCGCCCGCGACACCTCAGTTAAGTTGCAGGCCGACGACCCCATTGCGGCGGCACTTGACTCGTTGGCGTACCTGAAACTTTTTGAAACCACACGGTACGGATCGGAATTCGGCCGTCCATCGGCGATGGGCTTTTCGCCCGACTCTGTTCCGGTGTATGAGCCTTCGGTAATTGCAGAACGCATTGCCAAGCTCGATGCGCTCTCGCCATTTAAGCTGGTGTATAACGATGAGGTGAAAGCCTACATTAACATGTATGCAATCCGCAAAAGAAACTTGGTTTCGCGGATGATTGGTCTTTCTGAATTGTATTTCCCCCTTTTCGAGGAAGCCCTTGCCCGACATAAGATGCCCCTCGAGCTGAAATACCTGGCCATTGTAGAGTCGGCCCTTAACCCTGCAGCCCGCTCGCGCGTTGGTGCACAAGGCTTGTGGCAGTTCATGTATGGCACAGCTAAGCTATTTAAGCTGAACATTAACAGTTATATCGACGAGCGTTGCGATCCCATCAAATCGACCGAAGCGGCTTGCTTGTATATGAAGTATTTGTATTCCATTTACAAGGACTGGTCGTTGGTACTGGCGGCTTACAACTCAGGTCCCGGAAATGTGAATAAGGCCATCCGCCGTTCGGGCGGCAAAACCAATTACTGGGACCTTCGTCCATTTCTACCCAAAGAAACAGCGGGTTACGTTCCGGCATTTATTGCCGCGGTGTATGTGATGAACCATGCCAAGGAGCATAACCTCTACCCGATTATGCCGAGGGCTGTATTTTCCGAAATCGACACCGTGCATATCCGCAAGCGCCTCACATTTACGCAGCTTTCGAATGTACTCGATATGCCGGTGGATGACATTGAGTTTCTTAACCCGACCTATCTGCTGGGCGTTATTCCTGAAACAGGATCATACAATGTGCTCACACTGCCGAAGTCGAAAATTCCGGTGTTTATCAATAACGAGCAAACCATTTATGCTTACCGCACCAAAGAAACGGTTCGCGACTCTTTGCTAAACATTACTAAGGCGCTTCCGGTAGCCTCAAAAACGCACGTGGTACGTTCGGGAGAAAGTATTTCTTCAATCGCCCGAAAATATGGGGTTACGGTGAACGAGATCAAGAAATGGAACAAGCTCAGTTCAGGAAAGTTAAAGCGTGGACAGCGCCTCAAAGTAAGCGCGCCATTTAAGGCCAAAGTTGAGGAGGTAACGCAGCAAAATACCCCCGAACAAAGCAGTTCGGCCACCAATGAAACCTCAGCCCAGGAAACAGAAAATAGCGGTGGTTCAACGTCGGAAGGCGACAAGCCCAAAACAAGCCCAAAAACATCCAAGGAGCCCTCTAGCGGCGTGAGCTACTACAAGGTTCGCCCGGGCGATACGCTCTGGAAAATTGCAACCAGCCATGGCATGACCCTCGACGAAATTCGCAAACTCAACGGATTTGGCTCAAAATCGAAATTACAGGTAGGCCAAAAAGTAAAGGTGAAGAAGAAGGCGTAGGGGGAGGGGGGCTTAGTCTTTAGTCCTGAGTCTTTAGTCTAAAGTAGGCTTTTGGATACCATTGGGGCTACGTGTTAGTACAACGTATTTCGTATTTCGTATCACGTAGGATACCATTTGGGGACTTAAATAACCCTAAAGCATAGGTTTATTAATGACTTTAGCTATAATTATTAATAGGCCATTACGTTAATCAGTCATTCCCCTTACCTCAATGTTACCATGAATACAGTCTAAAGACTCAAGACTTCAGACTTTTCCATGTA
>JAIXUS010000049.1 GCA_027483445.1 Bacteroidota bacterium | reverse complement strand
TGGTCGGCTATGAGTAGGGACGAACTGAGTATCGGTGGGGGAGTCAGATTCTCATGCAGTATTGATGGAC
The DNA here is from genome assembly GCA_027483445.1 of Bacteroidota bacterium. Taxonomy (GTDB): domain Bacteria; phylum Bacteroidota; class Bacteroidia; order M30B66; family M30B66; genus CAMCXT01. The sequence continues at coordinate 10,317 of JAIXUS010000049.1, read as the reverse complement.
AGCTCGCATGACAGGATGCGCAATCAAGGTCATTGCCACCTGTCTTGGCTAGATCCGGTGCTTTTTCTTTACCATCAGCAGCCTTGTGCTGATGGTCATGGTGACCGAAGTGTTTGGCCGCGGCCCCAGATTCGTGCTGACAATAGGTGGCCACCGTCGCCCAGCTGAACTGCAAAGGCAAAAATATGAGCAGGAAAATGGCCAAGTACTTTTTCATTATATTTATATTACAGTAAGTTTGGGCTTTGGCTGCAATCGACTTGGCCATTCCCTTGGATTCATTGAGGGCGAGGCGTGGTTCGATAGGGTGACTGCGCAGAAACGCGGTCAGTCGTTACGAATCTTCAAAAGCCGGAGACCATTGAACACAACCAGTAGGCTTGCCCCCATGTCGGCAAAGACGGCCATCCACATGGAGGCATCGTCGAACACCGCCAAGAGCAAAAAAATCAGCTTGATGCCCAACGCAAGAATGATGTTTTGCCAAAGGATGGCGTGGGTGCGCTTGGACAGTCGAATAGTTTCTGGCAAGCGGCACAGATCGTCGTTCATTACGACCACGTCTGCTGCCTCCATGGCTGTGTGCGTGCCAGCCGCTCCCATCGCAAACCCAATGTCTGCTTTTGCCAGTGCCGGTGCATCGTTGATGCCATCGCCAGTCATTGCCGTCACGCCGTAGCCCCTCTGGAACTCGCCGATGGCCTCTAGCTTGTCTTCGGGCAGAAGATTGCCTCTTACTTCATCAATCCCGGCAAGGCGTCCCACCGTGCGAGCCGTCGCGGCGTTATCACCAGTTAGCATGACGGGAGTCACGCCCAGGGCTTTCAATCTGATGATCGCCTCAATGGATGAAGGCTTGATGGTGTCTGCTACAGCGAATAACGCAAGCACGCGGTCCTTGTTGGCCAAGATGGTGACTGTTCTGCCTGCTGCTTCGTGTTCCGCCAGTCGTTCTTTCAGCTCAGAGGAGCACTGGGCACGCTCCTCAATCCAACGATGGTTCGCCAAGACATAGGGGTTTCCATCAAGTGTCCCTTGAACTCCGCGCCCGGCAACTGCTTGGAAATCGCCAACATTCTGCGGGGTAATCTGCAGCCCTTGAGCGATTGCTTTCGAAACTGGATGATCTGAACGTATGGCAAGGCTTTTTGCCAGCTGTTCGAGCTGCTCGCGGGCTATCGAGGCATCAATGGGCTCGAACGCGACTAAAGTGGGCTTGCCTTCGGTGATGGTTCCGGTCTTGTCCAAGGCGACAGCCTTGATTTTTCGAGCCTCCTCCAGGTAAACGCCGCCTTTGATCAAGATGCCGCGCCGGGCACCGGCAGCCAAACCACTGACAACTGAAACAGGCGTCGAAACAACTAGGGCGCAAGGGCATGCAATCACTAAGAGAACCAAAGCCTTGTATATGGCTTGTATCCACGTTATTTCTGTCAGCCAAGGCAAAAGCAGCGCAATCAAAATCGCCAGCACAAATACTGCTGGGGTGTAGATTGCGGCAAAGCGATCTACAAATCGCTGGGTCGGTGCACGACCTGCCTGTGCTTCCTCAACTAACTTGATGATCCGGGAAAGTGTGCTGTCGGTAGCGGTGGTTGTGACCCGGAACTCGAGGGCGGAGGCTTGATTGATAGTGCCAGCATAGAGCTCGTCACCAGGGGTTTTGTCGACTGGCAAACTCTCACCGGTGACTGGCGATTGGTCGACCGCGCTCTGGCCGAGAGTGACAATGCCATCAAGCGGAATTCGCTCGCCGGGTCGTACACGCACAATCGAATTCAGGGCAACTGACTTTATATCGATTCGTAACCAACTCCCGTCCTCTTGGCGTACCTCTGCATCTTCAGGAGCCAGGGCCAGCAGACTTTTGATTGCCCCGCGTGCACGGTCTACCGCCATTGCTTCAATGGCTTCGGCAATGGCATAGAGCGCCATCACCATTGCCGCTTCGGGCCATTGCCCAATCAAAAATGCACCGGTTACGGCAACGGTCATCAGGGCATTGATGTTCAACCGCATCTGGCGGAGCGCAACCAAGCCTTTGGCGTACACACCAAAGCCAGACAAAAAAATCGCTGCCAACGCGAGGGCCATGCCCGTGGCAGCAAACCAAGGATCGCCCGGAAACGCGAACGCTATCGCTTCGGCCAGCAACGCCAGGCCAAGCGCAGCTATCAGCTTTCCCCACGATATCCAAAATCTTGTCGGCTGGCCATCGCTGTTGTGTCGTTCGTCTTTATTTGAATTTAAAGGCTCTGGCTTGAAGCCAGACTTGCTAATCGCCTCTAGCGCTGAAGGGATGGCAGATTCTTCAGCCGTGATCGTCAGAATGCGTGCGCCAAGATCAAAGTGAAGTCCTCGGATCTCCGCTAACGGCTCCAAGGAACGACGGATTTCCGACTCTTCAGCCGAACAGTCCATGTTTGCAATTCGAAACTGGTGCCTCAGTGAAGCCGACGGCGGGGAGGTTGGTGTTGAGGCCGGTGAGGATGGGCAACAAGTTGAGATGCTGCTGCACAACGGACTACCTTGGCTCGCTGCGGGCTGATTTTTGCACTGATTGTTCATCGGTTTCTCTTGCATGAACCTATTAGAAACCCTGTAGCGGCTTCAGTGTCAAGGGGCTACAATTAAGACCGGCTCAAACTACGAAACGCATATAGGTGCCATAATGAAAATCGGGGAACTTGCCAAGGCAACACAGTGTCAAGTCGAGACCATCAGGTACTACGAGCGGAAAGGGCTGTTGCCTGAAACGAACCGTACAGAGAGAAATTACCGTGTTTACGGGCCTGGCGATGTCGATCGCTTATCTTTCATCCGCCACTGCCGCCGGTTGGACATGACGCTGGGGGAGATAAGCGTGCTTCTTCAGCTCAAGGACGCATCGCCAGAAGATTGTTCATCTATTAACAATCTCGTGGATGATCACATTAAGCATGTGGCGGTTCGCATCCAGGAGTTGAAGTCGCTCCACAAGCAACTTATCAACCTACGCAACAGTTGCGCAGGCAGTGGCTCTGTCAACGAGTGTGGTGTACTTTCTGGTTTATCACGTGCTTTAGTTGAAGAATCTAATCGCTCGATCCTAAACGATCGGCTCGTGCAGGGGACACATCAGGTTTCTGGAAGGCACAAGGCAGCATGATTTTTTAAGGGGAGCTGGTTTAGCCACCTGTCCCTTTACCAGTGAGACCTTGATGAAGTCAGTCAAAGTTTTTTGCTATTTGTACTGTTGGCAATCGCGGAAAACGTGGGTAGTTATTTGCCTTGATTGGTTTTGAAGCGCGATCGCGGTCCTTGGCATTGAATTCGGGCTGCCCTTATCGTGGGCGTCGGGCTTACATTTAAAGCGGTAGTACACTAAAAAAGAAGCGCGCCAGTACCGATTGCAACGCGGCCTTATCGAAGTTGGTGTTGCTGCGGTATTCGACGCGCATGTCGGCCACCGTTGTCGACGGTACCGTGTTGTTGTGGATCGTCGTCGGGTTGACGATGCCCGAGAACCGGATGAACTCTGTACCGCGGTCGAAGGCTACCTGCTTCTCGCCCCGCACCCTCAGGTTACCGCTGGCCAGCACTTCAGTCACAGTCGCAGTTACCGTGCCAGTAAAGTTATTAGCTGCATTGGCTGCTGCCTTTTCCGCATTGTTCAATGCGCTCTTGCCTCCGATTGAACCGATACCCAAGGGCACCACAGCATTTAAGTGGACGCTGTTGTCCTTGCTGGTGGAGCTGGCGATGTTCTTTCCAGCACTGGTCTTTTCCGCAATCGTAATGATGAGAGTGTCACCGACCCGACGCGCGCGGACATCCTCAAACATCGGCTGGTATGACTGTTCATTGAAGATGGTGCCATTGCGAGCTGGTGCCAGTGCGACATTGGCCACAGGCGTTGTAGGTACAACTATTGAGTCGGGTACCGCGCTGACGCAGCCCAGAAGGCTCAGTGGCGCCCCCATGAGAATAAGAGTGTTCGTGAACATCGAGTAAAAATTTTTCATGGCAGTAGGGTAACCCCAGCCGTTTTTACCCAATTTCAAGATGAAGGGGTGAATTCACCGCGTATTCATTTCCAGAGGGTGTTACGCAAGCCTCAGAAGGGCACGGCCTGCGGCGCATCAGGATTTAAAACATGCAGAAGTGAATTCTGGCGCTGGCCTTGGGCAAGATTTTTTTAACCCGGCACCAAGCGTCGGAATCGACTGGCCCGCTCGGCGGCAGGCGCCAACTAACGCGGCATGGACTAGCCAACGCAGCTCACGATGTCGTTGCGATGCCTGTTCATCAAGTTTAGGTACGGGCAAACAAAGTCTCCTTTCTCCTCCCACACATCGATCAGGTCCGGCTGGCGAGGTTCCATGTTGTTCTGATAGCAAAATCTCAGCGAAGTGCATAACTCCCTCTAGGCCGTTTCAAGTTGTTATCGCATGCGGGTATTTCGCCTTTCATTTTTTCTTGAGCATTAGGTAATTCGCCTCTTGGAGGTGCCATTCACTTGGGAATGGTTTGAGCAGCTCCTTCATCGTTAACCACGCCGGCTGTTTACCGTCCAAAATCGCCTGTACGATTTTTGGCGATAGGTAGGCCAGTCTGAGAATCCTGCTGACGTAGGAGGGGTTAATTCTCTCGGCGACGGCCAGATCTGCGATGGTCGAGTACGTACCGTTACTTAGCAGACGCTGCCATCGAAATCCTCGTGCGATCACTTTGACCATGGTGTTGTCGATGGTTGCCTCTTGCCGAGCTACCCCGCGAGAGCCGTCAGGCAGGACGATGACCGTCTTGCCACCCCGGGATCGAAAAGTCATTGGGATATGCGTAGTTTCAGATGCTGAAGTTCTTGAGGTCATGCGGCCTCCTTAAAACCGGGTTGTGTCATCGAATCACGTAGCAGTTTTGGCATGCCCTTGGTTTTCCACTCGATACTGATCCCGTCCTTGCGAATGACTATTCGATCGATCAGCGCATGCGCGATGCGCGCCTGCTCTGGTGGGAACAGGTGATCCCAGACTTGATCTATCGCTTGCAGTGTTTGGATGGCTTCTGCTTCGCTGATGTCCGACCTAGTCATGGTTACTTCACGGACGGCAGCGGCAAGGATTTCAGGTGCTTTCAAGATGCCGCGAATCTGCTCGGTTACAACGCCTTCGATCTCGCCTGCCGGTATGCGGCGAACTTCGCACGCTTCTTTGCCAAGTTTGATGGCATCCGTGTTGATGTAGTACCGGTACTGCTTTGATCCTTTACTAGTCCAGCCAGGGGTGAAGGCCCGACCTTCCGGAGAAAATAGCAGTCCGCGTAGGATGGATGGCGCTTTAGTTTTTCTCGGAGCGATGCCCCCTTTGATGTGCTTGTCGCCGGCCCTGAGAAGTTCCTGCACGGTGTCCCACAATTCCTGATCGATGATTGCCTGATGTTCACCCGGATATTGGTTTCCCTTGTAGGCAGCTATGCCGATGTACACAGGGTTCTTAAAGAGCTTATAGACGAATCCTTTCGTGATCAGCTTACCTTTGCGCTCGATACCCTTGGAGGTCGTCCATGATTTCGAGGTCACGCCTTTTGCCCGCAAATCCCTTACCAGTGATGCCATGGAAGGCATGGTTGCGAATCGCTTAAAAATCTCACGTACGATCTGCGCTTCGTTAGGATTCGGGATGAGCTTACGCTCGATCACATCGTAGCCAAGCGGTGGCATGCCGCCCATCCAGATGCCGCGCTGGCGTGAGGCAGCAATCTTGTCGCGCACCCGTTCGCCTGCCAGCTCGCGCTCGAACTGGGCAAATGACAAAAGAATGTTCAACGTGAGACGTCCCATCGACGTGGTTGTGTTGAATGCTTGCGTCACCGAGACAAAGGTTACTTTGTGCTCGTCGAAGATCTCGACCAGTTTGGCGAAGTCAGCCAGGGATCGGGAGAGTCGGTCTATTTTGTAGACGACGATGATGTCGACCAAACCTGACCGCACATCGTCGAGTAGATTCTTCAGCCCGGGGCGATCCATGTTCCCGCCCGAGAAGCCGCCATCGTCATACCGCTCCCGCGACAAGACCCAACCTTCTGATTTTTGGCTTGCGATGAAGTTTTCGCAGGCATCCCGCTGTGCATCCAGAGAGTTGAAATTCTGGTCGAGGCCTTCCTCGGTGGACTTGCGCGTGTAGACCGCGCAGATTGAACGGCGCTCAGGCTTCATCCAGTGCTCCTTGCCGATACCAGCCCAAAGAAGGCCCAGCCGTTACGATTAGTGCCGGTGATGGCTTTGGCGATGCTGGAGAGCGATTTATACCGCCGGCCTTGGTAGTCAAAGTAGTCGACCCCGACCAAGACTTCGCAGGGGCTTCCTTGCCATTCCCTGATCAGGCGTGTCCCTGCAATCGGACGGTTGTCCTGGCGGCGGCGTCTGACTTCCTTCTTGCCGCCATCGAGCTGTTCGCCCAAGAGTTCCAGGCGCTTCTGGGTTTCGCGCTTCAGCCCGCCGTAGGCAAGCTCCTGAATGCGGTAGGCAAGCCGGGCTTCGAGGAAGCGCCGGTTAAACGGGGGCGGCTCCTGATGGAACAGGTCACGCCACATTTGCTTTAGCTCGGGCGTGGTCGTGGTCGGAAGGCTGGCTACACGGGCAATTACAGTTTCAGTCACTGGGGTTCTCCTTGGTGGTCAGGACACCCCGTACTAACGCTCTGTTCGGTCAGGTTATCAAGTTGATCTTGGCGGTCGTGCAGGCGAATTACCGCCATGGCGAGGATCGCGCCGACGATGGCGGCGGGCGAGTGCTCGGTGAACTTAAGTGGGGCTGAAATCGGGGTGTTGGCTTTCATGAAGGTTCATACCGCTCGTAAAAAGACTTTTCTCAGGTAAGCCTTGAAGTGCAGAAGGCCATCTGCCCCGGGGGATGCAATTAAATGACCCAGGAAGTTGCTTTTTTAAAAAAATTGTCCAATAAATAATATAAAATACCAGCACATCGTTTTATGCTGGTAAGTTACTAGCAATGTGTTATGATGCAAATAATTAACCTGCAAGGAGGTGGTATGCAAGAAGAAAACCCGACGGGACGAGCGCGTGGCGGAAAGGCCAGGATGGCTAGTCTTACCCCAGAGCAGCGAAAAGAAAACGCGCGTGCGGCAGTCCAAGCAAAGGCTGCACTGAAGAAGTTGCCTAAAGCTACTCACTCAGGCCAATTGGTAACCAACCTCATTGATCTGCCGTGCTTTGTGCTGGATGACGGTCGTCGGGTTATTTCTGGCCGCGGTCTGACTACTGCAATTGGCATGAAAGGGCGTGGAGGTGGGGTTTCCCGAGTTGCTGAACACAAGCTAATTAAAGCCTATGGTGACCCGGCACTTATTGCCGCTATAGACAACCCTATCCAATTCGTCGGCAAATCACCCAAGGGTGACAACGTGCCAAGTGATGGTTACGAAGCGCATGTCTTGCAAGAGGTGTGTGAGGCAATTCTCACGGCTCGTGACAACAATTTGCTGGTGACCGAGCAAGATCAGCGATATGCCGCGCAGGCTGACATTTTGATGCGGGCATTTGCTCGCGTGGGCATTGTCGCGTTGATTGACGAGGCTACCGGATATCAAAAAGACCGCGACAAGCAGGCACTTGCCAAAATTCTCGAAGCCTTCGTGGCCAAAGAGCTTCAGCCTTGGTTGAAGACTTTCCCGGATGAGTATTACAGCGAACTTTTTCGCATCTACAACATTCCGTATCCGCCCGTAGGAAATCCTTCTTGGCGCCCAGGGTTCATTGGTCACGTGACCAATAACGTGGTCTACGACCGAATTGCCCCAGGCCTGTTGCCAGAACTGAAGCGTCTCGCGAGCAAGGAGGAGCGGAAAGCCCGTCTGCACCAGCATTTAACCCAAGATGTCGGACATCCAAAACTGCAAAGTCACATGGGGTCAATCGTTACTTTGTTGAAGTTGTCGCGTAGTCCGGAGGACTTCTACTCGTTAGTAGATCGGCTGCACCCGAGATTTGGTACGACTGGACAACTCGATTTCGATGACCCTTTAAATAAATAATTCGATTTAAAAATTAATAAAAAAGGAAGAGACAATGGGATATTGGCGGCAGTTTGAAAATTTTGATCCTCTAACAGGTCAAGTCCCTTATTGGCCGTTTGGCCGACTTTCAAGCATCGCATGGCATGCTCGTAACTTGCTGCGTAATAGAACCAGCGATCAGATAGCGCTAATGGCTAATTTGGCAAGTGATTCAATAGATGAATACTTCAGTCAGGCAAAAGAAAATGAAATCGCTAGGCTGCGAAGAGAAGAGGCATGGGAATTTTTTGACATTGATGACGACGGAAACATACATGGATTAAATTCCGAACGAGAAAGTGAACTTGACTTTCCGACATCGGATAACACGAATGACATTGATGCATTAAGCGAAAGTGTTGGTGGTTGGTCTGACATTTTCGACGATGGTACGCCCGATCCAGAAGACTATGAGTACTTTGCTGCAATGGCGCTATGGAAAGTTGCAGATGCAATCTATAAAGTCACTTACAACTATGACTACAAAACTCGCGAGGACATAAAGAAAGACAGACAGAAACTGACGCCAAGCGACTTGTCTATAGCTGGAGACATTGCCATTGAAGCTATGGAAGCCGTCTGCCATGCGGTGAATCTACGTGATTCGCAGCGTCAAGAAGAACGGCTTCAGGAAAAAATTAAAGCTGCGGAAACGCACGCAAGTGCAAAAGTGCAGAGGGAAAACGATCTCAAATGGGAATCGTTGCAAGCTGAAGAGGCAAGACAAAAATCAGAAAATGCTAAAAAAATGGCGGCCCTTAGCAAGGCGAGCAGAAATAAGTCCATGGCGGCTGTTTTGTCGCAGTGGGATAAAGACGCGGCGCTGCAAAAGCTCAGTAGTGCAAAAGCCGGCATAAAACTGTCCCAGTGGTTGGGAACACAAGATCTTGAGCCATTCGAGCCGCGCACTGTTTCGCAATGGATTTCAGCGCATAAGAAAGAAAAATCAGCAATCTGAAACCCAAAAATGTGCAGCAGCGCCGCTGACTGTACGGTCAGCTGTCATTGCTGCACGTACAGTCAGCATGGCAAAGCGGACATGAAACGACGCTTCGCGCACACTATGCGGTGCAAGCGTATTTCTTCAGGTCTCCATTAACGTCATGATTGCCCCATAAAAATTTTCAAAGGGACAGTGATCATGAATTACCAGCAAAAGAACTTAAACCCGGTCGTTGAAACGCGCGGCAAGAAGAAAATACGCAGCATAACCGGCACACCGGATCGCGTTCAAAGTGCCAGCGGGTCGAAAATGACAAATGATGATGATTATTTTTTTGATGCTGTAAAAAATGCAGCCGCTACTCGCACATATCAAACGGCTGTGCGCCTAAGATTGTCCGATGCTGAGCGTGAAGATATGCAGCAGGATTTGATTGTTGATTTGCTCGAGCGTTCCCATCGCTTTGATGCATCTAAGGGCAGCGCTAATACGTTCACAGGTATGGTGTCCGAGCACAAGGCTTATGAATTAATGAATAAGCTGATCAAGGACAGACAACGGCTATCCTTCGATAAAAACGCAATCGCAGCCAACGACGCAGAATTCAATTTATCAACCGATGGTGATTACGATTATGTGAGTCCCATGTGGACTGATGATCGTGATTTGTTTTGCGATAGCGAAGCTCTTCATGACGTGCGTGCCGCGCTAGCGTGCATGAGCCAGAGCCAACTAGATCTATTCAATCTAATTGATTGTCACCATGACCTTCCGAGCGCTGCCGCAGCGTCCGGGATGGCAACCGCAACTTTCTACCGCCGTATTGAAGATCTGCGCATGCACCTGCGCATGTTCGGTATTCGGCCGGCCGCCTAAAAGAACGTGAGGCGCCTGAGAAAAACAGGCACCTCGCTCCGTAAAAACCTTCAAGAAACGCAAACGCCGCGCCCCTCGGGTCGGTGATAGGCCAACTCATGCCTGGAGAAATGATGTCGCATGCAAAAAAAATCGTTGAAACCACACGCAGCTATCTCGGGCTGGGTGTTGAAGTCGGTAAGGCAGCCTTACAGGCCGTATACGTACCGACCGAAAAGCTGACCGAAGAGCGATTCGCCAACTGGATCGGGGATGCCCTGGTCGGGCAATCGATTCAGTACCACGAAGGATTTCTGCTGCTCGATCGTTCTGAGTCGGGTAGTGCCCTGGGTACGAAAGAGCGCAACCGGCTGCATTCCGTTGCGCGACGTGCCTGGATCGCTTGCGAACTGGGCCTGGTGCATCTGTTCAGCCTGAAGGTCGCCGATGGCCATTACCGCTATA
>JAIXUS010000029.1 GCA_027483445.1 Bacteroidota bacterium | reverse complement strand
GGCAGGCCAAGCCACATTCCGCCGCCTCCGCCTGCAGGATCATCGGCAGCTTGTCGGAGTGGAACAGGCGCGTCAGCCACGTGCGGCTGTCGTCGTGGCATGGCCGATCCAAATTTTCCACTTGCCCAACCTCAGGTATCAAGCATTGCTACTCAAAATAGTTATCCACAGAATGCTCGCGAATTCGATGTATCGCCACTTGACATACCCCCTCCCGACAAGTCAACTTTGACGGCGTCCGCAAGGGAAGCCAAATACAGTGAGGTATTTGGTCCCGATTTAAGAACGGGCAGGGAGATTAAATTATGCGTGCATTATCGATTGATGAAGTCGGATTTGTAGCTGGTGGATCGAAACCTAATCTGCCAAAGCCATCTTTGCCTACCCCCAAGGATGAGCCAGGCAAGCCTGCAGAAAAACCCCAGCCACAACCTGAGACTGTTACAGTTGTTGGTGCCCGTGCGCCTAACGGCGTGGGTGGTTTGGTAAGCAGCGATTGGATTGGTGTTACAGTAGGTCGACCTGGACCTGTTATTCAGCAGAATGAACGAGCCGATCCCAATAACCCACAAATACAGGTTGTACCTCAGATTGACGCCGTTGATGTCTTGGTTCCAGTGAATACCAGTGTTGAGGCGCGACGCGCTTTCTGGCGTCGAGCTTATGGAACACCACCTAACGCGATTCAATAAGAGTCTTTGACCGATCACTTTGAATCTGTCGTGGTTCAGTCAACCGTCTTGGCCGTACTTTTTGGCTAAGGCGGTTGCAGAGTTGTAGCTACGAAAGTCAAAATCAGACTTAAAATGAGATTTATAGTTACAATGAAGCTTGGCCAAAAACAAACTGGATCTGTCATATTTTTTTTAGGGGCTTTCCTCTTCACATCTTGCGTGTCACGCCCAATAATCGAGTATTCTGGTCCAATCACACCAGAAGGCGTAAAACCTGTTTTAGAAGCTCTGGACCGTGATGATCACTATTCGCTTCGTATCCGCAGTCTTGGTGGTGATGGCGACGCCGGCGTCGCATTGGCCGAAAAAATACAAGAGCGCAAGATTCCAGTAATTATCTATGATTATTGTGGATCTGCTTGCGCGTTAATTTTCATTGCTTCTCCAAGAAAAAGCGTAGAGCCAAATACTGCGCTATTGTTTCATTGGAGTCTAACTTCTCATGCGGATTTTTTGACCAAAAGATTGGGCGTGGATAACGGCGAGGTGGTAAAGGTTCGTGAACTAGCCCGGCGTGAGCAGCAAATTTTTGAAACAGCAGGGATTTCCAAAGACTTGCTGCGGGATTCCATTAATTTGGTAGAACCAACTTGCGTATCTGCGGAAATTCAGAAAGGAAAGCTGAACTACGTCGGTCGGTCGAAGTTGGGATTTGTTGTTTTTTCAGGAGAAGCACTTAGTCAGTATGGCTTTGAAGATCGAATTAATGCGAACCTAATTGATACTGTTTCCGAATTGGAAATGATTGCACCCAAGCATCCCGAATGGGGACCTGTTGGCTTTGTGCCATCACGTGAAGTTGCAAAGCGGGCCAAAATGCCGAATTCAATTGAAGAGTGTCCATTCAACAACAAAGCCGCGTTGCAAACCATGGAGAAGTAAAACCCACGTGACCCTCTTCCGCCCCGCCGTCATTGAAGCCCAGCGTCGCCGTGTTTACGGCAGTGTGACACTGCATCAACCTGCCCGACTGGCGGCGTTCACGGCTGTGGCGGTCATCAGCGTTGCGATTGGCACAGCTTATCTGGCGCTCGGCCAATATGCGCGCAAAGAGACCGTGGCGGGGTGGATTGCGCCAGAGGCGGGCTTGTCCGCTGTTTACGCGCCCCGCGGTGGCGTGGCCGATGCCGTGCTGGTGCGCCAAGGCGATATGGTGGCTGAGGGCCAGCCCTTGATGCGGCTAGCGTTAGACGTGTCGGGCGCTGATGGGGCGGTGGTGCCATTGCAGCGGGCGCAGACCCGGGCGCGCTTGACCGAGATTGAGCTGCAGGCCGCCGCCAGCGCCCAGCGCTTTGCCGAAGAAAGCCGCAGGTTGGCAGAACGGGCGAGTGCCACATTCGACCGCTTTGGGGCCGAGGATGCGCGCCTCATGGAGGCCGCACGCGGCAGTGCCAATCGCTTTACCCAGGATGATGCGCGCTTGGCTGACCGCGCCATAGCGGTGCGAGCAGACGCCAGCCGCCTTGAGGCGAGCCGCGACCTCGCCCAAGGCCAATTGGCCATTTCTGAACGCGCCGAAGGCCAAGCCCGCACCTTGGTATCTAAGGGCTTTATGGCCAGCACCGAAGCAGATCGGCGGGCACAAGCCACGATTGCCGCGCGTGCCCAAGTGGGCGACCTTAATCGGCAGATCCAATCCCGCCTTGATGAGGCCAAGGATTATGACCGGCAGCGCCAGTCCTTGCGTGCCGCCCACCAAGCCGAACTGGCCGATATCGCTCGCCAGCGCGCAACACTGGCCGCCTCTCGCTCTGGCGAGACCAAAGATCTGATGCGCCAACGCCAAGCACTGGCCCCCGCACAGGCGGCTGAAGCCAGTCAGCTACGCAGTGCCAAGACACAATTGGAAACCGGATTGACAGAGCTTTCGGTGCAGGACGGCTATGTCGTGCGGGCACCTGTTGCAGGCCGGGTCGCAAGCCTCAACATTCGCCCCGGTGAAGCGGCCAACCCCAACGTGCCCTTGATCAATCTCGCCCCCAAGGGCAGCCCTATGGAAGCGCAAATCTTGGTGCCCACCCGTGCAGCTGGCTTTATCACCGAAGGCCAACGCGTACGCCTGATGGTCGATGCCTTCCCGTTCCAGCAATTCGGGGCCATTCAAGGCGAAGTCCGCGAAATTGCCCGCTCAGCCCTGCGCCCCGGCGAGATTGCAGCCCCCATTGAGTTCAAGGAACCCGTCTACCGCATCCGCGTGGCGCTGACTGGCCCCGGCATCCAAGCTTACGGGAAGGACCGCCCCCTGCAACCCGGCATGACGCTGAAGGCCGATGTCATCACCGACAAACGCACCTTTATGAGCTGGCTGCTTGATCCACTCCTCGCCGCTAGGGCGCGGGCTGCTGCGGGGTAAGAATTAGTTTTGGGTGAGGTGCGAATTTCGTCCGCTTTCGCCCTCCACACGCGCCCCAAAGCAGACCAACCGCAATCGGCCAAACGCAGACAACTGCCCGATGGCCGCGGTACAATCAAGATCACGCTGACTTAGCGTTTAACTTTTCCGTTATTCGGGCATCGTTGCTTGCTAGTTGGGCCCATAGGTCACATATACGCCCTATGCCAGAACAACATATCATAGCTGCGATTTTATGGGCGCTCATTCTCGCTGGTGTGGGCGGCGCGCTGACCAGTATTGGGCCGTGGTATCGCAATCTCAAAAAGCCGAGTTGG
>JAIXUS010000015.1 GCA_027483445.1 Bacteroidota bacterium | reverse complement strand
TTTCACCGTCTAGTGTCCAATATCGTTTGACAAACTCTGTTAGTTCGATATTTGGTTCATATGTTTTCGGGTTTAACTCCATTGTCAATTTTGTAAGGTGTCATTTTTACAATGACGGCTAACGGTTCGCGCATAAACGCCGGTTGGGTTTGGTGATCGAAAGTTATCAGTTCACCACGAAATTTCCAAAGGACCGAGAGCTCAAATTTTTTCCCAAAAACCCAACTGGCGATTATGCGCTGTTAGGCGTTCGTTATTTTATTCTTGCTCTAATATATTTTAATACTTTATGATTTCCGCAATCGTAGTCATAACCGTATATCGTTACTTGTCCTTCTTTATTCAAAACACTGTCAATAGCAAAGTTGTCAGGAATAAAATCTTCGTTAGTTATTGTATAACCTTTGTCTGTGTCCAAAATAATAGCTTTATGAGGTTGCCAGCAATGTCCGTTTGCATGTGGTGGAGTTAACCAATAAGAAATTATTGCGTCATCATTTTTATTTCCATTCAATTCTGTTATAAAAATCTCATTAAAGCTAACACTTAGTTTGTTATTGTCTGCATCTGTCAATTTATCTAAATCTGGTAAGTTGTCCGAGTTGTAATATCCTTTGTTTTTAAAGTATGTGTATAGAATTTTCTTTGCTATGCTGTCGCTTAAATTATTTCCATTGAAATTCGATTTCACAATTTTCGTTAGAATAATAGTCGTGTCTATTGTTGGAATACTGTTTGCTTCTGGTAAATTTTGAATGACTGAAGTATCTCCTTGTTTATTTGCCGTTTTGTTGTCACACGAAGTTAAAAGAAAAACTGTCATCAGAATAATATAATTTTTCATTGTCATTTCGTTGTTGTGTCGGTTTTATAATGACGCCTAACTAGTATATATCCGCATGTTTGTTCGCATACTACCCCTTCAGGATTGATATCTGCAATATATGGATTTGTTTTTGAACAATTCAACCATTGCTTCTTAACCTGAGATTGCGCTATTGGAATTCTCGCGCGAGCGGAGTTCGGCGCTTGGTGGCCCTGACCAAACGCTCCTAAGGCTTTGGAAATGCGAGAAAAAACGTAAAACTTCGAAAATGTTTTGGTCAAGTGTAACAAAAACGAAAAACTGCGAAAAAGTTGCAGTCGAGTGCAACTAAAACGCAAAATTTCGAAAAAGTTACACTTTGAAAAGTTCAAGGCGGAAGCTTAGCTCAAAGGAAGTTTTGTAAGGGGTACGCTAGCCCCGGCATCACGTGACCATGTTATGCCCTGAAGTAGGTTGACCGTTTTTGCAGCGCACACAGTTTCCATGATTCCAATGTGTTTCGTGGAAAATATTGGTTTGCGGTACTTTTTGCATGACTAAAAAGACCCGCAAAAAGTCTAAGGAAATGCTAAGCTTCCCGTTGCATTTTGAGCGCATCGAATTATTCTGAAAGGTGTTATCGGGCATTTATTTCTATGAATTGGATAACCCGTTGAATTGGCTGAATTAAAAATTCAGCGGTGTTCCAAGCGGCGTTACAAATGCCGCTTAACGGGGAACGCCTTTCACTTTCACCCTTTTCCCTTTTACCTTTCAACTTTCAACTTTCAACTTTCCCCTTTTCCCTTTCCCCTTTTCCCTTTTCCCTTTCACCTTTTCCCTTTCCCCTTTTCCCTTTCCCCTTTTCCCTTTCCCCTTTTCCCTTTCCCCTTTTCCCTTTCACCTTTTCCCTTTCACCTTTTCCCTTTCACCTTTCACCTTTCACCTTTTCACTTTTCACTTTCACCTTTCCCCTTTCCCCTTTCCCCTTTCACCTTTCACCTTTCACCTTTCACCCTTTTCCCTTTCACCTTTTCCCTTTCCCCTTTTCCCTTTCCCCTTTCACCTTTCCCCTTTCCCCTTTTCCCTTTCACCTTTTCCCTTTCCCCTTTCCCCTTTCCCCTTTTCCCTTTTCCCTTTTCCCTCGCGCTAGCGTTCGCGCCAGCGGTTGAAGCGGATACCCCGCAAAACAGAGTGAGTGTGGGAGTGAGAGGGAAGAGCGTGTGTACGTGCGCGGAAAAGGTGCGCGAAGGCGACTCTGTTTTGCGGAGTATGAGCGGAAAACGCGGTGCCCGGCGATAAACCCTCAGTGTACCGTGAGGATCAGCGAGGCAGGCGCCCAAAGTACAAAAGCACCAAGGCACCACACCCGAACCGTTGTATAATTTTGGAACTTAGCTCAGTTCGCGGCCTTGATCCATGGCTTTTTTGCGCTCGCCCGAAATAACATGTTGGTGAAGGATTCGGGCAGCTTCGCGGCGGGCAGCGGGCGATTTTAAGGTGGCCCACAGCAACTCGCCGGCGCGGGCTCCGCTCTCACGGGTATCGACCAGTGGTTTTGGGTAATCGACACCGACTTTGAAGTTGTACAGGCGCTCTTCCAAAGGCGTGAGCTGCCAGGGCCGGTGGATGAGCCCATCGGGCAAGGCTGCCAGCTCGGGCACCCACTTGCGGATGAACTCGCCCTGCGGATCGTGGTCGAGACTCTGCTTGATGGGCTCGTAAATGCGAATGGTATTGATGCCCGTGCATCCGGCCTGCATCTGAAACTGTGGATAATGGATGCCCGGCTCGAAATCGAGAAACTGCGCCGCCAGCCAATCCACACCGGCCTGCCAGGGCTGCCACAAATGGTGGGTTAGAAAGGAAACCACCATGGCGCGCATCCGAAAATTCAGGTAACCGGTAGCGGCCACGCAGCGCATGCAGGCATCAACCAGCGGATAGCCGGTTTGGCCCTCCTTCCAGGCCTGAACCCACTGAACATTAAGGTCTTGCCGCAATACATCAAAAGCCCGGTTCTGATTCTCAAACTCGATGCGGCCTTCGGTCTCAAACTTTTGAATGAAGTGACTCTGCCACTTAAGCCGGGTTTGGAATTGGTGCAGGTCGCGCCGACTACCCCAGGCCCCGGCCTCTTTGGCCTGTTGCCAGATTTCGGCCACGCTCAGGTTGCCCCAGGCAATGTATGGCGACATCCGGCTGCAGTATTTGCGGGCTGCTTCGGGCTTAGAAATATGCTTAAAATAGGACTTATGCCGCTCTTTGAGGAAGGAATTCAAATACTGCCAGGCGTATGTAGAGCCGCCGGGCTGCATCTGTTGTAGCTGAGGCGTAAGGGTTGCTACCACCTTCAATGGCAGCTCGCTCAGCTTGTTGGAAGGCACGAAAGAGCCTTGCGTCGGAAAAACGCGGATGGCCTCTGCCCTCACCTGCTTTTCCCAATCGCTACTCCAGCTTCGCCTCGATTCACTTCCCCGCTTTACACCATGCTGGGAAAACTCTTTCCACATAATGCCCTGCTGGCGCATCCACTGCGAAACGCTTCGATCCCGGCTAAAGGTGTCGGCGGTTCCTGTTTCGCGGTGCGATGACATTCCGGCAATCCGAAAGTGATCGTGAAGGGTTTGAAAAATCTGCAAAGCATTGCCCTCCAACGCCAGTACATGTGTGTTGAAGGCCAACAATTGGCGGTTCATGTCGGCAATGCTCTCCAACTGAAACCGTCGGTGGCGTTCGGAGTTTCGTTCGGAGAGCTTTAGAAAATCGTCGTAAATCCACACCAGCAGCACCGGATAGCCCGACTCGAGAGCCATCTGCAATGGAGCATGATTGCTGAGCCGGAGGTCGCGCTTAAGCCAAACCAGAAAAACGGGATTCACGGCATACTCAACACGAAGGCTTCGGGCTTTGTTCGCCATACAACAAACGCGGCGGTACCTCTTGTGAAGATACCGCCGCGTTGAGGGCAAATAAAGAACGAATTACTTGAGCATCATTTTCTGCATGTGTTCGATATGCTTCCCACGAATACTTAGCAGGTACACTCCTCCTGAAAGCTGTCCGGGCTGAATAAACAGCTGCTGTAGGCCTTCGGTAAGTCCTGCATTTTGGGTGTACACTATGCGACCGGAAATGTCGAACAGCTCGAGCTGAACGTTGTCGTTAAATCGACTGCGAATGTTGGCTACAATCTGCCCTTCGGCATTCACCCAGGCGTTCACAGTGCTCGACGAAATGCCTCCGAAATACACCGGAACCACTTCCGAATAGCTGAATTCACCGTTAATGTCGGTTTGCTTCAATCGGTAATACGACAATCCTTCATACGGCTGCGAGTCAACATCGTTGTAAGTTAATACCGTGTTTGAATTGCCGGCACCATCGCGTTGAAGAACGGCTTCAAATTGTTGGGCATCCTTACTGCGCTCCACAGTGAAATAATCGTTGTTGATTTCGGAGGCCGTCGACCAACTCAGATTTACCACGTTGCCTGCAGCCGTTGCATTGAAATTCAGCAGTTCAACCGGAAGCGGCTCGGTGAGCCAATCGCTGAGTGTCCAGCGTGAGAACGCCGGAATTTGGGTGAGCTGCACCCAATTGGCGGCGGCGTTGTTGGTGATTCGGGTTGGGAAATGCTGCCCTTCCCAGGTAACACCATTGTCGGTAGAGCGCCATGGAATGAGTTGGTTTTCAGAAGGATCAATGCCATCAATATCGCTCAAATCGTCGTCGAAGTAAGCCATTCTCAGCGTGGCATTCAGTCCGGTATTTACGGTTGGGTTGATGTCGTAATACCTGCGAATGCTATTGTTGCTGCTCACCGCCTGCGACTGATGTCCGCGTTCGATAAGGGTTACGCCCGGCGCGGTGGCATCGGTGGTAATGCTAACCCCCAAACCGGCAATGTTGGCGTAGGTGGTAGATGGCGCAAGGGTTCGTTGCGACTTGATTTCACCCAGACCCAACACGCGGTTGGTATTGGTTTCGTTCACCAACTCGCCGGTTGTTCCCAAATCAATGTCGAAGCCATTCAGGTCGAGTGTTCCGGCAGTCATGGTAAGGCTGTTGCTGATACTCAGCGACTGATTGAGCTGCACATCGAGCCCCGGAGCGGCATTGTTCACCACAACCGAACCTATCGAGAGCACATTGGCGCCTCCAACGGTGTGCAGGTCGTTTCCGGCGAAGATGATTGTACCACTACCAAAGCTTGGGTTACCTTGATTGTCGATATTACCATAAACACTCAAATCGGCGCCGGAATTAATGTTTACTGATGACCCCACGGCCATATTCAGATCGCGAACGAGGGCTGTGAGACTTGAGCTGACCACAGGCTGGTTTCCACCAACCGGTGCGTCATCGAGATTAACCACGGTGGTGATGGTTGGCAACACGCCGCAGCCCCAGTTTGAGCTGGTGTTCCAGTCGCTGGTGAAGCCCAGCCACTGCCCTACAAACTGAACCGTCATGGCAATGCTGTTAGAGCTGGCGGGAGAACCGCTCACACAGGTTTCGGAACTTGTCATCACCACCTCAACCACATCGCCATTGGCCAAAGCGGTTGTGCTAAAGGTAGCGCTGTTGGTACCTACTGAGATTCCGTTAACCGTCCAGGCATAACTTGGCGTAGCTCCACCATTTACAGGTGTTGCAGTAAAGGTGATGTTCGAGCCCTGGCAGACCGTAGTGCTGGCCGTGCTGATGCTCACCGAAGCCGGTAAAATCGGGTTTACGGTCATGGTAATCTGGTTCGATGCCGATGTAGCCGGTATCGGACAGGTGGCCGAACTGGTCATCTCAACGCTTACCACATCGCCATTCACAAGGCTCGCAGATGTGTAGGTGTTTGCATTGATTCCAACAGGGCTTCCGTTCAACAACCACTGGTAAGTTGGTGTAGTTCCACCGTTTACCGGGCTGGCCGTAAAGGTTACCGAAGTTCCGTCGCAAATAACATTACCCGGAGCGGCTGCTATGCTAACAGAAGTAGACAAGAGCGGGTTTACAGTAAGCACTGAGGCTGAAGAGGTAACGGTTGGACAAGCCACTGAGCCAATCAATACGCGATACTGGTAGTTGTTCATGCCCACAGTAACACCGGTCATGGTGAGTGTTTCGGTATCGACACCCGAATAAACACCTGAGTTGGAAAGTGGACTAAAGCTCACGCCGTTGTTGGTTGAAATTTGCCATTGGTAAGCCAAATCGTTGCCTGTAGCGCCAACAGTAACCGTTGCTACTGTTCCAGCACAAGCAACAGTTGTGGAAGGAGGCTGGGTATTGAGGGTAACCTGACCTACGTTTAGTGTACCCACGAGTGAGGTGATCGGGCTTGGACAGGTTCCACTCACAATAACGCGGTACTGATGTTCATGGAAGCTTGCCGGCGTATTGCTGATGAACATTGTTGCTGCTGTTGCACCGCTGTAATTGGCGTCGTTTAACACGTTGTTCCAGCTTGTTCCGCCATCGGTCGATATTTCCCATTGATAGCTTAGGCCTGTTCCGGTGGCAGTAACGCCAAAGCCGGTGTTGCTTAGCGCACATACGTTATTCACAAACGAAGGCGGGCTGTAGGCTGTAATTTGTGGTGGCTGGTTCACCGTAAGCGTAGCGGCCACAGAAGTGGTATTTCCGCAACTGTTGGTGATGACCACACGGTATTGGTAGGTGTTCAGCGAGAATGGAACAGCGCTGAGGTTTAACGTAGTGGCATCCACACCCGAATAAACGCCTCCGTTGCTGAGGTTAGACCACGATGAACCGCCGTTGGTGCTAAGTTGCCATTGGTAGGTAAACGGAGCCAATCCACTGTTTACAACGGTAAAGCTGGTGTTTTGTCCTTCGCACACGGTTACGTTGGCCGGAGGAGTGTTCACAATAGGAAACGCGCATGGATTGAGTGCGGGAGCCACATAGCTTGCCGCGTTAAGGTCGAGGGTTCCTGTAATTGTGCGAAGTGTGGTGCTGGTAATACCAATGCCATCCACCCAATTGCTTCCTGCATCGGTAATGAGTAGTGGCATCAGGGCAGGATTGGTGTAGGTTCCGGTGAGGGCATCATCGTAATGCAATACCGCATCGTAGCTGTAAGCGCTACCGCCGGTTGGATTGAAGAAGGTGTAGAAATCTGCGTAGTCGGTGGTAGTTAACGCAGGCGATGGCGAGGTTCCGGCCTGATCGCCGCTGTAGTATTGGGCGGTGATAGACGAAGGAACCGTGCCGGAAGTACCCCAAACCACAGAGCCAATGCGACGACCGGCAATGTCGAAGTGCGTAGTTCCTCCCAACGATGGAGCCGGGGCGCCTACGATGGCATGCGGTGCAGCGGTGGGTGTGAATTCATCCGCACCGATGTCCATTCCGAAGCCGAAGGTGGTTTCGCGGGTATCGCCATCGAGGTCGGTGCCAAGTCCTTGCACCTGGATTCCGGCCACCCCTTTTCCATTCGCAAACCAGGAGGCCGTGTTGGCTGGATTGATGCGCAGATTGGCCACGCCGGTGCCCGAAGCATTGAGGAAGAGTTCGGTAGGATTTACCGCTATATTGCTTGATGCACCTGTGGTGGTGGGTACCGACCATGAGCTGTTGTCGCCGCCCGAGATGGTTCTCCAACCTGTTAGGTCGAGGTTTGCCGAAGCGCCCCACAACGCGAGGTTTGCGGCATTTGGCGAAGCGAGGAAGTTGTAGTTGGATGTGCTTGCATTCCAGTTAATGGCCGCATTGGCGTTGGTGTTGGCGTTGTTCCAAATCGGACGGTGGTTACCCAAGCCGCTGCGGTTGTTGATGAAGATGTTGTTGCGCAATTCGATGGGCGCACCTGCGGTGATGGAAATGCTACCCCAATCGAGCGGGAATCGTAAAAACGCGGCGGTAGAATTGGCCGGACCAGCGCCGGTAGAATTGGAACCGGAAACCATTACGGTATTGTTGTAGTAGCGGGCCGCACAGTTGGCCTGGTTAAACAGCATTCCATCGTTGATCCCGCGAATCGAGGTATTCGTATTGGTGATGATGGTGCCCCCTTGCGTTCCGTTGTTGAGGAAGATGGTATTGTTGGCCACTGTCCAATTACCATTGGCGATGCTCAAGCCATACACAATCGGATTGATGGTGCCGGTATTGTCGCCGGTGTTCTCGTTGAAGAGGTAAGAAATGCGGTTGTTCCTAACGATACCCGTTTGCGCAGTGGTTGAGCCATACACACCCACAAACATTCCGTGAATGCGCACGTTTCGGTTCCAAATAGAAGTGCCTGAACCGCAATTGGCTATTATGTTGTTTTCAAGAAGGTTATCCTGCGCATTGGTCCAGCAGAAGATGCCCATCATGGCTTCGCTCGAGAGAATGAGGCTTTGCAGGCGACTTCCTGAGCGGTTAAAGAGAATTTGGTTGTTGGTGATGGTCGCTTTTCCGCCAGGGATTTGGTAAGGGATGTAGTTGAAGTAGAGATTGCTTCCGTGTGCAATTCCATCAAAGAAAGAAAGTCCTCCGCGGTTTGTCAAGCCGCAAACAATATTACTGTCAATCACCACTTCTTCGGTACTCTGTGTCCAGATACCCGCCATCATGGAGTTGGCGTTCAGGTCGAAGAGATCGCCATTGCCATCCATAATAATGTTTGGTGAAGTGAGCGATGAGGCTAAGCTTCCAATGGTGTTTTTGCGAACACTCACGCGACCGTTCTCTACTCTGATGCCGATGAAGTTACCGTAACCCGTTCCGGAAAGGGTAATGTTCGAAATGGTATTCCCAATAATCTGGGTGGCCTCGGCCTG
Source organism: Bacteroidota bacterium (assembly GCA_027483445.1). GTDB lineage: Bacteria > Bacteroidota > Bacteroidia > M30B66 > M30B66 > CAMCXT01. The sequence continues at coordinate 77,440 of JAIXUS010000015.1, read as the reverse complement.
TGTGGGGGCATCGTCGGTATTCACATAAATACCTACAATCTCTCCATCTACAAGCGGGTTTGTCCACGTACCCGTGATGTTAGGATTCGGGTTTGCTGAACCGCCGATTTGATTGTTCGAAATCACATGTCCACGAGTAAATCCAAAGGCGTCCAACACAATAGGGTACTGGTAGGTACCAATGTTAAGGCCTTGGTAGATTCTATTTCCGGTAATGGTTAGGCTATCGCCGATGCTATTAACGGATGTTCCGCCATTGCTGGCAGAGATGGCCGACGTTTGGAAGTTGGTGAGCTCGTTATTGCGGATAGTAATGTTGCGAATTGTGCAGTTGTTGCTGTTTCCGCCCATCCAGATGTGGTACTGTGGAATATGTGCCAATGTTGGAGAACCTACGTTGGAATTGTTCCTGAAGAGGTTTTCCTCCACTGTAATGTCGCGCATTAAGCCACTACCGAAGCCCATTGCACCGCCAATCATGAGCGTTCCTGCCTCACCGGCGGTGTTGGTGTTTAAGCTGGTATTTCCACCTTCGATAATACAGTTTCTGATGGAACAGTTGCGTGAGCCATTGTTGTATTCTACGGTTGGCTGCAACAGAGTTGATGGCGTAATGCGGTTGTGGCGGAGTAAGAGGAATCGCCCTGAACCACCGAAACGGCCATCAATAAACAAGCGCTGAACACCGTAAAAAGAGAACATTGGATTGGCCGCCGAAGCATTGGTTTCGATAGTGTAAACCGTGGCTGCGGCCGGACGAATAGTTACAGTGTAGCCCGAGCCACAATATTCTGTGAAGGTGTTCAACGGAGTCCAGTTGGCCAATTCGCTCACGTTCGATGTTACAATAACATCAAGGTTCCCACTCAAGCCGCGGGTATTAATGGCTTCAAACAAACCACCAGCTCCGTTAAAGCGCGGGTAAGTACCGCTGGTTCCAACCGACACTGTTCCACTCAAAGGAGGCAACAATGGGGTGGTGAATGAGGTAGGAGCGGTGGGTGGAGTCACTTGAACGGTTGGACTGCTGTGTACCGGAGTGGAAGCGTCGAAACTGCTAAACCAAAGGTTTGGTGTGGTCGCTTGATCCTGCGCCACAATGTAGTATTGGTATGTTTCACCCAGGGCGCCGGGTGTAGTAAAGGTGAAGTTCCAAAGGCCATCGTTGATGGTACCGCTGCTGAGAGTCCCGTTTACTGAAGTCCATGCTGTAGCCGTTGGCGCGCTTCTTCTCCACCACAAGGCCGGAGCCCCACTCAATCCGGTTCCGATATCGGTAATTGTGGCGTCGAGGTTCACGGTAATATCCGGTCCGCAGGGGAATGCATTAGGCACCGCCGTAAAGCTGAAGTTGGGAGTGTATACATCATAAGTGACATTGAGGGGCACGAAGCCGGGCGACTCATGCGCACCGATAGCCGGAGCGGTGGTTGAACGGGTATTGGCGTCGATGTCGCTGGTTAATGTCGCAATGGGTGAGGCAGCGCCGGCGGCGGCATTGCTGTTGTTCAGTCGCAGGTTTACAGAAGCCGCATCACCGCTCGAATTGATGAAGTTGATCAGGGCCAGTGAGGCAATTCCCGAACGGAGGTTATTACCAACAGGTGCCTGAGCCCTCATGGCTTGCATACGTAAAGCCGCCGAGGGAACTCCACTCAAGTTGGTGCTTCCGTTGTTGATGCTGAATTCGGTATTTCCGGCCGAGAAGAACAGGTTGTTATCGAGCGAGGTGGCCGTAAAACCGCCAGTAGTGTTGGTACTCCAGGCCAGGTGAATGGAACCGGTGGCACCTCCAGTGCGGTTATTGGCGAAGATGTTGTTGCGCACATTATCAGCTCCGGAAGTTACAATTCGTCGATATGCGAAGGTGCTGGCCGGGCTTCCCACAATGGGAGCAGTGCCATCCACCAATACTGTATTATGCCAGATGTTATGGGCGCTGGTAGAAGCATCGAGCATACCGGTCATCGTTAGGTTAACGTTCACGTTTGCCCCGGCTGCATTGCGACCCAAGCGAATCATGTTGTTACTCACTGTGGCCACACCGGCTCCGGCTGGGAGCTCGATACCGATTTGCTGGGCTGCACTTCCGGGAGCAAGGTGGTTAAAGCTATGAATAATGTTACCGTTGATGCTGTTTGACGCACTGGTGCCACCGTTGTAAACAATACCAATCACAGCACCCGAAGAACTGGAGCCGTTGGAATTCAAGTCGAAAATGGTGTTTCCACTTACCGAAAGCGCTTGGGTGTTAGCCGTCACCAAACCAATTCCCCCCATCACCGCACCCGTTCCTGTTGTCGATTGGGTTCCCGCAGAGCGAATGTTAGCAACAGTATTGTTGTTGATGGTGTATTGCGCACCCGAAGTAGCTAAAATTCCAAACGTTACCCCATTTGAGGTAAGCCCACCGTGCACCAAATTGCGCACCGTGTTGTTGTTAATCGTCACCACCGTACCCGCCGCAGTTGTTGCCTGAATGCCATACAAGGTTACGGGATTAGTGGTAGCATTCAACCCTGAAATGGCGAAGTTATTGGCTTGCGTAGCGCTACCAATCAGATTGCCGGTGATATTTGAAGAACCGGCAGTAGTGCTAATTCCCATGAGTATAGCTCCGGTATTAACGCCCGAAGACGTGGCGTTCGAAACCAAGATCCCACCAATGTTGTTGTTGGTCACTTGTAGTGTGCCTGATCCAATGTTTCGGATGCCGAAAAACGCAGCTCCATTTGAGTTCGATCCTAGATTTAAGGTTGAAGCTGTCAGGGCATCTACAGTATTGCTACCAATTTGATTGTTGTCGATTGTGGCGTTTCCACCCAATATATAAATGCCCGAAAATGCACCATAGTTGGTATTAGCCCCACTAGCGGTTTGCATTACAATTCTATTTATGGTATTGCCTGTAATGGTATTGCCTGCAGCGATGGCTGTATTTTGCCAAATACCAACAAACCGAAAATTAGCGGGTGCTGTAGGAGCCGGAGAATACTGCATCAGTCCCGAAAGTGCCGGTGCATTTCCACCAATTTGATTACCCGTGATGGTCACCACCCCCGAATTGGTATTCGTGAAGATGTAGTAAGCTTCAGTACCGGAGAGCGTGGGATTACGGGTAGCTGTTTGATAAAAGCTGTTGTTGGTGATGGAAACCACGGAGTTAAAGGTTTCAATTCTAACTCCGTAATGAACTCCACCATTGGTGTACACATTGGCGATGTTGTTGCCATCAATCAACAGATTGGTATTCAAAGAGCTTGAAATACCAGCAGATACAATAGCGGCATTGGGGAAGTTGGTTCCATTTCCAATATCACTGATCGTGTTGCTAATCAACGAATCGCGGTCGTTACCGGCCGTTCCCACACCTCCAATATACACCACCCCATTGTTCGAGCCGCTTCCGGTGGTGGCTTGCAAATTACAGTTGTTGATGCGCATGTCATCCGCATCGTTAAACAACGAAACTGCCGCACTAAAGGTAGTCGTAAGGGTTTGGTTATTGCGGAAAGTCAGCAAACGCTGCGTGCCGGTCCCTCCGTTGATTTTCACCCGGTCGGCTCCGTTGAAACGGAATAGTCCGTTGGTGTTGAACGCTGCACCATTGTAGCTTCCTTCAACAATACGAGCCGGCCCATTGCTTTGAATGGTGAGGGTGTAGTTGCTGCTGGCCGGACTTTCCACCCATTGGTTCAAGGCCACCGCTCCGTCTTCAATATTGATGTTGCTGATGACATTCACAGTGAGATTACCCACCATTTGGCCGCTGTTCATGGCCGCAAAGAATCCATCGGCGCGGGTAAAGCTGGTAAAGTTCCCGCCAGTTCCTACGGTCACCGTTCCGCTAAACTGAGGCAATACCTGGTAAGTGCGTGGTGTGGTGGGAGCGGTAATTTGCGTGTTTACATTGCTGTGAATGGGCGCAGTGGCTTCCACATCGTTGTACCAAACATTGCCGGCATTGTCCTGCGCCACCACATAATACTGATAAATGGTGCTCACGTTTGGTACTACCGAGTTTCCACCAAGGCTGTAGTCGATTTCAAAATCCCAGGTAGATCCATTCCAAACGCCCGGGGTACTCACCCAGGTTCCGGCTGTGGGACCTGAGCGGCGATACCAAATGCGAGGCACATTGCCGCCCGAAGTAGGCACACCCGATCCTGCGTCGGTGATGCTTACGCTGATGAGCGGATAGTTCGCTGTGGAGAAGGTATTTACGAGGGGAGTGTACACAATCGATGGAGTAACCACATCGATTGGCGTGTGATTGTTGGCAAAAGCGCCCAGGTCTGCAGGAGAAAAGCCGGCCCGAGCCGCCCCGGTGTAATCGTTCGGAACGGAGGCAATCACCGTTACATCGCCCGTAGCTTCGGCAGGCGTAGGTGAATTTACGTTCAGGCTTGCCGCATTGCCTGGACTCAGAGTGAGGTTGGCGGCCGGACTCACAAAATTAGGGTTCCCAAAACCGGTATTTACTTCCTGACCAAGGGTTGAAACCCGATAGGCCTGGTAGGTAGCGAGTGGTGTAACGCCATTGTTGATTGAACCCACTGCAGCTCCGGTGGCATTGTTGGTCCACAGTAAATTGTTGTCGGAGTTGATGCCTGTGTTGGTATTGAACGACAATACATAGTTCCGGCCAGCACCACCATTTACACGAGTGTTTACCAGAATATTGTTTCGAAGGCTTATCAGGTTGGTAGTCGCCACGGTTCGGCGGAAGGCGAAAGTATTGGCTGTGCTGGTTGCATTACCGTCGATAAGCACTGTATTGTGGTAGTAGAGATTACCAGCGAGGGTATGGGTTTGCTCAATCCCACTGAGGATGCACCCATTGGTATTGTTCATGCTGGCCCCGGCAAGGGTGAGCCCCAAGCGTACCACATTGTTGGCAATGGTAGAGGCCCCGGCATTCACCTGGATGCCAATGGCCGAAGCGCCCACGTTTCCACCGGTTAAATTCAGGCTGTGAATAAAGTTGCGTGTGATTGTGCTGGTAACCGGGTTGTTCATACCTGAATACTGAATTCCAATCAGTGAAACTGCGGCATTGGCCGATGAGCTGAGATTGTAAATCAGGTTTCGGGTAATCGACTGGAAAGATGAAGCTGTAGCTCCAGGACCAATACCTACAATACGCGGATTGGCTGTATTGGTGCTCACAGAACTCAGATTGTAAATCTGGTTGTTTTCAATGGTGTGATTTCCGGCAATACTTGAATTAATCCCGAAAAATGTGGCTGACGTAGTGGTATTTGTGCTGGTAATGTTAGCAACGATATTATTTTCAACAGTGGTCGTTCCCGAAGAAGCGATGCGAATTCCTATAACAGTTTGTTCGTTACTCGTAATACTTCCGGCTGTGGTGGGATGGCCAACCGTGTTTCCGGTGGCAGTAATATTCCCCTGGGCTAGGTTAATCCAGAAGTTGGTGGATGAAATGGAGGTCAGATTAAAGTTCTGTACGGTATTGTTTGAGATCGTTGAAACTGTGGTACCGTTGTTCAATTGAATTCCCATCACTCCGCCGTTTGAATTGGTCCAGGCGGTTCCTCCACAATTGGCTGCTGTTCCACCTACAAAATTGCCATCAATTAAGTGATTACCAAAAGTGGGGGTATTCAACACAACCGCCGTTTGCTGGGTGTTTGCAGCATATGTGCAAAAAAAGCTGTTTCCTGTTATGCTCCAATTCGCACCAATTCCGGTAGATCCGGCCGTGATTCCGGAACTTGTAAAGTCGCTAATCTGGTTTCCGGCGATTGTAATGTCGTTGTTTTCGCGACCAGCTATACCATTCCCCAAAGAATAAAAAGCATTGGAGGGTCGTGTGGTTCCAAGGCTGCGGATGATATTGTCTTGAATGGTAATGAAGTCGTTTCCGCTGGTTCCGGTAGTTGAAAGAATGGCCACTACGCCGTTCGTGGTGGTGCTGGAGCCTCCTTCCAAAATCAGGTTGCGAAGGGTGTTGTTCGAGGCTTCATTTTGGAATACCACCGTTCCACCGATGGGTGTGGTTGTGCGGGTATTGCGGATGGTCCACTCGCGGGCTGAACCTGTACCTCCCGGTCGGCCGTCAAAGGTTACGCGCACAGCGCCATTCAGTGTAATGAGGTTGCCTCCGCTTCCGGGGTCGCCCGAGCTTACCCGTGCGGTTACGCCAGCGGCTGGACGAATGGTGGTAGTCCAGCTTCCTCCTACATAATTCAAGGTATTGAGCGAAAGCGGGAACGACTCAGTTCCGGCACCGTTGTAGTTCGAGGTGAGTTCAAACACCACATTGCAGGTGATCGACAGTGAATTGAGGGCCGCAAAGGCATTGGTCAACAACGGGAAGTCATCCCCCACTCCACTACCTACCGTATACACACCGCACAAAGGAGCAGTAGCACCAATCACAAAGAAGCCAAGCGATACGGGTGCATTTACCGCAGAAGTAATCGTGGTGCTGATTCCTGTTCCACCTAAAAAGTTGTACGTTCCACCGAGCGTCGAAGCGTTTCCAATGGCATCGCCGGCTGTTAACCCACCCTCTGTAAGGCGCACGAGACCAGCCGAAGTCAACGAAGCCGGATTGCTTACCGCTTCGGCTCTCCAATAATTGTCGGTATTGAGCGAGGTAAATCCGGCACCTCCGGCACCACCGGTAGAGGCATCAAACACCTCAACCTGAATAACCGCCGAAGGACTAGCGTTCGTGGTAGGGTTAATGAGCTCGAACATGTTAAAGGCCGACTTACCCACAGGCCAGCGATAGGTAGCAGCTGCCGACAAACTGGTGGGCAAAGTAATGCGCAAAGGGCCATTTACATAAGAGGTGGCACTTCCTCCCGAAACACTTGCAACAGTGGTTCCGATAACGGTAAGCACATTGGTACCTGTTGTGTTTAGGTTACCGTTCGTGAGTGTAAGCGTAGCCACGTTCAAAGCAGCTGAAAGGGTTACTCCCGAAGGGTTATCGATTCGCAATCCTCCGGCTGTGCCGGCCCCAATTTGCCCACCGGTAAGCGTACCGGGCAGGAAGGTCTGAGGTGTGGAGCCATTAAACAACAAGGCCGAACCAGAATTGGCCGCCGAGAGTGTCCCGCTGTTGCCATACGTTCCGGCTATGCCCAACACCGCAGAAGCCTGAAGTGTGTATGTGACAGAAGAGCCAATAGAAAAGTTGAACACATTGAAACTCACACCCTGCGTTACGCCCCCGGTAGTATTGGCTTGCAGGTTGAAGCGCGCTGCCGGAGCAATGGTTCCCGGAGCTATGTTCATGCTGTTCGTTCCGGCCAGGATGATTGTGGAGCCCCCGTCGGTATTGGCAGAGATGGTTCCGGTGTTTGTAATGGGACTCACACCGCCTACTGTTCCGGTAAGGTTTAGGATGAACCCACCCAGATTAAAGGTATTTCCGGTTCCAACGGTAATCATTCCTGTTGGCCCCACCACGTTGGTGTTTCCAAGCAATGTCTTTACCGGTGTGCCACCTGCACTTTGCAATTGCAACACTGAGTAAGTAGGAAGATTCGAAACGTTTTGGTTCAGGTTGGAGTTGTATCGAACGATGGCCCCACTGCCAATGCTGATGTTTGTAGCGGTAAATCCAGTAGGGAACACAGTAGCCACGGTGGTATTTCCCAGTTGGAGGATGCTATTGGCACTGGCACTCATGGTTAAGGTTCCGGTAGCATTCCCGTTTATCTGAAACCCATTGTCGTTGAGCGTGGCATTGGTGATGGCCAAATTCCCATTGATGGTTAAGCTACCCAGGGCCGATTTATTGCCAGATCCCTGCACGGTAAGGTTGTGATAAGCCGAAGGCACCACCGAAACCACCTGAGCCGATGTGGCTCCATACACCACAGTGCTGCCTGTAGCGAGACTCACATTGGCGGTTACGTAATTCGAAGGAAAGGCAGTACCGGTGGCGGCCGAACCGATCTGAAAGGTGGCGCCATTGGCTACACTGAGTAAACCGGCGGCCTGACCTGTAATCTGAAAACTACCGTCGCTGAGCGTTCCTGAGCTCACAGTGAGGTTGTTGATGGTGATGACTGCACCTAAAGTGACGGCCACTCCGGCATTTTTGGCTGATGTAAAATTGCTCACCAAGGTGCCGGTATAGGTGCCAATGGTAAAGGTAATTGGAGTGGCCCCAACCAGATTCACGCCCGAATTGGCCGCATTGATGGTCACCGTACCGCTATTGGTCCATGTTCCGCTCAGGGTAAGTACAAAGCCATTGAAATTGGTGGTATTGTTCGCCCCATTGGAAAAATTTCCCGCCACGGTGGTATTTCCGGCCAGCGTTTTGGTTACACCTGCGGTGGCCACCGTGCTTAAATTTCCATAGGTAGGCAGATTGGAGATGGTTTGGGCGAGGTTGGAATTATAGATTACTGTACTGGTGAGGTTGAGGGTGATATTGGGTGCGGTAAAATTGGTAGGGAAGGCTGTGGCTACTGTGGTGCTTCCCAACGTAAGGGTAGCGCCGGCAGCCACCTGACACAATCCGGCGACATTACCGCTTATCTGAAAACCGCCATCGGCCAGCGTACCCGCATTCACGTTCAGGTTGCCATTTACGGTGATTAAGCCGCTGGCCGTTTTTACAGAAGCTCCTTGTGCAGTAAGGTTTCCGTAACTGATGCCCCCCAATACCGTTTGCGCAATGGTAGAGCCGTAAATCACGGTACTGCTAGCGCCCAAACTGATATTGGCCGGTGTAAACAAGGTAGGAAAGGAGATCGCAGTAGCCCCATTTCCAATCTGAAGGGTAGCGCCATTGGCAACCGTACAGGTTCCGGCGGCGTTACCGGTAATGCCAAAGGTGGGCAACAAAAGGGTTCCGGCCAGGACTGAGAGGTTACCGTTCACCGTCATTGCTGCGCTTATTGCGCCGGTGGCGGATGTTTGTCCGGCATTGTTCCAGGTGAAATTGCCAAATGCTCCGCTAAGGCCGGTTGGATTGGTGGTGGTAATTCCGGTGATATTGCAGGTAGAAGTGGCATTCCAGGTAGCTGTTGGAACGTTTGCCCCGTTGCATTGGTGATTGTAAACAGCGCCGGCTCCAAAAACCATCGAACCGGTGGACGTTATGGTACCCGTACCGGTTGACGTGCGGGTGAAGGTTCCGTTTACCGTCATAATAGACCCTGCGGCCAAAGTGGAGGTATTTGTTCCCTGGAATTCAAAGATTTCCCCGGCTGAAACGTTGAAACGGGCGTTGGCATTCAGGTCGAACTGTGAAGCTGCACGCAATGTGCCCGAAGCAAGGGTAGCGCCCGAAGCATTGGTATTCGTGACCCTGAAAAAGGCCACATTGGTTCCTGTGGCCAAAGCCGTAACTGTTTGAGCAGCCGTACCATTTAACTGAACTTCACGGGCCTGAGCGCCTGTGGCATTGATGTTCCCACCCGTTGAATGGGTGAAATTCCCTCCAACACGTAAATCTCCTCCAATGGCAGTCGATAAGTTCATGATTCCACTGGTGAAAAAGTTGCCCGTAACCACCACAGCTTGTGTGGTGGCATCCATATTAAATGCTGCCCCACTGTTGATGGTGAGGTTGGCAATGGTCGTAGGGCTAAAGGTCCCTGTTAAACCCATACCCACAGTACCGGCATCGGCCAAAAGTGTTCCGTTAATTACCCATGCGCCGCCTAGTCCGGCTCCACGCGATACAGTTCGACCCGCAGATGACATCGTAAAATCCCATACGGTGAGCGCTCCAAAACCTGTAATGTCGGTGGTAGAGTTAAACACATAACAGTCGCGGTTGAACGGACGAATTGAAGTTCCGTTGCCGGTGTTGTCAACCTTAAAATACCGGCTCCAACGGGCACCTAAACCTACAGCTCCGGTTGGATTGGCTGTAGGCATCGTAGTAAAGGCGCTACCCGCAGCGGTGGTCACGTAGCCAAACCAGGCAAACTGGGCGGGACGAACACCTCCCGGGAAGGCTGTCCAGGGTATAGAAAACTCGCGCAGGTTGCTGCCATTGTCGGCATAAGCCCCAAATCCAGCAGATGGAGCTCCCCAACCATTGGCGCCATCGGCCGAACGAAGTTCACGATAACTGTCTTTGACATACAAAACGACATCCGCCCGAAAGGGCAAATTGGCAAAACTAGTATTGTCGTAGTTGAAACCTACCTGCGTACCGTTGGCATTCGTTCCGCCGTTGATAGGCGCTAGTAAGTTCACATCGAAATACAACACCGCCGCTTCTGCCCTATTGGTATTGGTAATGCCTACATATAAATTGTTATTGTCCCAGGTCATGTACCACACTTGCGTACCCTGGGCTTGCTGGTTTTGTCCGTCGGTATGGGTGCCATACTCTCCGGCTCCTATAGCACCGTTAAGTGTGGGCGTATTCCATTGAGCCTGTAGGCTCCCGGTTGAACACAATCCGAAAAATCCCAAAAGCAAGCTCAACCAAATGGCCGAGGAATTAAAAGGAAGAGTGGAGGTAGTATATTGGTTTCTCATAATCAGTTGTTGTTGGGTGGTAGCGCTTCCGCGGATGACTTTTTGTGTTTGTGATAAATTCCAGGACTGAATCATTGTATGTGGAACAACCTAATCAATGAAAAAGTGTTGCACGACCGCTGTATTGCCTTCGGTTTAAAGCAAAACCTAATGGTGTATCACCAACACGAATAGCGTTTTGATTTGCTGAAACATTTTTTTTAACAGCGACAATCAGCCTCTTGGGAATATTGTGAAACCCATTGATTCGGAATTCGTTAAAAGCACATAAAATTTCACACATACGCTAAACACATTTTAGTGTATTTGCGACACTCTCGTTTTTTAGAAGGGGCGCAAATACGGCAACCTCAAATGTAATGATTATTTAATACTGAATGTAGTTTAAGGTCAAGCCAAAGCAGCCTACAACCCTTTTAAACAATCTAAGTCACTGTTAATAAACAATATACATATTTACATTCACTATTTTCCAGAAATCAGATGAACAAGTGTTCCTCCGAAAAGCCCGAAATAAATGGCCCGTAAGCTGAATATTCTCAGAAATTATAAACTTGTTTACGCATGTAAAAGTAAATTTCATCCAATCAATGAAGCCTACGGAAAAATGCTTGATGAATTTATCTGAACTAACCCAGAAGGCGAATAAGCCATGTAACTTCGGGGTTATCAAAGATAGCTTTGCGATTCCCTTACAGGTGGAATTTGAAAATCTGAAAATCTGAAAATTTTATAAGCCAGAGATCTATCATCTAAATTAAGGCTGAAATAAATTAATTCAGATATTAAAATAATTTTTCTTCTTGCACATGGGAATTAATTTCGCTCAAAAAACGAAACACTCCCGCCAACCCAGGTTTTGTCTTTATTGAACTTTACACCAATCATTTCGCCGCGACTCAAACGGCTTAGATTGGCAACCCACTCCGGACGGTCGTTGCCGGGTTCCCAGAAATACAAAAGTCGAATTTCCGCTTTCACCAAACCATCGGGTGCCGGAATAAATGGTACATATTGAACCTTGCGCTGCAAAAGGAAATTCTTTCGCTCCTCTGGCGAAATAGCCTCAATGTCCGATGGCTTCACATGGAAAATTACGCCTGTACCGGAAAATGAAAATAAGGGTTTTAGCACATAATTCTCGAGATCGGATGGAATTTCATCAATATCACTTAAAAAGCGACTCTCCGGTACAAAGCGACTCTCTAAAAAAGGCATCAAAAATTTACTGATGCGGAAAAACCAATTGGGATGCCCCGCCCACTCCACATCAACATCTTCGGTTAAATTAAATTGGCAGTTTAAATCGGTTCGCTGGGTAAATTCATCAAATATCACCCGGTTATAAATGCGAAATACCGGCGTTTTCTGCCCATCGCGCATGTAGAACAAATTGCGCCCTTCCCGAATAATTTTTGAAATACACACCGCACGAATACCGGTGAGCATTTCTGTTACATTGAAATCGACCGCTGTTCCCTGCTTTTCAGGCTCAATTTCCAATAAAATGGTATTCTCCGCTGGTACCTGATCCAACAATGCACCTTTCAAGCGAGCTACATACGATTCCTTGTCTAAATCATCCGGAAAAATGGAATACTGCGGCGGTATCGCATAATGTTCGCGATATACCTCCTGTAAAACCGACTCGTAAGCAAAAAGCGAAGGAAAACCCTGGAGCTCAATTAGCTGAGGCAGAAATTCTCCGTTTTCATCCTGACAAACCGCAAAATCCAAGGCCAAAAACAGGGTGTGCTCATCTTCATTGGGCACCACTAAATGGGCAGGAATCGCCCGATCGGTGACGGCCTTCAAATCGCTTCGAAGCAGCGTTTCGATTACACTCTCGCCAGCCTGACGAAGAAGCTCACGTTGATGCTTGTCGAAAAAAATGGGCGTTTCCGCTACCCGAAAGGCAATACTCGTGGCGGTTCTCTGTTCGAGGTCGGCTAAAAATGCCCGGTACTTCTCTTCGGAGAATTGGGCATTAAACTGCTGTCGGATTTCGGGCTCCATAATCGTTAAAGGCTTACTGATTGAAGTTGCTCTAGGGCATGCTCCAAAAAATTGGGAATAATGGAATTATGGGTCAGCACTATCTTGTCGGCATCGTTGAGGTGATCCAACATCGAATTGTATTTCTCTTCGCCGTGCTGCTCAATTACCTGAGCTTTCTTCTCTTCTGTTTGAAGGTAATACGACATACCGGTAGCGTCGGCCTCCGGGTGAAACTGAGTCCCGAATATGGCGGCATCAAAGCGCATAGCCATAACACAGCGCTCCAAACGTACGTGCGGTCGGTATTTTTCCACACACAACACCTCTCCGCCCATAGCGCGAATCTTCTTCATATCGGGCTGCGTTACCTGCCAGTCGCGCGAATCAACAGCCCAGAGAGGGTCATCCAAGCCCCTGAAATAAGGTTCAGTAATGCCGGCCGAAGTGCGGTGCACAGGCATCACCCCGAAAGAAGTCGATTTACGCTTGCTTACCTTGCCTAAACCGTAGTAACGGCAATAAATCTGGAAGGAATGACAGATGAGAAACACAAATTTACTGTGTTCTGCATGCGCCGCATTGTGCGCTCTAATGTCATCCATTAAAGCAAAATACCGCTGCTCCCAAACTGAGCCTTCACTGTCGATAGGACTTCCAGGACCACCGGTCGAAATATACACGTCGTAACTCAGGTCGGCCACTTCTTCCTTTCCGCGTACATCAAACTCCCGGGCCTCGATATTCACCTGGTGGTTTGCGGCAAAGTCGTGCAGCAACTCCCTGATGCAGCGCATTCCCTGATTGGTTGCCCCATCATACAAATCCAAAATCGCTACACGCAATGTAGGTTTATCCATATTTCAAAAAAGGGCCGCAAGTTAGCAATTCGTCACAATCAGGTGCCTACCAGCGTTTGCTCGGTGATGTAATCAACCACCTTCTTCAAATCGCCGGTCTCTTCAAACACCTTGAGCTGGCGATCGGCTCCGGTACCACGCTCTAACATGGTATAGACGTAATCAATGGCTTTGCGACTGCCAAGGTCGTCCACAACATCTTCAATAAATTCGAGGAGTTCGAGAATCAAGGAGCGTGTCCTCACTTCTTCTTCTTTTCCAAAGTCGATCATCATGCCATCAATGCCATAACGCCCTGCTCTCCACTTGTTTTCGTTGATCAAAGCGCGGGTGTACAGCATAAAATTAAGGTTTTGACTGCGCAGCTTATACAGCTTGGCCACCAATGCCTGGAAAATCGCCGTAATTGCGATGGTCTCCTCAACGAGCATCGGAATGTCGCAAATCCGAAATTCGATGGTCGGAAAAAACGGATGCACCCGAATGTCCCACCAAATCTTCTTGGCATTGTCGATACAACCGGTCTTTACCAATAAATTCACGTAACCGATAAAGTCTTCATAGGTATTAAAGTAATCGGGAATTCCCGTTCTGGGGAACTTGTCGAATACCTTAGAACGGAAGCTCTTGAAGCCCGTATTTCGCCCTTCCCAAAAGGGAGAATTGGTGCTCAAGGCATACACGTGAGGCAAAAAGTAACGCACCGAGTTGGCAATGTGCATGGCCATGTTTTTGTCGGCAATGCCTACGTGCACGTGCAAACCAAAAATCAAATTGGAACGCGCCGCCTCCTGTAACTCGTTTACAATTTGCTCATACCGAGGGTTCGGTGTAATCAACTGTGTATTCCAGTGCGAAAACGGATGCGTTCCGGCAGCCCCAATCTTCAATCCCAAATCGCCCGCAATGTTCGAAACTGTTCGGCGCAGTTTGGCTAAATCGTGACGAGCTTCTTCAACATCGCGGCAAATCGAGGTTCCGACCTCTACCACGGCCTGGTGCATCTCTGCCTTCACCTGGTCATCTAACACCTTCCCGGCCAACTCAACAATTTTCTGATCGTGTGAGGACAACTCTCGGGTTTCGGGATTGATGACCATGTATTCTTCTTCAACACCAAGGGTAAACGCAGGTAAATGCAAAGCCATAGCAGAATGGATAAATTGTGTTTAGTGGTTGATGCCCAAAATAAGAAAGAGACGATTCGCTTCCACAACCTGCCATTAAATAATTACAGGGTGTAAAGGAGAACCGTCTCTCAGAGAATCAATTATGCTTTGGCAGCCGCCGCTTTCTTGGTTGCTTTTGCCGCAGGTTTTGCAGGTGCATCTACCTTTTCGGTCACTTTAGCAGCCGCTTTTACCTTAGCAGCAGGCTTTGCTGGAGCTTTTTCAGCTACCTTCTCAGCGGCAGAAGGCGCTGCAACCGGAGCTCCGGCCGCATTGCGCACAAAGCTTCCCCAAGTAAGGTTATCCTGACCAGGCTTCTGTGCTTTTGCACGTTCAACCGCATACTGAGCGGCAGTTTCAACCACCCAGTCGAAGTTTTCCTGACCCACCGAATTCACATCGGCATCAGGAGCAGGGTTGCAGAAATCGATTGCATACGGAACGCCATCACGCACTGCGAATTCAACCGTATTAAAATCGTAACCCAAAGCATGGTTAAGCTTCAATACGTAATCGCGAATGGTCTGAATTAACGCGTCATTTTCGCCACGGCCTTCGCCTGTAACATAGCGTAAGTGGTGCGGATTGCGTGGTTCGTACTGCATGATGCGCACATATTTGCCGCCAATGCAATAGCAACGGTAGTATTCCTCAAATACGATTTCTTCCTGAAGCATCATCACGAGTTGTCCGGTTTCGTGGTAAGCCTGGAACAGCTCTTCGGCATTGTTTACTTTATAAACGCTCTTCCAACCGCCGCCGGCATGTGGCTTCATGTAAGCCGGAAAGCCGATATGACTGAAAATGGCATCCCACGAAAGTGGAAAATGCAAATTGCGGAATGAATTTTCTGAAGTATCGGCCGGACGCTCGAAAGAAGGCAACAATACTGTTTTCGGAACCGGTACACCCAGCTTCACCGCCAATGCGTTGTTGAAGAACTTCTCATCAGAACTCCACCAGAATGGGTTGTTGATGACAGCTGTTCCAGAAATCGCAGCGTTTTTCAGGTAAGCACGGTAAAATGGCACATCCTGAGAAATACGGTCGATAATTACCGCATACTCAGTGGGTTCGCTTTGCGATACTACATCAATCAGTACGCGCTCAGCTACAATGTCTTTGAGGCCCAAACTGTTGATGCGCTCAATTACGGCATCCGGAAAGCTACTTTCCATACCGTGGAGAATTCCGATTTTTTT
Organism: Bacteroidota bacterium; assembly: GCA_027483445.1. GTDB lineage: Bacteria > Bacteroidota > Bacteroidia > M30B66 > M30B66 > CAMCXT01. The sequence goes on along the minus strand of JAIXUS010000015.1, from coordinate 61,723 downwards.
CATGGTCATTTTCGTTTAAGTGTGTGTGAGTTGTGTTTGCTTTTTTAACGGATCATGGAGAGGTAATGCGGGAACATCGATCGCCAAACGGGCCAATCGTGATTTGCGCCCGGCCTTACATCGAGCCAATGACTAATGTGTTTGTTGCGAAGCGTTTCGGCCATTCGCAAATTGGCCTCATAGCAGATATCGTGGTCGCCGGTGCCTAAAATCACGTGCAGGTCGCCAAAGGCGGGATGACTTGACGAAGGGATGAAGTCGACCGGATTATTAAAGTACACATCGTCGCTGTAGTAGCCATCGAGCTGACCTTTAATGTCGAACGCGCCGCCCATGCTGAAGATGTATTTGACCCTTTCGGGATGACGAAAGCCGTAATTCATGGCATGGTAGGCTCCGAAGCTGCAACCTGCCAGGGCCAAACGTCCTGTCCCGCTTTGCTCGAGTATCGATGGAAAGAGCTCGTTGTGGAGCATCAAATCGTACTGAATATGATTGTGCACGCGAATCGAAGGATGCACTCCTTTGTTATACCAACTCAACGAATCGATGCTATCGGGACAGTAAATGCGCACCAGGCCGTTTTCGATAAACCAGGCCGCCGATTCAATGAGTTGAAAATCCTTGTTCTCGAAATACCGACCCATTGATGTTGGAAACAATACCAGCGGAAAGCCGGATTCCCCAAACACCAACATCTCGAACTGCTTGCCCAACGTGGGCGAATACCAGCTATGATAAGATTCGGTCATTTTTTACAATTGGCAATTGACTTAATACATACTTAACATTTTCGAACCTAATCACACAAATCGTTAACAGATAAACAAGAATTCGGGCGCAAATATAGTAATTTATGAATTCGAAAGAGATTGTTGAAAATCTTTCTTTTTCCACTGCAAATCCACCGCATGAAAATAACAGATTTGCGGTTCAATCCGAGCGTTTCCTTCATGAGTTCATTTACAAAACCGACAATTAAGCTACACCACAATGTAATCGAAGGTTTGCACTCCGATTTGCTCAACCGCGAAGTTCGCGTTGAGTTGTTTTACCCCGAAGGTGATGGCCCACTGCCATTGTTGATTTTGAACGACGGACAAGATGCAGAAGCGCTCCAGTTGAAATCGAGTTTTGAAAAACTGCTTAAAGCCAAGCTGATTCGTCCGGCCATGATCGCTGCAGTTCACGCCGGCGACCGTATCCGCGAGTATGGTGTAAAAGACCGGCTTGATTTCAAACGTCGGGGCGACAAAGCCAATGTGTACCATCAATTTATTGTAGAACACCTCCTCCCTACCCTGGCTTCGGCCTACCCGGTTGAAATTCATTCAAAACAAAACATCATTGCCGGCTGCTCGCTTGGAGGCTTATCGGCCATGAGCATCGCTTGGAACAATCCCGAAATTTTCGGCAAGGTTGGCGCCTTTTCCGGGGCTTTCTGGTGGCGCAAACGCGACCTTAACAAAGGCTACACCGATCTCGATAGGATTATGCATACAGTAATTCGCAAATCCGACAATCGCCCCGGAATGCAATTTTGGTTTCAGGCCGGAACAGAAGACGAGCTTTCAGACCGAAACCAAAACGGGATTATCGATGCCATCGACGATACACTCGACCTCATTGCCACCTTGCACCAAAAAGGCTACAAGCCATACTACGACACCGTTTACTATGAAATGAAGGGCGGGAAACACAACTGCGAAACCTGGGCAGAAGCCCTTCCCGAATTCCTCCAATGGGCGCTTAAGCCTTAAATGACGAAAATCATGTCGTATAAAACGTGCCTTTACCAAGCATTGGTTGCCTTGACCACCATTCTGGCCGTGGCATGCAAAACCTCGCCAACAGCAGAAAATAAAGGTTTACCGGCTGACTTTTTTCTGGGTAATTTACCCTGCGCCGACTGTGCTGCCATCCGCACGTTAGTGCACCTTGAAAAAAACAACCAGCTAAGCATTAGCAGGCAATATGTAGGTAAATCCGACAGCCTTTTTACAGTAAAAGCCAAATTCAAATACCACGCTGAAACCCGCAGAATTGCTTACGAAAGCAGCAACGAAAAAGGGTATTTTCTGTACAGTCCCGAAAAGCTTATTCAACTCGACCAAAACGGCAATAAAATCAACGGAAAGCTAGCTCCCCGCTACGTGCTCAACCGCGATACACTCTCGCTCTATCGATTTTGGAACTTAATGCAGATGCAGGGCAAACCGGTCGAAAATATGGGAAACACTGCCATTCACCTGCGTTTTAGGCCCAAAAAGTTAGAAGTGTCGGGCTTCGCCGGATGCAATCGCCTCAATGGTAAATTTACCGTTCAAGCCCAGAAGATTGCAATTGGTCCGGTGGCTACCACGAAAATGGCCTGCGAACGTAGTGAAACGGAATCGGCATTTCTACAGTGTTTGAAGGAGGTTCAGCGCTTCGAGATTCGCGATGAAACACTGTTCCTTTGGGGAAAATCGCCCAACCCTCTGCTGGAATTTCAGGTGAGTCGTTTAGACTGATTTCTCACTGTATGACCAGCGAAAAGGTTGCTGCCGACGCGGTTCCCTTTAAAACCACGAAATACAGCCCTTTGGCCAATCCGCTCACATCGACCGTAAAGTCGCTCATGCCTGCATCTTTAAACTGCGGAGGCACCAAAATACGAACCAGTGCTCCGCGGGAATCGGTAAGTGTTATACTCACCGAAGGGTCGGCGTAGGAGGTATTGGCACGCAGCGTTATTGGCCCGGTAGCCGGGTTTGGAAAGACCACTAGCGACCAGGGAAAAGGTATTGGCGTGCAGCCTAAAGCTCTTCCAGTATTGGCCGCCAATGAAGAGTCGCGCTGAATGGAGTTCACCAACGAATTGGGCTCTGCAACGGCTGCTGAAGTATTTCGCGTTACCTTTTGATCTTGCCGCTCTTTCCGTTTGATTTCAAACTGTTGGGTTATGCTGAGATTCATGGCCAAAAGCGTCTCAGGAATGGTCGTCCGGATGCGGGCCGCCAGCGGAGCCCCACCATAACCTGAACCCCGTATAAATGCACCATCGAATACACTCATATTTACCGGCAGCACATACCACATTTCACCGGTAAAATAGAGGTTTCCGCAATTGTCGGCATGCAAATGCGAAACAGTATTAATCGACATGCGCGCTCTACTCATGCGGTACCAGCGGTACTTGCCTTTTTCATCAAAGCTGGCCACCACCACACTTTCGTAACTGTCGGAAATGGTATCGGTACCAATTTTTAACGGCGACTCACCCTTACGCCTCTGGCTGCGAAAACTGGCATAAAAGTTCCCTTCTTCGTCGCTGCAAACCGACTGAATATTCTTGGCATTAAATGTTTGTTGCCACAACAACTTTCCACTTTCCGACATGGCTGCGAGGAAGGCTCTTTTGCCTTCGGTGGTATCGACTGATGTTCCAAAAAAACGTGCCGAATACAACACCTCACCACCAAATACCAGTTGGTTGTTTCTTGAGGTGACTGATGAAATCACACTGAGACCTTCGGAAAAGCGCACCCACTTCAGTTTCCCTTTGGAGTCGAGTAGAGCCAAATAGGATCCATAGCGCAACCCTTTGGGGGCCTGAAGATCTTTCTTGAGCCTAAAATCTGGGCTTCCGGCCATGCGAATGCCATCTCTGAAACTTCCAAAAATAGCGATGCTTCCGTCGTTGGTTTCGATGGCCCCCGACCGATGCTCCATCACACTGCAGCAGCTCGAATCGAGATACATGGCCTGATGCGTCCACTCACGCTGAAACTTGGAATTCAGCTTCATGGTGAAATTGTGCATTACATCGCGGCTTCGGCCCTGCGCATCGGTTGCCTTTACATCATTCGAATAAGCCATCAAAATTCCCCCATCGGCCAAAACACGAAAGGATGTCCACTCATCAACTGTAGGCAACAATAAACCTGTGATTTGCTGAACATCACCTTTGGCATTCAATTCGGCGATGTATTCAAACTTGTAATACGTCGATTGATTTTCGTAAGCATTCGGGTCGGGGAACAGGCTGTCGGCCCTTAACGATTTTCCATTTTCAGGATTAATAAACGTATAACAATAAGGCACATAACCACTCCGAAATTGAACAAGTACATTACCATCAGGCCGCGACGATAGCCCGTGAACGGTTCCTCCACCAACACTTTTGCCACCCCAAAAAGTCCAATCTACAGCACCATTGCTACTGTAGCAAACCACAAACAGTTGGTTGCTGTATTTTTCGAACGGGATGACATCACCACTACCACTGTAAAATTCTGTTGGCCCTGGCATTGGATCATAATCGGGGCGATAATACTGACCGGCAGCAACCAGACGACCATCGGGGGTTACAGTGCTTAAGTGAAAACCGGTATGAAGCCGACTTCCGCTGGCGGCCCACTCAAAATTTTGGGCTGATAAAATGCAGGAGTAAAAACCGAATAACAGGGTCAGGATGAATTTCATGCGATAAACCTAAAAAGAAAACAGACTTATGGTTAGAAATTTTTAAGGTTCAATGTTGGGAAACTTCAGGAAAAGATGAATCGGTAAAACAGAAATCTGCATTTTTGCAACCATGGGTTTGAGAGCGATATGTATTGTTTTGGGATTACTATGGGCAAATCCGTTCAATGCTCAAATTAAGAAAGGATTTGAAGCCCTTGAGCAATATGATTTTTTCAAAGCCCGAAAATGTTTTATTAAGTCATTAAAAAAACAGCCGGCAGCCGCACATTTTGGCCTGGCAAAAATTCATTACGATCGATTAAATCATTTCCACCAGATTGATTCGGCATACAAGCACATTAAGTTAAGTTTGTTCGCACTGAATATTGCCTCTGAAAAACAAAAATTAAAATTAAATACCCTGGGTGTTTCGCTCACCAAGGCTGAGAATTTATTAGATAGTATTCAATTTCAGGCATTTCTAAGAGCAGGGAAACAAAAACAACCAGAAGGATTTCAATTTTTTATTACGCAGTTCGGAGAAAACCAATACACCACAAAGGCAATATATTTAAGAGATAGCTCTGCCTTGTCGCAAGCCACGGTTATCAATACGCCTGAATCGTATGAGATATTCCTGAAAAATTATCCGGAAACCGAGTTGAAAAGTCTGGCATTAAAGCGTCTCGATAAAATCAGGTTTGAGCTGGCAGCCAATCAAAATACCCTCGAAGCGTATCAGGAGTTTCTGGATAAATTCCCAGATTCTCAATACAAGCCCGATGCAGAGGATGGCCTCTTTAAGTTAAGTGTGATTCAGGGAACACAGGATGAATTAATTCGTTTTATTCGGAAATATCCCAATAACAGAAATACACTGCGCTGTTGGGACCAGTTTTATGCCTTGTATACAGCCGATCAGTCGACCGAGCGCATCATGGAATTTAAGGAGCGGTTTCCTGATTTTCCTTTTTTAGATAAACTTAATCGTGATTTTGGACTTTCGAAAACCCTGTTTTTCCCGGTAGTTAAGGATGAATTGTGGGGGTATGCCGACAGTACCGGTGCCATTCAAATTCCTTATCAATTCGAAGAAGCCGAATATTTCTCTGAGAATTTAGCAGTGGTGAAAAAAAATGGGAAATATGGATACATCAATAAATCGGGCTTTGTAATTATACCCTGTAATTTCAAGGAGGCTGAATCGTTTGAAGAGGGGCTTGCGATTGCAGAGAACGATACAGGAGCCGGAGTTATCACGACAAGCGGTAGGTGGATTGTTCCGCCGGCTTATTATTCAGTGAGCAGAAATGCCTGTAAATTATTCCGCATTGAGCAAAATGAGCTTTATGGCTTGATGGATTATCAAGGAAATTTGGTTCAAGCCATGGAATTTGAAGACATTGGTGCATGTAGCGAGGGCCGAATTGGATTTGTGAAAGATGGCCTTGCCGGATTCATGGATGAGCAGGGAAATATTGTCATTAAAGCACAATATGAAGCGGCTACTGATTTTCTTTCGGGCATTTCTAGAGTGGTTTTCAACGAAAAAGTAGGAGCGATTCGAAAAGATGGAAGCTTGCTTTTACCCACTAAATTCAAAAAGATTACAGCCGTTTCTGAGGATTTTCTCTTTGCAGAAGAAGACAAAAAATGTTTGCTTTTCACGTCGGTCGGTAAAAAAGTATTGAGTTTAAGTGATCGTTGTGCAGCAGCTTCAGCCGGCATTGAAGGGTTTTACAACGGACTTGCAAGAGTAGAGAAAAAGGGTAAATACGGGTTTATCGACAAAAAGGGTAAAACAGTAATTCCGACTGTATACGACCAAACAGGCATTTTTTCTGAAGATTTGTGTGCGGTGCGACTGAAAGGAAAATGGGGTTACATTAACAGGGCTGGAAAAGTGATTATTGAGCCCCAATTTGAGCAAGGATTGGCCTTTAAAAACAAGATGGGCAGAGTAAAGAAAAATGGGAAATGGGGGCTTATTGGCGCTGATGGTAAAGTGTTATTACCTTATCAATATGAGGCAATTGAAGAATTAAATGGAGGCTTTATTGTTGAGCTGTCTGGTAAAAAAGGTTTTCTCGATGAAACACGTACAGAGCGTTTAGCAATAGGCTATCAGGAAATCAAACCTACACCTCAAATTAATATTTTTGAGTTGTTGAAAGACGATCGTTTATCGTATTACAACAGAAACACATCAGATTTTTTTTGGACAGAACAGGAGCCATCCAATCAGCCCTAAGGAGCTCTTTCGGGAATACCAATTAGAATACTTATTTTTGCAGCCAAGAAAAACATCAGTGAAAAAACTATTCAGAAAAATTACGGGGTATTTCATCAAAGGCTTGCTTTTGATTACTCCAATTGGCATTACGCTGTGGATAGTTTATCAGAGTATTCGATTTCTCAGGGGATTATTACCGGGAGAATACTGGCTGATTGGCATACCGCTCGTAATTGTCAGCATCACTTTTTTAGGATGGCTAGGAACGGTATTTATCCAGACGCCTATTACGCAATTTATCGATAAAACACTGGAACGGATTCCGCTGGTGAAGTTTATTTACACCTCTGTGCGCGATTTAATGTCGGCATTTATGGGCAACGAAAAGCGTTTCAGCAAACCGGTTTTGGTAAGCATGCAATCTGATGGTGGCATTTACAAGTTGGGTTTTATTACGCAGCGCGACTTGCTCAGTTTGGGCATCGAAGGAGGAAAGAGCGCGGTGTATATGCCGCACAGCTACAACTTTTCAGGTAATCTGTTTATTGTAGACAATCAAAGGATCACACCTATCGAGGGTAGCTCAGAAGATGTAATGAAGTTCATCGTTTCGGGCGGCGTTACAAGAATTTGATATTCTGCCAGTAAGGGCTAATGTATTCTATTCGAGGAGAGTAGAATTTGGAATGAATGCACATAGGTGTTAACCCTTATTTTTTCCTTGCGTGTTTGAAATACAGTAATTACTTTTATCCGTGAAATTAATTCATGATATCAATTATACTTTATGAAGAATTTTGAAGACATACCCAAACATCCAGAGGCCGATTCGGAAGGTCATCAGCATGTTTGCTATCTTCAAAATGAAAAGCATGCGGAGGCCTTTAAGCGAACCTTGCAGCCTTTGCAGGAGTTGGCTGAGTCAATGCTCGGTGAAGTAACCTTAGGTGTATTGGAATGGCATGAACCGAGCATTTGCCTCGTTTTCTCGAACAATTCACTAATTCATCAAGCACTCAACGATAAGTTACAGCAGCAATTTGTTAAACAACTGAAAAATGAAACGCTGCACAAAGAAAATTTTAGTTTGGAGTTATTTATAGAGCAACAAACGCATCTAATACATGGGCAATTCCTAAAAATTCATGATAACCCGATCGTATTTGACACCTATCTGGTAATCCTGTGCAATTCAAGCTCGGTTCTAGAAAGTAAATTCAAAGAAATACTCAGTCTGCATAAAGTTATTGAAGCAGCCCTCATTGAATCAAAAAAGGTAATCCTCCAAGAAATTGAATTGACTTATCTCTACAATAAAACCCGCCCTTTGCTGAGTGCTGTGGAGGCCAGCGAGTTGGGTATTTGGGAATGGGATATGATTACCGGGGCACTGCAGGTGAATGAAATGTGGGCCACAATTATTGGGTATACTCTCGATGAATTGGGTGAAGTTAATATCGAAACGTGGTACCGTTTTGCGCATCCCGACGATGAAAAATACTCCTCAGAACAATTAACACGGCTACTCAAAGGAGAAATTCCCTATTACGACTTGAATTACCGTATGCGCCATAAAAACGGAGAATGGATTTGGGTGAATACGCGATCCAAAGTATCGAGCTGGTCTGACGAAGGCGAACCGCTCAGGATGAATGGTACGATGGCCGACATCAACAAACAAGTGCTCACACAATTGCAACTGGAGTCGTACTCAAACTCCCTGCCCGCTGTCGTTTATCGCTATATTCTATATGAGGATGGCACCCAAAAAATGAAATTCGTCAGTGCCGGTTCATACGAAATCTGGGGCATAACTCCGGAAGTCGCTATGACAGATAACTCTTTCATTCTGCAACGAGTGCACCCTGATGATTACGACAATTTAATGGAAAGCGTTTTTCAATCGCAGCGATTCAATCGAGCATGGGAATTTACCTACCGTTATTTCCACCCTGATGGCACTCTACGCTGGCACAAAGGAAAAGGAAAACCTCAAGCGTTTGCGAAAGGCGCCACAGCCTGGGATTCGTTAGTAATCGACATTACTGAATCGGAAAATTTACAACAAGAGTTGCTTAAGCAAAAACTGCAAACTGAAGCTATTATTAATGCTACTGAAGATTGGGTTTGGTCGATGAATACCTCAGGCCGCTTAAGCACATATAATAATTCCTTTAAAGCTGCAGCCGATGCATTTTGTCAAGCGCCTATCGAGCTCAACAGTAATTTTAAAGATATTCCATTTCCAGAACCCCTGAATTTGATATTCAAAAATGCATTTGAACAAGTAATAAAAACACAAAAAAGCATCCATCTTTTTCACGAATTTAACACCGGAATAACGCTTTCACTCCGATTTGTATCAATCAACTTCTATCCTATTTTCGACACTAATAACGAATTGGTTGGAATGGCTTGTTATTTAAAAGATATTTCCGATTTCAAACAAGTATAATTTCAATTAGAAGAATCAAATACCAATTATCAATTACTCTTTAAATTCAGCACGATATCAATGTGGGTTTACGATCTCGAAACCTTATCATTCCTGATGGTAAACGAGGAGACAATTGTAGAATTTGAATACACACAGGAGAAATTTCTATCAATGACCATTAAGAATATTCGTCTGCCCAACGAAATTCCTAAATTGCTCGAAATCCTGAATGAATCAAGAAAACGAAACCAAGTCTATTTTTCAGATTAGTTCAAGCATCAGAAAAAGTCAGGAGAAGTTTTTGAGCTAAAAATTACAAGTACAATCATACTCATTAATGGAAGAAAAGCGAAACTCATTGCGGAGTCTGGCATAAATAACAGAATGCGTATTTTAAATCAAATCGTTGAGCAAAATAATTCATTGCGTGAAATTGCGTGGTTGCAATCGCACGTTGTTAGAGCTCCTTTAGCTCGAATGATGGGAATTGTAGATTTATTAATGGATCCAAACCTGAGTTCGGAAGAATTGATGTCATTTTGCACAATGCTTAACATGTCGATGCAAGAGTTTGATGACATTATTCACCAAATAACCAAGCTTTCGAAGTCATTCGCAGAAATTAATCAACACAATTAGATTTCGATTTCATTTCTAACTGCTCAGTAGACCTTATTCAGAATACTCATTAAGCAGCATAAAAAAATCGCCTATTAATGAATTAATCCAAAGCACCCTGATAGGCGCGAACAATGCGCACAGCTTCAACGGCCGGTGCTACATCATGAACCCGCAAAATGTGAGCGCCATTAAGCAAAGCCAACACATGCAATGCAGTAGTGCCATTCAAAGCTTCGGCCGCAGAAACCTGTAATAATCGGGTTACCATACTTTTACGCGATAAACCGACCAATAATGGAGCACGAAGCGATTTGAAAACAGATAAATTTTTCAGCAGGTTATAATTGTGCTCCAGCGATTTCCCAAATCCAAAACCCACGTCTACCAACACATTGCCGTGACCATGAGAACGGAGAAAGGCTAACTTCTGCGCCAATTCGTGCAACACCTCCACTGTTACATCTTCGTAGCTTGGGTTTGCCTGCATGTTTTCAGGCTTTCCCTGCATATGCATCAGAATATACGGGGCTTTCAGCCTGATGACAGTATCAAGCAACCGGGAATCAATACTGCCGGCCGAAATATCGTTGATCATATCAGCACCGCAATCCATCGCCTTTTCGACCACCGCTGAATGGTACGTATCAACCGAAATGAGTGTATTCGGAAAAGCCCCACGAATCGCCTTTAGAACTGGCTCCAAACGCAACCACTCCGCATCAGGATTCGACAATGCCGAACCCGGTTTGGAGCTGGCAGCACCGAGGTCGAGAAAAAACGCCCCCTCTGCTACATGCTTTCCGGCAAGATTGAGAGCTTCATCGACCGCCGAAACCCGGCTTGCGTCAAAAAAGCTATTGTCGTTTACATTGATAATCCCCATCAAATGCGGCTTTTCAAAAGAAATGAGGCGGCCGCCAATCTGAAGCGAAGGGAATTCAACAGCAGCATGTAAATTCGCAGTCTGATTCATCAAATCCATGGAGCAAACATCGTTACAATTTGACCGTGTTATTGGCCACTGTCGCAAAACTTTTCTACAAAAAAACGCCGACTATGGCACCTCCTGGCGTGTACTCCGGCTTAGCTCCATTACCGATCAGATTTACATTAAAGCCACACGGATACGCGGCATTGAGACTTCAGGCACACACCTGGTCGACGAAGGCATTGAGCCTGAATTTATCGGAATTGTCAATTATTCGATTTTGGCACTCATTCAACTTCAGCTCGACGAAAACGCACCTTTGGAATTGGAATCCAAGGTAATTGAATCGCTTTACGACAAAACTGTGGCCGAAGTAAAAGCCCTCATGCTCAAGAAAAACCACGACTATGGTGAAGCGTGGAGAAATATGAGGGTTAGTTCGTTTACCGATATAATTCTCATGCGCCTGCTTCGAATCCGACAAATCGAAGACAATCAAGGCAAAACAATTGCCTCAGAAGGCGTTGAATCGAATTACATGGATATGATGAATTATGCCATTTTTGCACTCATCAAGCTCGATGAAAAAACCACTGAGACACAATAACTTGAATTAAACATGAAATACCTGATTCATCTTGTTCGCATTTTGGTTGGAGTCCTTTTCATTATTTCAGGACTTATAAAATCCAACGATACCATCGGTTTTGCCTATAAACTGGAAGAATACTACCAAGTTTTCGGTACCGAATTTTTAATTCCAACTGCAGTGCTGCAGGCCGGTTTAATCTGCGTTGTTGAAGTTTTACTGGGAATTACGCTTTTACTTGGAACACGTGTAATTCTTACGCTCACATTGCTGATGAGCATGATTGTATTTTTTACATTCTTAACCTTTTATTCGGCCTACTTCAACAAAGTAACAGACTGTGGTTGTTTTGGTGATGCCCTAAAACTCACGCCCTGGGAATCATTCACCAAAGATGTTGTTCTGTTAATTCTGATAGGAATTTTAATTGCCGGAAGAAAACACATCAAACCTTTATTCGGTAATAAAACGACCCGAAATTTACTCATCGGTGCGACGATCATCAATGTGGGATTTCCGCTTTACACCTATCATTTTTTACCCGTAATTGATTTCAGGCCTTACGCTGTTGGAAATGACTTGATTGAAGGCATGAAGGAAATCAGACCGATGAAACAAGGAAAAACGCAATACCTGTTTTTAAATCTGAAAACCAATAAAGAAGAGCTCCTCGATAACTACCCCTACAAAGACACTATTTCGTGGGAAGTGGATACCACCGTATGGAAATTTATCGACACCAAGGTCGAAATTCTCGATCCGGGCGAACCGGCTCCGATTCACGATTTCAGCCTTTCGACCATTGAAGGAAATGACTTTACCATGGATATTCTGAAATATCCCGGGCATCAATTTTTTCTGGTGAGCTACGATTTACAAAAAGCTGATCAGGCTGTATTTTCGGAGGTAAATACGTTTGCCGCGGCGGCAGAAAAAGCCGGAATTCCGTTCTATGGGCTCACAAAAGATGTGAAGTTGGTGGAAGAATTCCGACATGCAAACCAATGTGCATTTCCGTTTTTAATTAGTGATGGCACGGCATTAAAAACCATGATTCGCTCAAATCCGGGATTAATCCTGCTAAAAGGCTCTAAGGTTCTGGCCATGTGGCATCATAACGTATTTCCGGAATTTAATTCGGTAAACGCTAAATTTAATTTACGTACCGGAGGTCCGGCACCTGTTCAATGATTCACCGAGATACCACCATTTGTGCACTGGCTACTCACCCCGGAATGGCCGCAATTGCTGTGGTTCGGGTGAGTGGACCGGAAACTTTTTCAATTGTCGATAAAATCTTCAAGCCGTATGGCGGGAAAAAATTGTTGAGTGCTGAGGCCTACTCGATTTTATTTGGAAAAATGGAGCGTTCCGGTGTAAAACTCGACGAGGTTTTAGTGAGTGTATTTCGCGGTCCTCACTCCTACACCGGCGAGGACACACTCGAAATTAGCTGCCATGGCTCCACGTTTATTCAGCAAGAAATTCTGCAGTGGCTGCATACCGCTGGTGCCATCCCCGCGCAGCCGGGAGAATTTACCCTGAGGGCATTTTTAAATGGAAAGATTGATTTGAGTCAGGCCGAAGCTGTGGCCGACCTGATAGCCTCGCAAAACCCTGCTGCTCATGCTTTAGCGATTAAGCAGCTGCGTGGAGGTTTTGGCGATGAAATCAGACGTTTGCGTACAGAGTTGTTGAATTTCCTGGCTTTGGTAGAATTAGAACTCGATTTCAGTACTGAAGATGTGGAATTTGCCAATCGGGAACAACTGCAGCAATTGGTGAATACTTTATTGGTGGTGATTAATCGTTTGCGCGACAGTTATGCGATGGGAAATGTGCTTAAACAGGGCGTTCCTGTAAGCATTGTAGGGAAGCCGAATGCCGGAAAATCGACCTTACTTAATGCATTGCTCAAAGAAGACCGCGCTATTGTGAGTCCGATTGCCGGTACCACGCGCGATACTGTGGAAGATGTTCTGGTGCTGGGCGGAGTGGCTTTTCGATTTATAGATACAGCAGGTTTGCGGGAAACGGACGACCTTGTAGAGCAGATTGGGATTGAACGCAGCTACAAGAGCATTCGTCAGGCCTCTCTGATTTTACTGTTGGTAGATGCTGCCGATTTAAGCAGCGGCAAAGCCCTTGAGCAATACCGGCGGGTGGCGGAACAGGCCTTGCCAGAGGCGCAAATACAGGTGTTGTGTAATAAAATCGATCAGCAGACTTTTCAGGGACAAGTGCCGGAAGAGATGGGCAACATATTGATGCTGAGCGCCAAAGAGGGAGTCGGCTTGGAACAATTAGAAGAGGCTTTGCTCGACTATGTGAGCAGTGCGCGCGAACATGGCGATCATTTGGTGAGCAATGCCCGCCATTACAGCGCGTTGAGTAAGGCTTCGGAAGCATTGCAGCAGGTGCTCAACGGTTTAGCCCTTGGCCTTCCCGGCGATTTGCTGAGCCGCGATTTAAGAGATACCCTCGACGCACTTTCAGAAATCACCGGCGAAGTAACGCACGATGAGGTACTTGGGACAATTTTCGGGAAGTTTTGTATCGGGAAATAATCCGATACCTGGGGCCTTCTGAAAAAGTAAGAATGGCGACAGAGATGCAGTGAAGAGGCGAAGCTGGCTTTTAAATGCGGCAAGCCGCGGATAACGTTGCGGATAAGGAGTTTCTCGTATGCTGGCTATTTGCATTTTAAATGAGGAATTCCACTTTCAAGCCCGATTTCAAAAAGATGTTAACATCTCAGCCTTGGGGAAAATCACTCTGCTATCTTTGCAGAGATGGAGAATTTCTTGGTTTCAGCGCGGAAGTACAGGCCTGCCACCTTCAAATCGGTGGTTGGGCAGGAAACCATTACCAACACGCTCAAAAACTCGATACGCAGCAACCATCTTGCTCAGGCATTTCTGTTTTGCGGTCCTAGAGGTGTTGGGAAGACCACCTGTGCACGAATTCTGGCGAAAACCATCAATTGTTTAAACCTCACTGCCGAAACAGAGCCTTGCAATGCCTGTGAAAGCTGCTTAGGATTTAACAACAGTGCCTCTTTTAACATTCACGAACTCGATGCAGCTTCGAACAATTCGGTAGACGACATTCGGGCATTGACGGATCAGGTTCGCTTTGCCCCACAAATCGGGAAGTACGGTGTGTATATCATCGACGAGGTGCACATGCTGTCGACTGCGGCTTTTAATGCCTTTTTGAAAACGCTAGAGGAACCGCCGAAACATGCCATCTTTATTTTGGCCACTACAGAGCGCCATAAGATTCTGCCCACCATTCTTTCGCGATGTCAGGTGTTTACCTTCAATCGAATTCAGGTTGATGACATTGCCAACCACCTGGCCTATGTAGCTAAAAGTGAATCCATTGAGGCCGAAATGGAGGCCTTGCATGTGATTGCTCAAAAGGCAGATGGAGGTTTGCGCGATGCCTTGTCGATGTTCGACCAGATTGTGAGCTACTCGGGAGGTAACGCGATCACCTATAAGTCGGCCATTGAAAACCTCAATGTGCTCGATTACGATTATTTCTTTAAGGCTACCGACTATCTCATTCAAGGCGACATTTCAAAAACGCTTCTGCTGCTGAGCGAGGTACTCAATCATGGATTCGACATTGCCAATTTCCTCAGCGGGCTTGCCGAGCATTTTCGCAACCTATTGGTGTGCCAAGATGCAGCCACTTTGGTTCTTCTGGAAGTGAGTGTAGGCGTTAAAAGTAAATACCAAACCCAAGCACAGCAAGTAGCAGCCTTTACCTTGATAAGAGGTATTGATGCCTTGGCGCAAGGTGAGTTGGGACTCAAAGCGGCCTTGAACAACCGCTTGCAAGCTGAGTTAACGCTACTAAAACTGGTGGGTATCTTTAAGCCTCAGCCTGTTGCTGAGGAAAAAAAAAATCCTGACACCACACCTAGAAGTCCGTTAAGCAATACCGCCTCGCAGGCCAATACTGCCACGCCTCCCGAACCTAAGGTGCCGGTTATTGCCTTGAGGGGCATTCAAGCCGTGAAAACGAGTGTTTCGATTAAGAAGCATCTTGATTCCAAACCGGCTGATCAAACAGATCTGGCTGATACTCAAGAGCAGCATTCGATCAGTGAAGTGCTGCCCGAGGAACCTTTTAGTCTGGAGGCCTTAAATGCGGTATGGCTGAGTTACACAGAAAAATTAAAGGCTGAAGGAAAACAATCGCTTTGCGGAACCCTTACCTTGAATAGGCCTGAATTGGGCGAACAAGACCATCAAATTCGCTATCTGGTTCAAAACGAGAGTCAATTGCGTGAGCTCGAAGCTGCCAAGTTCGACTTGATTAACTTTTTGCGGAAACAATTAAAAAACCACAGTATCAGCTTGATGTTAAGCAAGTCTGAGGCTCCCATCAAAACAAAGCTTTATACCACCGAAGACAAGCTAAAGGCTATGGAGGCTTCAAATCCGAACATTACAGCACTTCGCCAGGCTTTGGGTTTGCTGCCCGGTTAGTGTCATCATAAACTCACCGAACTACGGGAGCTTGAGGCGTTTAAGCATGGTGATAGGTCCGGGGCAATATTTCTCATGACAACGAATACAGCTCTGCACCAGATTGTTGTATTCGATCTTTAACTGAGATTTATCGGAGCTGCCCAAACGCTCACACTGCTTAAGAAAGGCTGTAGCCATCTCCGGAAACTCCTCTCCCTTTTTAGAATCCACGCTGGGTTTTGCGGTGTGAATTTTACCGTACTTTTTATAGAACTGAGGTATTTTTTGCCCTTCCTGAACCTTCACTCTGATCCGCTTCATGTCGTTAGACATATTGCGCATGAGTTTGCTCAACTCGCTTTCTGATTGCCAGGCTGTTAGCACCAGAAGCAATGCAAATCCCGCGAATGAACCAAGAAGCAGCTTGGTGACTCTCATGGTTATTTTAGGATGAGTACACCGGAAGCCTCAAAAGAGAGGCGTTCTTCGTCGGCGACAATCTTCTCTATTTCTTCCTTCGATTTGCCTGCATCCTCTGCGTAGTGGCGTAACATATCTACGGTGATCACTTCCCGAAACGCTTTACCATCCATGATTGCGGTGCGGCCGTTTGCATCTTTCGGAACGAAAAAACCATAATCCTTAAATCTCACCATCATTGATTTGCCGTTTCCGAGGTCAACGTTCATCCAGCAGCCTTTCTTTTGACAAACCTCAAGAATGGTAGCCTTTAGCTTCACATTCATGGAGTCTTTCCCCTCGATTTCTTTCAGGAAGGCTTGTCCTTCCACAGCGCCGGAAGGTTTTACTTTATCGCCGAAGGTATCGCCCTTTTGGGCATTTAAGGTATAACTGCCCAAAAGAAGGCACAACAGGAGAATGAGCTGTTTCATGGGTTTGATTGTTGGAAACAAAGATAAAAATTCAGGCTTTACGGGCCCGAAGCATGTGGCGTTTAAATGGAGGGCCGGGCAAGCGTTCTACCAATAATCCAAGCGCCTCTAAAGTCCGACGAACGTCACCTTTCGCGCAATAACTCACCCAAATACCTCCGGTGTTGAGTAATTCTACTGAGCGCGAGAGTGCATCAGTTTGCCACATTTCAGGTTGTGCGTTGGGCGCGAAAGCGTCGTAATAAATCAAGTCATAACCTTGCAACGAATCATAGTCGGGCCATTTTGCACTCACTTTGGTGAATGTAAAACGCTCGCTAAGCGCGATTGGCTGTTCCCAGGAAAGTCTGATAAGGTCATCAGGCTTGGCCGGTAAAGAAAAAGCATTGTAATCGAGGTGCATGGCATCTTCCAAACTGATTGGAAACGCTTCCAAGGCGGTGTAGTCGACCTTGAATTCGTTGTGCGTCGTGTACTTCCAAGTGAGTAAAGCATTGAGACCGGTTCCAAGCCCTACTTCCAAAATGCGCAAACTCGACTTGTTTTTGATGGCTTCCTTCAATCCAGCGTCGATAAAGACGTGCTCACTTTCCTGAACGGCACCATGCACACTGTGATAACTCACGCCAAAAGTCTCCGAAAACAGCGTACTACTGCCATCGGAGGTTATTTCATGCCGAACCAGTGCTCTATCCATTTTACTTGGAGAGAATCTTGAATTCGGTGCGGCGGTTTAATTGGCGCCCCTGATCAGTGTCGTTTGGTGCAATGGGTTGGGTAAAACCATAGCCTTTGTACTCAAGGCGTTCTTTCTTGATGCCTTTTTTCTCAACGAGGTAATTCACCACCGAAAGTGCGCGACTTCCAGATAATTTCTCATTGTATGCCGCCGAGCCCACGTTATCGGTGTGAGAAGAAATCTCGATTCGCATGGTTGGATTGGTTTCCAACAGTTTTGTTAAACGGTCTAACTCGGCCATTGATTGAGGACGGAGTGTCGACTTATCGAAGTCATAAAAGATATTCTTTAACACGATCTTCTGCCCTACTTCGAGTCGACTCAAGTCGATGTCTTTTTCAATTTCCTGATAGGTCTTAGACTTGGGAAGGTCGATGTTTTCGGAGAAGAAAAGATAATCCTCCATGGTTACCGCAATACCGTAATTTCGCCCTGATGGCAGGGAAACCAGGTATTTACCGGTTTTTGAGTTCGATTGAAAGGTAGATACCACTTCATTTTTCTCGTTGTCGGTAATTACAATTAGCGCATTCAACGGTTCTTTCGAAACTGCATCGCGAACTGTTCCTTTCAGAATTGTTACGTTTGAAGCAAACTTACGGTCGAGCTTGGGTTCAATCACAGCTTCGCGTTCGAGAATTGTGCTCGACAGTAGAAGTTGGTCCTGATTGCTCATAACCGTTTCTTTTTCAGGCCCTAACAATGTAATCATATAGATATCGGTTTCGCCAATCGCATCCATTCTCGCCGATGAATAGTACCCATGCTTACCGGAAGCACTCACCACATAAAACACGTCTTTATCGGCCGAATTGATCGGATAACCAATATTTTCAGGCTCAGACCATTTCCCGTTTTCAAAAACCGTCCGGAAAATATCGTACGACCCCATCGTTTTATGTCCTTTCGAACTGAAATACATGGTTTTACCATCGGGGTGCATAAAAACGCCTTCTTCGTCATAAGGGGTGTTGATGGTTGGTCCGAGATTCTCTGCAGGCAGCCATTTGCCATCAGCGCCCTGACGCGTAACCCAAATATCGAACCCTCCTAAACTGCCATCAGGCTTATTACTTACGAAATAAATCGACTTTTCGTCGTATGAAAAGCAGGCATGAATTTCAGAATAGTCGGTATTGATGGCCTTTCCGCCCGCTTCTTCGGGCTTAGACCAACGATCACCTTCGAGTTTCGACAGCAAAATGTCGCCTTTGTTATTGCCATCGTCGAAATAAATAAACAGCTTCTGACCATCGTTTGAAAGGGCAATGCTTGCATCGTGTTCTTTGGTATTTACCGGTGCAGGAAGATTGATGGGAGGCGTCCAGATATTGTTCTGTTTGGTGCTGGTGTAGATGTCTTCGTAGTATTGTCCATCCTCTGCAATAAGCTTACCTGTAGTATTGTCGCGACGAGAGGTAAACAACATCACTGATTCGTCGGCGGAAATTACCGCAGCGTATTCACGGTATTTTGAATTTACAACAGGACCAAGATTTTCGATGTTTACCCGAACGGGGTTGGCGACCAAACGCTTTCCTTCATTGCATTCGGAGATTCGCTTATCGGGATCATACTCAGGCTTTTTCTCTTTCACTCCTTTGTACAGAGAGTAGTACTTGATGGCATTCTCGAAATCGTGATTCAGGTGGTAAGCTTCGCCGAGGAAAAATGTAATATGCGGATCAATGCTTGGGTTGAGTTGATAGGCCTTCCGAAGGAAATCGAGCGACTTGAATTTATTGGGGGAATTAAGGTAGCAAATTCCCAGTTTAAAATTCAATGAAGCATTGTTCGGATTGAAGGTATTCGCTTTCAGATAATAATCGATTGCGATATACATCGTGTAATCGGCGTTGTAGAAGTAATTGTCGCCAGTTTCGATGTTTTTCAAGGCTTCTTTAAGCCCTTTCTTATCGTTCGGGAAATTGTCTTTGTCGAATTCTGTGTTTTGCTGCGCCTGAGCAAGCAATCCAACACTGCACAACAGGATGAGTAAGCTTTTCTTCATGAGATCAGTTGCAGTCGGAGTCAATAAATTGTTTGGCAATGTCGACCCCGTTGAGGGTGGCCTCATTCCAATCTTTACAGGCCCCTGTAACGTCGTTTACATTTTCTTTGGCAATACCTCTATTCATGTAGGCATATCCATAATTGGGATTTAGACTCAGAGCCTTATCGAAATCTTCGATAGCACCCTGAAAGTCGCGAAGCTTGTTTTTAAGACATCCACGGTTATTGAACGCGTAAGCATCACGAGGGTTAAGCTCAATGGCCTTATTAAAGTCGGCCATTGCCCCTTCAAAATCCTGCATATCGAACTTCACTCTTCCGCGCTTCACAAATGACTGACTTTGCTTTGAATCGGCCTTGATGGCGTAGCCAAATTCGACCAATGCACCTTGCAAATCTCCTGTGGTTCTTAACAATGAGCCGAGGTTATTATAAGCCTGAACAAGATTTGGGCGTAAACGGGTAGCTTCGCGGTAATCGGCAATTGCACCTTGTGTATCTCCACTTTTTTGTTTTGCGCTTCCACGGTCGTGATAAGCCTCGGCGAAATCACTTTTGGCGGTAATGGCTTGGGTAAACAAGCGGATGGCATCAGAGTAAGCCCCTTTTTCGAAGTAGATTCCACCTGAATAATAATGCGCGTCATAGTTCTCGTTGTTTCGCTTTCCGGCTTCGAGATAATCAGCAAGAGCTTCCTCTTTCTTTTGCATTAAGTAATAGGCCTGCGCCCGGCTGTAAAATGCACGATCGCTAACCGACTTATCACGCTCGATAAACTTCGTGTAATCGGCCACTGCACCGGCGTAGTCGTTCTGTTCGGCCTTGGCCACGCCTCTATTGAAATACGCTTGATTTAGGGAGGAGTCAATTGAAATCGCTTTATCGAAACTATTGATGGCTTCCTTGATATTCTTCGTATTGAAAAATGTAATCCCTTGGTTATAGGCTTCTACCGCCTGTTCATTCTGAGCGCTCAAACTCAGCGATAACCCTGAAATAGCGGTAAATACCAGCAATGAAATAATGCGCATCCTGATTTCTTTGAAACCACGAATATAGAAAGTTTAGGGGTAATGCAGGATTTGATTTGATTAAGGTATTCACAGCAATTCTTTAATAAATAGCAAAGGCCTAAAAAACAGACAATTAACAATTAAACGTTACTCGGAGAATTGCCCAATTGTGCCACTTTATCGTTGAGGAGAAATCAATGAGTTTTGTTTTCCAATTGGTGATTGAGAATGACTTCAAACTGAGCGGTATCTTGGAAGGTACTGAGGGGAATGTAGTCGGAGGGCGACGACATGGGAAAGATGACTCTTTGGAATTCTTGTTCAAAGCAGTGGCGAAAAAGCTCTGTACAATAAAAAGCACTGGTGTCGGTATTGTCGAAATGATGGTCAAAGGGCATTTTCCGAAGCGCGTAGCCTTTCACGCGATTTACAAGCCGGGCAATGGAGTCGGGTGTCGACTTAAACCGGGTAACCACCAGTGAGTTGGGCACACATTCGTTCAAAAAACGCTGAAGAGGCTGCATTTGGACACCGTCTAAATCGGCTACTGAGCTCGACATGGCGTGGATGACTTTCCATTGACCCTGATCGTCGACAAGCATGGCACAATGGGAGATCGGAAATGGTGTGTCTTGGGCATCCACAATCACTTCAGAGAACATTCCATACCCTTGACGGAGCAACATATCACCATGACGAAGCAACCCTTTTTCTTTGTCGCTGATCGGGTAAAACACTTGTTTCGTGTTTTCTGGATCCCAAAGGACTTTGTAAGCTACAAAGCCTGCGGACAAAAGAAAAAGGGTTGCAAATATTCCGGCAAACTTCAGCCAGCGGGGAGCGGACTTGAAGCGCATGGAGAAAATTATTGAGCAGCAGGAGCGGCAGCAGCAGCAGAATCGCCGGCAGCAGGAGCCATTCCGGTAGAATCAGCGCCCATATCCATTCCGCCATCCATTCCGGCAGGACTTTCTTTCGGCATGTGAACGAGCCACTTATCAGCACCTTTCTTCAATTTCAAAGACTCTTCTTTGCCTTCTACTTTGTAGGTACACGCAGCTGTTGAATCGCCAGCCTCAACTGTACACTTAAGGTCGGTGTATGCTTTCTTTTCACCTTCCTTTTTCTCACCAGCCATTCCGGAAATACTCTTCATGAAGTCGAGCATGCCTTTGGTGTCTTCTGTAGAAAACTCTTTGGCTTTTTCGAAATCCTCCGCCATTAATGCATCGAGGTAGCCTTTTGCTGCACCTTCAGGACCTGAACCTCCAGAGCATGAAACCAAAACAGCAACTACAGCTGCGGCAGCGAATTGAAATACTTTTTTCATTGTGTGAAATTAAATCAGTTTCGGCAAAGGTGCAGCGAAATCCTGAAGTACACAACCGAAATTTTAACAGTTTTTAACAACTTAGTACACAACGATAATGAGTCTATCGAAAACAGCCAAGCTGTTTACTCATAACACAATAGACTCTATTTGGATAAGGCTTAAGGCTAGGGTTGTAATCTAGCATACCGAAAGCCAAGCACTCCTAAATCCATACAACTCGATTTATCGCTAACCAGAAATGCAACTTCTGTTTCGTTGCCCGCGGCTCACATCTGAAGCATTTCTGACTTTTTCAGTAAGCCCTATTTAAATTGCTCCGGCAGCTTTTCGAGCAACATTCCAAAGAAGTTGGTAAGCGGTTGCTCCACAACCATTTTGAGGAACATGTTTACGTCGCCGTTAAAAACGATGGAAGCCTCACTTCCGGCTCCCGACTCACGAAACAGAATATCGAGTGTGAATGCAAAAGGCGTTTTTCCGAATGACTCCAAAATCAACTTTCCATGTGGAAGTCGTTCCTTAATTTTCATTCCAATTTCGGCCATTCCCTGAATGGTAAAGGTACAAGAATCGGTGTCGGACTGCCAGTTTTTAACCCTGTCGGGCATTAACAGTTGCAAATTATTGATGTCGGAAACAAATGTATACACTTGTTCCTGAGTGGCATTGGGAACGGCTTTGAAGCCGGTATCGATAGTTAGCATAATCAGGCAATTTTCAAGGAGGAACCCCAGGTTTCAGGGTTTAATCGCCAGGCTCTGAGTTGCTCCTCATCTTCGCGACCAACATAACCGTTTTCGGTGGCACGATCAATCAGTGAAGAGTAATCGCTCAAACTGAAATAAGGGCATTTTTCTTCTTGGAATTGACGCACGGCCTGTTCAAAACCGTAATCGAAAATAGAAACAAGGCCTTTAACGATAGCCCCAGATTCACGCAAAGCTTTTACCGCCTTGAGGCTACTCATTCCGGTTGATATCAAATCTTCAATAACCACCACAGTTTGGCCGGCCTCCACTTTACCCTCAACAAGGTTTTCCATGCCGTGCCCCTTGGCGGCGGAACGCACATAAACGAACGGAATGCCTAGCTCTTGGGCAACAAGTGCACCGTGGGCGATACCACCGGTAGCCACTCCCGCAATCACATCGGGCTTTTCAAATTTGGAAACCACTCCACGGGTGAGCTCCTGACGTATGAAGGTGCGCACTTTCGGAAATGATAGCGTTAGCCTGTTATCACAATAAATGGGAGATTTCCAGCCCGAAGCCCATAAAAATGGTTTCGCAGGTTGGAGTTTTATCGCCTTAATTTGCAACAGAAAGTCAGCAAGCTGCTCTGCAGTATCCTTATTCAAGACCATGACGCAAAAGTACGCCCTTTACTCCAACGGAAAAGCCCTACTTTTCAACAATCCACAAGATGTTCAGATACAAACAGATGGGTATACTGTACTTTCAGGACAAGGTGAAGCAATTGTGCGCGAAGCGCTACGGAACCTTAGCGAAGCCGACGATTCAGAGTTTTCAATTTTCCTACCCGAAATCCAGCCGGAGCTGGGGTTCGCTTTGTTGAAAAAAATCCTTCCAATCCAAACAGCCGCGGGTGGAATACTCCAAGCGCCGGATGACTACTTCCTGTTTATCAAAAGATTAGGACGGTGGGACTTACCCAAAGGCAAACCCGAAGGACTTGAAACACCGCTACAAACAGCCATTCGTGAAGTAATCGAAGAAACGGGCGTTCCTGAAGTGTCGAATCCAAGGTTCATCACCAACAGTTACCATACTTACCCTTCGGGAGGTGAAACCATTCTAAAAGAAACCGTGTGGTATCATTTCCATTGTTCGGAGGCGTATCCCTTGAAACCCCAAACAGAAGAGGCGATTGAAGAGGCCGGGTGGATTAAGCAGGCTGAGGTTGAGCGTATTTTACCAGAGGCCTGGCCTTCGGTTCGCGACGTTTGGAATCACTTTACCCAAATGCCTTAGCGTTTCTTCATTAGCCCAAGAAAGGCTGCATCAACGCCTGTTTCCGGACCTTCAGCCGGGGCCTGAAACACGCTTCCACCCGCCTCCAACAATAAATAGGTGCGCGTATCTTCCCGTTCAGGGTATTGAAAAAAGGTCTCACTGCAGCGGGCGGCCGATACGACATCAAATCCGGGTTGCGTTTCTGTGATTACTTTGTTGAGATAAGCTTCGTTGGTAGTATTAACAACGACCAAGAAGGAAATGCCCGACTTGTATTTGGCATACAAGGCTTTTAACATGAGCAATTCGCGCTGAACTTCGGGGTCGAGATCGGGATAATAAGCTAAATACAATGGCTTGCTCAGAAGCGTTTCCGAATTCAGGGTTTTCCCTTGGCTGGTGTAGGTAAAAGGTGGCATTTGTGCCCCTTTTTGATAGCGCAACCAATCGTCCTGAATATCTTCCACGAATTGCTGGATATTTGGGCTTTTACCTGCCAGTAAGCGTGCCAGATTGCGCAAAATTACCCCACGTGAAATCCCTTTTCGGTAGCCTTCGCGATACAAGCCAAGCACTAGGGCTAAATCGCGGATTTCGCTTGACCAATCGGGAAAACGACGTGCAAAGTAGTGTTGAATACTATCAACTTGTGCATTTGAAATTGCGGTTTTCAAGGTGTCGCTTCGGTCGCGAATGAGCTCCTGTTGCAAAACGCTTCCGAACAGTTGGTGAAACGATTCCATCCAGGCCGGATTTAAAGGCTGCGGACTTGAATTAAAGTACCTCTGAATAAGCGCTTTACGCGACCTACTTTCGGAGCTAATCTCAGTTAAGGCGACGCGAAATTTCAGGTAACCTTGCTCAAACTCGCCTCCAAAGCGAGCCGAAGTGTTTAAGATGGTATCGGCAAACTGACGAACTTGTTTGACGACGGGTTGCGACTTATTGGCTGCGGCTTGCATCAAAACATTGTCGCACAGGCGGTCGATTGCCGCAATGCGCTCATTGAAAGCCGCGGCATTGCCCGATTCGAAGTGCCATCCCGAGACCTCGGTATACTGCATGTACAAGGTGTCGCCGGCCCCCAAGTACACTTGTGCCGACTCTTCGGGCAGGTTGATCATCCAAACCTCATGGGAGCCACGAGCAGTAGGCAAATCAACTTTTTGAAACTCGGTTGTGAGCTGAGTTCGAAATACGGAAGTTTCCCTTTGTATCCATGGATTTCCATACCGTGTGATGCGCAATGGAAGACCCGTATTGCCATCCGCTTTTAGCAAAATTACCTGAGCAGGAGCATGAAACGCAATGCTCAAAAACAAGACAATAAGCCCGCAGTGTGATTTTGAAATCAGTGATTTCATATTCGACAAAACGTGAATTACTTCAAGCGCGTATGGTAAATGCCATCAGCGACTGCTTCGGGAACAAAAGGACGAACATCGCCACCGTTGCGGTAAATGTCGCGAATAATGGTGGATGACACCGCGGTATGTTCGGGTAAACTCAGAATAAAAACCGTTTCGATGTCGGGAGCCATGGCCTTGTTTACTTGTCCAATGCCCCGTTCAAAGCCGAAGTCGGAGCTATTTCTTAATCCACGCAAAATGAAACGGGCGCCCATACTTTGGCAAAAGTGAATGGTGAGTCCTTCGTAAATAACAACGCTCACGCCGGGTTCATCTTTAAACACATGCCGAATCCATTCTGCTCTTTGCTCGATATCGAACTGTGTGGTTTTGGTAGAATTCTTCCCCACGGCAACCACAATCTCGCCAAAGAGGTTCAATCCGCGCCTTACAAGGCTTTCGTGACCAAGTGTGAATGGGTCGAATGATCCTGGAAAAATGGCCTTCATGGTGGATTATTGAGCGTTGGAAGGTATGGAAAAGAAGCTAAAGTGCACCCGACCATAATGCCGAGTTTCTGTGTAGCCGTTGATGGTAGTTAAACTTACTTCAGCCGGATGCTCAATGGCATAGATGCCGCCGGGCTTTAATAAAGGGCTCTGCATAATGAGCTCCGACAAGGCGTGGTGAATGGCTAAATCGTAGGGTGGATCGGCAAATATAAAATCGAATTGATCTTTGCTTCTTTCTACAGCGACGCGGGCATCGGTTGTAAAAATACGCGCTTGCGTAACTCCCAAATGCCTGAGAGTATTCCCAATAAATTTAGTGCAGGAAGGGTGTTTATCGACCACCACTACGGAGGCCGCGCCTCTTGAAAGTAGCTCGTACGTTATGTTTCCTGTACCGGCAAATAAATCCATAGCCTCTAGCCCACTCCACTCAAGCCGTGTTTGAAGGTAGTTAAACAGGCCTTCCTTGGCCATATCGGTTGTGGGCCTTACAGGCAGATTGCCCGGTGCCTCGATCCGTTTTCCTTTCCATTTGCCGGAAATAATTCTCATTGTGGTTTGTACAAAAGGTTGAGGAAAAAATGAGGAGGCATGGCAGCTCCCGTTTTGACATCCGCCGGTACGGCTGGTTCTTCGGGGCGCTGTAAAAACGATATATGACGAATGTACTTGTAGGCCGACTGATACAGGGCCGAACCGGCTTCAATATCGCCACACAAGGTGAGGGCACAGAGGTCGCGACTCCATTCAAGGGCGTCGTAGGCCAGAATTACAAAGTAAACAAACTCTTCGGGTGTTTGAAACCGAAATGTGTTGGCCATCCGTAACTTACCATCCATAACCGCGATGAGGTCGGCCCGAAAATCCTGTACAAACACATACACCGACTGTGGTGTCTCATTGAGGAAAATCTGTTCCAGCATGGGTTTGAGGTAGAATACCTTTTGAAGGCCGGGAAGCTCAGTCTCCAAGACTTCAGTGGTAATTTCCGGAAAGCTGCCCACCAGCGTGAAGCCTCGCTCAGGAAAGGCCGAATGGAGGAAACGGGCTTTTTCGGGAATGTTTCGGGTTGAGCGTAACATAATCTCGGCCTGGCCCGACTGGTAAAACGCATTGGGAATGATATTCCAGCCGGAACTAATCAATATAGCCTCTCGCTGTTTGAAAGGCAAACGCAGTAAGCTGTGCTGGCGTAGGATTCTTGCAATCAACTGTTCGGTTGTGGCCCCTGAGAAGCCTTTTGAAAGACTATAGCGCTCTACGAGCAGAAACTGGCGAGTTACATAATCGAAAACTGCAAGCTGAAGCTCGTCTTCCGACACCTGCACCCTTAGCAGGCACTCTTCCATTCGGTTGGAATCCAGCGAGTTATCAGAATACTGTTGAACCGGTGTGGGTCCGTGCATAGCGCGGTTTATCTTTGCGGCAAGTTTAGACCAAAAGCGGCGATTGACCAAGAAAGACTTTATTGAAGCACTCAGCAAAAACCTCGGACACTCGCCTACTGCGGGACAGCTCGGGCTTTTCGAATCGATTATGTCGTTTCTTTCCGGGCATGACTCTACAGAGATATTCGTCCTGAAAGGTTATGCCGGAACCGGGAAAACAAGCATGGTTCGATCGTTGGTTAAAACGCTACCCTTAACGAGCATAAAGACTGTTTTGATGGCCCCGACCGGCAGAGCGGCCAAAGTGCTGAGTGCCTACTCCGGTCAAGCCGCGTGGACCATCCACAAGCGGATTTATTTCAGCACTGTTTCGGATGGTCGCATGCACTTTGCCTTACAAAGAAACCTTTTCCACAAGACCTTATTTATTGTCGATGAAGCCTCAATGATTGGCGGCGAGAATGTGGAAACGGAGCACAGCCTGCTCGACGATTTGATGGCTTATGTGCAAAGTGGAAACGATTGTCGGTTAATGCTGATTGGAGATGACGCACAGCTTCCGCCGGTGGGGCTCGCCGAAAGTCCGGCCATCGACTCAAAGTTTCTGCGCGAACACCTGTATCTCAGGCCAACCGAGGTTAAGCTTACGGAGGTGGTACGCCAGGAAAGTGATTCGGGCATTTTATGGAATGCCACACGGATTCGCGACCAGATTCGAAAGGGCGAAAATGCCTTCCCGTCGCTACAAACCAATCAGTTTGGCGATATTCACCGCATCAGCGGGATGGATTTAGAGGAATGCCTCAACCAAGCGTATGCCCGTTATGGTACCGAGGAAGTTCTGGTGATAACGCGCAGCAACAAAAATGCGGTACTGTACAACCGCCAAATCAGGGCTAGAATTCGTTGGCAAGACAGCGATATCAGCAGTGGCGACCACCTGATGATTGTGCGCAACAATTATTTCTGGCTACCCGAGGATTCCGGTCCGGGATTTATTGCCAATGGCGACACGGCCGAAATCCAGCGCATTGGAAAACGGTACGAGCGCGCCGGCTTTCATTTCGTGGACGCCCAAATTCGCCTTCTGGAATACCCCGAACAACCTGATTTGGAAGTGAAGCTTTGGCTCGACAGTCTTGATTCTGACCAAGCCAACATGAACTTTGGTCAAATTAAACAACTGCAGCAGGAAATTGAAGCGGATTATGCGCATATACCTTTAAAGGCCGACCGAAACAGGGCGATGAAAAAAGACCCTTTTCTCAATGCCTTGCAGGTAAAGTTTGCTTACGCCGTAACGTGTCACAAAGCCCAGGGCGGACAATGGAAATGTATTTTTGTAGACCAAGGATTCTTAACAGAGGAAATGCTTGATATGGGTCTTTTGCGTTGGCTATACACAGCGGTAACCCGAGCCACTGAAAAGCTTTATTTAGTTAATTTTCACAAAGACTTTTTCCCGGATGAACAGGCTGAGCATTTTTAAGCCTTCATTCGATACGCACCTCGGGGCTAAATTTGTTTTTACTTTGCGGCCATGATTCGTTGGTTGTGCTTTGGCCTGTTCATGCTAGTCCTGCCCAGGGCTGAAGCTCAATTTCAGCAAGGCACTGAGCGACAAGGTCCGGCGTTCGATTCCAGCGGCGTTTCCCGCGATTCTTCAGATGTGAGTTTTACCGACCTCGATGTAACTGAGCACAGCAACCGGAGTATGCAGCGCAAAAGCTACAGCCTCGATCGGTTTCAGCAGTATTTGCCGGTGTATTCTACACAAATCATCAATGCCACTTTGGGAAACAACGGATCGGCAATGCAGCCGTGGATTTGGGCACCCGTTTTTCGTCGCGGCTTCCACTGGGGCTTTAACACCTTCGAACCATACTTCCTTCCGGCCGAAAAGGTGAGGGTTTACGACGCTAAATCGCCCTTTACGCAAGCTTCATACGCACAAGGAAGTCAGGAAGAGAACTACTTCCACCTGATTCACACCCAGAATGCCGGTAAAGCCCTCAACACCGGAATCGAATACAAAAGAATCAACAGTCAGGGCTTTTATGTTCGCCAAAGGGCAGCGCATACAGCCTTGCGATTTCACCTGTGGCTTCGACCCGAAAAATCGCGCTATCAGCTCATCGCAGCCTTGCACTACCATCGCGGCATTGTTCAGGAAAACGGCGGGCTCACCGCTTTCGGCGACTCCTTGTTCCGCACCAATACGGAAAACAACCGGAGATTGTATCCAGTTTCACTACAAAGCGCACGTAACCAACAGTTTAGAAACGGTATGTTGCTGCGCCAAACCTACGATTTACTGCGTTCAAGGACCGACAGCAGCGGCCAGGGGAAAGGAGGCGTTTTGCGAGTGCAACAAACAGCTGCTTACGATTTTTACCGGCATTTATACGATGATCCAACGCCCGATACGGCTTTCTATCCCCAAGTTTTCCAAAACAATCGAAACAACACTGCATGGATTCAGCGGCGCCTCAACAATGAGATTGCCTTACTCAAGCTCGAAGGTCAGCCCGACAGCTCAAACCGCTTCCAATTGGGATTTAAAGCCTTCATAAGACAACAATACATCGAGCTGTTTACCGAGCATTACGGCATGAACGATAGCCTCAATTTACGCAGCCTAAACCAGAGCGCCGGTGGGTTTGTGAGGCTACAGGCGTCACATTGGCGTTTAAGCGCCGCTGCGGAGGTGTTTTTTGCAGGTTTCAATGCAGGCGACACTCAAATCGAAGGTCGACTAGAGCTGGGAAAATCAGGTAGAAACACACTAGCCTTAGAATTAGAAAGTCACCTTCAGGAAGTGGATTACCAACTCCAGTTTTTTAGTTCTAATTTCTCTTACTGGAACGAAGATTTCAGCAAACAAAGCCTGTTGAGTCTTGGAGCCTCCTACAACGATGCCAAAGAGCGCTGGAGCTTATTTGTGCGTAACAGGGTAATGGGAAATTTGGTCATTCTAGATGCTTCAGGTCGACCTGAACAGATAGGCCAGGCGCAGAATGTACTTTCGGCCGGGGCCTTGCATAAACTGCGATTGGGGCGCTTCCATCTTCATTCTCAGGTGTTGGCCCAGGTGGCTTCCAACACTTCCGTAATTCGCCTACCAGCCTTGCAATTCCAGGAGAATCTATTCTGGGAGACTCCTTTCAAACGGAGCAAAACAATATTGCGGGTGGGTGTCGACCTGATGGGCTGTACGGCCTTTACTGCGTATGGCTATCAGCCCTGGTCGGGATTGTTTTATCGGTCAACCCAAGGCCCGAACCAAGGCTTGCTGCAAGCCGACTTTTACCTGAGCGCCCGCATTCGGAGAGCCCGGGTTTTCATCAAGCTGGAACATTTCAACTCCTCTTTTGGCGAACAAACGTTCATGCTCACTCCTGGCTATGTCATCCACGACCGAGCCTTAAAACTGGGCTTAAACTGGACCTTTTTCGACTAAATTCAAACACAAACCTACAAATTGTTGGTGCACAAAATTAGGTATTGGGCATGATGACCTGCTTCTTTGGTGTTGATTGCTTGTTAACTTTGAGCCATAAAATCAGTCTATGAGAAAAGTATTACTTTGTTTGAGCAGCCTGGCATTCAGTGTAGGTCTTATGGCTCAACCGGCGGTGGGCTCCATTGCGTTTTTAGGTTTTCAGGCCGATACACCTGATGCTTTTGCCTTTGTAACCTTGCAAGATATCGCAGCCGGCGATTCAATCATTTTCACCGACAACGGATGGAGTGGTACAGCCTTTTTCACCAACGAAGATGACCTCGTATGGAAGGCCACAACAACCGTTCCGGCCGCAACCGTTGTTACGATTACCGATCCAAACAACACCAATGTGCCAAATGCACTCATCGAAGGACCGGGACAAGTAATCGGGAAAATGGGAGGACTCGCTGTTTCGGGAGATCAGCTGTTTGCTTACGTAATAAACAGCGGAGGCACACAAATCCCAATCGCAGCGCTTTCGACAAACGCTTTTTTAAGCACCTGTAATGCAACCGGTAACGGCAACTCGAACACCAGCTGTTTGCCTTCAAACCTAACTTTAGGACAAACCGCCATTCAACTGAGTAACTCAACGGCTGGAGGCAGCAATCCCGATAATGGGTTTATGAACCTCAGTTCAATTACTGGTTCAGTTGCTGAGCTTCAATCCATTATCTACAATATTACCAATTGGAGCGTTGGAGAAGACCCATTAACCACCGGCGCCGGCCTTTGGCCCGATTGGAACATTACCATTGGTGTAGCCGACCCTTCGGTGGTAAGCTTTAATGTGGCTGCGGTGTCGGTTACCGAAGGAAGCGCAGCCGTAGACGTGATTATGGCGGTAAGCCCGGCATTGAGCATTCCCAAAAACATTAACCTCCAGGTTGCCCTTACCGCAGAGTTCACCGGTACCGACTTCGTAACCAGTCCGCCACATACCCTCGGACTAATCACGGTACAAATACCAGCAGGCGTGAGTGCCTTTTCTTTTTCAGTTCAGGCGCCTTCGGCTGATGCCATCGAGGGTAGCGAAATAACCACCATCACAGTTGTGGCTGTAGATCAAGGTCTAGAGATTGGATCGGCCAACACCATCAATTTTGCCATTGAAGAAGACCTGAACTCTTCGTTTGTTACCTTCAGTGAAGCCCAAACCAATCTTTCGGTGCTGGAAGGAAACAGCGTAGCTATCAATATTTCGTGGTCGCCTGCAAATGCTTCGGCTTCAAGCTTTACGTTGGATTTTAGCTATTCAAACGGAGGCGACGAAACCGACATCAACACCGATCCGGCAATCGTTCAGGCTCAAATTCCCATCTCGGTTCCGGCTGGGCAAAGCAACGTAACCATCGATTTAAGTGTTGTAGATGACCTTCTGCTTGAAACCGCTGAAAACGTGGCCATTTCGCTGAATAACTTCCAAGGAAACTTTAATCCCGGACAGTTTACCACAGTGAATATCACCCTGTTAGACAACGACGTTCCTCCACCCGCACCACCACTGTATATCAACGAATTGATGGCATTAAACAATACAACTGTTGCCGACGAAAACGGGCAATTCAGCGATTGGATTGAATTGTACAATGCCGGCACTCAAGCCATTGATCTGGCGGGTTTGTACATCACCAATGAGATTGGAGTGCCCGATAAACATCAGTTCCCGGCAGGCTCAGCAGAAACCATTGTAGAACCGGGCGAATTTGTGATTTTATGGGCCGACGAAAATCCGGATGCTGGGCCGCTGCATTTGAACTTCAGCCTCGACAATTCGGGTGGCTTTATTGGATTGGCGAACCTCATTGGCGAAATTGATCCGATTGTGGTTGTCATCGACTCGGTAAGCTATGGATTCTTAGGCGCTGATACCAGCTATGCACGTTTGCAGGATGGCGATTTGCCTTGGATCATTTTGGAGGCCACACCCGGAGCCTCTAACGAAACCGTTGGCTTCCAAGACGAAGAAACAGCCGCATTGCTCGCTTACCCCAACCCAGTTTCAGATCAACTCAGACTTCGCTTTAAAACGGCCGAGCAAGCTCTCGTTCAGCTCTGTACATTGGATGGAAAAATCGTACTTCAACAGCAAAGCGTCGAACTCGAAGCGCAACTCAATGTGCAAATGCTTCCGGCTGGAGTTTATCTGCTCCACGCGATTCAAGGTGCAAAACAGTTGCACGCTAAAATTTGTATTGCGCGCTAAACACACCTGGTTTCTCTTTGAAAGGCTGGATTCGTCCGGCCTTTTTCGTTTTACTTCGCCAGTGTCTTCACATTTCGCAAGTTCCTTACTTTTGTAACTTGTATCCAATTCTCACGTTTGGATTTAAGGCCTATGAGAAAATTATTGACGTTCATTGCCGCGTTCTGCGCAGTTTTCAACCTAAAGGCTCAAACGCTTCAGCCTGGCGCTATTGCATTTGTTGCGCTCCAAACTGACAATCCAGCAGCTTTTGCCTTCGTGAATCTGGTTGAAATACAGCCCGGAACGGTAATTTCATTTACCGACAATAAATGGGGATTTAACCACCTGGTACTCACCGAGCAAACTGTTGTTTGGACGAGTCCTGATACCCTTTTACCCATTGGCTCAATTGTTCGCTTGCGCGATGATGGCAGCGACAACATGGCCGTTGAAGGCCCAGGAACTGCCGAAGGAAGGCTCTACATTATGAGTGGTGCCGCCGATCAAGTTTTGGCCTATGTGGGTCCGCAGGATGAACCATCGTTTATTGCCGGCATCAGCAGCACCAATTGGCGCGATGAGTGCGACTCGCTGCCTTTTTTCCAGTTCAGAACCTGCCTGCCCGCTCCGCTCGTGAACGGATTAACGGCCATTGCCTTCACAAACACACAGTCGTTTGCAGTCGACAACGGCTATTTCGCCATTACGCCATTTTCGCCCGACGGCACCGACATGTTGAGCATCATCAACAACGTAAACTACTGGTTTTTGTCGAACGGCGAAAGCGCACAATACGAAAACTGGCCCGATTGGAATTCCGGTACTACCCTACCCTTTGCCTCGGCCATCAGCTTTAATCAGGAAAACTACACCATAACCGAAGGGGGCTCATTGGCCGATATAACCTTAAGCCTCAGTTCGCCTCAATTTACGCCACAAACCGTGGTGATTAATGTGCTCGAGTTTCCCGGCATTACTGCAGGTGACTTTCAATGCAATCCGGCCGTTGTGGCCGGCAATATAACCTTGCAAATACCCGCCAATACCACTGAGGTTGGTTTTAGTGTACAAGCTCTGCTTGATGGCATCGGTGAGCTGGATGAAAACATTACGTTCAGTATTGGTGCACTCTCGGGAGGCCTTGTTTTAGACCAGATTACCTCAACACTTGTTACCATTGTGAGTACAGAGCAAAACCTGCCACAGGTGAGCTTTAGTACCGATACAGTTTTGGTTACCGAGGGAGGCCTTCCGGCAACGATTACCCTAAACCTCAGTCCGGCATTGCCAGCCGCCATCAATGTAATTGTTACCGCCGTAAACGGACCGGGCATTCAAACCGATTACTTCACCACACCCACAGCCTTTAACAATCAGCTATTGCTCCTCAGTACGCCCAACAGCAGCACTTTGAGCTTTAGTGTGACCCCTTTCAACGATTTTCAAATTGAAGCCGACGAAGTCATCACCTTCACCATTACCACGGTGGTCAATGGCGTTCAGATTGGTGCTCAAAGTTCGGTTACGCTCGTTATTCGCGACGATGATAACGCCCCAATCGTTTACATTCCTGAGGTATTCATCAACGAAATTTGCGCGACGAACCTCAATTTCCCCGACGAAAACGGTCAACTCGACGATTGGATTGAACTTTACAACGCCGATACAGCCACCGTTAACCTCAGTGGTTTCAGTATTACCAACAACCCTAACAACCCGCAACTCTTCGTGTTTCCGCCGGTGAGCAGTCAGGTAACCATGACGCCCGGGAGCTTCAAAGTGTTGTGGGCCGACCAAAACACGGTGCAGGGACCGCTCCACCTCAATTTCACGCTCAGCGAAACGGCTCCGGGCTATTTGGCCCTGTATTACTCCGACGGCGAAACGCTGATGGATGCCATCAACTATCCGAATGTGGCCTCCGGCAGTAGTTTTGGTCGCTACCTCGATGGCAGCGGCAATTGGAAACAACTTTTCTTGCCCACACCTGGAGCGCCAAACAGCGACAGCATTCCGGCATTTTTGCCCCAAGTTATCGAAACACGGCAGGTAAGCGTGTTCCCGAACCCATCAACAGACTATGTTCAAGTGGTGTGGAAAGGCCCAAAGCCCACATCGCCGGTTACGTTCGAATGGATGGACATTTCCGGTCGCAAAACGGCCTTGCACCCCGAACCATTGGTTGCCGGGAAGAGTTGGGCCTTCCGGCCTGATGGCTCTAAGGGCTTATACTTTCTGCTCATGCATTGCGAAGGACGAACAGAGGCCGTCCGAATCATGCGTCAATAGTACGCTAAAGCAAACTTCATGTAGCCTTAACCGTACAAGGCTCGATTTCAATACCTTTGCAACGTTCCGATTATTGTTGCTTTGTTCCGCAAACTCATTTTATTCCTGAGTCTTGCCACGGTTACGCTGAGCGTTAAAGCTCAGGCACCTGGCTGCTTTGTATTGGAATCCTTTCTGGCCGATGCCTGCGGCTCGCCGGAAGGCCTGAACGAAATGGTGCGCTTCCGGGTTGGTCCCGCGGCAATCAACACAGCAAGTTTAACTGTAACGTGGCCAAACGTGAGCAACTCATGGCAGGGCGTCTGTCAAAATGCAACTACGGCAAACCTTGTTGCTCAACTGAACGCTTCAATTACAGGCTGCGGCGAAATTATCGAACCCACAAACGGCATTCTGCCCGCCGGTGCTACGGTTATTCTCTTCACCTCGGCTTTCTTTGATCCGGCGGCCAACCCATTTATCAATCTCAATGAGACCATTTACGCCATTTTCCAATGTGGCAATGAAACAGGCGGCAATTTTGCGAATTCAGGCCCAAATCCCAGAACAATAACCCTGGGATTTGGTGGCAGCTGCTCGCAACAAGCCACCTATATTCCCGATCAGCTTACCGGTGGTGATGGCGCAACGGTAGAGGTGAGCTCGGCCGGCCTCATTTCTTACTCCAACAGTGGATGTCAGGGTCTTTTCGAAATGCCTGACCCTTCGTGGGATCCACCGGGGCCGCTTTGCTCCACCGAACCAAGCTTCGACTTAAACGACTTTGTTTCCGGCACCCCCGGAGGAACATGGTCGGGCCCCAATCAGGTGAATGGTTTGGTGGATCCATCAACCTTAAACGGAACTTATAGTTTTACCTACACGGTTACACCTGCGGGCTGTGTAACGCCGGTTTCTGAAACGCAATCCATCATCATTACGGCTGCCGGAGACCCTTCGTGGGACGCTAACGTAAGCCTTTGCGACAACGCGGCGCCGCTCGACCTTAATACACTGGTTTCAGGAAGCACGGGCGGGAGTTGGAGCGGACCAGGCGTTATTGGAAATACCTTTAACCCCATTGGTCTCGCTGGTCCTCAGGCGATTACCTATACTATTGGTACAGGGGCTTGTCAAAGCACCCAAACCAACAACATTACCGTGGTGGCTGGTGGCAACCCGGCATGGACAACACTTACCGTTTGTGAAAGTTCACCAACCATCGACTTAAACCAACAGTTGAATGGCACGCCCGGTGGCACCTGGTCGGGAACCGGTGTAAGCGGAAACCTTTTCAATCCTGCTGGTTTAAACGGAAACGTTGCCATAACCTATACCCTTGGAAGTGGGAATTGTCAGGTAAGCTCCACCCAAAACATCGCGGTAATTACTGTAGCCGATGCCT
Organism: Bacteroidota bacterium; assembly: GCA_027483445.1. Classification (GTDB taxonomy): domain Bacteria; phylum Bacteroidota; class Bacteroidia; order M30B66; family M30B66; genus CAMCXT01. The sequence goes on along the minus strand of JAIXUS010000015.1, from coordinate 25,403 downwards.
CCTGGAATTCGCCCGGTAACGTTTGCTCCAACGAAACTCCTATCGATTTGAACGCCTTCATCACCGGGAGCCCGAATGGAGGCTTCAGCGGACCGGGGGTTACATTTAACACGTTTAACCCACAAGGGCTTTCGGGATCAATCGATATCACTTATTTGGTGGGCGCTCCCGGTTGTACCGACTCACAAAATCGAACCCTTACTATTATCGAAGCGCCCGATGCGAGCTGGGCTTTTGCCAATCCTCAGATTTGCGAAACAGCCCCGGCTTTAAATCTCGCGCCTTTGCTGAACGGTCTTCCCGGCGGCACTTGGTCGGGCACAGGCGTAAGTGGAAGCAGCTTCTCTCCTTTGGGCCTAGCCGGCGCAATTGATGTGACGTATACTGTTACCCAAAATGGTTGTCAATCGAGCCTCAACAACACTATTGAAGTCATCCCCCCCCCTACCATTTTATTTACCGCCCCAAATATCATCTGCGAAAGCGCTCAAAATGTGAGCATAAGCACTTGGAACAGCGGCGTTCCAGGAGGCATTTGGCAAGGCCCTGGTGTGGTTGGCGAGGTGTTTAACCCAACTGGCCTTGTAGGTACAATTCAGCTTGATTACAGCATAAGTGCTGGTGGTTGTAGTAGTTCAGGAACATTGTTGATCGATATTTTACCAACATTGCCTGCAATTACTGTGAGTGGGCCTACTGAATACTGTTCGGCCATCGGGCCACAGCAACTAACTGCCAATGGAGCCACAGGTGAAGTGTTTTGGTTCGACAATCCTGAATTGCTATTTCCGGTAGGATCAGGAACAACGTTCACGCCTCCCCTTTCAGATATTCCTCAAACGCTTTATGTAGTTCAGTCGGACGGATTGTGTAACAGCCCTGCATTTGAACTCACCGTTACCCAAACACAATCGCCCGAACCACCAATTAGCGAAGACACCGTTCGTTGGTGTTCAGGACAATCCATTCCAATCATTAATGCCTTTGCCAACAACACCATTGTTTGGTATGCCGATGCCGCCGGAACCATCGAAGTTGACCAAGGGCCTACGTACAGTCCGGCTGCAGGCACAACAGAGGTTTTCCTCAGGGCTGAGAATCTCGAATGCTTTAGTGAGATGATTCGGGTGGTATTGGAAGAGAAAGAAGCAGTAACTGCAGACATACTCGGCGATGAGGTGGTGTATGCCTGTTTTCCTTCGGCCTTGGAGTTAAGCTCGGCGAATGCTGATCTAAACCAATGGTCGACTGGCGATTTTTCTCAATCCATTTGGGTGAACCGCGAAGGCGTGATTTACCTTAGCCGAACGGGCGAATGCAATACGGCAATCGACAGTGTTCGGGTCGAAGATGTGTCGTTCGACGTTGCCTTTGCCTTGGTAAACCTTGAATCGTTTGCACCGGTGTCGCTGCCGGTTGTTAATTTAAGCAGCGATTCTGAAAACTGCACCTGGTTTATTGATGGCCAACCAACGGAGCTGCAGCCCGACGGGGGTTTGCTTTTTCAAAACGACACCATCTACACCGTGAAGCTGGAGTGCGAAAACGAATTCGGCTGCAAAGAGTCGATGGAGCAAAAGGTGGTTATTGGGTTTATTCAAATGCTGTTTCCCAACACATTTACCCCCAACGAAGATGGGTTAAACGACATATTCAGACCAGCCATGTATGGCATTTCAAGCTTAGAAATGAGCATCTACAATCGCTGGGGCGAACTGATTTACTTCAACAACACCCTTGAAGCCGGCTGGGACGGTAAAGTGAGCGGTCGCGACGCACCCGACGATGTTTACACCTTCTCGGTACTGGCCCGCGACAAAAACGCGAAGATCATCCGCGAACGCGGCCGGATACAATTGGTTCGGTAAACCCAGACCCGAGAAAGTGCTAAGCGCAACCTCAAGCTTCAACGATCGAACGAAGTCAATCAAACTTGCTTCACTAAATCGAAATTGCAACATCTCGAAAAACCATCCATTTATTTGCCTACATCCTAATCTATCGCCCAATTTAGTATAGCATAGACAATAATTTATTCATATCATTTCGAAGATGAATAGCAGAAGAATTCCCCTCGTTGTCTTTACCTTAGTTTTTCTCATCTGCGGTCTCGCCGCTTTCTATCCATCGCATCACCCGGTAGCCGAGCCGGGAGCCTTCAATGCCGGCGATCTCGCCTGGATGCTTACCGCCAGTGCCATGGTGCTCATCATGACGCCCGGACTCAGCTTTTTCTATGTCGGCATGGTAAAACCAAAAACATCATCCCTACCCTACTCCAAAGTTTTGTAGCATTAGGGATGATAAGCCTCATATGGTATTCAGTAGGCTTCTCACTGGCCTTTGACGAGAGTATCTGCGGCGGCGTTGGCAATCCACTTACCTTCTTCACGATGGACAACGCAGGCACCGCGCCCGAAACCCTCCTTTCGCTCGGTACACCCTTCATCTTGTTTGCCGCGTTTCAGCTTAAGTTCGCCATCATCATTCCGGCCCTAATTATCGGCTCTATGGCCGAGCGCGGCCGCTGATTAAGGTGCTAAGCGCACACATAAAGCTGAACAGCGGCAACGCCCAAATAACATTGGGTGTTAATCTTCATGCTCGAAAATGCCGGAGGATTTTACGCAGTGTTACGGCCAAGGCAGACTTTGTTTGAACTCAACCACTTAAAATCAGCGTCGCAGTTTGGATTTTAACAATCTTTAACAAAAAAGGTATGCATGCATAACAAATTATCGGTTAGGTTTGCAATCGATGAAAGCCGAAGAGACTGTTTGTTACAACATTAAGACTGCTTGGCACGCCCTCTACCGCATGTACAATGTGGAGGCGGCGAAACACAATTCGACCACATCGGTGGGTTTTGTGTTGCTGAACATCGACGTTGAAAAGGGTACTCCGGCCACCAAGATTGCGCCACTGATTGGTCTCGAAACCCGCTCGTTGACCCGCACACTCAAAAATTTGGAAGATGCCGGCATTGTTTACCGACAGGCTGATCCGAGCGACAAACGCCTGGTGCGCATCTTTTTAACAACCTTGGGCAAAGAAAAACGCGAAGCCGCCCGTCGGGCCGTGCTTTCTTTTAACCATCTTGTCAGAGAACAGATTGACCCCGAAAAGCTCAGTGTTTTTTTCGAAGTCATTCGTCACATATTATCCGTTACAGAAACCGGTAAAACCGAAAAAGTATGAACCGACACATCCGCAAAGTTGCCGTTTTGGGTTCGGGCGTTATGGGCTCGCGCATTGCCTGCCATTTTGCCAATATCGACGTTGAAGTGCTCCTGCTCGATATTGTGCCTACGCTCCCACCCGATGCCGATCAGGCCATGGCTGCATCGCCGGCATTTCGCAATAAAATCGTAAACGACGCGCTCGCCTTCGCCCTCAAATCGAACCCCTCTCCGGCCTACCACAGCGGCGTGGCTAAGCGAATAAAAACCGGCAATTTCGACGATAACCTGAAGGAGATTGCCCACTGCGACTGGATCATTGAAGTAGTCGTGGAGCGGCTCGACATTAAACGCAGCCTCTTCGAACGTGTTGAGCAATTCCGCAAGCCGGGAACACTCATCACCTCCAATACTTCGGGCATTCCCATTCAAATGATGGCCGAAGGACGCTCTGACGATTTCCGCAAGCACTTCTGCGGCACACACTTCTTCAACCCGCCGCGTTACCTGCGCCTGCTCGAAATCATACCCACACCGGAAACATCAACCGAAGTGGTGGATTTTCTGATGCATTACGGCGATCGTTTCCTCGGAAAAACCACGGTGCTCTGCAAAGACACTCCGGCCTTTATTGCCAACAGAATCGGGGTGTTTAGCATTCTCTACCTCTTCCACACGGTGAAAGAAATGGGGCTCAGCGTAGAGCAGGTCGACAAGCTTACCGGTCCCGTTTTGGGGCGCCCCAAGTCGGCCACATTCCGCACCACCGACGTGGTAGGTCTCGACACCCTTGTAAATGTTGCCAAAGGGCTCAAGGAAAACTGTCCGAACGACGAAGCCCGAAGCTATTTTGAGCTGCCTGAGTACATCCTGAAAATGAACGAAAATCGCTGGCTGGGCGACAAATCCGGTCAGGGCTTTTATAAAAAGGTAAAGGCGGGGGATGGCAAATCGGAAATCCTGGCCCTCGATCTCAACACGCTGGAATACCGTCCGCAGCAAAAGGTAAAATTCGCCACGCTTGAGCAAACCAAGCCGATTGAAAACCTCCGCGAACGCTACAAAGTGCTCATTAACGGGAAAGACCAGGCCGGTGAGTTTTACCGCAAGAACTTCTTCGCACTTTTTGCCTACGTTTCGTTCCGAATTCCGGAGATTGCCGACGAGCTCTACCGCATCGACGAAGCCCTGAAAGCCGGCTTTGGCTGGGAAATGGGTCCATTCGAAAGTTGGGACGCCACCGGCCTCAGCAACACAGTAAGCCAAATGAAGTCAGCCGGAATTGCTTATTCGGCCTGGGTAGATGAAATGCTGGCCGCCGGGCATAGCAGCTTCTACAAGATTGAAGGCGGCAAAAAGCTGTATTACGATATTCCTTCCAAGAGTTACAAGGGCATTCCGGGCTACGAATCGTTCATCATTCTCGATCATATCCGCCCCACGCATACAGTTTGGAAGAACTCGGGGACCACACTCACCGACATCGGCGACGGAGTGCTGAATCTGGAGTTTCACACCAAGATGAATTCCATTGGCACCGAGGTATTGCAAGGTGTTCAGAAGGCCATCGACATTGCAGAGAAGGATTTTCTCGGTTTGGTGATTGCCTCCGATGCACCCAATTTCTCAGCCGGGGCTAATCTGGCCATGGTGTTTATGATGGCTGTTGAGCAGGAATGGGAGGAAATCGATTTCTCTATCCGCGCCTTCCAAAATACGGTGATGAAAATTCGTTTCTCAGCGGTGCCTGTGGTTACTGCGCCACAAGGACTAACGCTGGGTGGCGGCTGCGAGATGAATCTACACGCTGATGCAGTGGTGGCCGCCGCCGAAACCTATATCGGGCTGGTGGAATTCGGTGTTGGCTTAATTCCGGCCGGTGGCGGTACGAAGGAGTTTGTGCTCCGCACGTCGGATGCCTACAAAGAAGGCGATATCATGGTGAATCTACTGCGTGATAACTTCCTGAAGATTGGACAGGCCAAGGTGGCAACATCGGCTTGTGAGGCAATGAATATGGGCATTTTGATTCCGGGCCGTGATGAAATAGTAACCAATCCTTCACGCCGCATTGCCCAAGCCAAGGCAAAAGTGCTGGAGCTCTCGGCACGGGGCTACGTGAAACCGATGATGCGCCGCGACATCAAAGTGTTGGGCCGTTCTGGTCTCGGCATGGTGTACGCGGGCGCCAACACCATGTATAGTGGAAACTACATCAGCGAACACGATAAGAAAATCTCCGAAAAGCTCGGTTACGTCATGTGCGGCGGCGACCTCAGCGCACCAACGGAAGTCTCCGAACAATACCTCCTCGACCTCGAACGCGAAGCCTTCCTCAGCCTCTGCGGCGAAAAGAAGACTTTGGAGAGGATTCAGAGCATTTTGAAAACGGGGAAGGTGTTGAGGAATTGATGTATGAGCTGTACGTATTGCGTATAACGTATTGCGTATTGCGTATAACGTAGCAGCTACCGTGACCAGGCCAACATCACAAATTTGATGTGAAAAGATTGGAAGTTTTAAGGAAAGCATGTTGTTGAGTTTTAATTGAAAAAAGAAAAATAAAGTCCGAGTAAAAGATCACTGTCAGACAATAAAATAAAGAGACCATGAATGATGCAAGTAAATTAAGAACCTGGCAAAAAGCGCTGGAACTGGCTGATTTCATTTATGAAGTTACTGCCAATTTTCCTAATTCCGAGCGCTATGGTTTGAGCGATCAAATGCGAAGATGCGCAGTTTCAATAGGATCAAATATTGCCGAAGGAGCTGGCAGAAATTCACAAAAAGAATTCGATCACTTCATTGGTATTTCAAATGGTTCCGCAGCTGAACTCCATTTTCAAACAGAAATTTCATTTCGACGAAAGTATCTCAATGAAACAGAACGTTCACAGATACTAGAATACATTGATGCGATAAGCCGAATGAATGTGAACCTACAACAGTCGATTCGTAAATCAATTGACCGTTCAAACCGTAATACCCCTAATTCATAAAACGCAATACGCAATACGTAATACGTAATACCTCAACCGATGCAAACAAACACTCCATACCTCATTACCGGATTTCGCACCGCAGTTGGCAAGGCGCCGCGCGGCATGTTTCGTTTTATGCGGCCTGATGACCTTGCGGCGCGAGTAATTGAACACCTCATGAAGCAGGTGCCGCAACTCGACAAAGCGCGCATCGACGACGTAATTGTGGGCAATGCCACACCGGAAGCAGAACAAGGCCTCAACATCGGGCGGATGATTTCGCTCATGGGCTTGCATACCGACAAGGTGCCGGGCATGACCGTAAACCGCTATTGTGCGTCGGGACTGGAGACCATTGCCATCGCGGCAGCCAAGATTCAGGCGGGACAAGCCGATTGCATCATTGCCGGTGGCGTTGAAACCATGTCGCCCATACCTTTTGGTGGATGGCGAATCGTGCCAAATTACGAGGTGGCCAAGCACCATGCTGATTATTACTGGGGCATGGGGCTCACCGCCGAAGCTGTGGCGAAGGAGTTTGGCGTAAACCGCGATGATCAGGATCAGTTTGCCTACGAGTCGCACCGCAAAGCCGTGGATGCCATTCAATCGGGCCGCTTCAAAGAGGAGATTGTGCCCATCGAAATTGAAGAGATTTTCCTGAATGAGAAGGAGAAACGAACGGTGAAAAAGTACGTGGTCGATACCGATGAAGGGCCTCGTGCCGACACTTCCCTCGACCGCCTGGCCAAGCTGAAGCCTGTTTTTGCCGCCGACGGGGTGATTACCGCCGGAAACTCTTCCCAAACCTCCGATGGCGCCGCCTTTGTGCTGATGATGTCGGAACGGCTGATGAATGAGCTCGGCTTAGCGCCTCAGGCCCGTTTGGTGTCGTATGCAGTTGCCGGATTGGAACCCCGAATTATGGGTGTTGGTCCGGTGTATGCCATTCCGAAAGCCTTGGAAAAAGCGGGACTGAGCAAGAACGACATTGAGCTGATAGAGCTGAACGAGGCCTTTGCCTCACAGTCGTTGGCGGTAATTCGCAAGTTAGAGCTGGATCCTTCGCGGATCAACGTAAATGGCGGAGCCATCGCGCTGGGTCATCCGCTCGGCTGCTCAGGCGCCAAGCTTACCGTACAACTGTTAAACGAAATGAAACGCCGCAATCAGCGCTACGGCATGGTAACCATGTGTGTGGGAACCGGTCAGGGCGCCGCGGGAATTTTTGAACGCTTTTAATTCACCATCAATCCTTTACACCATGAGTACCACCGAAAAAACAGCCATCAAAGGCGGTGAATTTCTGATCCGCGAAACCCAGGCAGAGGATATTTTCATCCCGGAAAACTGGACCGAAGAGCAACGGGAAATTGCGGCCATGACGCAGCAGTTTCTGGATGCGGAAGTGCATCCCAATTTAGATCGCATTGATAAACTGGAGCCGGGCTTGATGCCATCGCTGCTCGACAAAGCCGGTGAGCTCGGGCTCATGGGCGTTTCAGTTCCGGAGGAATACGGTGGGTTTGGCAAAGACTTCAACACCTCGATGCTCGTGGCAGAGGTAGCGGGAGCCGGATTTTCCTTTGCCGTGGCCTTATCGGCCCACACAGGCATTGGAACGCTGCCAATCCTGTATTACGGCAACGAAGAGCAGAAGAAGAAGTACATTCCCAAATTGGCGAGTGGCGAATGGAAGGCGGCCTACTGCCTTACCGAGCCGGGCAGCGGGTCGGATGCCAATAGCGGAAAAACCAAGGCAACCCTCACCGAAGACGGCAAGCATTACAAGCTGAACGGACAGAAAATGTGGATTACCAATGGTGGCTTCGCCGATGTGTACACCGTGTTTGCCAAAATCGACGACGATGAAAACCTGAGTGCTTTCATTGTTGAACGCAATTATCCGGGGTTGAGCCTGAATGAAGAGGAGAAAAAGATGGGCATCAAGGGTTCATCCACCGTGCAGGTGTTCCTGAACGATTGCCTAGTTCCGGTAGAAAACCTATTGTCGGAGCGCCAGAACGGCTTTAAAATCGCCGTAAACATCTTGAATATTGGTCGTATTAAATTGGCTGCGGCCGCCATTGGCGGATGTAAACAATGCATCAGCACCGCGTTGAACTATGCCAATGAGCGCGAACAATTTGGCCGTTCGATTTCGAAATACGGTGCGATTCGTCACAAACTGGCCGAAATGGCCATCAAAACCTACGCTTCGGAAGCCGCTACTTACCGCGCGGGACAAAACATTGATGATGCCTATGAGGCCTTGATTGCTTCGGGCATGGAGCCTGGAAAGGCCCGTTTAAAGAGCGTGGAGCAGTTTGCCGTTGAATGCGCGATTATGAAGGTGCACGGCTCCGAAACCCTCGACTATGTTGTTGATGAGGGCGTACAGATTTACGGTGGAATGGGCTATTCGGCCGAAGCTCCGATGGACAGGGCTTACCGCGATGCGCGCATCAACCGGATCTTTGAGGGTACCAACGAAATTAACCGAATGCTCACGGTCGACATGATGCTGAAGCGTGCCATGAAGGGTGAGCTTGATCTGATGGGCCCTGCGATGGAAGTAGCTTCAGAACTGATGGGCATTCCTGATTTTGGTGAAATTGATGAAACACTGTTTGCCGCCGAAAAGAAGGCCATTGCCGGATTTAAGAAAGCTGTATTGATGGTGGCCGGATCGGCGGTTCAAAAGCTGATGATGACCTTGGCGAAGGAGCAGGAAATCCTCATGAACATTGCCGATATGTTGATTGAATTGTATGTGGCTGAGTCAATCCTTCTGCGTACCGAAAAGCTTCATTCACAAGTTGGAGATGCCGATTCTGCACTGCAAATCGATATGGCCAGGGTTTACATATACGAGGCAGCCGATAAAATAAACATCGCCGGAAAAAATGCCATCAATTCATTTACCGAAGGCGATGAGCAGAAAATGATGCTGATGGGGCTTCGCCGCTTTACCAAAGTGGCTCCATTAAACACCAAAGATGCTCGCCAACGTATTGCCCAAAGGTTAATTGAAGCGAACAAATACTGCTTTTAATGTGGTTGTTCACACTGACTTAATATCTACATTACAGGTCAGCAGGGCGATGCAATGGGTTTGGGATTATTTTTTCAACACAAGCCCGTTCGTACTTCAGCGACCACATGTAAGTTCCGTCGAATTTTTAACTTTGCAAAGGGCGTATTCTGTATCATTTTTGAATCGGGTATAGCCCCGCTGCCTTCGGGCAGTGAAAACAATAAAAAGTTAAGGTTAGGTTAATTTTATTGTTTTGCCGGTCCTTCGGGACCGGTTTTTTTATGCCATAGCGCGGGCGATACAGTCCCAAAGGCGATTAGCCGTAATATCCCATGAAAATTGCTTTCTCCGTTCCAGCCCAGCGGTAACCAAAGCACTACGCAACGGTTCGCTGACTGCAACTTTTTCCAAAGCCTCAGCAATTGAATTTACATCATAAGGATTGGCATATACGGCAGCCTCTCCCGCCACTTCAGGCATCGAGGTAACATTGGAGGTAATCACCGGAATGCCGGCAGAAAACCCTTCTAAAATTGGAATTCCAAAGCCTTCGAAAACAGGAACATACGTCAATGCAAGTGCAGCACCCAGCACCTGGGCAAGCATATTGGGCTCAAGCCTACCTAAAAAATGGACATCAGCCCCAAAGCGCATGGCGCGGAATACCGCCTCATGCTCTTCGTCCCACCACTTCTTCTCCCCAACAACCACCAAATCTATTTCAATCCCGGTTTTTTGTCGAAAAGCATCATAAGCCTGCATTAGCCGACCGAGATTCTTACGTGGAATGATAAGTCCGATGAATAAAAAATACGGTCGCCCCCGGGTAATCCGCCCTCTCACCTGCTCCACCTCAGGCGCAGTGAGCGGATGATAAGCCATGTTGCTGCCATTCCACGTTACATCAATCTTATCGGCCGAAATCCCATAAGAGGCAACGATGTCGCGCTTGGTATACTCCGACACGGTGGCAATTCGGGTAGCCTTCCGGGCAAATCGGGGAAAAAACGTATTGTAGTAGTTGCGAATGGGCAAAGGAAGTGTTTCGGGCAAATGGTGGAAATTCAAATCGTGAATAACCGCCACTGAAGGCAATTTGCTGCGCAAGGAAAGATGACCGTCGGGCGAAACAAAAACGTCGGCCTTACTTTGTTTCAGCATCCAAGGAACTGCGAATTCAAACCAAGGCGTAAACAGGCTTATATGCCGCGTGGGTGGAGGCAACCAGCGTGCGCTCACATTGGGCGAAAAAAGAAATTCACGGTTGTATGGACGATCAAACAAAAAGATGAACTCATGCTCCGGATGCGCACGGGTAATGCGGTTGAGGGTTTCGTAGGTATACCAACCGATGCCTTCCAGTTTGCCTTTGAGCAATAGTCGGGTATTTACTGCAATCCTCACGATTCAAATTAATTCAGCACAAATTGAACGCCTACCTGCAATCGGGCGGGTTCGGGAAAATTCCAGTTAGCATAGAATAAATCCGACAAACGATAATGTCCGTAAAGGATGATTTTATTAATGCCAATTCGAACGGTAGCGCCGTAATTGAAGCGTTGAAAATAGGTTAAGCCAGTAGTTCTACTGCGAATGTTGCGACCGTCGGGAAGCTCACTTCTTTGAAACAAAACATGAGAAACGGTGTAGGTTCCATAAGCGGCCAGGTCGACGTATTTACCCAGTTGATTCCCACGTCTTCCAAAATTGATGCGCAGGTAAGGTGAAAACAGGGCATTGTAAAAAATGAGCCTTTCCCGCCTGTATTGCAGTGTGTCGGGCACCAGTTTACCGGCTTCCTGACGCTGCGATAAATCATTCACATCGTAGGCGAATTCGTATCCTAAGGCGAAGGTTTGTGACAGCCGGCGCTTATACCGCAAACCAAGCTGGTAATGTCCGAAGGTGCCCTGCCTCGACCGCGCTCCGGCTTCTCCGGGGTCTGTTGTAAAGCCGAAACTCATGTATGTGTGCAAGTAATGCTTGCGGTTTGGTCCTCGCTTGGGAACGAGGCTGTCGATGGCGGGGTCTTTATCAAGAATTACATTCTGAGCCGGAGCCGAGCCAAAAAGCAGGAAAAGCCCCGCAGCAATAATCAATGGTTTCATGGAATAGCTTGTTCGAAGGTGTAGCCTTTGTAGTGTAATCGCAGGCGTGATATCGGGTTAAACGGAGAGTACTTGAATACGTAGGGCTCCGTGGTGCTTACATCAACCACACGATAGGCAATAAGGTGATTGCGACTGTCGACTTCGGAGACGTAGAGCAATTGAGAGAATTCGGTTGCAGAGGAATCAAAATGGCTGGGGTTGATGACCACAGTGTAGTGTGCAGCAGCGGTATCCTTAACCAGGTTGAACGTAGGTTCGGGGGGAGCCTCACTGTTAAACCGGCTAGGGTGCGGAATTCCATATCCGTGTGCATAATCGAAATATGGGTAGAGATGCCCAGACTTTTCGAGCAAGCGAAAGAGCTCCATATTTTTTAACGCGGGATATTTCTGCCACATACAGGCGGCAAATCCGGCCATGAGCGGGCTGGCGAAGGAGGTTCCATCGACGGTGCTAAAACCCGAAGACTTTGCACTCAGCGTGCGGCCTTGTGCGGCTACATTGGGTTTAAGGCGTTTGTCGGCGGTGGGACCAAACGAGCTGAATTCGATGTGGTAGTCGCAACAAGGCTCCACGCCGCCTACAGCCAAAACGGAGTCGGCATCTGCGGGTGCGCCAATGATTCCCCAATCGCCGGAGCCTTCGTTACCGGCGGCGTTCACCACGAGAATGCCCTTGCGTGCGGCCATATTTGCACCACGGGAGATGAATGCCGTTTTACCGTTCATTTGCTCGGGGAAATACCGGTTTTCTGTGTAGCCCAGCGAGCTGTTGATGATGTCGGCCCCATTTTTATCGGCCCACTCAGCCGCGGCTACCCAATACTCTTCTTCGGCAAACGGCTCGCTGCGTTCGAGCTCGGTGCGGGCAAGCAGAAACTCGGCATCCATGGCGAGTCCAAGCCACCGACCTTCGGGATTCTTCCCGGCGATGCACGACCATACAGCCGTACCATGCCATCCACCTTCATACACATAATCGCGTTTCTTTACGAAGTCGCGCGTTCCCTTTATCTGCTGATTCTGAAACAAGTGGACAAAAGCCGGGTGCTTATCGGCTCCGCTAAAGCCAACATCGAAAATGGCTATCCGCACACCTTTACCATGCAGCCCTTGCGTTTGCAGGTCGCTGGCACCCATGCGCTCTATTTGTCGCTGCATCTCTTCCGCTTTCTTTAAAGGAGGCAACGATTCGTCATCCCGCGAAGCCGGCAAACACAGCACCCCTGAAGCCTGCTCTACCGCCGAAACAAAAGGCAAGTTCGAGACTGCGGCCATTTGCTCCGGTGTGGCCATCACCACAGCAGCATTCAACCAGCGTGAGTGCATTTTCAAGGTCTCAACTCGGCGCTCTACCTCGTTCAGATAACTCGGATTTACCGGGAAATCAGTGCTGTCGAACAAGCTCAGGCCCTGACGCGCACGGCGCTCAATGGCTTTAGCATCGAAATAAGTGTGTGGGTCGAATTGCTGATTCGCCTTGTTTTTAAAGTAAACCCGATATTTCACCGGACTTTGTGAAAAAACAGAAACACAAGCAATGCAGGAGAAAAAAAGAAATGCGATACCTTTGCTGTACATAAGGACGCCAAACCTAAGTAAAAGCATTTAAAGTTGCTGCGCTTGGATTGGATTCCCAAAGAAAAAGATGAATACGCTTCGTTTTAAAACCAACCTTCAATGTGGTGGATGTGTCCGCTCGGTTACGCCCTTCCTCAACGAAGCCGTTGGTGAAGGCCGTTGGACAGTAGATGTTTCGACGGAGCAAAAGATTTTAGAAGTACGAGACAATCAAGTGGATGCGGCAGTCGTTTTAAATGCTGTGGCCGAAGCCGGATTTGAAGCTGAAGAAATACACTAACATGTTGCGCCTACTCTCCATCGGTTTGTTGATTGTGCTCTATTTGAGCTCAACTACCGGTTTGCGTCTGCAATTTCACTATTGCGGAGGAGAGTTGGATTATGTTGCGGTGATTGAAACGGGCGAGGATTGTTGCGTTTGTCATTCAAAAGCCCCAACTACAGGCTGCTGCAGCACCGAAACACTGAGTTTAAAAACTCCGGCAAAACATCAGGTTCAAAGCCTGCAAACGGGCTTTTTTATTCAGGCTTTTGCGCTACCACCCAGTGCGTTCAATAGTCCTGTTTTCAGTCCGGTGGTCGGTTTGCGAAATGCAGAAGTGCCCCCTCATTACCTGGCTCTTCCTCCACCCGACCTGGTGGTTGCGTACAGTAATTTTAGGATTTAGACAAGCATCGAACACCTCGATGAACCTTGTTTAACCTTCAATTACTGAATCATGAAAACTTTATTGATTGTTTTGGGGCTGCTGCTTAGCCCTGTTTTGGGCAATCGTTTACTGGCCCAAATAGAAACCACGCTTCACGTGGATGGCAACTGCGACATGTGTAAAAAACGCATAGAAGAGGCCTTGGATGTTCCCGGAATAAAGCTCGCCAAATGGGATTCAAAGTCGCACAAGCTGTTGGTCCGGTACAATGAGAAGAAGATTAATCTTGACCAGATCCGAGAGCTTATTCTTGCTGTTGGCCACGATGTGGATGGCCTGAAGGCAGAAGAGGAAGTGTATCAAAAACTACATATCTGTTGCAAATATGAACGCCACCACTAAGCTCCTGCTTCTGGCAAGCATCGGGTTTTCGTGTGGTATGCAGGCTCAGCACTCAGGCGTGGTTTCAGGCCAAAATAAGCACGGAAACCAGAGCCTACCCGGAGCTCAGGTTTACATACAGGATGGAACCTTGTTAGTACAAACCGACGACGATGGCCGGTATGAAATCGTATCAGAAGCCGATACGTTGGTCCTGATTTTTACGGCCACCGGACATAGAGCCGATACTGTCATCAGCCTGAAAGGCAAACCCAATACCGTAAGCCTGATCGATGAAAAAGAGCTGAACACCTTTGAAGTTGTTGCCGTGCAGCCTTCTACCTATCTGTCGAGCATCAATCCCATCAAAACCGAAATCATCACCGAACAGGAGCTTTTTAAAGCAGCTTGCTGCAATGTTTCGGAAAGCTTTCAAAACAGTGCTACGGTAGACATTACCACCACCGACGCGGTTACCGGAAGCCGGCAAATTCAAATGTTGGGATTGAGCGGTATTTACTTGCAAAACACCATTGAAAACCTACCATTAATAAGGGGTTTAGACATTAACCACGGCTTGAGTTTGCTGCCCGGAACCTGGGTTGAATCGATCCAGGTATCGAAAGGCGTGGGCTCGGTAGCCAATGGTTTTGAGTCGATTACGGGACAAATCAACACCGAAATTAAAAAGCCTGATTGCAAAGAGCGAGGTTTACTGAATTTGTATTTGAACCAGTTCGGGCGTTCGGAGGCCAATCTCATTAAGGTGGTAAAGCTAAACGAGAAGCTGAGTACCAACCTTTTGGTGCACGGTAGCTGGATGGATAATATGATCGATCAGAACCGCGATGGTTTTATGGACAGTCCGGACGGCTGGCAGGGCAATGTGATGAACCGTTGGTTTTACCGCGATACCATGGGTCGCACAGCGCAACTCAGTGTTCGTTATGTTCGGGAAAAGAAGTATTCGGGAACCACACACACTGAGGAAGATCCATTCGATGAGCACCATTACGAGTTCGACCAGGAAATTCAGCAGTGGGACGTTGTGGCCAAGGCCGGATATGTATTCAAAAGCAATCCGCGCAAGAGCATCGGGTTCCTGGGTAACTTTCAGCGCTACACCATTAACTCGCAGTTCGATGCCCGTTGGTATCAAGCCAACCAGCACAGTGTGAATGCCAATGTGTTTTTCCAAAATCAAATCGGGTTTTCGGGCAAGCATAAGTACCGTACCGGAGCCAATTTCTGGAGCGATCAATATGAAGAGTACTACACCGGAACTCCGCTTGCCCGACTTGAGCAAACCGCAGGAGGCTTTTTTGAATACACCGGAAACTACGGAAATCACACGCTGGTGGCGGGGCTTCGCGCCGACCATAACTTCCTCTTTGGGGGATTTGTAACGCCGAGGCTGCATTACAAGTGGAACATCACTGAGCGTTTCAATATTCGCGCCTCCGGCGGAAGAGGTCAGCGTACAGCCAATGTTTTGGCCGAAAACATGGCTTATCTGGTGAGTAGCCGGACATTTATCACGCCTGTTGCGCAGCCCGGAACCATCAGCGCAGCTTACGACCTTAGGCCTGAAGTAGCCTGGAATGGCGGAACCAGCTTTCAATGGAGCTATTTCATCAACGGCCGCGAAGGAAGCCTTTCGGGAGAGTACTTCTACACCTGGTTTGAGCGCCAAACGGTGATTGACCTTGATGCACATGCGCAAAAGATGCTGGTGTACAATGTGGATGGGAAATCGTTTGCCAACAGCACGCAGCTGGATCTGTTTCAGGAGATCAACAATCGCTTCGACTTGCGCATGGCTTATCGTTACACCGATGCCTGGATGTTCTTTAACACCAAAGGCTGGCTGGAGAAACCCTTTACAGCCCGACATCGCGCGCTGGCCAGCCTCTCCTACCATTCGAGGGGCAATAAGTTTATGGCCGACGTAACGATAAACTACATCAGCAGCAAGCGAATGCCTGATACCCGTGGCAATCCGGAGCCGTACCAGATGACCGACCGCTCGCCCGACTATGCCTTGCTGCATGCCCAGGTAACCTATAACTTTGAAAAACTAGCGGTGTATGTGGGTGGTGAGAACTTGACCGGCGTTATTCAAAGCCGGCAAATCATTTCACCCGAAGACCCTCACAATGGCTTTTTCGATGCTGCTCAAATCTGGGGACCTACCTTTGGTCAGGTGGTGTATATTGGAATGCGTTGGAAGTTTCAGTGATTGAGGCTCTAGGCTGAGGGCACGGTAACATTTGGGGGAGAGATTTCATAAACGAGCGTACAGCGTATTACGTATTCCGTACTGCGTATGAAAACCCAAGGCTTGAGGCGAACGTTTCTAAATGGAACAAGCGCTTCAGGCTTTGGTTTTTTTTTGATTTTGGGCACGGTAAATTGTTGGAACTGAGAAATTACTTGAGCGCAGGCGGCATTGCAATTGCCGATTAACGGCTAGCTTCGGAACATGCTGACGAGCGAGGAATTGAGTATTTCAAACGACAAAATCAAATTTGAAACAGCTGCATTTATTCACGCTAAACAGCTGCACAAAAGAAGTACCTCATGCTCCTGATTGCCCGATGGAAATAAATCAATGTTGAACCAAAAGGGTCAACGCTATTTAGGGAAGGGCAGTGTACGAAATACGACATACGTGATACGCAATACGTTCAACCCCTCGCATCAGTGAAGAGCATTCAAAGGTTAACCCGCATCCTCTAATTACTGAAGACTAAGTACTCAATGTCCTTGCCTTCTATGGCTCTACTACCTTGACTTTTCCATTATCGCTTATCACTAGTTTTTGTCCAAGCGCTTTCTTTCTCTGAATTAATTTTTGTGAGGAAATTTTGATTGCTTTCTTAATGGTTTCCTTCAAAGCCTCTTTTTCCTTATTGCTCATTTGACAGCCTTTTTAAAGTGTTAAACTTTTCAGCATTGTGTATAACGAAGTATTCACTTTCAAGTTCTTTCTCGGCGATTAATTCAGCTTCGGCCTTTGAATTATCGTAGATAAGTAAAGAATCCACTACATGACCATACAAGTGAAACAGGTTTTTAATTCCTGCTTTGTACCTTCTTTCAATCACTGACGATTCAATAAAATGGCCTCCTTCTGAAACTCTTCTCCGTACTCTATCTCTTGCTAATTCTATTGAATCCAGCCAAAAGAAAATCAGTGTAACAAAATAGCCTCTTGCTCTAGCTTTCTTAACAGTGCTAACGAAGGTCCTCGTTGCCAGTGTAGTTTCAAAGGCAAAATCTTGGTTTGAATGAATAAGTTCATCAATTCTTTTTAGCATTAATCTTCCAGCTTCAATTGAAACTTTTTCAGGCTGAAATGGTGAAAGACCTCTGGCTATTTCATCCGCATTAACAAACTCATTGCAATGTAGAAGATCTGGAAGAATATTGAATGAGGCTGTGGTTTTGCCAGAACCATTACAACCACCTATCATGTAAAGCCTTTTAACCTGCATTTTCAAAGGTACAGAACTTTACACTTGGTGAATAGAATTGTTGTTGCACATAGCATTTAAAAAGCGCCTTTGAACGAGCCTCAAAGGCGCTTTTGCTTTTACGATTCCCCGAACAACCTCAGCTGATCATCATCGGCTTCGAGGTCGATTACAATATTCGGTGCGGCATCCGTTGCGGAATCATCGGCTTCGTCGGCACCTGGCCCACCTTCCGGTTCGGGCTCGTGCTCCGGTTCGGGCAACGACTCCAAAGGCGTAATTTTCTTCGGCGGCTGTTGGGCCAGCTTCTTCCCTTTGGCCTTCAAGCCCTTCACGGCAATGAACGACTCCAGCTCAATCTCCTGAGAGGCCCGTTCTACCTTGCCCATCTTGGCAAAGTCTACCTGTATGCGAGGGAACGTATCGGTGCTGGCATAAATGAGCACTGAGCCCTCCGCTTCACTGATAAACAAGGTCTTTTTATCGCCGCTTTCCGGAACGAAACGCTTCACCATGTGCTCCTTCGTTTCGGCATCATAATACACGGCCGAAATAGGCTGTTGAGGACGGAATTTCTCAATGTGAATCAGGTCTTCCTCGAAATGCAGGGCCGGATCGGCCGGGTAAAGCCGGTAATGACCACTCTGCATTAGGGTGAGGATTTTATCGGCCGGACCAAATGAACCGAGCAGCGAGCCCCGTCCTTCGGTGTTGATGCGTTTCACCGATTCGTCCCACCAAATCTGCCTTGCAGCCAGGGTACTTTGGCCCTTCTCCTTCAACACAATCTTCCGAATGGGAATCTTCGTGAGGGTATTTCCGGCGGCTCCCCTACCCTTGATGGCCAGCGTTCCGAAATCGAACTCAAATGAGGTTTTCTTCAGTTTAGGACGTGGCTTGAGGAACACATGCAGGGTTTCGCTCTCCCCGTTCGGATTGGCACTCAGGTAAATCACCTTTGAGCCTTTAGTTCCCTTGGTTAGCGGGTATTCCTTGTCGCGGATGACCCCGCTGATGGCGAAACGCTTGACGAAATACGGACCGGTTTTGCCATCCTGATACACCAAATTGTATGTGGTGCGGTCGTCGTTCTTTCGGAAAACGTTGATATGCAAAATGTCCTTGCCAACAAAGGCTTTGTCGGAAATTCGGGTCACGAGCATGGTGCCATCGGCCCGCATCACCACAATATCGTCGATGTCGGAGCATTCGCACACGTATTCGTCCTTCTTCAGGCCATAACCGGCAAAGCCTTCTTCGCGGTTTACGTAAAGTTTGGCGTTGTTGATGACCACCTTGGCCAGCTCGATGTTCTCGAACGGACGAATCTCAGTCTTCCGCTCGCGGCCGGCACCATATTTCTTCTTCAGGTTCAGGTACCAGGCAACCGTATATTCGGTGAGGTTGGCCAGATGATTTTCGCACTGCGCAATTTTCTCTTCAATGCCCTTGATTTGCTCATCGGCCTTGAAGGCATCGAATTTCGAGATGCGCTTGATGCGGATTTCGGTAAGCCGAACAATGTCGTCGTGGGTAATATCGCGCTTCAATCGCGAACGGAAGGGCTGTAAGCCTTTGTCGATGCGGCTTATCACCTCTTCCCAGGTTTCGGCTTCTTCAATGTCGCGGTAGATGCGCTCTTCGATGAAGATTTTCTCGAGTGAACTGAAGTGCCAGGCCTCTTCCAGCTCGGCTTTCTCGATTTCCAACTCGCGCTGTAGGAGGTAGCGGGTGTTATCCGCCGATAGGCGCAAAATATCTGAAACACCCGTAAACCGCGGCTTATCATTCTCAATGATGCAGGCGTTAGGCGAAATGGTAATCTCGCAGTCGGTTACTGCATACAGCGCATCGATGGTGATGTCGGGCGAAATACCCGCAGGCAGGTGGATGAGGATTTCTACATTCTCGGCGGTATTGTCCTCAATCTTGCGGATTTTAATCTTCTCCTTTTCGTTGGCGCTGATGATGGATTCAATCAGGCTTCCGGTGGTGGTTCCGAAAGGGATTTCGGTGATGACGAGCGTGTTCTTGTCGAGCTGCGAAATTTTGGCTCGAACCCGCACTTTTCCGCCCCGCATGCCGTCGTTGTACTTGCTGAAATCGGCCAGACCGCCGGTGAGGAAGTCGGGGTAAATTTCAAACGATTTCCCCTTCAAATAAGCCACCGAGGCATCAATAAGCTCGATGAAATTGTGGGGCAGAATTTTGCAGGCCAGACCTACCGCAATGCCTTCCACGCCTTGGGCGAGCAGCAAGGGGAATTTTACCGGAAGCGTGATGGGCTCGTTGTTTCGGCCATCGTAACTGAGCTGCCAGTGTGTGGTTTTTGGGTTAAAGAGGATTTCGTTGCCCAGCTTGCTAAGGCGGGCCTCGATGTAACGCGCCGCCGCGGCAGAGTCGCCCGTGAGGATGTTACCCCAGTTTCCCTGGCAGTCGATAAGCAGGTCTTTCTGCCCCAGCTGCACCAAAGCATCGCCAATGGAGGCATCACCGTGCGGGTGATACTTCATGGTATGCCCAATAATATTCGCCACTTTGTTGTACCGCCCGTCGTCGAGTTCCTGCATGGCATGCAGAATTCGCCGCTGCACCGGCTTGAGTCCATCTTCCACGTATGGAACGGCACGCTCGAGAATCACATACGAAGCATAATCGAGGAACCAGTTCTCATACATCCCGCCCAGATGGGTAATGTGCTCGTCAGAAGCATGCTGCTCCGACAAATCCATGCCTTCTGTCTCTTCTGGTGTATCTTCTGCCATAGGGCGCAAAAATAAGAGGATGGCCGCCCGTTTTTACTCTAATTTCAGAGTAAGTATTAACAATGGCGGAGGAAAAAATCATCCAACTTGTAGTAATGGTCCATCTACTTTAGTACTTACTAAAAAATACTCAATGGCTTTATTTATAGTACTTTAGCCCATAATTGAAGGAGGCTTAACGCAATGGATTTTAGTCTGGCTTTTGAAAATCAATCCTCTTGTGAATTCATTGAGCTCAGTTTTTCATTAGCCAGAAATGTAGCATCTGCTTCGTTGCCCGCGGCAAGCAGTATTCAATATACAGCTTCGCCTATTCGCCTCGCAACAGGCACATTTCTAACTTTTTCGGTTGGCTCTACTTCGATTCAATGACCTATAAGAGCACTAATGAAAAGCTATTCAGTTTTTAGGTAGACCCTACTCACAACCAACCCTATTTCGAGTCATCATCAATTTGTGTGTTCAGCCATTAAAACGCTTTTTTATCTGAAGAGGAAAACGTAAGTCGATTATAGTTTTCACCTATTGGGAAATAGCAGCTTCATTATTCTTTGATCAAAGCCTGTCTCAGCACCACGCGTTTGTTATTCCCTGTTAACTCAATAACTACTAGCTCATTTGCGTTAATACTTTTTAAATCGAGATAATTCGTGGGCTTCGAATTGTATAGTATTCTTCCATCCAACGAATAGACATTTAATTGAGTGAAATCATTTGGATTTTGAATGTGCAATTCCAAATGTGAATTTACCCATACGTTTTCGTAGGCACTGGAGAGGCTGGCAGACAATGGGGTTTCTATTCTTGTAACTTCCGTATTGGTAATAATTGCAGGATTAAAATCGAAATAAATATGAGCAGTGTTTTCTATTTGGGTTCCTTCTGCAACAGGTAAAATAGGTTGTATTGAAAACAGGATATAACCTTGACTTCCTTCAGGATCGGAGGCAGAATCGGGTAATTGAATATTAGGAAAAAACCAATCTAAGTAAACCCCGTTCGTTACAGTGAGTGAATATTCATGACTAGCGGAGAGCATTCGCAACGTTGAAGCATTCAAGCCGGCTTCCAAGGTGTCGCGCACATGGATAAAAGAAGCTGGGAAATTTCCCGTATTTTGAAAACGAATTCGGTAATGAAAATCTTCACCTTCATTTACTAAAGCCGGGGTGAGAGAACTTCCTTTCATCATTGTTTTGTCATTAGGATCATAGGAAGAAAGTATCGGAAGTGTATAACTAAAAATGTTGTTGGCATCACTTTCTTCGTTTGGTAAAGGACTTAAATTCAGGTTCCAAGTGATTTCATCACCGGGCATAAATGTTGGGGGCGGAGGAAGATAAGTGGTAATGCTGATTGGAAAATTATCGTAAACATCGATAGATGGAATCAAATAAGTTAAAACACTGCCAGAAACATTTGTTGGTGCAGGGATGCTGCTCACAAAACTTTGGTTATTCGGTAAAGTTATCGTCAAAGACAAATTAGAGACGGTATTTCCGGTATTTTGGATTTCGATAAACGAAGTTTGGTTAAAACCTGCAACCATCAACGCAGGATTAAAAACGGCCTCAATTTCGAAAAAATCGGGAGCTAATGTTAATGGGAACAGCAAATTAACATCATTATTTAAAAGTGTTACATCTTGAATTGCATTTGTTGTGTTAAATCGGTTCGGAAGCACAACCTGTACTGTATAGTTTCCATCGGGTAAGTAAGTAGAAAATGTCCCATTGTTTCCCGTATAACCATTGATTGGAATAGGACTTGTATTAATTTGAACATTAATTCCCTGAACCTTTGGTTCTTCTGAATCAAAAACTGAATTATTGTTTAAGTCAATAAAGGTTCTCGTTCTTATAATATTCTCTTCGCTAACAATGCCGGGTGAATCTCCATTGCATTGTAAACAAGAAGACCAGCAATAGCTGTAAATGGCATCAACAGGTGGGATTGTGATTGTCCTAACAATACCAGTGCTGTTTATGTTATTTTGGGCAAACAAAAGATCTAATTCAGGTGAACTTGTAAAACATGAGGAATGTGGCGAATTATCCGGATAAAGGTTGATATCATCACCATAAAACATGTAAGGAATTAAAAAATCGTAAATTCCAAAACTAAATTTAAGCTCTTGACCAACCGCAATTAAAGGAAACTTTATTTCAAAATTTATCTCATTGGGGTTAATCGTGCTTACAGAGTTAAACGATTCGAATAAAATAGTTTCAAGAGAATAGTTACTTAATGGAACGTCTTGTTGATCTTGTTGGCCGGTGGCTCCCAAATCAGCAAAATTCCCTGTAATAAATGGAAAAGGGAATAATCCTTCCTGAAATGCGTCTTCAAAAACAGAAGTACCATTAGGATACTGCATATACAAACGAAACGTGACCGTTACAGAATCTTGTGATTTGCTTTTGCCGTAAGAAAACAGAAATAATACAATGAGTAGTAGCAGCTGTTTCATGATTTAACTGTTGTTTAGATTTTTGGTGTTTGATATGCAAGTATAAACAAATATTTGATTTGATTTATAGTTTATGCAGGTTATTTTGCATTTTTGTCCATTACTTGGAATTAATTAAAGAAGGAGGAAATGCAACCCACGCGAAACTATAAGGCGGAGCCGTAAACGGATTACCGCGAACCGCTATCTAACCAAGCCAACCTTGCATTGCCCAATACCGAAAAGTAGATTTTCCGATTGCCGGCGTGGATGAGTTTCCGAAAGCTCATTGATTAAACCGCGCACAAAACCACATTCAAAAAGAAGATGTAGTGCGGTGCATAATACTGTCGAGTGTTTTTCAGTACGCCGCAAAGAAGCCCACACCACGTGTCCGGAAATTAGCCTTAGCGCGCGAAAAAACGTGTTGAACCACGCTTCAAGTATTTGACTAAGGGGTACTTTAGACGCCATGAATTGTCCCCGACCGATGCTCAAATTCCCACTAGCCTGCTTGTTCATTCTGTGCAGCCTGCTTGCAAGCGCTCAGATTCCATTGCAGAGCGGCTTCGAAAAACGCGAATACCTCCATTTGCTCAGGTTTAACACAGAGAATGTAGACATTGCCGGCTACACGCCCGGTATCGAGGGACCTCCGGCCGAGTACACACTGGCTTACCGTTCGCCTGAGATCGGACTCAAAAACCGTTGGGTTCACTGGATTTCAGAAGGGAAGCCCGATGTGTTGAACGTGCGCGGAAGCATTGCCGACCTCGTAAGCTGGGTGGCCAATATTTATGCAGCCATGGTGCCCGCCAGCGGAAGTTTGCAGCTGGAAAAGGATTTTAGGTTCGAATACAGCCTCAGCAAAAACCCGAATGCCTACGTGCATGTGGGTTGGCTCGTGGCTACGGCCTACCTCTCGCGCGACATGCTGCCGCATCTGAAAAGGAGGGTTAACGAAGGACAGCGCGATTTTCTGCTGATGGGCCATAGCCAGGGCGGCGCCATTTGCTTTTTGCTCAACGCCTTTATTCGGGAGCAAATGCGCCTGGGTGCCCTGCCCGCCGACTTGCGCCTGAAAACCTATTGCTCGGCCGCTCCAAAACCCGGAAATCTAGCCTTTGCCTACGATTTTGAGTGGGCCAACCGCGGTGGATGGGCCTTTACCGTGGTAAATTCGGAAGATTGGGTGCCCGAAACCCCGGTAACCATACAAACTGTGAACGATTTTCACCCCTTAAATCCCTTTGTGGGTGCGCGAAAAATGATTCGCCAACGCAACATTGCCGAGCGTGTGGTGCTGCGCAAAATCTTCCGCAACCTCACTCGTCCAACGCAGAAGGCCCAGCAGAAGTACGAAAAATACCTCGGCCGCATGGTAAGCCGGCTTGTGCGCCAAACACTGCCCGAATTCGAGCAGCCCAGGTACGTAAAATCGTCGATGTACATGCGCGCCGGCACACCGGTAGTGCTCCGTCCCGATGCCGCCTATTTCGAGCGCTTCCGGTCCGATCCCGAAAAAGTATTCGTCCACCACAGCCTCGAGGCTTACTACACCATCGCCGAGCAGCTGTAGAGCAAGAACCCAAGCCCAGAGGCTGTGTGCTGCTTTATTTTCAGGGCGCCTGCCTGCCCGAGCCTCCGTTACCCTTTGAGCCCAATTTTCAGGCATCCCGTTTTTCGCTACAACGCCTCATGCCACCGCTCAAAAGCCCCCGCCATTCGGGGTTTCCGCTTCAACCGGTGGCGCAACGCTACGCGAGTTGAAAGGCGAAAGGGGAAAGGAGAAAGGGCCGGTGCTGTAAAATTGAGCAATGGCGATCGAGGTGGGTTGGGGGAGGGGGAAGACCAAGGCTTTAATCACGAACTGAATGTACGTAAAACATAACCCCAAGTTCTTTTGTCATTATTTCACTTTGCTTTTGTGAGATATACTCATGATAAGTAATACTTTGAATACTGGGTACTGCTTTCTTTAGGTTATTAAATAGTATTTTATCACCTATTGAGTATGCATGCCCAGTTTTTAAGGCATATCTACAATATTTATTTTCAATGTCGTATGAAACGACATCAGCAAAACCACATATGTCATGATTAAAGCGGCTTGCCTCGGTAGTAAGATTATGGCTATTGATATATTCCTCGGCAAATGAATTAGCTAATTCATGACATTTCTGAATACAATTATTAAAAATACTTATTTCATTTGTATTCAAAAAATCGTAATTTATCGAGTAAAATACATTATCTGGAAGATCTTCAATGGAACCAACAGAGTTTAATTGCATGAATTCAATTGCTTTTTCTGTTATTAAGCATTTTACATTTGTATAGAATTCCTGACCTCCTTTAGCATAACCACAATCTAATTGCCCCTGTATTAATTTCCATAATTTTTGAGCATTTTCACTGGATTTAACTATGACTATTACTTCAGAAAATAATTCTTTTGAGAATATATTAAGCCCCCTCGTAATGAATGTTTAATTATATTGATCATCTCTTACTGTAAATTCGTAATCATTATTTCCACAAGCTATTCTCCATTCTCTTTCATGAGTCCAATCTGTTTTTAAATTCAAATCAAGATGAACATATCTATATTGCTCTTTTATTGGAAGAACGGTATTATCAATAATTTTTCGTGTTTTATCGAGGAATTTAATTTTATTGTTTCCTGATAAACCCGAAACAACTGGTCTTGCACTGAAGCCTCCCCCCAAAATAGCTACGTTTTAAACTGCTAACTTTGAAAAGCGTATGCGAAAGACAAAATTCACCGAGACAC